>NZ_JBHSBB010000010.1:0-85183 GCF_042650325.1 Streptomyces polygonati | reverse complement strand
GGGTGTCCCGGGGTGTCCTGGGGTGTCCATGGGGCCCTCTCTCCGCGTCCCGCGGAAACCGGGCGGCGGTCAGCGATGAGTTTCCCGGCCGCGGCCGGTCTTAATTAGGTGGAGGTGCTTCACACTGACCTTGGGGGAGTACTGGTGAACACGTTGAGTGGCCAGCGACCTGTCGAGGAGGCCGAGACGGAGATGCCGGCTGACGCCTTTGTGCGGCGGGCCGCACAGTTCCGCCCCGAACTGCTGGCGCACTGCTATCGCATGCTCGGCTCGGTCCATGACGCCGAGGACCTGGTCCAGGAGACGTATCTGCGCGCCTGGCGTGCCTACGACGGCTTCGAGGGCCGCTCCTCGCTGCGCTTCTGGCTCTACCGGATCGCCACCAGCGCCTGCCTCACCGCCCTGGAACACCACAGCCGCCGCTTCGTGCCGGCCGGCCTGAGCACCGCGAGCGACGACCCGACCGGCCCGCTCAACCCGGCCGGCCTGGAGGTCCCCTGGGTCCAGCCGATCCCGGACCTGCCCGTCGACCCGGCCGCCGTGGTCGCCTCGCGCGGCAGCGTACGGCTGGCGCTGATCGTGGCCCTCCAGCAACTCCCGCCCAAGCAGCGGGTGGTGCTGATCCTGCGGGACGTGCTGGCCTGGCGGGCCGCCGAGGTCGCCAAGCTGCTCGACACCAGCACCGCCGCGGTCAACAGCGCGCTGCAGCGCGCCCGCGCGCAGCTGGAGCAGATCGCCCCCACCGAGGACGACATCAGCGACTCCCTGGACGGCGAGAACCGCGTCCTGCTCGACCGCTACGCCAAGGCGTTCGAGAACGCCGACGTCGACGCGCTGCTCCAACTGCTGCGCGAGGACGTACGGCTGGAGATGCCGCCGGAGCCGGTCTGGTTCGCCGGCAAGGCGGTCGTCGGCCGCTTCCTGGGGGAGCGCGTCTTCACCGCGGCCGGCGCCCAGCGCCTGGTGCAGACCACGGCCAACGACGGCCAGCCCGCCATGGCCACCTACTGGCGCGGCGCCGACGGCCGTTACCACGCCCACGCCCTGCAACTGCTCACGCTGCGGGAGCACCGGGTCGCCCGGATCATCGCCTTCCGCGACCCCGCGCTGTTCCCCTTCTTCGGCCTGCCCAGGGAACTGCACTCCGCCACGTCGCCGGCGCCGTCATGGTCGGCCTGAAGCGGGCGGTCCGACTGCTGGAGGACGCCGTCCACTACGGTCTGCAGACCGTCGAGGGCGTCGGACCCGACGCGCTGTCCCGCCCCACACCCTGCTCCGGGTGGGACCTGGACACCCTGCTGTGCCATGTGAACGACTCCATGTCGGCGCTGCGCGAGGGCGCCGAAGACCGCTGCATCGAGCTGAATCCGGCGCCGGGCCGCGGCCGGGTGCCCGGCGGGCGGTCCACCGAACTGGTCGGCGCCTTCCGCGACGGCGCTCTCGACCTGCTGGTCGCCTGGCGGCGGATGGCCGTGGGCCAGCCGGGCATGGAGGTGGGCGAACTGTCGCTCGCCGACGAGACGGTGGCCTTCGTCGGGGCGGTGGAGATCGCCGTGCACGGCTGGGACATCGCCGAGGCGTGCGGTCTGCACCGGCCGATCCCCACCCCGCTGGCGCTGGCCATGCTGCAATGGGCCCCGCTGTTCGTGGACAACGGGGCGCGGCCGCTGCTGTTCGCCGCGCCGGTGCCCATCTCCCCGACGGCCAGCCCCAGCGACCGGCTGGTGGCCTATCTCGGCCGGCGGCCCGGCGGCTGAACGGACCGGCCGGGACATCCGCAGAAACGACTCGCCGCCGGACCCGATCGACAGGGTCCGGCGGCGAGCGTCATGTGCGGCATGTGCGGCCGCCCGACCCGAGGGGCGGGCGGCCGCGAGCGGGTCAGACCTGCTCGGCCGTCTGGAGCGTGGCCGGCACCAGCAGCGCGTTCGGGTTCGCCGCGTCCGCCTGCTGCTTGTTGGGCGCGAGCGCCGCGACTCCGGCGCCGACGATCGCCACCACCGCGGCGACGATCTCGGCGGCTTTGAAGCCGTGCATGAAGGAGGCCGGCGAGCTGTAGCCGCCGTTGGCCGCGAAGACGGCCGCCAGCACGGCGACACCGAAGACGCCGCCGCCCTCACGCACCGTGTTGTTCGTACCGGCCGCCACACCCGAGTCGATGATCGGCACCGAACCCACCACGGCGTTGGCCACGGTCGGGAACACCATCGCGATGCCGATACCGGCCACGATCAGCGGGCCCACCAGCGTGGTGTAGGCCACGTCCGGCTTGGAGACCAGCGCCAGCCACAGCAGACCACCGCCTTGCAGGATCAGGCCGAACATCATGAAGGGCTTGTTGCCGATCTTGTCCGACAGGCCGCCGGCGATGGGGGCGATCAGCATCGGCATCGCGGTCCACACCAGGATGCGCAGGCCCGCCTGGAGCGGATTGAACCCCAGTCCGACCTGGAACATCTGGGCGATCATGAACAGCGAGCCGATGAGCGAGAAGGACAGGAAGAAAGCGACGCCGTTGGCCGTGGAGAACCCGCGGCTGGAGAAGTACTCCAGCGGCAGCATCGGGAAGCGCGCCCGCCGTTGCCAGGTCAGGAACGCTCCCATCAGGACCGCGCCGACCACCAGCGCGATGATCACCTCGGGGTCGCCCCAGCCGATCGACGGGGCCCGCACCGGCGCCCACGTCAGGGCGAACAGCGAGGCGCAGACCAATGCCACGCCCACCAGGTCCAGTTGCGGACGAGCGCCCCTGCTGTCCTTCAGCAGCGCCAGGCACAGCACCATGACGGCCGCGCCCACCGGTACGTTGATCCAGAAGATCCACTGCCAGGAGATGTCCTGGATGATCAGACCGCCCAGCACCGGGCCCGCGGCGACACCGAGGCCGGTGATACCGCCCCAGATGCCGATCGCGGCGCCCCGCTTCTCGATCGGGAACGCGTCGCTGATCAGGGTGAGGGTCAGCGGCAGCACCACGGCCGCCCCCGCGCCCTGCACCACGCGGGCCGCGATCAGCGAACCCGTGGAGCTGGACAGCGCGCAGGCGATGGACGACAGCGTGAAGACACCGACGCCGAGTACGTACATATTGCGCCGGCCGAAACGGTCACCGAGCGCGGCGCCGGTGAGCATCAGGCTGGCGAAGGCGAGGTTGTAGCCGTTGATCGTCCATTCGAGGTCCGACAGGTTCGCGTGCAGGTGGGACTGCAGCGTAGGCAGTGCCGTCGACACGACCACCACGTCGAGAGACGTGAGGAATGCACCGAGCGAGGCCAGGATCAGCGTCGCCACCACCCCTGTGGGAGGAGCGGACGCCTCCGTGCTTGTTGACATCTGGAACCCTCCAGTTCGGCCGAGGCTCAGGCCCGCGGCGCCGTTGCGTTCGGCCGCCGGCCGACCCGCACACATCTGTGATGCACGGGCCGACGCCCTTCCCCCGCCCGCTCGGTGCGGACGTACGGCGGACGCGGCCCTCACGAATAAAGACCTCGCCCGGCCGTGAAACTCATCGCCCCGCGGAGGATCTCCGCACAGCACGACTGGAGAAGTCGGCGGATGAACCGTTCCTGCATGCTCAACTCCACACCGCCGCGCCTACAGCGACGGCGGGCCCGTCCGGCGACGGAATCCGACCCGAAAGGCAGGATCACCCATGCCCATAGCCGCAGTGATGACTTTCAAGGGCGCGACACTCGAGCAGTACGACCAGGCGCTGGCCGACATGGGCTTCAGCGCGGGCGGGGCGGCCGCCCCGGGTGAACTCTTCCACTTCGCCACCGCCATCGACGGCGGAATCCAGATCACCGAGATCTGGGAGTCGCCCGACCAGTTCGAGGCCTTCAGCCGTGATGTGGTCGGCCCCGCCGCGGGCAAGGCCGGTATCACCGAACTGCCCGAGGTCTCCGTCCTGCCGGTCCACAACCACCTGTCCGCCTGAGCCGGCCGGACACCCAGGTCGCAGCGGCGCCACCGCCGTACACACATCGAGGCAGCCTCGGTCCCCGGACCGAGGCTGCCTTTTTTTCATCGGAATTCGGCATTCGACAGCCAGCGGTTTTATCCTATCCGCCGCCGAGCGCCCGGCGGAAGGCGATTTCAGGAAATTTTGAGAGAGGGGGGCACGTATGAAGAAATAGCCAGAGTGGCCGGATCACTACCATGAATTACGGACTTCATCCGTGTGATTCGAGCCATTGCCTAAAAGGAGGCCACGGTGGGCGAAAGAATGAGGGAGCGTGCCGTCGTACTGGGCGGGAGCATATCCGGGCTGCTGGCGGCGCGGGCACTGAGCGAGACCTACCGCGAAGTGCTGGTGGTGGACCGCGACACGCTGGCCGGCGTGACCGGTGCCCGCCGGGTCGTGCCGCAGAGCGGCCACATCCACGCGCTGCTCGCCCGCGGCCAGCAGATACTGGAGGAGCTGTTCCCCGGATTCACCGACGAACTGGTCGCGCACGGCGCCCCGGTCGGTGACTTCAGCGAGCATCTCCGCTGGTACTTCGACGGCCGCATGCTCAAGCAGGTGCACACCGGTCTGATCTGTGTGGGCGCCGGCCGCCCGCTGCTGGAGGCCCGGCTGCGCTCCCGGGTCACCGCCCTGCCCAATGTCTCCTTCATGGAGCGCACCGACATCCTCGGACTCCAGGCGGCGGCCGGCGGCACCCGGGTGACCGGCGCCCGGGTCCAGCGGCAGGAGGAGGGCTCGGTCCCGCAGGTGCTCGCCGCCGACCTGGTGGTGGACGCCAGCGGCCGCGGCTCGCGTACCGCCCGCTGGCTGGAAGAACTCGGTTACGCCGCGGTCGTCGAGGAGCGGGTCAAGATGGGCCTGACCTACACCACGGGCGACTTCCTGGTGGAGCGGGAGGCCGACGAACTGGGCGAGGACCTGGCGAGCATCCCGGTCGCCACCCCCGGCTCACCGCGCGGCGCCATCTACGCCCGGCTGCCCGACCGGCACTCGGTCTCGCTGACCGGTATCGCCGGTGAGCGCCCGCCGACCGACCGGGCCGGATTCCTGGCGTACGTCAAGTCGCTGCCGGTGCCGGAGATCTACCGGGCCGTCCGGGACGCGGAGTTCCTCGGCGACCCGGTCACCTTCCAGTTCCCGCAGAGCGTACGGCGCCACTACGAGAAGATGCCCCGCTTCCCCGCCGGGCTGCTGCTGATCGGCGACGCCGCCTGCATCTTCAACCCGGTCTACGGACAGGGGATGACGGTGGCGGCGATGGAGGCCCATCTGCTGCGCGAGCACCTGAGCCGGGACGCCGAGCCGAACCCGCGCGCCTATCTGCGCGATGTCGCCCGTACCATCAACGCGCCGTGGGACATGTCGGCCGGCGCGGACCTCGGCTTCCCCAGCACGGAGGGCAAGCGCACCATGAAGGTCAAGATGGGCAATATGTTCATCCCCCGCCTCCAGGTCGCTGCGAGCACCGACGCGAAACTCTCCGCCATGTTCCTGCGCACGGCCGGGCTGGTGGCGAGACCCGAGTCCCTGATGACGCCGGCGGTGATGCTGCGGGTCCTGCGCGGCAAGGGGACACCCGTCACAGGCCCCGCTCCGGAACCGGTTGACGCCTCGGTCCGGAGCGATGCCTCGACAACGGCCGTCTAGCTACACGGGGTTGAGCCCGTCGGCCGTCAGCATGTAGGCGAGGTGGGTCTGGTGCGGATCTCCGGCCAGGCCCACCAGCGCGTCGCCGACGATCTCAGGAGTCAGGATCGTCCCCATGTTGCGGACGAAGGCCTCCGTGGTGATGCCCTGGGCCGCGGCGTAGGCCGCCGCCCCGTTCGCCCCCAGATCGGTGGCGGGCGAGAGCATCGGCAGGACGGACAGGAAGCGGATCCCCAGCTCCCGGCTCTGGGACTCGGCCGCCGCGTAGTTCGAGATGAAGCGGACTGTGGCCTTGGCGCCGGAGTAGCCGCCGCTGAGCGGCGAGCCGCGCAGCGCCGCCGCGCTGGAGATGGAGATGACACTGCTGCCCGCGGGCAGCGGCTGGCGCAGCGCCGCCCGCACCCAGTTGAACACCTGCTGCACGTCCACCTCCCAGTTGTTCCGGAAGGTGTCCCAGGTGTGCTCCTGGATCGGCCGGGTGACCGGGTTGGCCCCCGCGTTGAGCACCACGGTGCGCGGTTCGTAGCGCACCAGCAGTTCGGCGGCCAGCTCGGGGTCGGTGGCGTCGCCACGGACCCCGATGAAGGCGTCGCCCAACTCGCCGTGCAGTTTCTCCAGGGCCTCGCCGTCCCGGGCGAGCCCGATGACGCGGGCCCCGGCCTGAGCGAGCGCCGTCGCGGTGCCGCGGCCGAAGCCGCGGCTCGCGCCGGTCACGATCACGGTCGAGCCCGCGACCTCCGATAGCGACATGGAAATCTCCTCGTTCGTCGATCTCGTTCGTTGATATGTCTCACCAATAGAGACCCCGCCCGGAGGTGAAATTCATCGAAAGGGGGATCATCCCGCCGGGTGCACGGTCATCGGCAGCCCGCCGCGGATACGCAGCGTCAGCATCGGCTCGGGCTGGGCCCGGTAGCCGCTCACCGCGGTCAGCCGCAGATCCCGGGCGACGGTGGCGAGCACGATGGTGGCCTCCATCATCCCCAGGTTGTTGCCCACGCAGAACCGGGGACCGGCCCCGAACGGGATGTACGCGTACCGGGCCCGGCCCGCGGACCTGCCCGGCTCGAAGCGGTCCGGGTCGAAGTCGTCCGGCCGGTCCCAGTGGCCCGGATGGCGGTGCAGGGTGTACGGGCAGATCAGCACGTCGGCGCCGGCCGGGACGCGGTAGCCGCCGATCTCGTCCGCCTCCTGCGCCAGCCGGGGCAGGATCCACACCGGCGGATAGAGCCGCATCACCTCCTCGATCACCCGGGTGGTGTAGGTGAGGCTGTGCATGTCCGCCAGCGACAGCGGCCCGCCGCCCAGGACCGAGACCGCCTCCTCGTGCAGCCGCCGCCGTATCTCCGGATGCCGGTCGATCAGATAGAACGCCCAGCTCAGCGTCGAGGCCGTGGTCTCGTGCCCGGCGAGCAGCAGGGTGACCAGCTCGTCCCGCATCCGGGTCAGCGCGACCGCCCGGTCCGGCTCCTCCTTCGTCGCCTCGATCAGCCGGCTCACCACGTCGTCGCCGACGGCGCGCGGATGGTCCAGCCGGTCGGCCCGGAGCCGGGCCACGACCTGCTCCAGGCTGCGCCGCGCCTGCCGGAAGCGCAGCTGGTGGGGCAGCGGCAGCCAGCCCGGGACGGCGTTGAGCGACATCATCTCGAACATCGCCTGGTTCTGCACGGCCTCGAAGTCGTCGCCCATCGAGGCGAATTCGCTGAGGTCGGCGGCCAGCAGCGTCCGGCCGAGCACCCCCAGCGTCAGCTCGGTCATCATCTTGCGCACATCGACCGAGCCGTGGCCGATGTGCCCGCGCAGCCGGGCGGTGAGCAGCTCGGCCTCGTCGGCGACCGCGTTGAGCTGCAGGTTGATCCGCTTGGCCTGGAAGACCGGCTGCATCGTCCTGCGCTGGCTCTTCCACAGCTCGCCCTCGCTGGTGAGCAGGCCGTCGCCCAGCGCCTTGCGGGCGTGCACCAGACCGATGCCCTTGTGGAAGTTGGCCGGGTTGTCGGCCAGCACGTGCTTGGCGTGCTCCGGGCTGTTGAAGAAGTAGAGCGTCTTCGGACCGAGCGGCAGCCGCGCCGCGTCGCCGAAGCGCGCCGCCACCTGCGTCATCACCTCCAGCCGGTTCCTGGCCATCCGGCGCAGCAGGTTCGGCGCCTCCCGCCGCCGCGGTCCCGGCGGCTCCAGGCCGCCCCCGGTCGGAGCGCCCCGGACCAGACCGGTGTCGACGGCGGTCACCGCCCGGTCTCCTCGACCGAGGCGAACTGGGCGGCGATCCGCTGCCGCCACACCTCGTAGGCCGGGGTGTCACCGGAGAACGGCGGCACCGGCTTGGCCGCCGCGCTGATCTCGTGCGCCTGCACCGCGGGCATGCCGCACAGCACCTTGGTGGCCAGATCGGTGTGCGGCACCAGCAGCCCCGCCTCGAACCGCGCGGTGGCCGCGAAGGCGCTGGCCTGCGCGACCAGCGGCAGATGCGGGCCGGACAGCTCGCGGAAGGTGAGGAGTTCCTGCTCGGTGACCCCGCCGGCGTAGGTCGCGGCGAGCCCCGCGCCGCTGTAGAGGTCCTCGTGCCGCGGCTCGGGGAACCGGTCGATCAGCCGGGCCACCTCCACCGGGTCCGTACCGCCGATGAACCACAGCGCCCGCCCGATGCCCTGGTCGATCGCCCGGTCCGCGTACCAGCGCGGGCCCTCGGCCGGCCAGGGGAAGGACGGCTCCCGGTACTGCTGGTGCACATACTTCTGGGTCTTGAAGTACGCCTGGTGGAAGCCGTATCCGTCCAGCACGAGCCAGCGCAGCAGCGGATCGGTGACGTTGACCACCGGCCAGCGGAACCGCGGCAGCCGGGCCATCGCCCAGCCCACCCCCACGTACACCATGTAGATGTGGTCCCGGCCGCGGCCGCGCGCGAACGTCTCGACCAGGTCGTGCCGGCCGAACGGCAGGCCGTCGCGCACCGCGAACCCCATCGCGGCCCCCTCGTACCCGAAACCGCGGAACCTGCTGGGCAGTTCCTCCAGCCGCTCCTCGGCCTCGGCCGGTTCGCTCGCCTCGGCGGCGTAGGCGTAGCCGCGCAGAAACGTGCGGCCCACCGTCTCCAGGAGATCGCGCGCCGGGGCATCCTTCACATGGAAGCCGCGCACGGAGAGTTCTGTCTCGGAATCATTGGGTGTCAGAACGCGACGCCTGAGCGAACGCAATGGACTGGTCACCATGGTCTCCTTCCGGGCTTTCGACCGGCGCAATTGTGTTGCCGATCATTCCAGCCCCCGGTGGCAGCTGCCTACTCCGAAATTGCCCGTTGGCACCCGTTGATTCAGCCGGGATCGAGAAATTGCCCGATCGGCCCCGGCAGCGTATCCGACCGTATCCGAGCACGGGCGGGACTACCGTTGGAAATATCTTGGCGCTAGCCTGACCCGCATGGTGGAGACTGGAAATCGCAAACCGGTCAGACCGGTTCCCAAGGTGGCGGTCCTGGCCACCATATTCGTGGCTGTCTTTGTGTCCAATGTGGACCTCTTCGTGGTGAACGTCGCCCTTCCGGATATCGGCCGTGATCTCAGCGGCGCGTCGCTCGGCGCGCTCTCCTGGGTGCTCAACGCCTACGCGATCGTGTTCGCCGCGCTGCTGGTGGTGGCCGGCCGGCTCGCCGACCGGCACGGACAGCGCATCGGCTTCCAACTCGGCCTGGCGCTGTTCACCGTGGGGTCGGCGATGTGCGCGGTGGCCGGCTCGGTGGGCTGGCTGGTGGCCGCCCGCTGCATCCAGGCGGTCGGCGCCGCGGCGCTGCTGCCGACCTCGCTCGCCCTGATGCTGGCCGTCACCGAACCCGCCCGCCGGGCCGGCATGGTGCGCGCCTGGAGCGCGGTCGGCGGTGTGGCGGCGGCGCTCGGGCCGGTGCTCGGCGGAGTGCTGGTGCAGGCCAGCTGGCGCTGGGTGTTCATCATCAATGTGCCGATCGGCGTGGTCGCGCTGGCGCTGGGCGCGCGGGTGCTGCCCAAGGTGGCCTCCGACCGCTCCGGCGCCGGCCCCGACCTCCTCGGCGCGGTGATGGTCACCGTGTCCATCGGCGCGCTCTCCCTCGGACTGGTCAGGAGCAATGAGTGGGGCTGGGGCGACCCCCGCACGCTCGGCTGCTTCGCCGTCGCGCTGCTGCTGCTCGCCGGCTTCCTGCGCCAGTCCCGGCGGCATCCGGCCCCGATCGTGGAGATGGCGATCCTGCGCAACAGCAGATTCAGCATGGCCAGCGCCTCGATGCTGCTGTTCACGCTGGCCTTCGCCGGGGTGACGCTGTCCTCGGCGCTGTGGTGCCAGGACGTCTGGGGCTACTCGGCGCTCCGCACCGGGCTCGCGCTGGCCCCCGGGCCGCTGATGGTGCCCGCGCTCGTGGTCGTCTCCGGCTCGCTGGCCAGGCGCTTCGGCCCGGGCCCGGTGTCGGCGGTCGGCAATCTGCTCTTCGGCGTCGGCATCCTGTGGTGGCCGCTGACGGTCAGCGCGACACCGCACTACGCGACCGCGATGCTGCCCGGCTTCCTGATCGGCGGCGTCGGTGTGGGGCTGTGCCTGCCCACCCTGACCGCGGCCGGCGCCACCGCCCTGCCGCCCCAGCGGCTGGCCACCGGCGCAGGTGTCATCACCATGGCCCGCCAGATCGGCGCGGTGCTCGGCGTCGCGGTGCTCGTCGGTGTCCTCGGCACCCCGCACAGCCTCGGCGGGGCGGTGCACGCCTACCGGAACGGCTGGTACGTGCTGTCCGCGGTGAGCGTGCTGGCCGCCGTCGTCGCGCTGGCGGTGGGCAGGCCGCCCGCGGCCGGCGCGGCCGCCGACCCACCACGGCCCGAGACCGACGCGGCTCCCCGCGTCGGCCCGGGTGTCCGCGGCGCCTGACCGCCGCGGACGGCCGGTCGGCCGGACGGCCGTCGGGCCGGGCGGCAGCCCCCTCCGGGGAGGGGGCTGCCGCCTTCGCCGTGCCGGTCTGAGCGGGCGGACACGGACGGGCCGGTCCGGCGCCTTGTGGCGCCGGACCGGCCCGGATCGACAGCTGTGCTCGGTCCGCGGATCAGCCCGCGAGCCGCCCGTCCCGCTCAGCGAGGCGGGCGCGGATGCTGCGCCGCCACAGCTCGTACGCGGGCACCGGCCCGTCCGTGCGCGCGTCACCCTCGGTGCTGTCGGCCAGCTCCACCGCCTCGGCGACGGTGAGGTCGGTCAGCGCCAGGGTGGCGTCGGCGCTGTAGCGCGGGATGTGACCGGCGTAGTCCCGGGCCTTCGCGGCCAGGATCGCGCCCAGGCTGACCTCGGGGCGGTGCTCCTCGGCCCGCTTGCGCAGCTCGGTGAGATCCGCGGCCTCGGCGCCGCCGGCGAAGGCCGCCGCCAGGCCGACCCCGCTCCACAGGTCCGCCTGCCGGTGCGCCGGGAAACCGGCCACCCGGGCCGCCACCGGGACGACGTCCGCGCCGTGGATGAACCACAGCGCCCGCCCGATCCCCTGGTCCACCGCCCGCAGGAAGTAGTCGGGATCGCCGGCCCACGGGTACGGCGCCGGCACGAGCTTCTCGTCCACCCAGCGCTTGGTGTCGAAATACGCCCGGTCGAAGCCGTAGCCGTCCACCGCCAGCCAGCTCATGGTGGGGTAGTACGGCGAGCCGCCCAGGTCCGGGAGCACCTTCGCCCAGAGCCGGCGCGGCAGCCGCGCCATCGCGAAGCCGATCCCGATGTAGGTCAGGAAGATGTACGGCTGCGCGGGCCCGAGCAGGAACTCGCGGGAGCGCTCCCCGCGCATCGCGTCGCGGATGGTGAACGCCATCGTGGCGCCCTCGTAGGCGAAGCCGCGCAGCTCGGGTTCCACGACCGCCAGCCGGCGCTCCACCTCCCACTGGTCGCGCGAGTCGATCGCCCATTCGAATCCGCAGATGACCGACTGCGGGATCGCCTCCAGCCGTTCGGTGATCTCCGAGGGCCGGACCGGGAATCCGCGCCGTTGAAAGGTCACGGCGGCCAGTGACGGCGCCATGGCCAGCCTGCGCAGCGAACCGAACACGGTGGACATCGACTGCCTCCCAGGAGTCGCCAGGGCTCCCATGATCCGGACCGAGGGGCCCGCGGCGCCTCTTCCGTATTGCCGGACCGTGAGGCCGGGCGCCGTAACCCCCGCTGGCCCGCTCGCCGGGCCGGAATGCGCCGGGTTCATTAGCATGAGGTCGGCGGTCGTCGGCACCGATACCGCCTGCTTCGCACCGTGCTGCACAGCCCGACCAAGGCACTCCCGGAAGGTTGGCGCGATGTCCAAGAGCAATTCGTCCGGTCGTACGAAGAGCAGTCAGCCGTGGCTGCACCAGAAGAGCGGCGTGATCCAGGAATTCGGCACCGTCAAGCAGTTCCCCATCGGGCTCTCCTACGACGCGCGCATGTATTCCTGCGAGCGGCTGAGCCGGATTCTCGCGGACACCCAGATGCTGTACAGCCTCTACAAGAAATCCCACTGGCTCATGCGCGGCCCGACCTTCTACCAGCTGCATCTTCTCCTCGACAAGCACGCCGGCGAGCAGCTGGAACTGGTGGACACCATCGCCGAGCGGATGCAGTCGCTGGGCGGCGTCGCGGTGGGCGACCCCCGCCACGCGGCGGAGATCACCTCGGTCCCGCGCCCGCCGGACGGCGTGGAGGAGGTGCCAGCCATGCTCTCGCGCCTGCTCGAAGCGCATGAGCTCATCCTCGTGGACTCGCACGACACCGCCGCCCGCACCGCCGAGATGGGCGACGACGGCACCAACGACCTGCTGGTCTCCGAGGTGATCCGCACCGGCGAACTGCAGTGCTGGTTCATCGCCGAGCACCTGGTGGACACACCCCTGGTGCACGTCTGACGTCTCCCCGGCCCGTCTCCCCTGGCCCGTCTCCCCGGCCCGTCTCCCCTGGCCCGTCTCCTCAGCCCCGAGGACACCATGACCACACTGCTCAAAGGCGTGATGTACGGCGCCGCGGCGGGGGCCGCGGGCACGACCGTCCTGGACAGCGTCACCTACCTCGACATGACCTTCCGGGGCCGGCCGGCCAGCCACACGCCCGAGGCCACCGTGGAGCGCCTCGCGCGGGATCTGCACGTCGCGGTCCCCGGGAACGCGGCCAAGCGGCGGAATCGGATCGCCGGCCTGGCCCCGCTCACCGGTATCGCCGCCGGTGTGGGGATGGGCGCGGTCCTCGGCCTGGCCCGCGCGGCCGGCTGGCGCCCGCCGGTGGCGGTCACCTACGCCGCCGCCACGGTGGGCGCGCTGATCGGCACCAACGGCCCGATGACCGTACTGAAGGTGACCGATCCGCGGACCTGGACGGCCGGGGACTGGGCGGCCGACATCGTGCCGCACCTGGCCTACGCGGCGCTGACCGTCTCGGTGCTGACGTGGCTCGACGGCTGAGCAGCACAGAAGGGGCGGGCTTCCGCCCCGCCCCTTCCGTCTTTCGTCACAGGGCGAACCGGTCGACGACGGTCGCGCAGAAGGCGGGCAGGTCGGCCGGGGAGCGGCTGGAGATGAGCTTGCCGTCGACGACGACCTCCTCGTCCACCACATCGGCGCCGGCGTTGCGCAGATCGGTGCGGATGCTGGGGTAGGAGGTGATGCGGCGTCCGCGCAGCACATCGGCCTCGGCCATCGTCCACGGTCCGTGGCAGATGGTCGCCATCGGCTTGTCGGCCTCCGCGAACGCCTTGACGAAGGCGACCGCGTCGGCGCTGGTGCGCAGCTGGTCCGGATTCATCGTGCCGCCGGGCATGAGCAGCGCGTCGTAGTCGTCGACGGAGGCATCGGAGACGAGCTTGTCGACGGAGAAGGTCCCGGCGGCGTCCAGGTCCATCTGGCGGGCCTGGATGTCACCGCCGTGCAAGGACAGCAGCTCGGTGTCCGCCCCCGCCCCGAGCAGTGCGCCGCGCGGTTCCTCGAGTTCCACTCGCTCGACGCCGTCGGCGGCCAGGATGGCTACCTTCCGGCCCTCAAGTGTCTGTGCCATGGTCGAGGCTCCTTCGGAAATCGTTGAACTCTCACTCCCCCGAGTCCCCGAGTTCCCCCCTCCCCATCCAGCCTCGCACCCGGCGGCGCGCACTCAAAACGCCTCGGGCGCCGGACACGGTCATCGGGAAGCGCGCGCACTGGTGCTTTCCCAGGGATGCGCACGACCGCCCGGACGGTAATATCGACGCGCTGTGCGCGGAACAGGAGTGATCCGTCACGACTCGCGACCCTCGCCGTCGCCCTCGCCGTCGCCGAGAAGCTGTCCGACGAGCTCGACCACGCCCTGCCGCCGAGCGAGGAGCAGCTCATCGCCGCCATCGGAACGGTACCCACATGACCGCGCGTCCCCGCGTCGCCTGCATCACCGTCGGCACCAACGAACTCACCTGGCTGGACCGCTGCTTCACGTCCCTGACCGCCAGTGACACCACCGGCTTCGACCTCGACGTCCATTTCGTCGACAACGCCTCGGCGGACGGCAGCGCAGAGCACGTGGCGCGGAACTACCCGGACATCCGCATCACCCGGAACAGCCGGAATCTCGGTTTCACCGGCGCCAACAACGTAGGGATCGAGCGGGCGCTGGCCGAAGGCGCCGACCATGTCTTCCTGGTCAACCCGGACACCTGGTCCCCGCCGGGACTGGTCCGCGGGCTGCTGGAGTTCGCCGAGAAGTGGCCCGAATACGGCGTCGTCGGCCCGATGCAGTACGGCTACGACGCGCAGAGCAGCGAACTCACCGAGTTCAACGACTGGTCGCGGACCGCGCTGTGGGCGGGTGAGCAGCACGTCTTCATCGGCGACGGGATCGCGCACCCGTCGCCGGCCGGAAGCGCGCACGGCCGGGCGCCGCGCACCTTCGAGCACGCCTACGTCCAGGGGGCGGCCTTCTTCGTCCGGGCCGCGCTGCTCCGCGAGATCGGCGCCTTCGATCCGACCTTCCACACGTACTACGAGGAGGTCGACCTGTGCCGCCGGGCCCGCTGGGCGGGCTACCGGGTGGCGCTGCTGCTCGACCTGGGAATCCAGCACTACGGCGGCGGGGGCGGCGGCACCGGCAGCGACTACACCCGGATCAATATGCGCCGCAACCGCTACTACTACCTGCTGACCGACCCCGACTGGGGTCCGCTGAAGACCGGCCGGCTGATGTCCAAGTGGCTGCTGGACGATCTGCGCGGGCACGGTGTCGGGGGCAGGACGACACCGCTCAACGGCACCCGCGAGACGGCCCAGGCGCTGTGGTGGCTGGCGGTCCGCGCCCGGGTGATCCGCGAACGCCGCTCCGGGCACCGGCGGTTGAGCGGCGGGTCGGCGTCGTGAGCGCCGCTCGGATCGCCGTCGCGGGGGAGTCCCGCTCGCAGGCCGGCTTCAGCCGGACGGTCGCGGTCCGTGGCGCGGCCGCCCCTGCCGCCCGCTGATGAGGATCGCGATGGTCAACATCCCGCTCCGGCTGCCCGCGGACGAGAGCCGCTGGATCACCGTGCCGCCGCAAGGCTATGGCGGCATCCAGTGGGTGGTCGCCCATCTCGTCGCCGGGCTGCTGGAGCTGGGGCACGAGGTCTTCCTGCTCGGCGCCCCCGGCAGTCCCGGCGACCACCCCGGGCTGACCGTGGTGCCCGTCGCGAAGCCCGAGGAGATGGTCTCCTGGCTGCGCACCGCCCGGGTCGACATGGTGCACGACCACAGCGACGGCAAGGTCGCCCCGGTGCCCGGGACCGGCTTCGTCAGCACCCACCATCTGACCACCCGCCCCGTCCACCGCTCCGGCTGCGTCTATCTCTCCCGGGCGCAGCGGGCGCACTGCGGCGGCGGGGACGCGGCGCCGGTCGTACCGATCCCGGTCGACCTGGGGCGCTATCCGTTCGCGCCGGTCAAGGAGGACTTCCTGCTGTTCCTCGGCCGGGTCTCACCGCACAAGGGAGCGCTGGAGGCGGCGGCGTTCGCCCGGGCGGCCGGCTCGCGGCTGGTACTGGCCGGGCCGTCCTGGGAGCCGGCGTACCTCGACCGGGTCCTGACGGAGTACGGCCAGGTGGTCGAGGTGGCGGGCGAGGTCGGCGGCGCGGAACGCGCCCGGCTGCTCGCCTCGGCGCGGGCGCTGATGGTGCTCTCGCAGCCGGCGGCCGGCCCGTGGGGCGGGATCTGGTGCGAGCCGGGCGCCACGGTGGTGTCCGAGGCGGCGGCCGGCGGAACGCCGGTACTGGCCACCGCCAACGGCTGCCTGCCCGAGATCGTGCCGCCGGTCGGCGCGCTGGTCGGCTACGGGACCGGCTTCGACCCGGCCGGGGCGAAGAAGTGCCTGGCGCAGCTGCCGTCTCCCGCCCGAGTGCGGGCCGAGGCCGCCGCGCGCTGGGACCACGTCGGGATCGCGGAGCGGTACGTCGGGATCTACCGGCGGGTGCTCGCGGGGGAGTCATGGACGTGAGCCCCCCGCGACAGGTCTTCGCGCAGGGCTCCCCGCACGGTGGCGCCGGCGTGCGGCGGCAGCGGTACGGCCGCCCGGGCGGCGCTTCCGGCGCGGTCCGGCGCCGGTCCCACTCCTCGCGGGGCCCGGGCAGGGCGGACGCGCGGCGAGCTTGACGCGACCGGGCGGGCGCCGACGAAGCTGTTGGTCGGTGGCGCCGTCCACGGCGGCCGGCCCCTCCCGCACCGGCGCTCCCCTCACCGCCGGCCGGATCCCCGGACGCGGCTCGCGGCGGTCGATTCGGCGGCGGTCGGTCCGGCGTCGCCCGGCGCGGCCGATGCGGTCGGCTCGGCCGACGCGGCCCGTTCGGTCCGTTCGGCCAGTTCCGCCAGCGACGACACGATCGCCACGGCCTCGCCCGGCCCCGGCGGCGCCGTCCGGATCGCGCGCCACCGCTCGTAGCCGGCCACCAGCTCCGGGTGGACCCCGGCCGGCGGCCGGTAGGCGGAGTCGCCCCGGATGAAGACCGCCCCGCAGCCGAGCGCGAGGGCCGGGCGGATGTCGTGGTCCACCCGGTTGCCGACCATCAGGACCTCGGCCGACCGCAGGCCCAGCCGGGCCCGGCCGAGGTCGAGCAGGCCCGGGTCCGGTTTGGCCACCCCGGTCAGCGAGTCCAGCAGGACGGCCCGGAGCACACCGGTGAGCCCCCAGCGGTCCAGCACGTCCAGGCATTCCGGCGGCTGATTGGCGACCACGACGGTCGGGAAGCGCGCCGCAATGTCCCGTACGGCCCGGCGGGCACCGGGGATCTCCTGCGCGATCTCGGCCCAGGCCGTCCTGACCGCCGCCCAGCTCTCGGCCGCGACCGGGTCCCAGTAGCCGGGCGCCCGCCACGGGCGGGTCGAGCCGTCCTGCCGGTAGAACCGCTCGATATGCCGCAGAAAGACATCGAGGGTGATTGCCGTATCGCCCGCCGACGCCCGGTCGAACATCTCCTGGAGCCAGGTCAGCTCGAATGGCTCGTCATAGTAGATGACACCTCCGACATCCAGCGCGATCCCGCTGAAACCCGGCATGTTGATCAGCTCCATTTCCGGCCCGAGCACGTGGGGCACAGCGAACGCGAGGTCATTCCCCGTTCTTTGCCGAGGTACGGCTGGATACCGCTCACCATCTCACCGGGGGCGTCTTCCGGGCAGCGTTCCTCGAACAGCCAAACGAGCCGTACCCCAGCAGGCAGGCTGAGGGCATGACAGATCTCGTGCACGACTTCAGGCGCGACGGCTTTGTCTGCGCCGGGCCCCTGTTCGAGGGCGATGTGGTGAGCCGGCTCAAGGACGGCGCGGCCGAGCTGATCAGGCGGTTCACCGAGGACGGCCAGCGGCTGCCCGACTACTGGAACTACGAGGTGGACGGCTCCCAGCGGCCGGTCCTCTACCGCGTCCACCAGCTGGAGAAGCAGGACTGGCCGGAGGCCGAACTCCTGCACCGCCCCGAACTCGCCAGGCTGGCCGCCGAGTTCATCGGCGACCCGGTCGTCCCGACCGCCTTCGCGCTGGTGCTGAAGGAGCCCGTCCGGGCCGGCGGTGTCCCCTGGCACCGCGACCGCAGCGATGTCGGCCCGGGCACGGTGTGCAACCTCAGTATCTGCCTGGACGACGCGACCCCGGACAACGGCTGCCTGGAAGGAGTGCCCGGCTCCCACCTGCTGCCGGACGACGTCGATGTGCTGGCGGTACGGGACGCGGGCCCCCGGGTGCCGATCCCGGTGTCGCGGGGGGACGTCGTCGTGCACGACGTGCGGCTGGTGCACGGTTCGGGCGGGAACCGGACGGACCGCTGGCGGCGCACGATCGTGATCGAGTTCGCCGACCCCGCGCTGCGGCTCGACGGGTGAGGCCGCTCCGACGAGAGCCCTTCGCGGTCTCCAACTGGGACGGCCACTACCGGTGATGGTGCCACCGGCCAGGGCCCCGCGCCCGCTCGCCCGGGTGCGGGGTCCGGTCAGAACCCCTCGTGGGAGAGGACACCCTGCTTGATCGCCCGCTGACGCCAGCCCAGCAGTTCGGCGTCGAGCGGCAGGGGCTCGACCCCGGGCGGTGCGGCGACCAGGATCTGCGACACCCGCCCGGCGAGCCGGACGTTCTGCACCGGATCGACGGTGTAGCCGCGCCGCCGCAGCTGCCCCGGCGTGTCCAGCTCCGCCTCGGCGATGAGGCACATCCGGCCGCGCGGGCCGAAGAGACGGGGCAGTTCGCGCCACAGCGGGTCGAGGCCGTCCGCGACCGCGCCGGCCGCGCCCACCGCGCGGTTCCACGGCGGATTGGTGACGATCTGGTCCACCGTGCCGGGCAGGACGGCGGACCGGGCGGCGTCCGCCCTGAGCAGCAGCAGCCGCGCGCCCGCCGAGGCGGCGTTCGCCCGGGTGTTGGCCAACCGGTCCCGGTCGAGGTCCGCGGCCACGACCCGGGCGGCCGGGTCGAGGAGCGCGAGTTCGATCGCGACGGTGCCGTCCCCGCAGAACGGGTCGAGCAGGGTGCCGCCCTCGGGCAGCCGGGCGATCCGGGCCAGCGCCGCGGCCATCGGCGGGTGCAGGGTGCCGGCGCCGGTGTGCTCCTTCCACGCCCTGCGGTGCAGCGGGCGCCCGGCGACGCGCAGCGCGGCCTGCAACTGCTCGCCGCGCAGGAACAGCCGGACGGTGAGCTCCGGCTGCGGGCCGCGCGGCTGACCGCCACCGGCGGCGGCCGGTGTGGCGGACGGGGTCCGCGACACATATCCCGGCCCCAGCACGCGACCCAGCGCGGCGCCCGCCGTGTCCTCCACCGCGTAACGGTTGTAGTTGCGCTTGCCGGCGAGACTGGCGACCACGTCGAAACGCGGTTTGCGCCCCAGCGGACGCAGTTCCCCCAGGCGCGAGACGGCGCCGGCCACATCGAGCCGGGCCAGGCGCGCGGGCAGTAGCCCCAGCGCGGCGCGGGTGTGGTCGAGGCCCGAGACGGTGCCGATGTCCAGGAACAGATCGTCCGCGGTGCGCAGCTCCAGCAGCCGGGGGGTGAGACGGGCAGCGGTGAAGGTGACCTCACGCTCGCCGAGGCGCACCTGCGAGGTGCCCTCCGTCCGGGCGACCTCGTCGGCCAGAATCCATTCGATGCCGCGCACACAGCGTGCGATGAGAGTGAGGGACATACGCCTGGGGGAAGCTTCCTTCGCGGGTGCGGGTGACTCGGCCAGCAGGCCAGCGTAGCAGGGGCGACCGCCGGGGCCGGGGCGCTGCCCGGGTCGGTACGATCGTCCGACGGCCCGGGACACGGCTGCCGGCCCCGGCCGTGAGGCCCCCGGCGTCCCCAGGCATCCCAGGCATCCCGGACATCCCACGAACGCGAGGAAGCGCAGGTGCCCTACCGTTTCGCCAAGGAGCGGACGGACGGTTCGGACTTCGCGTCCGGGTTCGTGCTCCAGTCGGCCCCCGGCTATCCCGCATTCCCGGCCCGGCTGGCCGTCGAGATCTTCCAGCGGGCGCGGTCGCACATCGAGGGCGACCGGCCGCTCACGCTGTGGGACCCCTGCTGCGGCAGCGGCCATCTGGCCACGGTGCTGGGATGGTTGGAGCGGCCCGCGCTGAGCCGGGTGATCTGCTCCGATGTCGATCCGGAGTCCGTCGGCCTGGCCCGCAAGAACCTGGCGCTGCTGACCCCGGAGGGCCTGGCCGCCCGGGAACGCGAGCGGCTGGAGCAGAGCGAGCGCTTCGCCAAGCCCGCCTACCGGGAGGCCGCCCGGGCCGCGCGCCGCCTGGCCGACCTGCTGACGGCGAACGGCGGCGGGCTGCCCTGGAGCGCGGACCCGGCCGATGTCTTCGATCCGCGGGCCCTGGCGGCGGTGGTGGCCGGCGCGTCCCCCGATGTGGTGCTCGCCGACCTCCCGTACGGGGAGCAGACCCACTGGGGCGGCGGCGTACCGGGGGAGCCGGTCGCCGCGATGCTGCGGTCGCTGGCCTCGGTGCTGCCGCCGCACGCGGTGCTGGCGATCGCCGACCGCGCCCGGAAGATCCCGGTGGCCCCGCTGCGGCCGCTGGAGAGACTGAAGATCGGCACGCGTTCGGTGGTGCTGGTACGGGCCGGGGACGTCACCCGCGCAGGACTCTGAGCGTCCGGCGCGGGGTGCGCGCACGCGGCTCCGGGGGGCGCGGGGCCGGACCCCGCGCCCCCCGGTCGGCCCGCTGCGGCCGCCGGACTCAGCGGTAGTTGACGAACTGCACCGGGAAGTCCAGGTCCTTGCCCTTGACCAGCGCGATCACGGCCTGGAGGTCGTCCCGGTTCTTGCTGCTGACCCGGAGTTCGTCCGACTGGACCTGGGCCTTGAGGCCCTTGGGGCCCTCATCGCGGATGATCTTCGCGAGCTTCTTGGCGTTCTCCTGGGAGATGCCCTCCTGGATGGAGGCGACGATCCGGTACTCCTTGCCGGACAGCTTCGGCTCCTCGGCCTGCAGGGCCTTGAGCGAGACGCCGCGCTTGACCAGCTTGCTCTGGAAGACGTCGAGGATCGCGTTGACCCGCGCCTCGGCGTTGGCGCGCAACTCGATCTTCTCGCCCGACCAGGCGATCGAGGCACCCACGTCCTTGAAGTCGTAGCGGCTCGCCAGCTCACGGGAGGTCTGGTCGATGGCGTTGTCGACCTCCTGCCGCTCGACCTTCGAAACGATGTCGAAACTGGAGTCGGCCATGCTTTCCTGCTCCTTGAACGAGGTGATGCGGTTCGGTTGCGGCGGCCGGCCACGGACCCGCCGGGGCCGCCGTGCGCCCAGCCTAGTGCTGTGGCCGGCCGCGAAGTTCGATGATCCGCCGTCAGCTCCGGACGGGTGGCCGGTTTGCGGGTGCCGGGCGCGCGTGGGAACCTGCAGCCTACGCGCCGACGCCGACCGCGATGCCCGGAAAACGTCGTGGAAGCCATCACACACGGGGGGACGGGTGCCGCCGGTCCGACGGATCACCTCGCGCAATGCCCGCTTCCAGCAGTGGCAGGCGCTGCTCGGGAACCGCAACAAGCGGCAGCGCGCCGGGGAGTTCCTCGTCCAGGGCGTACGGCCCATCTCGCTGGCGGTGCGCTACGGATGGCCGGTGCACGCGCTGATCTTCGACGCCCAGCGGAAGCTGTCGCGGTGGGCCGAGGAACTGCTGGACACGGTACGGACCGAGCACATCGCGATGGCCCCGGACATGCTGGCCGACCTCGGTGAGAAGAACGAGGCCGTGCCCGAGGTCGTCGCCGTGGTGGGGATGCCCGCCGACGACCTCGACCGGATCACGGTCCCGGACGACTTCCTCGGTGTGTTGTTCGACCGGCCGACCAGCCCGGGGAACATCGGCAGCATCATCCGCTCCGCCGACGCCTTCGGCGCGCACGGAATGATCGTGGCCGGCCACGCCGCCGACATCTACGACTCGAAGTCGGTCCGGGCCAGCACCGGTTCGCTGTTCGCCCTGCCCGCCGTCCGGATCCCCTCCCCGCGCGAGGCGACCGACTGGGTGGCGGCCCAGCGCGACAAGGGCAGGCCGATCGTGCTCGTCGGTACGGACGAGCACGGCGACTGCGACGTCTTCGACTTCGACTTCACCCAGCCGTCCCTGCTGCTCATCGGCCAGGAGACCAGCGGTCTGAGCTCCGCTTGGCGCGAGCTGTGCGATTACACCGTGAGCATCCCGATGACCGGCGCGGCCAGTTCCCTGAACGCCGCCAACGCCGCCACGGCGGTGCTCTACGAAGCCTCCCGGCAGCGGATCGCGGCCGCGCGACGCGCGGGCTGAGCGAGTCCTTCCCCTTTGGTCGACTTTTGGCCGACCTTTTGGCCGACCTTCGGCCGACTTTCGCCCGGCGCCGGGCGATCCCCCGCCGTACCCCCATCCCTGGCGCACCCCGGACGGGCGCCGGGCCGGACCCATGCCCCGGATTTATGGCGAGTCGGCCCTCATGGTGAGAGTCGACTTGCACAAAAGGTGATGGTTCTCTATCTTCATGAGAGTCAGCTCTTGCGAAGGGAACCTCATCATGACCGCCACGCCCCCTGCCACTGTCACCACCGGCACCACCCGTACCGTCGAACTCGCCGACGGACTGTCCCTCACCATCGGCGAGTACGGCGTCAACACCGACGGTGGCGCGGTGCTGCTGCTGCACGGCGGCGCCGGTCCCCGCACGATGCTCGGACTGGCCGCCGCGCTGTCGGAACACGTCTACGCGATCGTCCCGACCCACCCCGGCTTCGACGGCACACCCCGTCCGGAGCGGGCCGACACGATCGCCGACCTGGCCGTGGCCTATCTGGACCTGCTCGACTCCCTGGACCTGACCGGGGTGATGGTGATCGGCAACTCGATCGGCGGCTGGATCGCCGCCGAGATGGCGCTGCGCGACACCCGCGGCCGGATCGGCGCCCTGACCCTGCTCAACGCGGTCGGCATCCGGGCCGGCATCCAGGACGAGGTGGTCGACACCCGCACCTTGGCCCCCGCCGAGCTGAGCCGGCTGTCCTTCGCCAACGCGGCCTTCCGCCCCGACTTCGCGTCGTTCAGCGCCGAGCAGCGGACCGGGATGGCCGCCAACCAGAAGACCCTGGCGACGTACGCGGGCCCCGCCTTCACGCACGACCCGAAGCTGCGCGGCCGCCTGCACCGCGTCGGCGTTCCGGTGCTGGTCGTGTGGGGCGAGCAGGACGGCATAGCGCCGCTGGAGTACGGCCGGGTCTACGCCGGCGCCTTCCCCGACGGCCATTTCGTGCCGGTGGCCGAGGCCGGGCACTTCCCGCACATCGAGCAGCTGGGCCGCACCCTCGGGGCGATCGGCGACTTCGTCGACACCGTCGTGAAGCCCGCCCCGGCCGTCTGAACGGCCGGGTCCGCCCGCCGCGCCCCGGAGCCGCGCCGCGGTGCCCGGTCGCCCGGCCGTGCGGCGGCCCCCCTCGGGCGGCCGGTCAGGCGAAGTCGGTCGCCGGGGTGGTGCCGTAACGGCTCATCACCTCGGCGGTGGCCGCCGCGCTCGGGCCGGCCCCGGCGGCGAGGCTGTCCCGCAGCTCCCGGAAGTACTGGACGTACAGCTCGGGGGTGAAGGTGTTGATCATGACGACGGGCTGGTCACCGGGGTTGGCGAAGGTGTGCGGGACTCCGGGCGGCACCATCACCAGGGTGCCGGCCGGCGCGTCGTGGTCGGTGTGCCCGACGGTGAACGTGGCCGTGCCGGACACCACGTAGAAGCCCTCGTCGTGCCGTGCGTGCCGGTGCTGGGGCGGGCCCGCGCTGTGCGGGGCGAGGGTGATCTCGACCATGCCGAGGCGCTGCGCGGTGGTGGCGCCGTCCTCCAGGACGCGTATCCGGGCCGGGCCCAGCCTGATCACCTCGCCGCCGTCCGGGGTGACGATCGAGACGTCCTTCATGGTGGCTCCTTCGTGAGAGTTTACTCTCATGAGATTATGGTGCTTGCGTCATTCTGTGCAAGTGTCCTCTCGTCATGGGAGCGAACTCGCTACCGTTTGGTTGTCGACCGCCGCTGGGCCGCGGGGGAGAGGTGGACCGATGGAGTCGCAGAGCACGGCGGGCCGTGCCAATCAGAAGCTGCGGACGCGCACCGCGATCGTGCGGGCGGCGGCCGAGCTGAGCCGGACCGGCCGGGAGGTGACCATGCCGGAGGTGGCCAGGGCGGCCCTGGTCTCGGAGGCGACGGCCTACCGCTACTTCCCCGACCTGGTGAGCCTGCTGCGGGAGGCCGTCGTCGGGCAGCTGCCCACGCCGGAGGAGGCGCTGGAGCCGGTGGCCGGCTCCGACGATCCGGTGGAACGCGTCGCCGCCGTGACCGAGTTCCTGCTGCGCCACGTGCTGGCCCGGCAGGGCGTGGTCCGCGCCATGATCGCCGCCACCGTCATCCGCCCCGGCGACGCCGCCGCCCGCCCCGGCCTGCGCTTCGGCCTGATCGACCACGCGCTGAGCCCGCTCGCCGAGACCCTGGAGGCCGCGGACCCCGCCGCGCTGGCCCAGCTCAAACGGGACCTCGCGGTCGTCGTCAGCGCCGAGGCGCTCTTCGGGCTGACCGACCTGCACGGGCTGGACCCCCAGGACGCCATCACCAGCATCGTCCACACCGCGACCACCCTGACCCGGGCCGCGCTGCGCGAGCACGCCGCGACCGGCTATCCGGCGGCGCCGGGGGGCTCCGGATCGCCGGCCCGCTGAGCCGCCGCACCGGCAGGCGGCTCAGCGGGCGGACGGTCACGCCGTTCGCCAAAACCGATCGGTTTATCCGGTTGGGGGCGGATTAGACTGACGGTATGAGCGGATCATCCGGAGTTGACCGAGTAAGGGAGCGCATCGTCGAAACGGCCGGTGAGCTCTTCACCAGCCGCGGCATCAACGCCACCGGTGTGGACCTCATCTGCGAGTCGGCCGGTGTCTCGAAGCGCTCGATGTACCAGCGGTTCGCCAGCAAGGACGAGTTGGTGGCCGTGTACCTGGCGGACATGGTGGAGTCGCTGCGGAAGGAATACCTGCCGGACGACGAGGCCGTGCTGACTCCGGTGGAGCGGATCCTCGCGGTGTTCGCCGCCGCTCAGCGCGGGTCCCGCGACGAGTACTTCCGGGGCTGCCGGCTGCTCAACGCCTCCGCCGAACTGGCGGACCCGGAGCACCCCGGGAGGCTGATCGCGGCCGGCGGCAAGCTGGACATCCAGGCCTACTTCGCCGAACAGGCCGCCGAGGCCGGAGCCCGGGACCCCGGGGCGCTGGCCGAACACCTCGCGATCCTCTTCGACGGCGGCTTCTCGTACGCGCTGGTACGCCGTACGACGATGCCGATCGGCGTCCTGGCCGCGGCGAGGGCCCTGATCGAGACGCACCTCGCGGAAGTCCCGCCGCCGGCCGGTCGCTGACCCGGCCCGGAGGCCGCGGCGTCGGTCAGCGCGACGCGGCCGAGGAAGAGAACGCGGGGGAAGCCGCGTTCGGCGGGTTCAGATCGCGGTGGATGACGCGGGCGGCGGCCTCGATGGTGGTGACGCCGTCCTGCATGGCGGGATCGCCGGAGGACAGCACGGCGATCCCGTAGTCGTGTCCGCCGCCGGTGAAGGCGCCGATGCTGTGCACCCGCCAGCCGTCGGTCGCGCCCTCCAGCCAGCCGTTCTTGAGCTGGACCGTGGCCGTGGCGGGTGCGCCGGCCGGGACGCCCCAGCGCTGGTCGGGGACCACGCGGTTCATCAGGCCGAGGGCGTAGGCGCGCGCGTTCCGGTCCAGGACCGGGTTGTCCGAGGTGAGCAGGGACAGCAAGCGGAGTTCGTCCGCGGCGTTGATCCGCGTCTCCCCCCAGTGACCGTCCGGCGCGGGAACGGTGTGCGCCATGCCGGCCAGGGTCAGGAAGTGCTGGACGTTCTGGTGTCCGACCTGCTGCCACAGGGTGTCGGTGGCGGCGTTGTCGGATTTCGTGATCATGGCGGTGGTGAGGTCCACCTCGCGCGGTGTGAGCGCGCGGTGCTCCTCCATGGCCGTCCGCAGCAGCGTCCCGAGCACGGTGACCTTGACCACGCTCGCCGAGTCGAAGGACGCGCCCTCCCGGAAGGTGCACGAAGTCGCCGTGGGCCGGTCGTACAGCGCGAGCGCCGAGGAGCCCGGGCGGCCGCGCAGCGCCCCGGCGATGTCCTGCGACAGCCGCGCCGCCAGTCCCGGCTGCTGCGACGTACAAGTGACCTCGGCGCCACCGACCGGCGCGCTCGCGGTGCTCGGCGGGGCCGGAGCGGCGGCTACGAGTGCCACCGCCGCTGTCCCGGCGGCCACCAGCCCGGCCAGACCCTGCCGTACGCGGCGCGATACGTGCCTTCCGGGGTGCGTTCCGGGATGCGTTCCGGGCATGGGGATTCCGTCCTGCTCTGTCGTTGCCGTCATGGGTGCGGTCCGCTCGCGACCGGCCCGCGAGTCCGGCGCCGAAGCGGCCCGGTGGGAGTCGCGGGACCCGGGTCCATGCCGCGTACCGCCGCGCCGGGGGCCCCGATTGACCGCGACCCTACAGGTGCGGCGGGTGCGAACGATGCGGAGAAAGTGTCATATGTCGCTATTGATGGGTTTTCCTGGTGTGTGATGTTCATCAACCCATTCGTCGGGGCGCGGCGGAGAAGCCCGCAGGGCACCGCCGGTGCCGGCGGTGCCCTGCTGCCGGGGAGTGGTGCCGCGCCACTACAGGAGCCAGGGGTGGTGGCGGACGATGGGGAGGTGGGCCCAGTTGCGGCCGAGTCCCCAGGTGGTGCCGGCGGCGGCGAGTGCGAAGAGGATCATGGTGAGGGCGTAGATGAGGTGGTAGTCGACCAGGGGGTTGGAGGATCCGGTGGGGGCGCCGGTGGACAGGTGCTGGGCGGGGGGCCATTCGGCGGCCCACATCATGGCCATCAGGGCGGTGCCGGCGACGGCGGTGGGGCGCAGGGCGATGCCGGTGGTGAGGGCGGCGCCGATGCCGAGCAGGGCGAGCATGAACAGCCAGTCGGTCCAGCCCTGTCCCGCGATGGTGTGGAAGAAGGACTGGAGCGGGCCGGCCGCGACCCCGGACAGGAAGCCCCTGGTGGGTGAGCCGCCGTCGATCCAGCCCTTGCCGGTGCCGGTGGCGTAGTGCCAGCCGAAGGCCTTGTCGAGGAAGGCCCACAGGAAGATGAAGCCGGTGGCGATCCGCACGGCGGCCAGCGACCTGGCGACCAGCGAGGCGCTCGCACCGGCGGCGGCATCGGCGGGGGCTGCGGTCTCGCCCGTGCGGTCGGCGGCGGACTTGTGCCGGGTGGGGAGGCGGAACCCCGCGCGCTGCCCGGTGCTGTGCTCGTGAACGGCCATGACGACTCCCTGTTGGCTGGGCTGATGTTCGGTTACGGCATGAGCTTCCCGCCTGCGGGGCTGCCGGCGCTGGGGGCCGACGGCCCGCAGCGGGGGGCCGAACGGCCCTGCTCCCGGGCCCGGTCGAACCCGCCGCTATGCCTGCCGGGGCTCGCCGGGCATGCCGCGCGGGCCTCGCGGTGCCCTGAACGCGCCGCCGCCGGGGCTCCCTCGGTCCGGCCGGTGACGGCGGCCCGTCCCGTCGGGGCCGCGCGTCGCGACCGCGGCCCGGGCCGTGGGCGCGGGGACGAGGACGACGGGGCAGTGCGCGTGGTCCAGGAGCGCGCTGGTGACGCGACCCAGCCGCGGTCCCGGGCGGTCGCGCCGGTGGCGGGTGCCGATCACGATGGCGTCGGCGCCCGCGGTCGCGTCGACGACGGCCCGCGCCGACGTGCCGCGCAAAGCGGTCACGCGCAGCGCGACCTGCCGCCGGTCGGCGTCCGCGAAGGCATAACCGGCGCAGTCCGTCGCGTCGTCGTGCTCCAGCCCGAGCAGCACCTGGTGTTCCCCGCGCCCGGCGCCGTGCTGGGGGAGATCGCCCCGGACCACCAGCAGCGGCCCGAGCGTACGGGCGGCCATCCGCCTGCTCACCGAGCGGACCAGCAGCCCGGTGAACGGCCTCGCCGCGCGGTGCCCGACGACGGTGAGCGCGGCGTCCCTTCCCCGCTCGACCAGCACCTCCACCGGGTCGCCGACGGCGGCCTCGGTCCGTACGGTCAGGCCGGGATACCGCTGCCGGACCCGGGCCCCGGCGGCGGCCAGCACCGGACCGCCGATGTCCGGTTCCGGCACGCAGTACACGATCTCCAGCGGCGCCCTGCGGCGGAGCGCTTCCGCCGCTGCCACGTCCAACGCGCCGAACGCGACGGTCGAACCGTCCATTCCGACGACTACCGGTCGTCCAGTCATCCGCGTGCCTCTCACCCATCGGCTGATCCGTCTCGGCCGAGACGCCACCCGATGTTCGCCGGGGGCGGCGCCGGGCCGGCAGAGCCGTCCGAGCCCCTCCGGCAGGGTCGTCCGGCCCTGGCGCGGTGACCCCGCCGGACCGGCACGCCCCGGCGCGGAAGGGGAAGCCGCCCCGGTGCGCCCGGTGCTGCCGGTGCGCACTGGGGACCGTTCGGCCCTAGTACGGGACCGGCCCTGCGGGCATGCTCGGAGATCCGGGCGGGCACATCACAGGGCGAAGGACCGGCGGAAATGACCGACGTACGACAGTTCTCAGCGCAGGCGCCGATCAGGGTCTTCCTGCTGGACGACCACGAGGTCGTCCGGCGCGGGGTCCACGATCTGCTGGACGCCGAGCCCGACATCGAGGTGATCGGGGAGGCGGCGAGCGCCGACCAGGCCCTGGCGCGCGGGCCGGCGCTGCGACCGGACGTCGCCGTGCTGGACGTCCGGCTGCCCGACGGCGACGGCATCACCGTGTGCCGCGAACTGCGCTCGCAGATGCCGGCCCTGGCCTGTCTGATGCTGACGTCCTTCGACGACGACGACGCCCTGCTGGACGCGATCATGGCCGGCGCGGCCGGCTATGTGCTCAAGCAGATCAAGGGTTCCGACCTGGTCGAGGCGGTGCGCACCGTCGCCACCGGCCAGTCGATGCTCGACCCGGCCACCACCACCCGTCTGATGAACAGCCTGCGGGGCGACGACAGCGCGCCCGGCCCCGAGGCCCAGGCCCTGTCCGCCCTGTCGCCGCGCGAACGCGAGATCCTCGACCTGATCGGTGAGGGGCTGACCAACGGGCAGATCGGCAAGCGGCTGTATCTGTCGGAGAAGACCGTCAAGAACAACGTCTCCAGGCTGCTGGCGAAACTCGGGGTGGAACGCCGTGTCCAGGCCGCCGTCATCGCCACACAGGGCGCGGGGCAGGCCGACGAAGCCGATCTCGCCCGCCGTTCACGCTGACGGACCCGGGCGCCGCGACAGCGCGCCGCTCAGGAACGGCCGCCGGGTCCGGCCGACGGCGGGGCGGCCGGCACCCGCCAGGTCAGCCGGGTGCCGCCGCGCGGTCCCCGGCCGAGGGTGAGTTCGCCGCCCAGGCCTTCGGCCCGTTCGGCGAGATTGAGCAGCCCGCTGCGGCGCCCGCCGTCCGGCAGCCCGCCGCCGTCATCGGTGACCGTGACGGTGAGGACGCCGGACCCCACCACGAGGGAGACCTCGGCGGAGGCGGCGTGCGCGTGGCGCGCGACATTGGACAGTGCCTCGGTGACCACGGCGAGTACGTCCTCGGCGACCGCGGCCGGCACATCGGTGTCGATCAGGCCCTCCATGCGCAGCGCCGGGGTGAAGCCGAGCGTGCGGGCGGCGTCCTCGACGGCGGCCGACGCGAGGGCGCGCAGGCCGCGGCCCGGCCGGCCCGGATCGCGGGCCCGCAGGCCGAAGATCGTCGACCGGATGATCTTGATCGTCTCGTCCAGGTCGTCCACCGCGCGCAGCAGGCGCTCGCTGGCCTCGGGGTGCTGGATGAAACGCTGCGCGCTCTGCAGCGTCATCCCGGTCGCGAAGAGCCGCTGGATGGCGAGGTCGTGCAGGTCGCGGGCTATCCGGTCCCGGTCCTCCAGCAGGGCGATCTGTTCGGCGCGGCGCCGCTGGTCGGCCAGTTCGAGCGCGAGCGCCGCCTGGCCGGCGAACACGAGCAGCGGCGCCGTCTCGGCCCCGGTGAAAACGGGTGACCGCTCGGCCCGGGCCAGCAGCAGAACCCCGCGCCCCGCCTTGTCGGTGACCATCGGCACCGCGACGGCCGGACCCAGACCGTCCCACCGGGGCGGCCCGACCGTGACGCGCGCGTCCTTGGCGACCTGCGGGGTGGTGATCGGCTGCCCCGCTTCCATGGCCGCGCCCATGAAGGTGCCCTCGCGCGGCAGCACCAGTCCGCGGTGGGCGTCGGCGTCGCTGCCCACCGCGATCATCACCTGGAGGTCGGTGGTGCCGGCCAGCGGCAGCGCCACCACGGCCAGATCGGCGGACAGGATGCCGCGGCCGTGCTCGGCGATCAGCCGGAGCACGTCCATCTCGTCGGCTCCGGACAGCAGTTTGCCGACGACCTCGGCGTTGGCCGCCATCCACAACTGGCCCTCGCGGGCGGCCTGGTAGAGCCGCGCGTTCTCGATCGCGACACCGGCCGCGACCGCCAGCGTGGCCAGCAGGGTCTCGTCCTCGCCGTCGAACTCCCGGCCGCCGCGCTTCTCGGTGAGGTAGATATTGCCGAAGACCTCCTCGCGTACCCGGATCGGGACGCCGAGGAAGGACTCCATCGGCGGATGGTTCGCCGGGAATCCGTAGGACGCCGGATGGGCGGACAGCTCCGGCAGCCGCAACGGCCGCGGGTGGCGGATGAGTTCGCCCAGGATCCCGTGACCGGAGGGCAGCGGTCCGATCGCCTCGGCCCGCTCCTCGGAGACGCCCACCGTGATGAACTCCGACAGCCCCGCGTCCTCACCGATCACGCCGAGAGCGCCGAACTCGGCGTCCACCAGCGTGACGGCGGTCTCCACGATGCGCCGCAGCACCTGGGAGAGGTCCAGTTCCTGTCCCACCGACAGCACGGCTTCGAGCAGGCTGTGCACCCGGTCCCGGGTGCCCCGCACCGCGTCGATCCGGACCTGCAACTCCTCCAGCAGGTCGTCGAGCCGCAGTCGGGGCAGTTGCCTGCCCGTTCTGCCCTGGTCCTCGCTCAACGGGTCCTCCATCAGCACCGAGGCGGCAGTGCGTCCGCTCCGGGGCCACACGATATCCGCTGCGGCCCCGCGTACGGCTGTCTGTTCGATGGATCTTCCCGGCAGCGGCCCGCCGGCCGGCGTCCGTCGGCATCCGGTTACGCGGGCTGGGGCCGGCGTGACGGCTCGGCGCCCGCCTGCCCCGGGGCGTCGTCGCTGCGGAAGCCGAGTGCCTCGGTGACCTCCACGACGCCGTCCACGCTCTGGCACAGCCGTACGGCGATCGGGATCAGGCTGCTGCGTTCGACGACGCCGCGCAGGGTGACCCGCCCTTCGCGCACACCGACGACCACATCGGCGGGGGTGATGCCGAGCGTGCGGTCCAGGACGTCCCGGCTGATCTCCTCGCGGATCGCGTGGTCGTGGCGCAGGAAGACCCGCAGCAGGTCCGCCCGGCTGACGATGCCGACGAGTTCGTCCCTCTCGTCCACCACGGGAAGCCGCTTGACCCCGCGGGCCTCCATGACGCGGGCGGCCTGGACGACCGTCCACTCCGGGTGGGCCACGACGGCGGGGCTCGTCATCAGCCCGGCCGCGGTCGTATCGGCCTTCCGGGCCGCCGAGGGGGCGTCCCGGCGCGGCGCGGGCAGCAGCCCGGTGAGATCGGGCTGCCCCGCCGCCGTACGGAGCAGGTCCCCCTCGGAGACGACGCCGACCGGACGGCCCTCGTCGTCCACGACGGGTACGGCGGTGACGTCGTTGTCGGACAGCAGCTTGACGATGTCCTTGAAGCCGGCGTCGGCATGCACCCGTATGACGAATCTGGTCATCAGGTCACTTACGGTGCGGTGCTGCCTCATGGCGGTGTCTCCTTTGCCCGTCGCGGTGTCTTCCCCCACTCTCGGCGGGCGGCTCCGCGCGGGGCAGGGCCGTTCGGGGCAGGGCGCCGGGACCTATGGCCCCGCGATGGCCCCGGCGGGGCCGCGTCCCCGCCGGTGGGCGTACCGGGCGGAGCCCTCCGGCGGTCGCGGTCCGCCGGTTGCCGTCCGCCGGTCCCGGTCCGCCGGTTCCCATCAGCTCTCAGGCCTGGGGAGTGACGCCGTACGACCAATTGTGACCGAGTTCGATGTCGCGCTGTCCGCTGACCGGCAGCGCGTCGAGGCGGGCGATCTCCTCGGCGGTGAGGACGAGTTCGGCGGCGGCGGTGTTCTCCTCCAGGCGGGAGACGCGGACGGTGCCGGGGATCGGGACGACGCCGGGGGCCTTGGCGAGCAGCCAGGCCAGGGCGACCTGCCCCGGCGCGGCCCCGTGGGCCCGCGCCACCTCCCGTACGGTCTCGACCGTGGCGAGGTTGGCGTCGAACACGTCCTGGGCGAAGCGCGGCATCCCACGCCGGTAGTCGCCCTCGGACAGCTCGTCGCGCGAGGTGACCTTGCCGGTGAGCATGCCCTTGCCCAGCGGGCTGTAGGGCACGACCGCGATGCCGAGCTCCCGGCAGAGCGGGAAGACCTCGTCCTCGATGTCGCGGGACCACAGGGACCACTCGGTCTGCACCGCGGCGATGGGGTGCACCGCGTGCGCGCGGCGGATGGTGTCGGGGGCGGCCTCGCTGAGGCCGAGGTGGCGGACCTTGCCCTGGGCCACGAGTTCCGCCATGGCGCCGACGGTCTCCTCGATGGGGACGTCGGGGTCGACGCGGTGCTGGTAGTAGAGGTCGACATGGTCGGTGCCCAGCGCCGTCAGCGACTTCTCGATGGACGCGCGGACGTAGCCGGCCGTGCCGTTGACGATCGGCGGGCGGCCGTCGGCCGGCACCTGGACGATGCCGAATTTGGTGGCCAGGACGACCTTGTCCCGGCGTCCCGCGAGGGCCTTGCCGATGAGTTCCTGGCTGGGCCCGTACACATCGGCGGTGTCGATGAGCGTGGTGCCCAGCTCGACGGCCCGGCCGATCAGGCCGTCCGCGGTGCCGCTGATGTCGGTGTCGCTCTGCCCGTAGGGCTGGGCGAAGCTCATGGCGCCGTAGCCGATGGCGCCGACCCGGGGGCCGTTGGTGCCGAGTACGCGCTGGGGGATGGGCATGGGAAAGCCTCGGGATTCTGTCGTACCGGACTGCGGGAACAGTCATGTCCACAACTGTGGACATGATATGTCCTCGCGCGTGGACATGTAAATGTGATCCGCCGGCGGCGTGCCCGTGACCCCTTACCCTTACGGGATGAACGAGGACGAGCTTCCCGCCGCCGCGCCCCGCCGCAGGGACGCGACGGCGACCCGGGCGGCCATCCTGCGGGCGGCCCGCGAGGCTTTCACCCGGCTCGGCTACGAGGGGGCGGGCGTCCGCGAGATCGCCCGCGCCGCGGCGGTGGACGCCCGCCTGATCGGCCGGTATTTCGGCTCGAAGGAGGGTCTGTTCGCCGAGGTGGTGGACCTCGCCTACGAGAAGTCGCTGATGATGACGCCGGAGGTGAACGCCCAGGCCGCGCGCGCCCTGCTGACGGAGCCGGACGAGGCCGCCTCCGACGGGCTGCTGCTCACGCTCCGCTCGGCCTCCAACGCGCGCGCCGCCGCCATCATGCGGGACAGCATCGAACGCAACTACCAGCGCAGACTCGCCGACGCGCTGCCCGGTCGCGACGCCGACGGCCGCTCGGCCCTGCTCGTCGCCATCTGCTCCGGGGTCCTGCTCAGCAGGATGCTGCTGGGCAGCACGCTGCTGAACCAGCCGGACGTCGAGCAGCTCGTGCCCTATCTGCGCGCGGCCCTCGACGCGGTCGCCACCGCCCCGCCCGGCGCCGCCCCGGCACCGGCCGCCGCGCCCGCCGATCCGGCGACCGGCGGCGCCTGACAGCCGCTCCGGCGTGAGATCGCCGAACATGCGCCCGGAGACGCTGCCGCAGTTCCGCTGGCCGGCGTGCTGGTGGGCCTCGCGAGCCGACCGGTCGCCTAGCTTCGGACAGTAGACCGGTCGGCTCGTCCGGTCGTACGGCACCCCGCAGGGAGAGCACCATGAGCAGCACCGTCCAGGGACAGAAGGTGGCCGTGGTCACCGGCGCCTCGCAGGGCATCGGCGCCGGGATCGTCGCCGCCTACCGCGAGCTCGGCTACGGCGTGGTCGCCACGTCGCGCGGCATCGGCCCGTCCGACGACCCGGGGGTGCTGACCGTCCAGGGCGACATCGCCGACCCCCGGACCGCCGAGCGGGTCGTCGCGGAGGGCGTGGAGCGCTTCGGGCGCGTCGACACCCTGGTCAACAACGCCGGTGTCTTCGTGGCCAAGCCCTTCACCGACTACGCCGAGGAGGACTTCACCCACGTCGTCGCGGTGAACCTCGCCGGGTTCTTCCGCATCACCCAGCTGGTGATCCCGCACATGCTCGCGGCCGGCGCGGGCCACATCGTGAACGTCACCACGAGCCTGGTCGACCACCCCCACTCCGGCATCCCCTCGGTGCTCGCCTCCCTCACCAAGGGCGGCCTCCAGGCCGCCACGAAATCCCTGGCCATCGAGTACGCCGCCCGCGGCATCCGGGCCAACGCCGTGTCCCCGGGCTTCGTCAAGACCCCGCTGAACCCCGAGGCGACGCATGCCACGCTCGCCTCGATGACGCCGGTGGGCCGGATGGGCGAGGCGGGCGACATCGTCGAAGCGGTCGTCTTCCTGGAGAACGCCTCCTTCGTCACCGGCGAGATCCTCCACGTGGACGGCGGGCAGAGCGCGGGCCACTGACCGCGGGCCCACCGGTCCTGAGCCGGACCGCCGGACCGGGTGCGACGGGCGGCGGCCCCGGCGAGCCCCCGAGTTCCCCCGAGCCCCCCTGTCGTGCCGGGCCAGGCATCGGGTACGTTCGACGGCGGAGTGCCGGGAAGTCTGGTCGGCGGGGGAACGTCCCCAAACACACCGACATGCCTCCGGGGGACCACGATGACCGTCCTGACCGCCGTGCTCCTCCTGGTCGTCCTCGCCACCGCGGTGGCCACCGGGGCCCGGCACTGGCGGGTTCCCGCGCCGTCCCTCCTCGTCGTCGTCGGCCTCGGCGCGGGGCTGCTGCCGTGGGTACCGGCGGTCCACGTCCAGCCCGAAGTGATCAGCGTCCTCGTCCTGCCGCCGCTGCTGTACGCCTCCGCCGAGGAGATCCCCGGCAGGGAACTGCGGGCCGTCTGGCGTCCGGTCACCGTCCTCGTCTTCGGCCTCGTGCTGGCCTCCGCCGCGGCGGTGGCCGCGGTGGCCGCCGCGCTGACCCCGCTCTCCGCGCCGATGGCCTTCGTCCTCGGCGCGGTCCTGGCCAGCACCGATCCGGTCGCGGTGACCGCGCTGGGCCGCCGCCTGTCCCTGCCGTCCCGGGTGCGGGTCATGGTCCAGGCCGAGAGCCTGTTCAACGACGCGACGAGCCTGGTGCTCTTCAAGGTGGCGGTCGGCACCGCGGCGACCGCCGGCGCACTGTCCGTGCCGGGCGCGGCGGGCAGGTTCCTGGTGCTGGGCGGCGGGGGCGCGCTCATCGGCGGGGTGGTCGCGGGCCTGGTGGCCCTCATCCGGCGCCGCACCGAGGACCCGGTGCTGGAGACGGTCGTCGCCCTCGTCACCCCGTACGCCGCCTATGTGCTGGCCGAGGATCTGCACGTCTCGGGAGTGACCGCGGTCGTCGTCGCCGGGGTCGTCCTCGGCGGCGCCGGCCAGCAGCTGACCAGCGCGCCGATCCGCCTCCAGGTGGAGGCCGTCTACGGGACGGTGGTCTTCCTGCTGGAGAGCGTCGTCTTCGCCCTGATCGGCCTGGAGCTCCCCGCCATGGTCCGCGAACTGGCCCCGGGTGAGAACCGCTGGCCGATCGTGGCCCTCGCCGTGGCCGGCACCGTGATCGCCGTACGCCTGATCTGGGTCTTCCCGCTGTCGGCGCTCACCCAGCAGCGCGGGACCGGCGGCCGTGTCTCCTGGCGCGTCCCGGCGGTGACCTCCTGGGCCGGCACCCGGGGCGTCATGCCGCTGGCCGCGGCCCTGTCCATCCCGCTGACCACGGACACCGGCGCGCTGCTGCCGGGGCGCCCGCTGGTACTCACCCTCACCACCGGCGTCGTCGTCCTCACCCTCGTCGTGCAGGGCTTCACGCTCGCCCCCGTCGTCCGCCGCTCCGGCATAGCCCTCGAACCGGAGCACACCGCCCGGGAGGAGACCCGGGCCCGCGACAGCATCGCCCGGGCCGGCCTGCTCTACCTCGACCGGCTCGCCGACCTCGAAGCCGCGCCCGAGCCCGTCATGGTCCGGCTCCGCCGCGACCTGGAAGCGCGCCTGGACCCCGAGGACAGCGGCCCGGACGGCCGGCCCGGCAAGGCACTGGCCGAGGCCGCCGCCACCTACCGCGAACTGCGCCGCGCGGTCATAGGGGTCGAATCCCGCGAACTGCGGCGGCTCAGCGACGACCGGCAGATCAGCGACACCACCCGCCGCCGCATCCAGCGGGCCCTGGATCTGGAGGAGACCGGCCTCACCGACTGAGCGGGACCGTCTTGTCGCCCGTGCCGGCCCGGCCAGCCTGCGGCCGCACCACGGGCCGACGTCCCGCCGTCGTGAACCGTCGGCCCGTACTCCCGGGGCGCGGCGGCGAAGCGGATGAGCGTGCCGGGCAGCCGACCGGGTCAGGGATGCCGGCGCGGGACCTCGTCACCGAAGCCCGAGGCCCCTGACCGGGCCGCCGGGAGAGCGCCTACGCTCGTCGGGTGGTCACCCTCGCCGAGCTCGCCGAAGATCCCCATCCGCACCTGGCGGAACTGCGGGCGCAGGCGCCCGTGGTGTGGGTGCCCGCACTCGGCGGCTGGATGGTCACCGGGCGCGAACTCGCCCTGGAGGTCATGCGGGACGCCGCCGCCTTCACCGTGGACGATCCGCGGTTCACCACGGCGCGGGTCGTCGGCGCGAGCATGCTCTCGCTCGACGGCGCCGAGCACACCCGCCACCGGGAGCCGTTCCTCGAACCCTTCCGGCCCAGGGCGGTGCACGCCTCGTTCGGGGACACCGTCCGGCGCGAGACCGACCGGCTGCTCGACGGCCTGCTGCCGTACGGCGCCGCCGAGTTGCGCCGCGACTTCGCCGGCCCGCTCGCGACAGCCGTGATGGCCGAGGTGCTGGGGCTGGCGGACGTACCCGTGCCGGAGATCCTGGCCTGGTACGACGCCATCGTGCGGGCCGTCGACCGGCTGACCCACGGCGACGAGGCGGGAACCGAGGGCCCGGCCGCCTACGCGGCCCTGCGCGCGGCGGTCGCCGGCACCCTCGACGCGCGCGCGGCCGGCTCCCTGCTGGTCCGCGCCGCCGCCGACGGCCGGCTCGGTCTGCCCGAACTGGCCTCGAACGCCGCCGTGCTGCTCTTCGGCGGCATCGAGACCACCGAGGCGATGATCGCCAACGCGCTGCTGCACATCATGGCCGAGCCGGGAACCGCGGACCGACTCCTCGCCGACCCCGACCTGTTGGACAACGCGATCGAGGAGTCGCTGCGCCTGGAGCCCGGCGCGGCCGTCGTCGACCGCTACGCCACCCGCGACACCGACCTGGCCGGGATACGTATCCACGCGGGCGACCTGGTCACGGTCTCGCTGGCCGGCGCCAACCGCGATCCCGCCGTCTTCACCGACCCCGACCGTTTCGACGTCCACCGCCCCAACGCCCGCCTCCAGCTGGCCTTCGCGCACGGGCCGCACTACTGCGTCGGCGCCCATCTGGCCCGCCTGGAGGCCCGCACCGCGCTGCGCGCCTGCTTCGAACGGCTCCCCGGCCTCCGCCTCGACGACCGCCACCCGAGCGCGCCGCGCGGCCTCGTCTTCCGCAAGCCCCCCACCCTCGCGGTCCGCTGGCAGCTCTGAGCACGGCCGGCCCTACCGCCGGGCGCCGCTCGTGGGGATGGGATACGCCGATTCCCGGGCCGCCGATGTCGATGTCGACGTCGATGTCGGCGGCGGCCCGGTGGGGCTGGGGACGGCCGGGTCGATCAGCGGGGCGGGGCTGTCGGTGGGTGCCTCCTCGGTCGGGCGCGGGGTGACGGCTTCGGGGGTGGGCGGCCGGGTGGGCGCGGTCGGCGGACCGCTGACGGCGGTGGGGCTGCTCGCGGGCGGCGGCGCGGGCGGGGCCGCCGGGGACGCCGGCGCCCGATCCGTCGTCAGGTGCAGTGGCAGCGCCACGAGGGCGGCGACCGCGCACGACAGGCCGACCCCGGCCGCGACGCGGAGCAGCCGGCGGCGCAGCGCGCCCCGGCGGATCGCCTCGTAACGGCCGGGCGGCGCGCCGAAGTAGTCGTCGGCGGGCCGCAGGATGACGGCGAGGGGATCGTCGGGTTCGAAGTCCGGACCGTCGTCAGAGTGTGTGATCAAGGCTTCTCCTCAGATGGGCGCGGAGCAGTTCCCGGGCGGTGTGGAGGTCGGACATGATCGTCCCCTCCTTGCGCCCGGTCAGCAGGGACACCTCGCGGATCGGCATGTCGGCGTAGTAGTGCAGCAGGATCGGGACGCGCAGCCGCTCCGGCAGCGACTGCACGAGCAGGCGCACCGACGGGTCGGCCTGCTCGGTCTGCGGGCGGACGGCCGCCTCGGCGGTGACCCGGCGGACCGCCCCGCGTTCGCGCTCCTGCTTGCGCCAGTGGTCCCGGACGAGATTGGCCGCGGTGACATAGAGGAAGCCCCGCGGCTCCGCCACGGCCGTCCAGCGCGCCCAGAGCCGGGTGAACGCCTCCGAGGCGATCTCGTGCGCCGTCTCGTCGTCGACAAGACGGCGGCACCAGCCGGCGAGGCGCGGGTAGACGGCGGCGAACAGCTCGGTCGCTGCCTTCTCGCGGGACCGTTTCAACGCTCTCCAGGGTCGTGACGCAGGGGTGGGGACGGACCCCGGGCCGCCCGCTCACAGGGTCGGCGGCCCGGGATCCGGGTGGCCGGTCAGGGGCTCGTCGGGCTCGTCGGGCTCGTCGGGCTCAGCGCGGCGAAGACGATCACGTTGTCGAGGTATCCGTCACCGCTGCGGGGCCCGCCGCAGGTGATGAGCCGCAGTTCCGGACGGTCCACGTCGCCGTAGACCGCGTCCGTCGGGAAGTCCGCCTTGGCGACGGTCCGTACGGCGCTGACGGCGAAGACCGCCGCCGTGCCGTTCTCCAGGCGCGCCACGATCCGGTCGCCGATCCGCAACCGGGCGAGGTGACGGAACACCCCGTCCCCGTAGGCGCCGGTCGTGACATGGGCGAGGATCACCGACGGGCCGACCTGACCCGGTGTCGGCGAGCCCTCGTACCAGCCCGCCCGGTCGTGCGCGGTGATCGGCGGGACCTGCACGCTGCCGTCCGGGGCCAGCCCCAGCCGCATCACCGGGGTGTCGACCCCGATGGCCGGGATCCGCAGGGCGACCGGGACCGAACGCCGCAGGGCGCGCGCGGTCTTCGCGGCGGGACGCGGGGCGGCCGGCGGGCTCGGCGGGCTCGGCGGGAGCGCGGCGCCGGCCGGACCGTCCGGGTGGCCCCGATCGGCCCGGCCGGTCCGGTGGCTGCCGCATCCCACCAGCACCGAGGCCAGCGCCGCGGTGACGAACGCGCGCCTGGAGGGCGAGGTCATGCCCCGGTCGCCCGCCGGCGGCGTACGACGAGGACCGTCGCGCCGCCGAGCGCGAACACCGCGGCGGCGCTCCCGCCGATCAGCCCGCCCTTGCCGCCGGACTCCGCCTGGACCGGTGCCAGACCGGTGTCGGGCGCTCCCTTCGGTACGACGGCGACCTCGCCCGGCGCGGCCGTGGCGGGTGCGGCCGTGGCGGGTGCGGCGCTCGGCACCGGAGCGGGGGCCGAACTCCGGGTCGGGGCCGGGACCGGGGTCGGGACCCCGGTCGGTGCGGCGCTCGCCGTCGGGGCCGGAGTCGGGGTCCCCCCGTCGGCGAAGGCCGGCACGGCGCTCGCCAGTACGGCGGTGCACGTGAGTGCCATGGCGCTGAGGACAGTTCGGCGCATGAGTCGCTCTCTTTCGTCGGTCCGCCCGCGCTTGGGCCCGGCGGGCTGGGTGGTGGATCGACAGAAGAGACGAGGCAGCGGGGAAGCACATTGTAAAGAGCGGGCAAAGCCCCGGCGGGACCGGCGGCACCGACCGCCGGGCGGCCCGGTCGGACACCGACCGGGCCGCCCGTCATCCGTCTGCCCGCGTGTCCGCGGCGGCACGGCACTCGTCCCCGGAATATCGTGCGACGGTCGCGCGATCATCGCGTGCGATCGATTTCGCGTTGACCGGGGAACGCATGACGACAGGAGACCTGGATGACCACGCCGCCGCTCCCGCCATTCACCCGCGAGTCCGCCATCGAGAAGGTCAGACTCGGCGAGGACGGATGGAACTCGCGGAATTCGGAGAAAGTCTCCCTCGTCTATACCCCGGATTCCCGCTGGCGCAATCGTGCCGAATTCATCAATGGTAGGAAGGAAATCGTCGACTTCCTCACCCGGAAGTGGAACCGCGAGCACGAGTACCGGCTTATCAAGGAGCTCTGGGCGTTCACCGGGAATCATATCGCCGTCAGGTTCGCGTACGAGTCCCACGACGACTCGGGAAACTGGTTCCGCTCCTACGGGAACGAGAACTGGGAGTTCGAGGACAACGGTCTGATGAGCGTCCGGCACGCCTGCATCAACGATCTCCCCATCAAGGAATCGGATCGCAAATACCACTGGCCGCTCGGCCGCCGCCCCGACGACCACCCCGGGCTGAGCGACCTCGGTTTCTGACCTCCGGCCCTCCCGGGACCCGGGCGGGTGCCTGACCTCAGGCGGACGGCGGTGGCGCCGTGGGCAGTCCCGGCCCGTACCGCCGTCCTCGTCGCATCGCTGCGGACCGGTGTACTTTAGCGGTGACTACAAATTCCGCTGGGAACCGGAGGCGACCATGGCGGGAGGACGACCGCGCACCTTTGACAGCGACACGGCGCTGGACCGGGCGCTGGAGGTGTTCTGGCGCCAGGGTTATGAAGGCACCGGGATCTCGGATCTCACCAAGGCGATGGGTATCAACAACGCGCCCAGCCTCTACAACGCCTTCGGAAACAAGGAGCAGCTCTTCCGCAAGGTGCTCGACCGCTATGCGGACGGCCCGGCCCGCTATATCCGCGAGGCGTTCGGCGAGCCGACGGCGCGGGCCGCCGTGGAAACACTCCTGCACGGCGCCGCCGACGCGACGACCCACCCCGATCATCCGCGCGGCTGCATTACGGTGCAGGGCGCACTGGCGTGCTCGCCGGGCGCCGAGACCGCGCGCGCCGAACTGACGGCCCGCAGGGCGGCCGGCGAGGCGGCCCTGCGGGAACGCCTGCAGCAGGCCGGCAAGGACGGGGAACTCCCGGCCGGCGCTGATCCCGACGGTCTGGCGCGCTATTTCACCACCATTTACCAGGGGGTGGCCGTCCAGGCGGCCGGCGGCGCCACCCGGGAGCAGCTCCACCAGATCGTGGACACCGCCATGACGGTCTGGCCGCGGCCGGCCGACGCCTGATCGCTCCGCCGCGGGCCTGTCACCGGCCGCGTCCGGCGGGCCCGTGGCGGTGATCCGCCCCTTCCCGCGTTTGACACCGGCCGCACTGCGTCCTAGTTTTTTAGTGATCGATAAAAAACGCAGGTCACCACGAGCAAGGGGCACCACCATGGGACAGTTCGACGGCAAGACGGTCATCGTGACCGGAGGCACCACCGGAATCGGCCTGGCCACCGCGGAGCGTTTCGCCGCCGAGGGCGCGCATGTCTTCGTCACCGGCCGCCGCCAGGACGCACTCGACGCCGCCGTGGCCAGGATCGGCCGCAACGCGACCGGTGTGCGCGGCGACGTGGCCGTGCTGGCCGACCTGGACCGCCTCTACGCGACCGTGGCCGAGCAGGGCCGGCGGATCGACGTGCTCTTCGCCAACGCGGGCGGCGGTGAGTTCTCCACGCTGGAGCAGGTCACCGAGAAGCACTTCGACGAGACCTTCGGCGGCAACACCAAGGGAATGCTGTTCACCGTCCAGAAGGCCCTGCCGCTGCTGAACGACGGCGCTTCCGTCATCCTGACGGCCTCCAACGCGGCTACCCTCGGCAACGAGGCCTTCGGTGTCTACGCGGCCTCCAAGGCGGCGGTGCGCTCCTTCGCCCGCACCTGGGCCGCCGAGCTCAGGGGCCGTGCCATCCGGGTCAACGCGATCAGCCCCGGCACCATCGACACCCCCGGTATCGACGGTCTCGCCCCCGACCAGGAGCAGGCCGACCAGCTGAAGTCGTACATGGCCGGCACGATCCCGATGGGCCGGATCGGGCGCCCCGACGAGGTCGCGAGCACCGTCCTCTTCCTCGCCTCGGACCAGAGCAGCTTCATCACCGGCATCGAGCTCTTCGTCGACGGCGGTCGCAACCAGATCTGACCGCGGCGTACGCGACACCTATACGGAGGGGCGAGAAACAATGCGACGGGGACTGGGACCGATCGGGATCTGGAGCATCGAACTGCGGACGGGGGACCCGCACGAGATCTCCGACGCCGCGGCCGAACTCGACGAACTGGGCTGGGGCACCCTGTGGATACCGGGCCTGGGCGGCGGCGACGTCCTCGGCGACTCGGCGCGGCTGCTGCGCGCCACGCGCACCGCGAAGGTGGCCGTCGGCGTCGCGAGCATCTGGCGGCATCAGCCGGCCGAGACGGCCGCCGGGCACACCCGCCTGCAGAACGCCTTCGGCCGTCGGCACCTGCTGGGTCTCGGTGTCAGCGATCCCGCGGCGGCGCGCGGCGCGGGGCGTCCGTACCGGCCGCTCGCCGACATGGGCGCCTACCTCGACGTACTCGACCGGGCGCCCGTACCGGTACCGCCCGAGGAGCGGTTCATGGCGGCCCTCGGCCCGAAGATGACCGAACTCGCGGGACGTCGGACCGCCGGCGTCCATCCGTTCATGGTCACCCCGGAGTACTCGGCCGCGGCCCGGGAGCGGCTGGGCGACGGCCCCCTCATCGCGCCCTACCAGGCCGTCGTCCTCGAAGGCGAGGCCGGCAAGGCGCGCACCGCGGCCCGTGAGTTCCTGGACGTGTTCCTCGGCATGGACCACTACGCCCGAAGCCTGTTCCGGCAGGGATTCACCGAAGAGGACCTCGCGGGCGGGGGGAGCGACCGCCTCATCGACAGCGTGGTGGCCTGGGGGGACGCGGAGACGATCGGCAAGCGCGTCCGCGCCCACCACCAGGCCGGCGCCGACCATGTCTGCCTGCACGTGGTGGGCGCGGGCTCGGCCATGCCCCGGTCCGTATGGCGCGAGCTGGCCCCGCTCGTGCGGGCCGGTTCCTGACCGGCCGCGTTGCGGCCGGACCATCAGCAGGTCTGGGGCGCTTGCCCGGCCCGGAGTGTCCGTCAGGCTCGGGACAGCGGCAGCCGGACGGCCGGCGGTAGCGGCGCCGGGACCGGGTTCGCCTGGAACGACTGGAGCATCAGGGCCGCGAAGCGGCGGGAGGCCGCCACCCTCATCGCGGGGGACTCGGCGCGGATACCTTCGTTCGCCATCAGCGCCAGGCTGATGTCCTCCAGCACGAAGTCCTCCCGCAGGGGGCCCGCCACCTTCGCGCGCCGCACGAGTTCGTGCAGCATGCGCAGGGTGCGGTCGCGGTCCGCGACGAAGTCGTCCGCGTGGGGGAGCTGCGAGGTGAAGGCGCGGGCGAAGCCCCGGTCGAGGGCGTGCATCTCCATGAGCCTCTCGATCACCAGCCGGAACCCGCGCCACGGATCCTCCGCCGCCAGGCCCTCCGCCACGACCGCGGAGCAGGAGGCCAGCTGCTCGGCGAACGCCTCGGTCAGCAGCGCTTCCTTGGTGCGGAAGTGCCGGTAGACGGTCGCGACACCGACCTCGGCGCGCCGGGCGATCTCCCGGATCGGCACATCGAGGCCCTCGGTGGCGAAGGCCGCGCGGGCGACCGCGAGGATGCGGCCGCGGTTGTCGCGGGCGTCCGAGCGGAGCTTCGTTATCACTTGGGCCGTCACCTCTCTCACTTTAGCCAAACGGACGGGGTGCTCCGTTACGGTCCGGCGCATGAGAGCGATTCAATTCACCGAGTACGGCCCGCCCGGCGTTGTGCACGTCGCCGAGGTGGCGGCACCGCACGCCGGAGCGGGCGCGATCCGCGTCGCGGTACGGGCCTCCGGGATCTCGCCCGGGGAGATCCGGATCCGCTCCGGGGAGATGCGCGACGTGGTGCCGCTGGCCTTCCCGTACCGGACCGGATTCGACGCCGCGGGCGTGGTGGACGAGGTCGGCGAGGGCGTCACGGACGTGGGCGTCGGCGACGAGGTGTTCGGTATGACGACCACGGCCGCCCGCGGCGCCAACGCCGACTTCGTGGTCCTGGCCGCCTGGGCGCCCAAGCCGGCCGCCTGGAGCTGGGAGGAGGCGGGCGGTGCCGCGGGCGCCGTCGAGACGGCCACCCGGGTCCTCGACCGGCTCGCGGTCGGCGCCGGGCGGACCGTGCTCGTACAGGGCGCGGCCGGCGGGGTGGGCACCGTCGCCGTCCAGCTCGCGGTCGCCCGCGGCGCCATCGTCATCGGTACGGCGAGCGAGGCCAACCACGATTTCCTGCGCTCCCTCGGCGCCGAGCCGACGACGTACGGGACGGGGCTGGCCGAACGGATCCGCGCGCTGGCACCGGCCGGAGTGGACGCGGTGTTCGACTGCGCCGGAGGGGCGCTGCCCGACCTCGTCGCCATCGCCGGCGACCCGGCCCGCGTGGTGACGATCGCCGACCTGACCGCGGCGGCCCACGGCGTACACCTCTCGCACGGCGCCCCGGCCGACGACACCGGCACGGCCCTGGGGGCCTCCGCCGACCCGATGGCACTGCACGGCCTCTCCCTCGCGGTCACCCTCGCCGGCGAGGGCCGGCTGCGCGTACCGGTCGCTGCGGCCTTCCCGCTCGCCGAGGCCGCGGCCGCGCACGCACTGAGCGAGACCCGCCACGCCCGCGGGAAGATCGTGCTGGTGCACTGATCCGACGCCGGTGTCCGGTCCTGGGGGCGCCCAAGGATGATCACACCTTTCGGTGCGCCCCCAGCAGGGTGCCGGCGAGCATGTCGGCCAGCCAGTCCTGGTAGGTGTCGGCGGACCAGCCGCGGCCGCTGGTGAGCTGGGTGAAGAGGTGCGGCCCGGTCAGCGCCCAGCAGGCGTCCGCCGCGTACGCCAGGTCCGTCCCGGCGGGCAGGGCGCCCGCGTCGGCGAGGTGGGCGACGAACGCGGTGAGCCCGGTCAGCCGCTCGCCCTCGCTGATGGCGAGCACCTGGCCCACGTCGGGGCCCGCCTGGGTCAGCAGCGCGAAGAGCGCGGCGAGCCGTTCATTGACACCGCGGACGAAGGCGGCGTACTTCCGCAGTTTGGTCCGCGGATCGGGGGTGCTCCAGATCTCGCGGAGGACGGGGCGCTCGGCCATGGTGAGGGGTTCGTCGTCACCGGCGAGCGTGATGTCCCACAGCGCCTTGACCAGGCCGGGCTTGCCGCCGAAGGCCTTGTAGACCGTTTCGGGGGAGACTCCCGCGGACTCGGCCACCGCGCGGATGGTGGTGGCCTGATAACCGTCGCGCAGCAGCAGCTCCCGGCACGCGGCGAGCACGGCGGCGCGATTGCGCCGGGCGGCGTCCTGGCGGCGGCGGGCGTCGTAGGGCCTGCGGGGGGTGTCGGGCGCGGCATCGGGCCGGGCATCGGGCTGGGTGTCGGGCGGCACGGCGGAGGGTTCCTCCTCAATCCATTACAGTCAACAGTATCGAAAGTGCGTCCCCGCCCGGCTGCCGGAGGAACCCGTGTCCCGTCGTGCCCACCACCCGACCGGTCGAAGCGTCGCTCCGGGAGTCGAGCGCCTGGGCGACCGCGTCGTCAACTTCTACCTGCTCCATCATCCCGACGGGCTGGTCCTCGTGGACGCGGGGCTGCCGGGCCACCTCCGGCAACTGCTCGCGAGCCTGGCCCGGTCGGGGAACTCCCTCGGCGACGTGCGCGCCGTTCTCCTCACCCACGCCCACCCCGACCACACCGGTCTGGCGCGTGCCCTCCAGCAGGCCGGCGCCGACATCTGGGTCCACGAACGGGACGCCGCGATCCTCACGGACGGGCCGCGCAGCGCCATGCGGCACGCCGAACCGGAGCGCTCCATACTGCCGTACCTGCTGCGCCGGCCGGCCGCGATCGCGACCCCGCTGCATCTGGCCCGCAAGGGCGCCTTCACCGCCCGGGCGGTATCCGACGCGCGGACCTTCGGCGCCGACCGGGCGCTGGCGGAGGTCCCCGGCGCCCCGCAGGCCGTGCTGCTGCCCGGCCACACCCCGGGCAGCACCGCGTATCTGTTCGCCGACCGGGGCCTGCTCTTCACCGGCGACGCCCTGGTCACCGCGGACGGCCTGACCGGGCACGAGGGCCCCGCCCTGGTCTGCCGCGGCTTCACCCACGACAGCGCCGCCGCCCTCACCGCCCTCGACCGGCTGGACGAACTGGCCGCGACCGTACTGCTCCCCGGCCACGGCCGCCCCTTCACCGGCACCCCGCAGGCCGCCGCCCGCCAGGCACGGCGGACCGGCGTGCGCTGAGCGGCGGGTGCGACCTGGGACCACGCCGGGAGGCAGTTCGACCTCATCACCTCCGGCGACGGCTGGCACGGGGCCGATCCCGGCCGGGGGCAGCCCCCGGCCTCCGGCGGTCCCGCGTCCTATCCGGCGGTGGCGTGGCCGAGGGCCGGGGCGGCGGGCTGGCTCGGGAAGTCGGGTAATACGGTCTCGGCCAGTTCGTGCAGGACCTCCTCGACCGGGCGCGTGCTGCAGCGCAGGCTCAGCGAGAGGTGACTGACGCCGAGTTCGTCCAGCCGGTGCAGATGGTCGAGCAGCTCGTGGCGGCCGGCGCGGATGCCGTGGAAGATCGGGGTCGCCCGGGTACGGGGGTCCTCGCTCAGATCGAGCATCATCGGCATCAGGTACGGCAGCCGACGGCCGCGCTCCAGGGTGAGGCGGCGCCACTGTCCCATCTGCGCGGCCAGACCGGCCAGGTCGCGCGGGTAGTTGAACCAGCCGTCCGCGTGGTCGGCGACCCACTCCACCGTCTGCTGCGCCCGCCCGGCCACCACGATCGGCACGGTGCCGCCGGCCGGCTTCGGCAGCACATCGAGCTGGAGCTGCTCGGACAGGTCGAGCGACGGCACGGCCACGCCCTGTCCGGCCGGCGGCGTCGCCCAGGCCGAGCGCAGGGTCAGCACGGCGTCGCGGAAGGCCGCGCCCCGGCGGTCGAAGTCCAGGCCGAACATCGGATACTCCACCGGCCGGTCGCCGCTGGCGACACCGAGCACGAACCGCCCGCCGGACAGCGCGTCCACCGTCGCGGCGGCCTTGGCGGTCAGCAGGGGAGCGCGCAGCGGCAGTACGACGGCGGCGGTGCCGAGTACGACGTCGCGGGTGGTGGCCGCGAGATGTCCGAGGTGGGTGAAGGTCTCGAAGACCGTGCCGGCGTCGCCGAACCGCACCGGGTCGTACAGTGGCACGTCCCGGACCCACAGGGCCGCGAAGCCGAGCCGGTCGGCCAGCGCCGCCTTCTCGGCGTGACCGGTCAGGTCGGGAACACCGTTCGTCCGGTTCGCGGCCCCGCCGTGCGGCGTCAGGTCGTTGTCCAGGGGCAGATCGATACCGATCGTGAGCGGGCCCCCCTCACGGTCGAGTCGACGCAGAGCGCTCGGCGAGGTCACAGCAGATTCCTCCGGGGTTTCGCGGGAACTGGGAGGAACCGTACTGCGGGGAAAACCTCCCGCGGCCGCCATTGCATCCGAAGTTCGCGACCTGGATCCAAGGGTGCACGAGCCGCGCCGGGCGAGCTCCGGCCCGGGCCCGCGAGGCCGTGTCTGACAGATAGCGCCGTCCGCCCGTAGGGCGGGTCCCGCGGCGTCTGGCGCGTGTGATCGCAAGGCGGAGGGTCGTCCTCGTAGTGGGCTACTCGGACGACCCCGACAACGCAGCGAGCGCGCGTGCCAGGCGTCGCGGGACAGGCGGGATTTGTCAGACACGGCCTAGCCCGGGCCGGAGCCGCGACGACCGGCGGACACCCGCCCGTCGTACGACCGGCGGACGACCTCCGTACGACGCCGGCCTGGCCCCGACGCGCCCGGCGGCACACCCCCGCGAAACCGCCCGTCAGGCGGAGGCGAGCGACGTCGGGCCGGCGGCCGAGGTGGACCGCGCGTTGACGGCCTCGGGCGCCAGCGACCGCAGGAAGTCCGCCACCGCGCCCGGCCGGGACACCGGGCTGAGCTCCGCGAGGTGACCGTCCGGCCGGACCACCGCGAGGACCGGGCGACCGCCGAAGGTGGCGAGCAACTGCCGCCGCTCCCCGGCCGGCAGTTCGGCCAGGTCGTGCACCGGTGCCCGCCCGCCGACCGCGCCGCTCACCGCCGCCCGCACCGACCCCCAGTCGGCCCGGACCCGGCGGCCGGGCCAGAGCAGCACCATGTGCCGGGACAGGTCCAGCGCGGGCCGGGCGGTGGCGGGGGAGGAGGGCGGATAGAAGGGCACCCGCTGGCCCGGCCGGGCCCGCCGGGGCTGCGGCCGGAGCAGGGAGCGGGTCTGCGGCTCGCCGTAGGCCAGGCCCACTTGGCTGATGAGCGGCGCGGCGAGCCGCCGGCCCAGCCCCGCCCACCGGCCGAGGGTCATCACGGTGTCCCGCAGCAGGCTGGGCCACCGCTTGACCTGCCGGGCCGCCAGGATCTGCTTATCGACGACCGCGGTCACCTGCCGCGCCGCCACCCGCCGTTCGGTGTCGTAGCTGTCCAGCACCGAGTCGCGCAGCCGCCCCTGGATCACACCGGCCAGCTTCCAGCTCACATTGAACACGTCCTGGATGCCGAGGTTCAGGCCCTGGCCGCCGAGCGGGACCAGGCAGTGCGCCGAGTCACCGACCAGCAGGCAGCGGCCGTCCCGGAACCGCTCGGCGATGCCGGGCCGCGGCTGGAAGGTGCGTATCCACTTGGGCTCGCCGATCGTGTACGGCAGGCTGGCGCGCTTGTCGACGATCGCCTGGAGCTGGTCGCGGCTCAGCGACTGCCAGCCGTCCCCGACCGGCGGCACGATGGAGGCCAGCCGCCCCACTCCACTGCCCATGGGGATCACCGGCAGCAGGCCGAAGCGCGAATAGTGGTACTCGACATGGGTGCCGTTCGGGCCGGAGACCGGGAAGTCCCCGATGGAGATGCCCAGTTCGAAGGAGTTGCCGGGGTAGCCGATACCGAGCAGCCGGCGGGTGGCACTGCCCACGCCGTCGGCGCCGACCAGCCACTGCGGCCGGACGATCTCGGCGGCCCCCGAAGAGTGCCGCAGCAGAGCGACGGGCAGCGGCCCGCTGTTGTCCAGCTCCTCCAGGGTGAGCCCCAGTTCGATGCGGCCGCCGAGTTCCTCGTGGCGCTTGCGCAGCACCCGCTCGATCTCCCGCTGCGGCAGCGAGAGCGTGTACGGACGGGCGGTGCCCAGCGTGTCCATCGGTACGGTGCCCAGCCGCCGCCCGCTGGAGAAGTACGAGACGCCGGTGATCCGGAAGCCCAGGCCGACCAGCTCGTCCACGATGCCGATGCGGTGCAGCAGCTCCAGCATCCGCGGCCAGATCAGTACGGCACGGGAGTGCGGATCGCCGTTGTCCAGTAATTCCCTGCGGTCCACCACCCTGACGTCCACGCCTTGTTGAAGTAGATCGCAGGCCAGCATCAGGCCCGCCGCGCCGGCGCCGACGATGAGAACCCCGGGCTCGCCGCTGTCCTGGTTCGTTTGCTCGGCCATCTCTGCCACACCCTCCACACATTCTCAGAAGACGCTGATGTCGGGCCAGATCAGTCCGGTGGCCCCCCAGGTGACGCCACCGCCGAACGCGGTGAGGACGACGCGGTCCCCCGGCTTCAGCACGCCGTCGCGGGCGGCGTCGGCCAGGGCCAGCGGGATCGACGCCGCCGAGGTGTTGCCGACCCGGTCCAGATTGACCGCCAACCGGTCCTCGGGCAGGCCGAGTTGGAGGGCAACCGTGCGCAGGATGCGGATGTTCGCCTGGTGGCCGACAAAGCAGTCGACGTCGTCCGCGCGCCAGCCGGTCTTGGCCAGAACGCTGCGGGCGGCGCCCTCCATGCGTTCCACGGCGTGGCGGAAGACCTGCTTGCCGTTCATGGTGAAGTAGGCGTCCGCGGGCTCCACGGGAGTGCGCTGCCGGGAGCCGCCGGCCGGGATCATGATGAGGTCGGCCAGGCTGCCGTCGCTGCCGAGGTCGAATCCCAGCAGCGCGCCGGGTTCGTCGGCGCCGCCGGCCCGCAGCACCACGGCGCCCGCGCCGTCGCCGAAGATCACCGAGGTGGTGCGGTCCTCCGGGTTGAGGATCGAGCTGTAGGTCTCCGCGCCGATCACCAGGGCCGAGTCCGCCAGTCCGGCGGCTATCGCGCCCGCTCCGGCGTACAGCCCGTAGATGAACCCGGTGCACACCGCGCTCACGTCGTACGACGCGACACCCGCCAGGCCCAGCCGCGCGGCGACCGAGGGCGCGGTCGCCGGGCAGGGGTGGTCCGGGGTGGTCGTGGCCAGCACCACCAGGTCCACCCGGTCGGTGCCGGCCGCCTTCAGCGCCCGCTCGCCCGCCACGACCGCCAGGTCGCTGGTGGCCACACCGGGCTCGACCATGTGCCGCTGGGCGATCCCGGTCCTGGTCCGGATCCATTCGTCGCTGGTGTCGAGGCGCTCGGCGAGCATCGCGTTGGTGACGATTCCCGGTGGCACCATCGCGCCGAGGCCCTGGACCACGGCCGCCCGGGTCACCGCGGGCTCCGGATTTCCGGTGGTTCCGCTCTTTCGGTACGCGTACTCGTCAGCATGTCAGTGGCTCCTGTGGAATCCGGGGTGAATCGACCTTCGCGCTCGCGGCAAGAGGCGAGCCGACAGCCGAAATCTATGCCGGGGTCCGGTGCGCGAAGGGCCGGATACTTCCAAGGAGCGGCGCCCGCGCCGAAAGTGGTAGCCGGCATTTCCGTAGGTGAATCCGCACGCGAATCCGTACGCCGAATCCGTGCCGTGGACCTGCGCCGTGAATCCGTGCCGTGAACCCCCGCGCCGGATTCCGGGCCGGAAACGACGGGAGGGGGCTCCCGGAGGAGCCCCCTCGACCGCCCGTGTGTCCGGTGCCGGTGTCAGTCGGTCAGGGCCCGCGCCGGCGAGGCCAGCGCCGCGCGCCCCTGGCGCAGCAGCAGATAGACCAGCAGCGCCCCGCCCAGCACGACCCCCGCGTCGATCAGCACCGCGAGCGTCACCCCGTCGAGGAACGCGTCGGCGGACGACTCATGGCTCCGCAGCGCCGAGATCCGGCTGTTGGCGATGGCGCTGAGCACCGGGATGCCGGCGGTGATGCCGACCTGCTGGGTCATCGAGGTCAGACCGGTGGCCAGGCCCTGCTCGTCGTTGGACAGCCCCGAGGTCGCGGTGACCATGTACGACACGATGGCGACCATGTGGCCGAATCCGCCGATGGACGTGGCGACGATCACGGTGATCACGCTGCTCCCGCTGTGGCCCACCAGGAAGAGCGCCGCGGTCGCCAGGCCCTGCACCAGCAGGCCGGCCGGCAGCGAACTGCGGCTGCCCATCCGGCGGATGATCCGGGGCGCGGCGATGCCGCCCAGCAGCGAGGTGACGCCCATGACGGTGAAGACCAGACCGGCGGTCAGCGCCGAGTAGCCGAGCGTCTCCTGCAGGTACAGCGTCATCAGGAAGATCGCCGAGGTCTCCATGGTGAAGCTGATCAGACCGCCGAGATTGCCCCAGCTCACCGTGGCGCGGGACAGGAAGCGCAGCGGGGCGAGCGGGGATTCGACGCGCAGCTCGATGGCGACGAAGGCCCCGAGCAGCAGGACGCCCACCGCGATGGCGATCAGGCCCGGTGTGTTGCCCCAGCCCTTCTCACCGAGCGTGGAGATGCCGTAGATCAGCGAGGCCAGCCCCAGGCTCACGGTCACCGCGCCCGGCAGGTCGAGTTTGGACGATCGCTCGGCCCGGCTCTCCTTGACCACCAGCGGCAGGACCGCGAGCACGATCAGGCCGATCGGCACATTGATCAGGAACGCCCAGCGCCAGCTCACCACGCCGGTCAGCACGCCGCCGAGCACGGCTCCGATGGTGAAGCCGGCCGACAGCAGCGCGCCGTTGAGGCCCATCGCCCGCTCGCGCAGCGGGCCTTCGGGGAAGGACGTGGTCAGCAGGGACATCGCCGAAGGGATCACGATGCCGGTGGCCAGGCCCTGGAGAATACGCGCGCCGAGGAGCGTGGCCGGCGAGTCGGCCAGGCCTCCGAGTAACGAGGCGGCGACCAGGACCGCCATACCGATCAGCAGCATCCTGCGCCGGCCGAGCTGGTCGGCGATCTTGCCGAACACCAGGGTGAAACTCGCCGAGGCCAGCGCGAAGGCGGTGGCGATCCACTGGTAATTGGCCAGCGCGAACCCGAGATCCTTGCCGATCACCGGAATAGCCACGTTGAGGATCGAGAAGTCGGCCGATACGATGAACTGAGCGCTGAGCAACACCGCGAGGATGGTCTTCTGCCGCCCTGTCATGTATGCGGGCGACCGGCTATTCTTCGTGGCGGACACTTCATCGAGTGTCGACATGTGGTGAGCCTCTCATTTCATCGGGTGGGGCTGCTGGTCACGTATGGGTCGAGGTTCTGAGAACGCTCCGCCCGAAGCTTAGAACCCGCGCCGCGCCGCCCGAGCCGCCGCTACACCCAAGGTTTCGCGCAGTACAACCAAAGTGACAGCCGGGCAATTGAATACTTCGCCGCATACGATGATCCGCCCTGGGAGCCGAGTGGACCGTTTGCGGAGTTGTTACTGGAGTGACGTCTGAGCCGACGCGCCGAAGCCCTTCCCGGTCGCGGTTATCGGCGAATGGCCGGCCGCGCCGGGGAATGGATCTTGCGCCCGCCGGAAAGGCTTCTCAGCAGGTGATTGCTCGGTTGACTTCACCAGGTGGGTTGGTTAATCTCAAATCCTTCCACGGTGTCGGAGACCGCCGTCAGTGTGAGCGGCCCTGGATATACTCCGCACGTGGATTCTTGTTGTCACGGCGCCGAGTCACCGACGACTTGACCGGCATTCCGCTCCGCAGGCACAGCGACGGTCTCCATGCTCGCCCCTGGCCAAAAATCTCGCATACGGGCGGGCCCTTTGAGGTAGGCATCGAGAACGATGACAAGAGCGCCCGGCGCACGACCGCGGCCCGGCGCACCCGGTTCCGACGGCACACGTGGAAGAGGGCATGGGTACCCGAGGGTTCTCCATCGAGCGTCGAAACAGCGAACTCCGCATGCCGCACTTCTTTTCGGGAGGGCGCCGAAGACGGCGGCCGGAGTGTTCCGAGCACCGCGGCGCGGGGGAGCGCGCTTTGGCCCGTGGCGCCGCGATCCAGGCGGCGATACGCGTCTGGGGCGCTTCCACCTATCGCGACGCCTCGCCGGAGGAGATATTCACCGCCGGTGTCAACACCCTGCTCGCCGACTACGAGACAGGGCTGCGGGCCCAGGGATCGACGCTGGTGAAGGACACCCCGACCTGGGAGGACTTCCGCCGGCAGGCCGCCGCGGTGCTCGCCGAGTGCGCGCTGAGCCTGCGCGGCGGCGGCCGGGGCCGCGGCGGCGCTCAGTCGCCCGCCGTGTCGGCCGCGGTGCCGATCCCGCATCATGGCGTCCAGATGACCGAACTGCTGCGGGCCGGCGACCTGCTCAAGGAACTGACGGTGCGGCTGCTGCGCGGCGCGGTGGCCGGATCCCAGGATCCGCTGGGCCTCATGACGGAAGCGGTGCTGGCGCTCGACCGGGCCGTCGCCGCCGGCGAGCAGCGGATGGCCCGCTCGTACGACGTGCTGCTCTCCGACCGGATCGAATGGGCGGACCTCGCCTACCGCCGCCGTATCGCCCGGGACATCCACGACCACGTGGGGAACGGGGCGAGCCTGGTCCACCGGCATCTGGAGCTCTACGACGTGCTGCACAGCCAGGACGCCGCGACGGCGCACCACAAAGTGACCCAGGCGCGCGGCGTGGTGACCGAACTGCTGGAGAGCATCCGCCGCCTCGTCTCCGACATGCGGGTGCAACTCCCCTCGGCGCGGGTCGGCGAGGCCGTCAAGTGTTTCGTGGAGTCCATGGACCTGCTGGAGACCTCGGTGGACCTGCAGATCGAGGGCGACGAGCGGTGGATACCGGACGAGGTCGGCAGCGAGGTGTTCATGGTCATCCGCGAATGCCTGCGCAACGCCTTCAAGCACGCGCACGCCTCCCGGGTCACGGTGCGGATCGAGGCCTCGCGGGACGACGTGCGGGTCGAGGTCCAGGACGACGGCCGCGGCTTCGACACGACATCCCCCAAGGACGGCCACGGGCTGGCGTCCATGGCGGAACGGGTCGACGCCCTCGGCGGCGAACTGGCCGTCCTGAGCCGGCCGGGCGTGGGCACCCGCGTCCAGATGTCGGTACCGCTGATGGAAGCCCTGTATGAGCAGGCGGGGTGACGGCGCGATGATCCGGATCCTGATCGCGGACGACCACACCCTGCTGCGCGAAGCCGTCTGCGACATGCTGCGGATGGAAGAGGGCTTCCAGGTGGTCGGCGAGGCGGCCGACGGCGAGTCCGCCGTACTGCTGGCCCGGAGCCTCCAGCCCGACGTCGTACTGCTCGACGTCGGCATGCCGGGCAACCCGCCCGGTCTGACGGTGCGCAGACTCAAGGAGATCGCCCCGGACACCGCGATCATCATCGTCAGCATGTTCACCGAGCGCCGGCTGATCCAGGAACTGCTGGACCGGGGCGTACGGGGGTACTTGCACAAGAGCGTCAGCCGCCAGGAGCTGGCGTCGGCGATTCGCGGCATAAGCCGCCGGGACCACGGCCAGGTGGTCATCTCGGCCGCTCCGAGCGTGCTGCCGGCGCCCGCCGAGAGCGACTCCCAGCTGTCGCCCAGGGAGCACGAGATCCTGGTCCTGGTCGCCGACGCGATGAGCAACCGGCAGATCGCGGGGAAGCTGGGGATCACCGAAGGCACCGTCAAGCGTCACATGCGGAATATCTTCGGCAAGCTCGGCGCGGTCTCGCGCATCGACGCGGTCAACAAGGCGGTGGCGGACGCGCTGATCGTCCCGCCGAGCGTGTCGAGCGGCCGGCACGTCAGGTGAGCCGGAACTGTCCCCGCCCCGGGCGGCGGCGGCCGGCCCGCCCTTGGCCGGCCGCGCGGCCCGGGGTCAGCGGCGGGTGCGGCGGTCGCTCGCGCGGGTGGACGGCGCCGGGCTGATCAGGCCGGCGTCGAACGCCTTGTTCACCGCGTCGAGCCGGGAGACCGCGTCCAGCTTGCCGAAGATGTTGTGCAGATGGCGCTTGACGGTGCCCTCGGTGATGTCGAGACGTGCGGCGATCTGCCGGTTGCTCAGCGCCTGGGCGACCAGTTCGAGCAGATCGCGCTCACGGCTGGACAGCGGCGGCGTCCCGCCCGGGGCGCCGTCCCCGCCCACCGGCGGCGCGGAGACCGAGATGAGCACCGACAGATCGTCCTGCATCGTGCTGCGGATCACCGACACCAGGTGCTGACGGCTGACCCCCTTGCTCAGATAGCCGCGCACGCCGAGGCTCAGCAGATCCTGTACGAAGCCCGACGAGTCGTACATGCTGAGGATCACCACCCGCGTCGACGGCGAGACCTCCCGCAGCCGCTGCACGGTGAGCGCGGCGGGGATGCCCGGCATGTCGATGTCCAGCAGTACGAGATCGGGATGGAGCTCGCCCGCGGCGGCGACCGCCCGGCTGCCGTCGCCGACATCCGCCACCACCTCGAATCCGGGCTCGGCGTCGAGTGATTCGCGCAGCGTCTCCCGAAGGATCACATGGTCGTCCACCAGCATGATGGTGATCCGGTCCCGGTCCGGGGCGCCGCTCACGACAGCGGGAGCCGGATCTCGACCCGGGTGCCCTCGTCCGAGCCCTCGATCGTGACCGTGCCGCCGAGCGACATCGCGCGTTCGCGCATGGAGGTCAGCCCGAAGCCGCGCCGCCGGCCGTCGCGTGCGCCGCCGGCGTCCGCGCTCGCTCCCGTCGCCCCGCTCCCGCTGGCATCCCCCCGCGCCGGGGAGAAGCCGACGCCGTCGTCCTCCACCACCGCGGTGATGCCCTCCGAGGTGACGTCGACGAAGACGATCGCCCGTTCCGCCGCCGCGTGGGCGAAGACGTTCAGCAGCGCCTCCCGGATGATCAGGAACAGCTCGTGCCGATGGCCGCCCGGGATGAGCAGCTGATTCCCGGTGACCCGGACATGAACGGCCGTGCGCAACGCGCCGGCCGCGTCCGCGAAGGAGACGATCTCCTTCGTCAGGTCCACCGAGGGCCGCTCCGCGAACTCGACGATGAGCCGGCGCACGATCGCCAGCGCCGACGACAGGTGCTCCCGCGCGGTGCCGACCCGGGCGACCGCCGTCTCGGGGGCCTGCTCGCGGTACAGCTCGCTCAGCTCCAGCTGGTGCAGGGCGATACTCAGCTCGTGGCCCAGCTCGTCGTGCACCTCCTGGGCCATATGACGCCGCTCCCGCCGCCGCGCCTCCTCGGCGCTGCGCAGGATGTAGGCGTCGTACGAATCCCCCGGTGACTGCCTCGACGAGGTGAGATTGGCGTGCAGCACCGTCAGCGCCACCGAGACCTCCGGAAGCAGCTCGGGCTGCTCCACCGCCAGGTACAGCAACTCCTTGAGCACGACGTCCATCAGCAGCCCGGACCCGCCGGGCGGGGTGTCCCCCTGCGATGTGCCGTCGGCCGCGGGCGCCTGGTCCGACGGCGCCACCGGGCGCTGGAGCTGGTCCAGTTCCAGCATGGTCGCGGTCAGCAGGGCGTCCGCCCGCGCGATGCAGGCCGGCAGGACCGCCGGGTCCTTGCCGAGCGAACTGCCGGTGTCGCGCAGCCGGTGTTCGAGGTGCTCGAGGATGGCGCCGCGGCGGGAACCGAGCAACTCACCCACCGACAGCCCGGTCGTCGGGGCATCGTGCCGCATGGAACCTCCGGTCGCCGGAAGGACGCGGGCATGGACGTGAGTCCGTCACTATAACCCAGCGCGTCCCCGAAAATACTATCAGCGACAACGGAGTTGATCCGGAGGCGCTCCGGCGGTGGTCCGGGGCGGTCCGGGGTGGTCCGGGCCCATTGCCGGACCCGGACCACGGCAGGATCACGCCGGTTGCCGCTGATGCGCCACCAGATGCCGCCAGCCGCGCCGTGCCGCGTGCGCGGCGAGCACCGGATCGTCGCCGACGACCGCCGGGTCACCGACCAGTTCCAGCATCGGCAGGTCGCTGACGTGATCGCCGTAGGCGGCCGAGACCGCCAGGTCGATCCCGTGGGCCGCCGCCTCGGCCCGCAGCGCCGCCGCCTTGACCGCGCCGATCATCGGGGCGCCGATGGTTCCGGTGTACCGCCCGTCCTCGACCAGCGGCCGGGAGCAGAGCACGGCGTCGGCCCCGAGATGGGCGGCGAGCGGGTCCAGGCACGGCGGGAAGGCGCCCGAGACCAGGACCGTACGGTGGCCGGCCGCCGCATGGCTCCGGAAGCATTCGACCGCCCGCGGGTGGAAGAGGCCGCCGGCCGCCAGCTCGGCCGCGAACCAGCGCCTCCCGCTCGCGGCCACCGCTGCCTCCTCCTCGCCCTCGAACACCCGGTAGTACTCCGCGAGCAGCTCCGCACGCTGAGCGCCGGCGGCGCCCATCGCGCGCAGCCGCTGCCTGACCGCCCGGTACTCGGCGGGCGGTCGCCCGGCCGCCGCCAGGTGGAACTCCAGGAAGCGGAAGATGCTCGTCACCGTGATCAGGGTGTCGTCCACGTCGAAGAACGCCGCGGAATTCACGTGGTGAGCTCCCGGCCCCGCTTGGCGTCCACCAGAGCCGCCGCCTCACCGATCGTCTGCTCGGCGCTCAGCTCCCCCTCGGGCACCCGCACGCCGAAGCGGCGTTCCAGGACCACCGCCAACTCGACCAGGACCAGCGAGTCGACGTCGAGCGACTCGAAGGTCGCGCCGAGATCGATCTCCTCGGTGCCGAACACGTCGAAGGTCTTCATCAGCAGCTCGCGAATGACGTCGACGGTGGTTTGTGAGGTGCTCATTGTCGGGCTCTCCTTCATCTTCAGCTGCGGGAAGGTGGTGGGGCGGGCGGGGTACGGCGGGCGGGCGCGCGGCCCGGCCGTACCCCGCCGTCAGGGGTGTTCAGGCGCTGGCCGCCTCGGCCCGCTCCGTCTCGTCGCGTACGTCCATCGCCGCGTACTCGTCCTGCGCCGCGCGGATCGCCTTCTCGACGTCCGTCACCGTGGGCAGGCCCAGGACGCCGACGATCTTCGTCAGCCGCTCCGGCATCGAGCCGCCGACGATGTGGTACGGAATCTCCAGCTCGGTGAGCGTCTTCATGAGGAACTCGTCGGACATCGACCGGAAGCGCTCGTTCACCGGCCGGTGGCCGTCCTCGGCGAGCGGGAGTTCGTTGGGAAGGTGGATGAAGGTGTCGAAGGTGGCCTTCACATGCCGCTTCATCGCGTGGCCCAGCTGCTGCATGACGTCTTCGAAGAAGATCAGCTCGGGCGTCTTCTCCACGGAGTCGAGGTCCTTGAGGTGGATCGACGCGTTGGGGTTGATGCCGACGGTGACCCGTACCGAGCCGTAGATCCATTCCTGCAGCGAGGCGCCGTCCGAGATGAATCCGTCCCACCGCCTGCTCTCGTGCACGGCGCGGTCCACGTGCCGGACCACGATCATCTGGATCAGCTCGGACGCCGTGCACTGGTCGAGCGTCTTTCCCGGCGCCGCTTCCGGCAGGATCTCCCGCATCGTCTTCGCCCGGGTGCGCGGAATTCCGGTGTAGTGGGACAGCGCCATGGCAGTGATCGTCTTTCCGGACGAATAGGTTCCGGATATACCGATCCGCATGCGAACTACCGCCTTCGGTGTTGGGGGAGTTGCTCGGGAAGGTGCGGGAAACTACGGGAAAGTACGGGGAGGCGGAGGGCTGCCGAGGCGGGCGCTTTCGGCCCGGCCCGCTGAGGCCGGTCCCAGCCCGCTCGGGCCCGCTCGGGCCGCTCAGGCCCGGTCCGGCAGGCGGTGCGTGACCACACACCGCGTCCGTACGCCCCGGACGTCGCCGACGATGGTCGCGGTGCGCCAGAGCCCGCCCTGCGCCGGCACCAGGGCGGCGTCCTCCAGGGATGTCGTCTCCCGGGAGGAACCACCGGCCGGCCGCAGTTCGGCGGGTCCGGCCGTCAGCGTCGTGCGCCGCATCCACAGCGTGTTGCTCTCGCCGCGCTTCATCCCGTCGGTCTCGTAGAGCAGGATCTGACCGAGCTGAAGCGCGACGACGAAGGAGTCGATCAGCGAGACCGCCGGACCGTAGGCGGCCTCCAGGCCCCCGGCGACGAACTCCCGGGCGTCCGGCGGCACGACGTCGACCGTGGCGTCCGCCGAGCCCGCGGCCACGTCGACGGCGACATCCCGGATGAGCTGCCGCGTCCGCTGGAAGCCACTGCCGTACAGGCCCGGATAGCCGCTGCCGAGCTGGGCGTCCACGTGGGGCCCGGCAGGCACCGGAAGGCCGGCCTCGTGGATCAGCTCGACGCGGATCTTCATGCCCGAGACCCGGCAGTCGTACGTGGAGATCACCGTGCCGGGGTGGTCGGCCGAGGCGGCGCTGCCCGAGGCCGCCGCCGAGACCGGCAGGTCACCGAGACCGTCCTCGACCGCCGAGGAACCGGCCTTGATGTCCACCCGGTGCAGGCGGACCTCGGACCGCTGGCGTTCGCCCAGCCCGTGGGTGTGCCGGGCGAGGAACTCCGCGAACCGTACGGCCAGGATCAGCGCGTCGATCGTGGACAGGTGCGGCCGCAGTTCGTCGCCCTCGGCCTTGGTCGACCAGTCCGGGGGATAGGAGATCCCGGCCCGCGCCCGCACACTCGGCCCGGCCCCGCCGCTGGCGCCGCTCGCGCCGCTCGCGCCGGTCCCGCCGGTCCCGCCGGTCCCGACGAGAACGGTGTCGCTGATCGTGTATCCGACGCGCCGGTACCCGGAGCCGAAGAAACGGCTTTCCGACGGTCCCAGATAGTCGTCGACGGAATCGAGGAAAAGCCTTCTGCCGCTGTCCACAGTCATCTTGTTGCCCCGTTCGCTGGGAAAGCCGGGCGGATCGATTACCGCTCTCACGGTAGCCGCGCCGGCTCGGCGGGGCCGAATGGAGTGCCTCTTAATCGGCACCCACTGTTTCGAAAGTGCTATACGGCGGACCGGGCGCGCCGACCGTGGCGAACGCAAAATGGCTGTCTCCCCACCGCTCCGGTGGGAAGACAGCCATGAGGTGCGGAAAAGTCAGAACCGGGCGGCGAGTTCTCCGGCGCCGGAAAGAATCTCCCGGAAGTCCTTCTCGCCGTCCGCGAGCAGGGCGTTTCCCTGGAAACGCAGCTCCTCGACGTCGGTGACACCGATGAAGCGCAGCCAGTCGACGAAGAAGGTGCTGTGGAAGTCGACACCGAACTCCATCGGCGTGCCGGGGCTGTACACACCGGCGGTGAAGACGACGACCGCCCGCTTGCCGGTCACCAGTCCCTGGTAGCCGGCCCCGGGATCGAATCCGAAGGTCCACCCGGGCTGGGTGATGATGTCGATCCACTGCTTCAGCACATACGGCACGCCGCCGTTCCACATGGGAACGTTGAACACATACTCGTCCGCGGCGGCGAACCGGTCGAACACGGCACGCGCCTGACTCCAGACGGCGACCTGCTCCGGAGTCTGCTCCCCTCCCGAGAATGCGGCCATCTTCGCATCGGCCGCGACCGTCCCGAATGCGGGCAGCGTCTCCTCGAACAGATGGAGCGTGTCCACCTCCGTCTCCGGCTTGCGCTCTTTGTACGACGTGACAAACGCCTCGGCGATCGCGAGCGACTGACTCGCCGCCCGCCTCGGCGAAGCGTTCACATGCAGCAATTGGCTCATGCCGGATGCCCCTCCTGAAAGTCCAGCGCGACACCCGTCATGCAACGCCGGCCCCCGCCGCCCTTCAACCCCGCTGTCACTTAGGTCCACTCCCGGGTATCGAAAGAGGTAGCGCGCGTCCCCCCCCGTACCGGACCCCCACCGATCACCGTGCGGCGGGCGCCGGTACCCGCATCGGAGGGCGCGATGAGAGGGCGCAACCTGATGTCCTTGGCGAACCTGCTACTCGCCGCCGTACAGGCGTTCCAGGTCGATGAGTTGAGCGGTGTGGTCGTGGGCGACGGCCTTGCGGAGTTCGTCGGTGAAGCCTGCTCCGCTGAAGCACATGAGGCGGGTCTGCTGGGGCGTGGCGACGCCGCGGGCGGTGAGGACTTCGCGGTCGGGGCGGACGTCGTCATAGCCGTGGACGGCTACGTCGACTTCGTGACTGGTCCTGGCCGCCGGGTCGTTGACGGTGCCGGCGGTGACGCGGACGGGGTGGCCGCCCTACGTTCCGGGCGCGGCGTGCCAACGCGCCCATTCGCGGCAGTGGTCTTCGAAGTGGGGGCCGAGGACACTTTGCCGCGGAAGGTGGGCTGGGCTCGCTGCCAGACGGCGAGGGCCCGGCCCGGTCGCTCCGGATCGCCCGCCCGACGCCTCAGCCGTGCTTCCCCGGCCCGGGAAACAGGCTCGCCTCCTCCCTGGGATTCCGAGGGCCACTCCTGCCACGGTGCGCTGCCCCCACAGGAGGGACGATGGGGCCATGGAGCGGAACGAAGGGCTCAGTGAGTTCCTGCGTGCCCGGCGCGCGGCGATGGATCCGGAGCGGCTCGGTCTACGGGACGCGGCGCCGCGGCGGGTACCCGGGCTGCGGCGGGAGGAGCTCGCCGCGCTGGCGGGGGTCAGTGTGGACTACTACACGCGGCTGGAGCAGGGGAGGCCTATCACCCCTTCGGACTCCGTGCTGGAGGCGCTGGCCAACGCGCTGCAACTCGACGCGGCGGAACGCAGCTATCTGCGCGCGGTGGCGCGTCCGCCGGCCGCCGGCCGCCGTCGCGCCCCGGCGCAGAAGGTACGCCCGGGGATCCACGCGCTCGTCGCCCGGCTGGAGGGGACCCCCGCCCTGGTGCTGGGACGCCGCGCGGACATCCTGATGACCAACCGGATGGCCCGCGCACTGCTCGCCGACTTCGACGCGATGCCCGCCCGGGACCGCAACGCCGCGCGCTGGATCGTGCTCGACGAAGCCGCGCGCTCACTGTTCGGCGACGGCTGGGAGAAGGTCGCCTCCGAGTTCGTGGGGACCCTGCGGATGGACGCCGCCCGCCACCCCGACGACACGCGGACGGCGGAGCTGGTGGGCGAGCTGTCCATGCGCAGTGAGCGCTTCCGCCGCTGGTGGGCGGGGCAGAAGGTGGTGCAGTTCAGCCATCAGACCAAGACCCTGCACCACCCGGTCGTCGGCCGGCTCACCCTCCGCACCGAGGCGCTGGCCTTCCCCGGCGACCCGGACCAGACCCTCCTGACCTTCCTCGCCGACCCCGGCTCACCCTCGGACGAGGCCCTGACACTGCTGTCCGCCTGGGCAGCGGACCACAGCGGCGACGGCAGCCGGAAACCGGCCCGTACCGCGCCGTACGAATGAGCCGGCGTCCCCTACGCGGCAGCGCCAGGCGCCTGGGCCTGTGCTTGGCCCTGGGCGAAGATCACTGATCGCCGGGGGGCCTTCTCCTGAAGGACCTCCTCGGGGCGGGCGGTTCGGCGGCGAAGGTGGTCCTCCGCATCCCAGGACCGGGCAGGCCAGTCGGCGCCTCCTTCCGGGCCCCCTCCCAGGGTTGGCTGGAGCACAGGACGCCATCCGGTGTCCGATTCCCCTCCGCCTGTGCGCCTGCCGCACGGCTCACCGCAGGGAGCAGTTCCATGCCTTCCACCTGGCTCATCACCGGTGCGACCTCCGGATTCGGTCGCCTCGTGACCGAGCGCGCCTTGGCCACCGGTGCCCATGTGATCGCCGTCGGGCGCCGCCTCGACCGGCTCGGCGAGCTGTCGGAACGCGCCGGGAGGGCCCCGCTGGGGCGCCTCACCCCGATCGCGCTGGACGTCACCGATCCCGACGCCCAGGACATCCTGGCCGGCGCCGTGCGGGCCGCGGGGGGCCTGGACGTTCTGGTGAACAACGCCGGCTACGGGTTGTTCGGGTCCGTCGAGGAGATCGGCGCGGGCGAGGCGCGCGCGATCTTCGACACCAACGTACTGGCGAATCTCACCGTCCTGCGGGCCGTCCTCCCGGCACTGCGGGCGTCGCACGGCCGGGTCCTCCAGACCTCCTCGCTCATCGGCCAGTTCGCCTGGCCCTCGTCCGGCCTGTACGCGGCGTCCAAGGGCGCCGTGGAACTGATCAGCGAAGCCCTCGCGCACGAACTCGCACCCACCGGCGTCAAGGTCACGATCATCGAACCGGGCACCTTCGCGACCGGGTTCGCCACCAGCCTGCACGTCGTGGTGCCCAGCGACGTCTACGCCCCGACCGTCGGCAAGTTCCTCACTGACTTCTCCGCCCTGCCGCCCGAGGCCTTCGGCGATCCGAACGCCGTGGCCGAAGCGATCATGACGGTCTCGGCCATGGATGAGCCGCCGCTGCGCCTGGCCGTCGGGGCGGACGCCGTCGAAGGCATACGGGCCTCGCTCCGCTCACGCCTGGCCGAGCTGGAACGCTGGGAATCCCTCTCCCTCACCCCCGCCGCGGCCGAGAGGTGAGGCCGGCGGCGCGCTGCTGAGCCGTCGATCCCGTGCGGTCGCGTACGGTCCCGCGTCGTGCCGTCGCCGACCGTGCGTCAGGCCGCCCCGCTGTCGCCGACCAGGTTTCCCTTCATGAGCCAGGTAGGGCCTTCGCTGTATTTGCCGACTTCGGCGAAGAACGCCCCGAAATAGGGGCCGCCGGCGTGTGTGTTGAAGGCGTCGACGTCCGCGAAGACCTCGTTCAGATACAGAATATTCGGATCGTTCTCATCTTTGATGACCTCGAATCGCGCGGAGCCGGGCTCGTTCGCCAGGGAATCGCGCGCCGTCTTCCGCGCCGCCCGAACGAAGTCGTCGCGGTGCTCGGCCCGGACGGTGAAGGAAACCAGAATCTGGTACATGGCGTGGACCCATCGTGTGAAAGATGAAGAGGTCACCGGCTTCATCGCCCGCCGAAAAGGTGAAACGAGCCAGTTCGCCAGGGGGAATCGGCCGAGCAGATCGCCTTATGACTCTCCCAAGCACCCGCGCCGACCGCAACCGCGCCCGGATCCAATCGGCACGGCACTTCGGATCTGTTCCGGCGCCCGCCTCGCGTGAATCCCGACCGGGCTCGGCGGAATTCAGGAAGGAGTCTGTCCCGGGACGGTGGCGGTGCCCGCCGCGTCCGCCGGCGCCACGGAGCGATGGGTCGGCTCCGGCAGCGACTCGGGCGCCTGCGCGACGACGAGGTCGAGCAGTCCCGGGAAGCGGGCGTCGAGGTCGTCCCGGCGCAGGCGGTTCAGCCGCCGGGTGCCTTCGTCGCGCTGGCGGATCACGCCGGCTTCCCTGAGCACCTTGAAGTGGGCGCTCTGGGTGGACTTGCTGACCGGGAGCGCGAAGCTCACGCAGGCGGGTTCGCCGCTCCGCCCGACCTCGGCGAGTCGGGCGACGATGGCCAGCCGGACCGGATCGCTGAGCGCGGCGAGCACGGTGGTGAAGTCCAGGTGGTCGCGTTCGGGGTGGACGAGTTCGTTCGCCGTGCGGCTGGCCATGCCATCAGTGTACCCAGCATGTTCGGAGTTTCCGAACATCTGCTATGTTCGGAAACTCCGAACATGCTCTTCTGGGGAGACCACCGATCGTGTCGCTGAAACTACGTTCCGCACCGCCCTGGGCCGTACTGGTGGCCTGCTGCACGGCCCAGTTCATGGTCATCCTGGATGTGACGATCGTGAACGTCGCGCTGCCGCAGATGCGCGACGCCCTGGGCCTGAGCACCAACGGACTGCAGTGGGTCGTCAACGCCTACACGCTGACCTTCGCCGGCTTCCTGATGCTGGGCGGCCGAGCGGCCGACCTGTGGGGCCGGCGGCGGATCTTCCTGATCGGCCTGGTCCTGTTCACCGTCTGCAGCCTGATAGGGGGCCTGGCCCAGAACGGCGCCTGGCTCATCACCGCCCGCGCCGCGCAGGGGATCGGCGGCGCCATCCTCGCGCCCGCCACCCTTTCCCTGCTGACCAGCCGATTCACCGACCCGCACGAACGGCGCAGGGCCCTCGGCGCCTGGTCCATCACCTCCGCCAGCGGCGCGGCCGTCGGAGTCCTGGTGGGAGGCATACTCACCGACCTGCTGGACTGGCGCTGGGTCCTGTTCGTCAACGTCCCGATCGGGGCAGCGGTGGTGGCCCTGGCGCTGCTGGCGATGGCCGAATCCCGCCCGGACGGGGCCAAGCCGCGACTCGACGTCCTCGGCGCCCTGACCGTCACCTCGGGCCTCGCGGTCCTCGTCTACGGCATAGTCGGCACCACCAGCCACCCCTGGGGCTCGGCGCAGACCCTGATCACCCTGGCGGTGGGAGCGGCGCTGCTCACCGTGTTCGCGATCACCGAGACCCGGATCGCGGCAAACCCGCTCGTACCCTTCTCCGTCTTCAAACGGCGCTCACTCACCGTCGTGAACGCGGTGACCCTGTCCATCGGCGCCGCCAACTTCGGCACCTACTACTTCCTCTCGCTCTACCTCCAGCAGGTCCAGAAATACTCCCCGCTCCAGGCCGGACTCGACTTCCTGCCCGTCGGCCTCAGCGCCTTCACCGGCGCGCTGATCGGCACCCGGCTGGTCGTCCGCCTCGGGGTCCGCAACCAGCTCATCCTCGGCACCGCCGTGGCGGCGTCCGGCCTCATCTGGATCGCCGCGACGGTCGCGCCCGGGCAGTCCTACCTGGGGAACCTGCTCATTCCGCTGATCCTGTTCGGCGGCGGGATCGGTCTGTCCTTCACCCCGATGGCCATGGGCGCCACCCAAGGAGTACCGCCGGACCAGGCCGGACTGGCCTCCGGACTGATCAACGCCACCCGGCAGGTCGGCGGAGCGATCGGCCTCGCTGCCATGGCCACCGCGGCGTCGAGCGTGACGAGCCGGCACACCGCCTCCGCCGGCATCCCCCGCGCCCTGACCGACGGCTACGCGCTGGCCTTCCTCATCGCCGGCCTCGGCCTGGTAGCGGGGATGCTGCTTGCCTTCGCGCTCCCCTCGGCGTCCGGGCAAAAGCACGGGACGGAGCGGGCGCAGGCCGCGCCCGACACCCGGAAGGCCGTGTCGGCGAGAGCGCGCCGCTGAAACCAGGGGCTGCGCGGCCTTCACCTGCCCACCGCGTAAGGCCGCTCCCGGCTGGAGCGTGTGAATGGCGCCGCCTGCGGGCCAGGGGTCAGTGGGCTTCCGTCAAGGTCGCTGGTCGGCCCGGGGCCGGGTTCCGCGCAGCAGGGCGACGGCGCAGGCGGCGGCCAGCAGCACGGCCGGCAGTGTGCTGTCGAGCGTCAGGACGGCGGAAGGCTCGGTGACGGCGAGTGCGGCCGCGAGGATGCCGGTGGGGACCAGGTAGACCCCGGCCGCGATCGTCCACCGTGAGTCGCCGATCGCCACCGTGGCCCGTAGCGCGAACAGCAGGAAGCCCACCGCGGCGACGACCGGCAACACCGACAGGGCGGTGAGCGCGGCGGGGGCGGTGATGTGCTGATGGCCCGGCTGCGGCCAAGTGGGCTCCAGCGCCCTGGTGCAGGCGGTGAACGCGGCCTGGAGCAGCGAGATCGTGAGCCACCACCACGACCGCCGGCGCAGCGGACCGCGGGTCCGCCCGGTCACGGCGAGGACCGCGGCACCCACCGCGATCACCCAGGTCTCCAACACACCCGGCCAGATCCAGCAGTCGCCGCCCCCCGACCTCGCCTGGACCCCGACCACTGCGGAGGAGAACATCTCCTCACCGAAATAGGCCGTGCCCATGTTCACCACCCACGCCTGAGACGTCACGACCGCCCCCTGAACCGCCGCCAGCACCGCCGCAGCGCCCATCCGGCCGAGCAGTAGCGAAACCACGATCAGCACGGGGGCCAGCTGCATCAGCCACGACCACTGGACGGCCAGTTGCGACCCGGCCTGCATCAGGGCCAGCAGCAGGACGCCGAGCCGCAGACCGGCCGCCCACGCCGGGACCGGGTCCAGCCGGGTGCGCAGGCGGGTGACCAGCCCGGCGTCCAGCAGGCCGGCGGACTCGCGCAGTGACGGCAGCCGCCGCGACGGGTACGCCTCCAGCAGCGTGCCGATCAGTTCGCCGCCGTGGCGCTCGCGGTACGGCGCGGGATAGCCGAGCAGCATCACCCGGTACCACCGCTCCGTCCAGTCCCGCCCGTCCGGCTGACAGTCCGTCATGCGATCACCGCTCCCCCCGCGGCCGCAGCCGGTCCGGTGCCGCGCACCGGGCGCTTCGACGCCGCTGTCCGCCCCGTCACCACAGCCGCGGCGGCGGCCAGCCGCCCGGCCTCCTCCTCGACAGACGCGCGTCCCAGAGCCGTGATCCGGAAGTAGCGCCGCGGCCGACCCGCGACGACCTCCTCGCGGTCGACCTCGATCAGCCCGCCGTCCGTCATCCTGTCCAACGCCCCGTACAGGGTGCCGACGGCGAGGTCGACCCGGCCCCCGGACTGCTCCTGCGTCCGCTTGATGACCGCATAGCCGTGCAACGGCCCGTCCAGCAGCGCCGCGAGGATGAAGTAGGTGGCCTCGCTCATCACGCTCCGTCGTCTTCTCACGCCTCGACCATATATCGACTGTCGAAGTATGTGAAGCGGTCCGGGCGGGAGCGGCGGGGCGGGGCGGGGCGGGCGAGGCATCCATGTCCGCCCCTCCACCGGCGGGGCCGTCGGTGGGCTTCTGAAGCACCCTGAGTGCAGCCAGGTCATTCACGGGTCATATAAATGATTCTCACAAGAACCGCTCAGTCCTGTGCGGTCCAAATGATGGAGCATCATGAGAATGCGCATCACGGCACCGGTCCTCGTCGGTGCCCTGGCTCTGGGCGCACTGGCCGCACCGGCGGCCTTCGCGGCCGGCGCCGCGCCGACGATCGACAAGGTGTCCGTCCCCTCGCTGGTCTTCAGCCCGCAGGGGACCGACACCTTCACCTTCTCCTCGACGGTCTCCAGCGCTTCCGGCATCAAGAGCGTCCAGCTGCTGCCCTGGCCGAAGTTCCTGGAGACCGAGTTGGGCTACACGCCGGCGGCGGCCGACGTCAAGGACCCGTCCAACCCGAAGGTGACCTGCAAGGCGTCCTCCGCGACCACCTCGGTGTGCACCGACAGCGAACCGCTCAACGCGCACACCGACTTGGCGGACAACGCCGCGGCCGGCGGCTGGTACGCCGCCGTCCTGGTGACCGCCAAGGACGGCACCACCACCTTCAACGCGAAGGCCACCTCCTTCTCCTTCCGCCGCCAGAGCGTGGTGACGGTGGACGCCGCCCCCGAGCCGGTGAAGAAGAACGCCACCCTCACCGTCACCGGTCACCTCAGCCTCGCCGACTGGTCCACGGGTGCGTGGCGCCGCTACGGAGCGCAGACCGTACAGCTCCAGTTCCGCGCGTCCACGGCCACCGCCTACACGACGCTCAAGTCGGTCAAGACGTCGTCCACCGGTGAGCTGAAGACCACGGTCAAGGCGACCGCCTCCGGCTTCTTCCGCTACGTCTACGCCGGCAACAGCCTCGTCGCGCCGTCCACCGCCGCCGTCGACGGTGTCGCGGTCAAGTAGCCGCCCCCGCAGGACGACCGCCGGCAGGCGGCGGGCACCTCTCCGGAGGCCGCCCGCCGCCTGTCGGCTTGTTCGCCAGGAAGTCGGACCCGGGTGAGTGAGGCGAGGCTGCCAGCCAAGGGGACTGTCGCGCCACGGATCCGGGCATTCTTCGACGGGGCCCGGGCCGCAGCCGGGCCGCCGGCCGGAGGTTAGTTGACGACGGTGAGGTGGACCTGGTTGGACAGGACGCCGCCGGCGTTGGTGCGCATAGTCTTCTCGCCCGTGTACCTGAAGGAGTCGAGAAGCGGCCCGTAAGTGCCGTTGGCCTTGGTCTTGACGGTCTTCCCGGCCACGTTCTGCCAGGTGCCGCCGATGAGCTGCTGGAGCTGCACCGTCGTGCCGGTGGTGAGACCCGAAGTGCTGCCGGAGTAGGTGACGTTCTTGCCCACCTGAATCCTGATGGGCGTCACCTGGAGGTTGTTGGTCGCGGCCTGGGCGTTGTGGTGGGCGGCCGGGCCGGCGGTCGCGTGGGCGGTCGCCGCCGCGCCGACGCCGCCGCCGGCGAGCAGCGCGGCCGACACCGCGCCGACGGCGATCCCGCGCCGCACCCGGTGGCCGAATGCACGAATCATGGTGTATTCCTCCCAAGGGGCATGTCCACTACGGGAAGTTATTTCCCATACGCGAGGCTAGGACGTATTGAGAGTCCCCCGGCCGCTCGGAAGGAAATGCGAACCCTAAACCGCCCGGACGGCCCAACTCGGCGAGTGCCTACGCGAGGCCCCGGCAGTTGCTGACCGCACGGCGGCCGTTCCCATCCGCCGGCGCATGTAGGGGAAGCGGATGATCTGCATAGGGTGTGGGCATGCCGCTGAGTCATGTGGTTCTCTCGTCCGGTCGTTCCATCGACCTCACCGAGCTGCGGATGTCCTCGACCTACGGGGGGATGCTGGCGGGCTACCCGTCCAAGCGCATCAACGACATGAAGGTCGGCGGCCTCCAGCAGGAGGCCGAACGTGCCTTTCCTTCCCGGCCGGTTCACCTCGTCCCGCCCTCCCGCGAGTACCCGGACCAGACGGCCGGCGTCTTCGGCCCGGTCGAGGTGCTGCCGCCCGTCGCATGCATCGGTGTCTTCGTCTCGACAGCGGTCGCCCCCGAACTCGACCCGGTGCTGCACCGCTCAGCCCTCACCGTGATCTGGTTCCAGCCCGTCCCGGAAGTCCCGTCGGGCGAGCACACCGATCCGGCGCTTCGCAGCATCCACTGGGAGCAACTGGCCCAGGACTACGAGCTCTAGCGACGCCCGCCGATCGGCCCGGTGGCCCTCGGGCCCCACGCGATCGCACTCCGCGCGTCGTCCAGAGATCGGGCTACGGGGCAATCGCATCGGCGTCCGCATCGCCCGCAAGAGAGTCGAGTCCAGCGATCAGTTAGGGCGTCGACGTCGGGTCATCGAACGCACCATGTCCTCGCTGACCGGCTACCGCCGTCTCAACCACCGCTACGAACGCCACCCCTGCAACTACCTGGCCTTCCTCGGTCTCGCTGCTTCCCTCTGCTGCTACAAGCGACTCGTCCGACTCGCCACATAGGACACGGTCCGGAGCTCTTTCCGGAATTTCGGCAGGTCAGAGCGTTTTCTGACGCTTCATCATGCGCTCTGCGTCACAAATACGCCGCTCGCTCCGAGCCGAAATCTGAGGTGCTGTCAGGTTGCTCAGTGTCGTTCAGTCACCCGGTATTCGTACCCCTGCCAGTGCTCTGGCAGTCCCTGGCCTGGGCCGGCGTTGGGGGCGTGAAGGTGTGCGGTCGGGCACACGTGCTTTCCGGTTGCGCTGGGTGACCTTGGTTTCCGCTGGCAGCAGGGGGACACCGGCGGGTCGGGGTTGGGCCGTTCGGGGGGTGGTGTGGATGGCGGCTGCGGGTGGTGGGAAGTCCTGCCTCCTCGATGTGAGGGGAATGGGCATGGTGCAGCAGCTGGTGCAGGGCGGGTTGGCTGGGGCGGGTGGCGGGCTGGTGATCGGCCGCCAGCAGCAGCGTCAGTTCCGGCATGACGTGCCGGTGGATCGCGACCGGGGTGTGACTGCGGTGGCGGGGGAGTTCGGTGCGGAGCGGGCGCGGGCGCCGGGGGCGAGTCTGCTGTCGGCCGGGCATGCGGTCCCGGCTCTTCCGGGGGCGGGGGCGGGACAGCATGCCCACCCCCGGAAGGTTTCCCGGGTTCGGTCGTGGCTCAGCTGATGTTGCTGAGCTGGTCCCAGCCGCCGGTGGCGATCGTCGCGGGTTTTCCGGCCGTGCCGTCGAATTCAGTGGTGCTGGGGGTGGTGCTGCCGAGTTGGTCGACGAGGGACCCGGTGGTGGTGACGGCGATGAGGTCGGGTGCGCCGCCGCCGCTGATGTCGCCGACGCTGATGATCAGCGGGTACGTACTGGCCGGGTAGTTGGCGCCGATCTGGGTGGGGGTGGCGAGTGCGACTTTGCCGGTCGTGGTGTTGAGGGTGGTGGCGTAGGAGCTGAGGCTTCCGGTGGTGTTGTTGCGTGCCCACAGGGGGGCGAGGCCGTTGTCGGCGGGGGTGTTGCCGGGGGTGATGACGGTGCTGCTGTCCCATCCACTGCTGCCGAGGAGCTGGGGTGTGCCGAGTTGGCCGGAGGTACTGGTGCCGGGGAAGAACCAGAGCTGGTTCCCGGTCTCTTCGGTGACGAGGTCGGGAAGGCCGTCGTCGTTCATATCGCCGGGGGCGAGCAGTTGCCGGACCGAGGACCAGTTGCTCGCGTATCCGGTGCAGGTGGTGACGGTGGTGCTGCAGACCGGGCGGGTGAAGGTGGCCCGGTTGTCCGCGGAGTAGTACTGGTTGTCGTGGCCGGCGGTGCCGACGAGGGTGTTGAAGTTGTTGAAGTAGAGATAGAGCTGGTGGTTGGTGCCCAGGGCCCACAGATCGTCGGTTTTGGTGCCGGATGCCGAGCGTTGGAGTGTGGAGCGGTGGGCGGTGATGGCGCCGGTCCAGGAGCCGTCGGTGTTGGGGCCGTCCGTGCTGTTGGAGGCGATGGCGCCGGCCGGGCTGGTGGTGTTGGTGGTGTAGTAGCGCAGGCCCGGGTTGCTGGGGTAGGAGCCCGCGGCGGGTACGCCGGCGATGTCGGGCAGTCCGTCCACTCCGTTGATGTCACCTGGTGTGACGTGGGCGCTGGGGTTGTCTGGGATGTAGAAGCTGTAGCAGACGGCTCCGGATTCGTTGCCTGCCTGGTCGACGGCCGCGATGTTGAGGAAGTAGCTGCCCCAGCTGGTGGGTGTGATGGTCAGAGCTCCGGCGGAGGAGAGGTGGGTGCCGCCGTCCCCGGCGAGGTCGGAGGCGGCGCCGAGGGTCCAGTCGAAGTGGTCCAGGCCGCTGCCGCTGTCGGTGGCCCGCAGGGTGAGGTGGTCGGCGGTGCCGGCCTGGGCCAGAGTGCCGCCGTCGGTGCAGGAGCCGCCGGTGGTGCCGGTGCCGTTGATGGACACGCCAGTGGGGGCTTGGGCGTCGTAGCGGAAGTGGCAGGAGTAGCTGGGGGCGGAGACGGCGAGGCCGTCGTTGCCGCGCAGCTCGTAGCCGTAGGTGTGGCCGTTGATGAGTTTGCTCACGGGTACGCGTTTGAGGGCGGTGCTGCCGGAGGCTTGCCAGTTGGTGTCGGCGTTGCTGTCCAGGGTTCCGGCGCTGGGATTGGCGGCCGCGCCCATGACGATGAGGTCGGTGCCGTCGGCGTCCCACAGGGCGAACTGGCCGTAAAGCACTTGGTCGTTGGAGACGCCGTTGGTGGCATCGGGGTCGCTGATGACGCCGGACAGGATGACGTTGCCGCCGGAGCCGCCGTTGGAGATCCAGCCCCAGTCGCCGGTGGTGTTGCACCCGTAGTTGGGCTGGCCGGGAGCGTCCTGGGGGATGGGGGTGGATCCGATGTGGTCGGGGATGCTGGGGGCTGTGTCGTACAGGTAGCTGAGTTTCGCGGTTTTGGCGAAGCGCTTGAAGGCGGCGCTGGTGTTCTCGTCGCCTCGGAGTTCGAGGGTGATGGTGCCGTCGCCGTCGGCGGTCACTGCGGGGGTGACGTCGAAGGTGGTGGGGGTGGCGCCGGCGCAGCCGGTGTTGTAGGCGCCGCCGATGTACTGGGTGTCGAGGAAGTTGGCGGTGGCGCCGGAGTAGTTGTTCCAGGTGGTGCCGGAATCGATGTGGGGAGCGGTGGAGTATGCCTGCACGGCGTGGGTCTCGCAGCCGAGGCTGGCGACGAAGGTCTCATCCAGGCTGAGGACCGCGTTGTGGATGATCTTGGAGTCGAGCGCGGTGCCGACGTTGAACTGGTAGATGCTGCGTTCGATGCCGGTCGGCGACTCGTAGCCCTGGTAGCCGACGCCGGTGCCCTGGGAGTCGTAAGTGGTGTTCGCGTCGAAGTTGGAGGTGCCGGCGTGGCCGGACTGGATGTAGGTGTAGTCGGCGCTGTTGCGGGAGCCGTATATCCAGGTCGGTGTGGTGTCGGGGTCGATGTACACCGGGAACGTGGTGTCGGCGCTGTTGAGCAGGCTGGCGGACGGGGTGAGCTGCACGCTGTTGTCCGCGACGCGGACGGCCACCGGGGCGACCTGGGCGCCCGAGGCGGGACCGTCGTCGGCCGGAGACGCTTCCGTTTCCGTTGCCAGGGCACCGCCCTTGAGCGACTGCGGAGTGTTTGCGCTGTTGGTGGAATCCCACATGACCGGTGCGGGGGCGTGGAATATCAGGGTGCCGTTGTCATCAGTGGCGGACAGATTGCCGGCACTGTCGGCGGACAGTGTCACCCCCGTGCTGGTGGTTGCCAGGTTGAGGGTCTGCAGGGCGGGGTTCTGGGCGCCCTGGGCGGTTTTGACGATGATCGTGTCGCTGAATCCGCCCTGTGCGTCGGCCTGGACCGAGAGATCCACGTCTGGCAGGACGTTGGTGTACAAGGCGGTCGAACCGGTCACCGTTGGAGTGGGCAGCAACGTCGGCCAGGAGAAGGCGAGTTGCTTGCCCGCGTCGTCCATCGCGGCCAGCGGCACGGTCCCGCCGCCGGACAGTGTGAGCGTCGCGCTGGTGGCCGCGGTCGAATAGGTGCCGTCGGTGTTGCGGTGCAATGTCGGATCCAGGGGAATCCAGGATCCGTCTTTCTGCACTCGCTGCGGGGAAGCGCTGATGTCCTGGGTGAAGGTGCCGTCCGGATTCGCTGTCAACAGGGAATAGGGATCGGTCGCGTAATCCACCTGTACGGGCTGGCCGGTCGACTTGGCTTGTGTGCCAGCCGTTATTTCCGCGGTTTGCAGAGGCCCGGGTGATACGGCTGGCGCGTCGTCGGCTTGTGCTGGAATTGCGGCTGCGAAAAGCGAGGCCGTCATTCCGGTTGCGGTGATGACGCCGGTCAGCCAGCGCATGCGCCGGCTGCGTGGTGGGTTCATGAGGGTCACGGTTCCGTTTTCGATCCAGAGGCGGACAAGAGCCCCCCGGACGGTAGTTCGCCGTCAGGAGCGGCGACAAGGTGGTTCTTCCAACGGTCAATGGAATATTGCGGGCATTTGCCATAATAAGGGTCGTGATCATTCCAAAGGTGATCTCCACGATTTTTGTGGATACATTGCTGTGGAATCAATCTCCCCATACGGATTCTTTGCTTTTTCATGGCTCTGCACAGAGGCTGGAGGCCTTAGCGTCAGCTCGCCATTGGGGTGGGAGGACCGCGTGGAAACGCGGTCGGTGGAGGGTTTGCGATGAGTCGCCATCAGCGTGTCGCCAGATGTTTGAAACATGTTTCCTGTGCCGTCGTTCTGGCGGTGATTTCGGCGATGCTGGGGACTACTGGTGCCGTGGCGGAGGTACAGCCGCCGCTGTGGTCTCCGGGCCCGCTGCCGGCTCAGCCGTCGGTCGCGGTCGTCCAGCCCAGTGCTGCGACAGCCCCGGTGCAGCAGCCCGCGGCTCTGCGCGCGGCCCTGGCGGCCAAGCCCGCCGCGCACTCGGCACCGGCTCCTGTCGTCTGGCCCAGCGCCGCGGCCGGAGACATCCAGCTCACGCATGCCGCAGTGACCACTGACTTGCCCGGGTCCTCGATGGTGTCCCGCACGAGCAGCCGCCTGACCACCAGCGGTCCGGTCACCGCACCCCAGGCCGCGGCGACCACGCCGGCTCACGCAGCCGGCCTGCCGGTCACCATCGGCCCCGCCGGAAGCTTGGACGGAAAAGTCCTGCCGCCGACAGCGGCCGTTCGCGCCGCCCGTACCGCCAACACGGCGGCGGCGACCCCCCAGGCGGTGCATGCCGCGGTCGCCTCACACGCAGTAGCCCAGCGCGCGGGTGTTGACGGCCTGCTGGTATCGCTGTCCCGCACCGACGCCAGCGGCCGCGCCGAGCGGGTGTCCGTAGCCGTGGACTATTCGCAGATCAAGGACGCTTTCGGCGCGGGCTACGGTGAGCGGCTGCGCCTGACGGCGTATCCGGGCTGCATCCTGACCACCCCCCAGGTGGCGTCGTGCCGGACCGGCACCCCGGTGCCCGCCTCCGCCAATGACACGGCCCACCAGCAACTGGTCGGCGATGTCGCCCTCCCGCCGACCGCAGCTCCGGCGGACCTGCCGGACGCGGCCGGCACCGCGCCGGCCTCAGGGAAGGCCGCTGCGGCTTCGGCCGTTGTGGTGCTGGCGGCGACACCGGACGCGTCGGGCTCCTCCGGCAGCTTCGCGGCAACCCCGCTGTCGTCGTCGGCGAAGTGGGGCGCTTCGGGTTCAACGGGCGCGTTCACCTACTCCTACCCGATCGCCGTGCCGCCCGCCCTGGGCGGGGCTGCGCCGAACCTGGCCCTCACGTACAACTCGCAGGACGCCGACGGGCGTACCTCGCAGACCAACAATCAGGGTTCCTGGGCGGGTGACGGGTGGACCCTGTGGTCGGGATCGGTGACCCGCTCCTACCGCACGTGCGCGGACGACGGCGAGGCCAGCACGGATCAGGAGCAGTGCTGGGCCGGTGACAATGCCAGCATCACCTTGAACGGCGCCAGCCACGAACTGGTTCCCGTCAGCGCCCCGGATGCCAACGGCCTCGTTGCCAACTGGCGGTTCGCCGACGATGACGGCTCGACCGTCCAGGAGGTCCAGCACGCCGACAACGGCGTCATCTTCGGCACCTACTGGCAGGTCACCGACCGCACTGGCACCGTCTTCCTGTTCGGCGCCGATCACCTGCCCGCCGCCCAGGGCGGCACCGGCACCGACGCCTCCACGCAAAGCGCCTGGGGCGCCCCGGTCTACGGCAATGACGCGGGCGAGCCCTGCCATGCCAGCACTCTGGACGCCTCCTACTGCACCACGGGCTGGCAGTGGAACCTCGACTTCACCATCGATCCCCACCAGAACATCACCGTCTACAACTACGCGGCCGAGACCAACTACTACGGCCGTGGCACCGCGCACACCCCCAAGGCATACACCCGCGGCGGCTCGCTCACGTCGATCACCTACGGTCAGCACGTCAGCGACTACACCGCCGGCCACAATCCGGCTGCGAAGGTCAACTTCGCCTTGGCGCCTGATGGCCGCTGTGACCCCACCGGCTTCACCTGCGCTGGCGCCACCTTGTCCACGGCCAACGCGGGACACTGGCCCGACGTCCCGTTCGACCAGAACTGCGGCTCCGCCTCGTGCTCCAACTACGCGCCGAGTTTCTGGACCAACGACCGGCTCATCACCATCAGCACCCAGGTGTGGGACAGCGGCCTGAGCACGCCGGGCTACCGGCCGGTGGACACCTACGCGCTGAGCAACGCGGACTTCCCCGACCCGGGTGACGGCACCACCGGCGTCAACAACTCCGCCACGCCCAAGGCGATGTGGCTGGCCAACATCGTGCACACCGGAAACGACACCGGCGGCGGCGGGGCCGCTGTCACGGAGAACCCGGTGAAGTTCGGGGGCGCCTTCTACGCCAACCGGGTGCCGGGGCTGATCCAGCCGGCTGTCACGCCACTCACTCGGCGGCGGATGACGGTGATCGTCACCCAGACCGGCGCCAGCATCGCGGTCTCGTACAAGAACGACAGCTGCAGCCGTACCAGTCCGCCGTCGGAGGACAACGACCACACCACCTGCTATCCGGTGCGCTGGACGCCCACCGGGTATGCCGCACCGATTCTTGACTGGTTCAACAAATACCTGGTTGGTGAGGTCGACGTCTCCGACAACTCCACCACCAAGTCGCCGCCCCAGGTGACCACGTACGACTACCTGCAAAACGGGGCGGCCTGGCATCACGACGACGACGAGATCATCGCCGCCAAGTACCGCACCTGGGACCAGTGGCGGGGTTACTCACAGGTCACCACGCACACCGGGGCCACTCCCGACCCGATCACCGAGTCCACCACCTCGTATTTGCAGGGCATGGACGGTGACCTCAACGCCGACGGCACCCACAAGTCCGTCAGTGTCACCCCTGCCCGGGGCGCTGCCATCGTCGACCGCGACGCTTGGTCCGGTGACGCGTACCAGACCGTCACCTACGACCACGACGGGGGCGATCCGCGCAGTCGCGTCGTCACTGTCCCCTGGATCTCGCCGGCCACGGCCAGCCACACCCGCGCCGGCGGCCTGCCTGAACAGGACGCCTACTACACGGACACCGCCGCCACCTACACCATGACCTGGATCAGCGGCTCGACGTGGCGAACCGCCGGCACCTTCAGCACCTTCGACGACGCGACCGGACTGGTCAAGACCGACGACGACCGCGGCGAGATCGACTCCTCAGACCAGCCGGTGACGGGCGGCACCACCCCGGAGAAGTGCACCCGCACTACCTACGCGACCACACCCTCCGGTGGCGCCACCGGACTGCCTGCGGAGGTGGTCGACGTCACCGGCGGGTGCGGCAGCGCTGTGGACGCCGCGCACACGGTCTCCGACGTCCGGACGTACTACGACCACTCCGCCACCCTGGGGCAGGTACCGGCAGCGGGAGACGCCACCGGGGTCAAGGCGTTGAAGAACTTCCTCGGCACAGGCGGCGCAGCCCAGTGGACAGCGCTGACCGACACCGTCTACGACAGCTACGGCCGCATCACCTCCGCGACCGACGCGATGAAGCGCACCAGCAGTACGGCTTACCTGCCGGCGAACTCCATCGCCCTGCCCACCCTGATCACGGTCACCAACCCCCTGGGCTGGCAGTCGAGCACCACCATCGACGTCGCCCGGGGCATCGCACGCAGCGAGTTCGATCCGAACAACAAGGTCGCCACTCAGACCTCCGACGGCCTCGGGCGGCTGACCCAGAGCTGGTCGGCGCAGCACCCCAAGTCCGCGAACGCCTCCACGCCGAACGTGCAGTACACGTACAACGTCTCCGCCACCGGGCCATCGTGGGTGGAGACCCAGACCTTGCGTGAGGCCCTGACCTACCAGCCCGACTACAAGATCTACGACTCGCTGCTGCAGCTGCGCGAGGAGCAGACCACCACCGCGGACGACACTGCCGGCGCACGGTTGATCTCGGCGACCTTCTACGACTCGCTCGGACGCACGGTCGCAGCCGACGCCTCCTTCTTCAACGCCGGTGCCGCGCCCAGTTCCACCTTCGTCCTGCCCGTTGACGCGCAGGTGCCCAGCGAGATGCTGACCGCGTACGACGGCATGGGCCGGGTGACCACGGCGACGCAGGAATACAACTCCGTCCCGCAGAGCACCACCACGACCGCGTACCCGGCGGGCAACGAGACCGACGTCACCCCGCCCACCGGCGGTACTCCGACCGCGACGATCACCGACGCGAGAGGGCAGAACACCGAGGTCCGGCAGTTCCACGCGGCCACCCCGGCCGGTGCCTACGACGCGACGCACTACGCGTATGACGCGGCCGGCCGGCAGACCGCCCTGACCGACTCCTCGGCCAACACCTGGACGAGGAGCTACGACCAGCTCGGCGACGCGGTCAGGACCACCGACCCGGACACCGGCACAACGCTCACCGCCTACGACGATGACAAGGAAGTCGCCGAGACCACCGATGCCCTGCACGCGCCGTCCGGCGGCATCACCACCAGCTACGACGACCTCGGCCGGGTCACCAACACCTACGCGATACCGGCCGCGGGTGGCACCTCCGTCCACCTGACGCAAACCGACTACGATCCCTCCGGCGCGCTCGGCCAGGTCGCCGACACCATCAGTTACGACAGCGCGGGCCGCAAGTGGACGCAGGCCGTCACCGGATACACAGCGGACTACCTGCCCACCGGATCGACCACGACCATCCCGGCCGGGGCGGTCGGCAACAGCGCCGCCATCGCCTACACCACCGGTGCCACGTATACGCCGGTCACCCGCAACCCCGACACCACCTCGCTGCCCGCCGCCGGCCCGATGGCCGCGGAGAACATCGGCCACAGCTACGACGACAACGGCCTGACCCTCAGCGTCGGCGGCAAGGACACCTATCTGGCGGCGATGGAGTACACGCACCTGGGGCAGCCGCTGCGCGCCCACATGGGCGTGACCCCCACCCAGATCGACGAGACATACAACTGGGAAGCGTCCACCGGGCGGCTGCTCAACGACGCGCTGGACATGCAGACCGGCGCCACTCCGGTCGACAGCACCAGCTACACCTACAACCCCGCCGGGCAGACCACCTCCATCAGCGACGTCCAGGACGCCGGGGGCACCGCGAAGACCGACACCCAGTGCTTCACCTACGACTACCTGCAGCGCATCACCCAGGCATGGACCGACACCGGCGGCACCACCACCGCGCCGCTGCCCTCCATCCAGGGCCAGGGCGGCTGCAACCACACCACACCCACCACCGCGAACCTCGGGGGCCCGGACCCGTACTGGCAGGCCTTCGGCTACGACGCCACCGGCAACCGCGTCACCGCCACCGACCACTCGCCGACCGGCGGCACCAGCCAGGACACCACCACCACCGAGGCCTATCCGACCACCTCCGGCGCGGCCCACCCGCACGCCGTGACCACCGCCACCACCACCGGCAACGGGGGCGGCAAGCAGACCTTCAGCTATGACGCCGTGGGCAACACCACGGAGATCAAGCAGGACTCGGGCAACAAGGTCCTGGCCTCCGGCGCCACCCTGGCCTCCGGCGCGAGCATGGTCAGCGACAGCGTCCGGCTGACCATGCAGACCGACGGCAACCTCGTCATGTACTCGCTGAAGTCGGGCCAGGCGCTGTGGGCCAGCAACACAGCCGGCCACCCTGGCGCGGTCGCCACCATGGGCACCGACGGCAACCTCACCGTCCACACCGCCACCGGCACTGTCCTGTGGTCGACCGGTACCTCGGCAGCCGGATCATTCGCCCAGCTGCAGGACGACGGCCAGCTCATCGTCTTCAACACCAGCTCGGTGTCCCAGTGGAAGACACCGACGTTCACCGCCAGCCGGGCAGCCGACGACATCACATTCGCCTACGACGACAACGGGCGCCTGGTCACGTCCACCCAGCCCGGCACCAGCGGCACGGCCACCACGACCTACCACTACGACGCCGCCGGCACGCTCCTCGCCCGCACCGACGTGGACACCGGCACCAGCACCACCACGCTGTTCCTCGGCGACGACCAGCTCACCCTGGACTCCACCGGTACCCCGACCGCGGACACCCGCTACTACGACATCGACGGCGCCCCAACCGCGGTCCGCACCGCCACCACCGGCAGCTCGGCAACCCCGCTGCACTTCGAGGCCTCCGACCCGAACGGCACCGCGACCACCGACATCACGGCCGACAACACAACGGTCACCCGCCGCGCCTACACTCCCTTCGGCCAGGACCGCACCACCGGCGGCAACCCCGCCACCTGGCCAGGCGACCAGGGCTACGTCGGCGGCACCCCCGACCCCACCACCGGCCTGACCAACCTCGGCGCCCGCGAATACGACCCCACCCTCGGCCGCTTCCTGTCCGTCGACCCCCAACTCGACATCACCGACACCCAGTCCCTCAACGGTTACGCCTACGCCGACAACACCCCCATCGACGGCTCCGACCCCACCGGGCTCGGCCTCGAATGCGGCGCCGGCACCGGCGACGACAGCAGCTGCGGCACCGCGGTCACGCACGCCGACGGCTCAACTTGCCACAGCCAATGCGACGGCGACCCCCGCCAAGGCCTCGTCGAAGACCCCAATAACAACAACAGCGACAACGGCAGTGACAGCGGTAGCAGCACGAACACCGGCTCTTCCCACAAACACAGCGGCGGCGGAAGCAGCTTGGTACCAGGATTCGTCCGCCACGCCGTGCAGGCAACAGTCAACGGAGCCGGCAGGGTCGGCAAAACCGCATACCACCTCAGCGGCGCCTCCGACGTTGTCGGCTGCCTGACGGGTCCGACCGTCGGCGGATGCGCCGCCGCCGGATTCACCGTGCTGGCCGTCGTAGGCACAGGCGGCGAAGCCGAACTCGAAATCGTCGCAGCCCGCGAAGCCGACACCATCGCCGAGAAGACCGCAGCCGAAGACGCCGCCAAAATCCTGTGCAAGAACAGCTTCGCCCCCGACACCCCCGTCCTCCTCGGCAACGGCAAGACCAAGCCCATCAGCAAGATCCAGCAGGGCGACAAAGTCGAATCAGCCGACCCCGAGACCGGCCGGAACGCCGGCAGCCGCACCGTCACCGCGACCATCGTCAACCACGACAACAACCTCACCGACGTCATGGTGAAAACCACCTCCGGCCATCTGAGCATCCTGCACACCACCACCGAACACCCCTTCTGGGACGACACCACCCACACCTGGGTCCCCGCCGCCCACCTCACCCCCGGCCACGCCCTCGAAACCGCCAGCAACACCCACGTCTACGTCAAAGCCGTCCACACCATCCCCGGCGCGGCCAACAGGTACAACCTCACCGTCAACCAACTCCACACGTACTATGTACTCGCCGGTGACACTCCGGTCCTCGTCCATAACTCGAATGGGCTTTGTGGAGTAACCTCTGCTATTCACGATGACCCGTATCTCGTGAAGGCGGCGGAAGCGGCCGGAAAGAATCAGCGAATCCAGAAGGAAATGGACGAACTGGTCGTGCAGTTCCGGGGTGGCAACACGAACCCTGGCCTCGGCAATAAGTCCCTTGCCGGAACGGACATTTCCTATCTGCGAGGACGCAATGGTGGACGCGTCTTCTTCCGGAACACCGATAGTGGCATGCAGATCGTCGGCAAGGCCGATAAATCGAATGAGTCCAAGGTCATCAGTCGCCTCATGGATATGTACGGAAACTAGGTATGTACGAGATCAGCGAAGAAGGCATGACTCTCCAGGTGGAACTGGGTGAGGATGCGCCAGACGAGGTCGAGAACGCCGATGGTTGGATCGTGCTCCCTGGTGGGGAAAGGTGGTCTGTGACCTTCTTGACGTACCTAGAGTTGGGGCGCATCCTGGATAGGTGGCAGGCGACTGGTGAATGTCTTAACGGATCGTACTTCGCCTGCCCTGATTTGGTGTTGACTCGCCGTCCGGGAGTCCGTGAAATGCTCGCAGCAGTGCGGGAAATGGTTGCTAACGGCGACCATGAAATATCCCTCAGGCGAGTCGAGTAACTGCGGTACTAAGCACTCGGTTCGTGATCACTTTTCACGGGCAGGGCCTTTCTCGCGGAAAGGAGCAGCCCCACCGAAGAGGACCTTCGGTGGGGCTGCTGGCATATCTGACGGCAGTAGTTGACGGCAGCATCAGCGGACGGGTGCTGCACGAAGTGGTGGTTCGTCGCCGTCGTCGGGTCGGATAACGGGCTGGGCGGGATCGCGGAGGGCGTCGCTGAGGAGATCGATGGCGTCGCGCTGGAGGCGGAGCCGGACGTGGGCGAAACCGTTGCGGTCACGTTGATGTGGGCGTGGCCGAGCAGTTCCTTGATGACGACGAGTTCGACACCCTGGTTCGAGGAGAAGGGCGGCGGCCGAGTGCCGCAGATCATGGAAGCGGATGCGGCGGAGCCCGGCCTTGCGGAGCAGGGTGTTGAAGTGCCTGTGGGGCTCAAAAACACGAATCGTCGCCTGGTTCTGTAGCCCGTCGCTGTGAGGAACCCAGAGCCCAGGTCCCTGAGCAGCGGTTCTTCCTCGTCTGGGATCATGTTGCGTGATCTTGTCCACGGTGTACGCCGTCACCCGCCGTCTGCTGTCGCTGTCGGCGTTGCTGCTGCGGCGTGACATTGCCAAGGACGCGGAGTTGTTGGTGCTGCGGCATGAGAACGCGGTCCTGCGCCGGCAGGTTCCGCGCGTGCGCTACGAACCCGCCGACCGCATGTGGTTCGCCGCGCTCTCGCACCTGATGCCGCGCCGCCGCTGGGCCCAGGTCTTCCCGATGACCCCCGCCACTCTGCTGGCCTGGCACCGCACACTCGTAGCGAAGAAATGGGACTACAGTCAGCGACGCCGACCCGGACGCCCTCCGACGGACCCCGCGGTCAAAGCCCTGGTTTTGCGCATGGCTGCCGACAACCCGGGATGGGGCCACCGGCGCATCCACGGCGAGCTCACCTGCCTCGGCCACCGGATAGCGACCTCCACCGTGTGGAACATCCTGAACCAGGCCGGCGTCGATCCCGCCCCGCGGCGTTCCGGACCGACCTGGAAGCAGTTCCTCACAGCCCAAGCGCAGCACATCGTCGCCGTCGACTTCTTGCATGTCGACACCGTCAACCTCAAACGCATCTACGCCCTGGTCATGCTCGAACAACGCAGCCGCCGTGCCCACCTGCTCGGCGTCGCCGCCAACCCCACCGGGCCATCGACAACCCAGGCTGCCCGCAACTTTCTCATGGACACCGACATGGACACCCCGAACCGGAAGTTCCTGATCCGCAACTGCGGCAGCCAGTTCACCGACGCCTTCGACGCCGTCTTCACCGACGTCGGCCTGCGCGTCGTGAAAAGCCCGCCCCAGGCCCCGAAAGCGAACGCACACTGCGAACGGTTCATCGGCACCCTACGCCGCGAACTCCTCGATCAAACGCTCATCCTCAACGAACGGCACCTGCGCCGAACCCTCACCAGCTACCTGGAGCACTACAACGAGCACCGGCCTCACCGCGCCCTGAACCAGCTCTGCCCATCACAAACCGAAACCGGACCACCACGCCCCATCGACCTCGCCGAGCACCGAGTCCACCGCACAGCAGTTCTCGGCGGACTCATCAACGAGTACCAGATCGCCAGTTGACACCACCAAGAACCCGCAGATCAGAGGCCGGATCCTATATTTGAGCCCCACAGGATGCGGTCCGCAGAGCGTCCTGGCGACGAGGAAGTACAGTCGTCACGCGACCGCTGGCCGCTTGATTTGCGGCGATGGCAACGCCGAGTCTGCTCAATGGAGATTTGTAAGGTTCTCGCGCCGAAAAGAGCAAAGGTCGGAAGACCGTGTGTCTTTTGGCAGGTTCAAGAAAGGCTCTGACCGGCATTTCTGCTGGTCAGAGCCTTGATTCCGGAGTGCCCCCGGCAGGATTCGAACCTGCGCACACGGCTCCGGAGGCCGTGACAGTCCCAGATGTTTCCGCAGGTCAGATGACTATCTGACGGGCCGTTGAGTCCGCCACGCCACAAATGCGCCACGCGCTCCGACCTGAAAAATGACTACCCATCAGGTGTCTGCTGCGAACCTCGCGCTGGAAATAATTGTGCACCCCCGCGGCGTTGCATCATGCCGATGATCACGGTGTGAAGGATCGCAGGAGGGCGCATTTGAAGCTGTTCACGCTGGGTGACGGGAACGCTGTCGAGATCGTGCCGCATGCGCTGGAGTACGAGCGGGATCTGCAGGGGCTGGTCGAGGCGAACATGGAGGCGCTGCTGGGGGTGCGCTTCCTGGCGTCGGAGTACAGCACGGGGCCGGTGCACGGCGGTCGGATCGATTCGCTGCGGATCGACGAGAACGGTGCTCCGGTGGTGGTGGAGTACAAGCGCGGGCGTGACCCCGGGGTGATCACCCAGGGGCTGTTCTACCTGGCGTGGCTGACCGATCACCGGGCGGAGTTCGAGGCCCTGGTCCGCGACCGGCTCGGGGTTCCGGCCGCGTCCCAGGTGCTGTGGAGCGCGCCCAGGCTGATCTGCGTGGCGGAGGACTTCACCCGCTACGACCGGCACGCGGTCCGCGAGATCCGCCGCTGCATCGACCTGGTCCGCTACCGCTTCTTCGGCAGCGGCCTGCTCGGCCTTGAGCCGGTCGTCACCTCCGCGCCCCGCGACCGCGGACCGGGTGCGGGCGCCGGTCGTGCCGGGCGCATGCCGAAGGCGCAGCGCGCCGGCGGTGCGATCGGTGAGCTGCGAGGAGCCCTGGACGACGTGCTGGTGGCTATGAGCGAGGACGTGCGGCGGATCGAGCGCAAGCAGTACCGGGCCTACCGGCGGCTGCGGAACTTCGCCTGCGTCGGACGGGACCAGCGCAGCGAGGTCGTCGTTTACCTCAAGGCCGACCCCAAGATCGTTGACCTCGTGCCCGGCTTCACGCGCGATGTGAGCGTCCTGGGCCATCATGGAACGGGGGCCCTGGAGCTGCGTCTGCGTACCGAGAAGGACCTGGAGCGCGCGGGCGATCTGCTGCGGCTCAGCTACGCAGCGGCGTAGCAGGGCCGGATGCCGTGGGTGGTTGTGCGGGGTGCCGGCTCCGGTGCTGCCACACCGGAGCCGGCTTTTTCCCACTCGGCCGCCCTCTGGCCGATCGCCCGGCGCAGCGGGGTTGGGGCCCGCTCCGCCGCGAAGAGCGCGGAGAGTCTTCTCTCAGCTTGTCTTTTATGGTCAGAAATCGAACCCGGCGTCGCTCGTGGTTGCTGTGACGGCTTGAACTGTG
>NZ_JBHSBB010000009.1:22771-570563 GCF_042650325.1 Streptomyces polygonati | reverse complement strand
ATGACACGCGACGGGCCAGAATGCTGTTGCTCGCCGACATCATCCCGTCGCCCCGCGGAGGCACCCGGCCATGAGGCCCACCCCAGCCGACCCCGAAGCATGGAACGCCTACCTCGCCGAAGGCAACGCCACCCAGGCCCGCAAACGCGTCTCCGCCGACGTCCTCCTCCGCGACGAACAAGGCCGCGTCCTTCTGGTGAAGCCCACCTACAAGCCCGGCTGGGACCTCCCCGGCGGCATGGCCGAAGCCAACGAAGCCCCCGACGACGCCGCCCGCCGCGAACTCCGCGAAGAGCTCGGCCTCGACATCTCCCTCCACGGCCTCCTCGTCATCGACTGGGTCCCACCCCACGGCCCCTGGGACGACCAACTCGCCTTCATCTTCAACGGCGGCACCCTTTCTGCCGAGCGGTTCGCCTTACTACGCCCTGCCGACAACGAACTCTCTGACGCTGAGTTTTTCCCTGTTCGTCAGGCTAAGGACAGGCTCCACGTCCGGATGCGCTCTCGGCTTGACACCGCGCTTGTATCACTGGAAAGCGGCATCCCGGCATACATGCACGCCGAAGCCCTTTGAGAGAGAGTGGTGCTGTACGAAGGCATGTCCCGATCGAAGACCACATGTCAACATCTGCCCGTCTCGCGCGCTGCTAACGACGGCGATGGGTGGTCGGAAGCCGTAGCGCGGCTTGGGAGGCCACGTAGCGCTAGGGGCGGTGACATGTCGGCAGCTCAGCCCGCTGCTGCTGATCGTCTTCAGTTCATACAGGCCACGCGGCGGTGTCAGTGCCACCACAGATGATGGAGCTGTCCCTATGGAGTCCTAGAAAGGAATCTTCACGCACCGGTGGCTCTCCGGCCGTGCGTATCTCGCGGAGCTGCGACGGGGAGGGTATAACCGCACGTTCCGGGTCGTACTGAGGGGGCTTGATGCCTTCCAGAGGGTTGTCGCTGAAGAGCCCCAGGCGGTGGGCGTCGAGGAGGATGGACTTGAGCTTGTCGTAGGCGTTGGACTGGGTCGCCTGCCCGACGCCGCCGCGTTTCATGGTCTGGATGAAGCGGTCGACGACCTTGGGGTCGAAGGTGCTCATCCGGCGGCTGCCGAGGGCGGGGAAGAGGTAATGCTCCAGCAGCGAGTCGAGGTGCCTGAGGGAACTTGCGGCCAGATCGCGTTGGCCGGCCGTCCACTCGTTGTGTACTCCTCGAACCGCATGGCGCCGTATTTCTTGATGCGCTCAGCCCTGGCGTGGTTCGAAGGTGCGGCCCGCTTCTCGGCGTAGACCTCCGTGAGGCGGTCGATGGCTTGGTCCTGTGTCGTGTAGCCGGACTCCTCGGTCTGCTTCCCGGCCGCGTCGCGGTATCGGATCTTGTACTCGTGCGGGCACTTGGACCACCTGGACTCGGGGTGTACGCGGTCCTTGAAGAAGGTGCCCATGCCGCGGGCCAACGCCTTGGTTGCCATGGTCGTGCTGTCTCCTCGGAGGGACCGATGCTGACGGTTTGCTGACCGCCGATGGTCCGCACGTCTCTGACCTGCACCAAGACCGACTAGGTGTGCTATGTGGTGGAACTTCGTCGCCCGCACCGGCGAGGAGATCACCGCGGCGCGCGAGGAGTGGACGGCCGGCTCCCGCTACGGCACCGTCCACGGCTACGACGGCGCCCGCCTGCCGGCCCCGGCCCTCCCGCCGATCCCGCTGAAACCCCGGGGGCGTACCCGCGGCCCGCGCCTTCGTGTTCGCGGACATCCCGGTGACCACGCGGCTGTCCGCCCACCGGCGTCCGGAGCACGCTCGACGGTCCTCGCCGCGACGTGCGGGCGCTTCGGCGCGAGCCGCAGCGCGCCCGGCTACCAGCCGGTCAGCAGCAGGTGGTTGACGAGGAGGGCGACGATCGCCTGGGCGGTGAGCCAGGCGCGGTGGTCGCGGCGGGGGAGGAGGGCGGCGGTGGCCGGGAGCCAGAGGGTGAAGGGGAGCCATATGCGTTCGGTCTCGGCCTTGCTCATGCCGGACAGGTCGGCGGCGAGCACGGCGAGCAGGAAGCCGCAGGGGAGCAGGACGTCCGCCACTGCCCGGCGGTCCGCGCGCTGCCACCAGCCGCGTAGGTCCCTGACCGCCTGGACGGGTCCGCGGTTCCCGTTCCGGACTCCGCCCGGTGCGCCGGCCAGGGTCCTGCGCAGTCCGGCGACGGAGGCGAGCCCGGCCGACACCACCACCGTGGCGAGGTCGCCGAAGAACCAGTAGCTGTACGGCCGTACGCCGCCGTAGCCCTGGTAGTAGCGGGTCCTCAGCAGTCCGTAGGCCTCCCACCAGTCGAAGCCCGCGGCGCTGAACGCGGCGACCACCGTGCCGGCCCCGACCAGCAGGTAGGGGACCGGGCGGGCGGTGCGCGCGCACAGCAGGACCACCAGGCCGGGGACGCACAGCAGGGCCAGGCCGTAGGAGAGGTAGGCCGCCGCCCCGAAGAGCAGACCGCTGCCGACGCCCGCGGCGGCCGTGCCCCAGCGGGAAGTCCGGGTCGCCGCGACGGCGAGCAGCGCCAGGGCCCACGCGGCGACGGCGGCGAAGTAGCCGTCCGCGGAGACGCCCACCCACACCGCGCCCGGAGCGAGTGCCAGGAACGGCGCGGCGGCCCGCGCCCGTTCCTCGCCGGTGAGCAGACGCAGGGTCAGCAGGACAGCGAGGACAAGCGACGTGCCCACGGTCAGGGTGAAGACGGCGGCGGACGCGCCGCCGCCCAGTCCGATCCGGTCCAGGCCGACGTAGGTGAGGACGGCGCCCACCGGATGCCCGGCGACATGGGTGGCCCAGTGATCGGGGGAGTCGGCCAGGATGTGGTCGGTGAAGGTCCGCACCGCCGGGCCGGCGTCGCGGAACCGCGCGACCTCCGTCAGGTACTCGCCGGAGACGGTGAGCCGTCCGGCGACGCCGCGTTGCCAGCCGTCCACCAGGGCCAGCGACCATGTCCACGCCATCGCCGTCCCCCACGCGGACAGCAGCAGCCGGTGCCAGGGCAGCCGGGCGGCGAGTCCCGGTCCGTAACCGATGACAAGCACCGCCACGACCACGGCCAGCGGGGTGCCGGGCCCGGCGTGCGGCCGCCACCACGCCTCCAGCGGCGGCCATGGCGACTTGAGCAGATAGCTGTCGCGCTGCAGCCAGGCCCCGATACCGGCCATGACCAGGAAGAACAGCGCCGCCGCGCCAGCCGCCACCATGTCCGCACGACGCGCCGAAAGGGTTGCCGAGCCGTCGTCGTCGGGCGGGTGCTGGCCGGTGCCGTGCAGCGGCGAGGGGGAGAGGCTCACGCGTCGCACCCTAGGCAGGCGCCGACCGACTCCGCCCGCGCCGCGGCAGGACGTCAGACTTTCGTCATGAGTTGCCGCCCGGGAAGGCTCCCTTCCCGCCCCTAGTGTCCCGAGGCATGAAAGTTCCCTCCCGCCTTCCCGCGGGCCCTTGGCGCAGTCCGCTGCGCGGTCCGTGGCTCACCTCGGTCTTCGGGCTGGTGCTGCTCCTGGGAATCCCGCTGCTGTTCGTCACCGGCCTGCTGTCCTACGCCGCGTACAACCCCGGACTGTCGCCTCTCAACGACAAGACGCCCGGCAAGGGCCTGCTGGGTCTCTATCTGTTCTCCTGGCCCACCCACCCGTACTGGCTGTACCGCCTGACACAGGGGATCCACGTCACGCTCGGTGTGGTGCTGGTCCCGGTGCTGCTGGCCAAGCTCTGGTCGGTGGTACCGAAACTCTTCACACTGCCGCCGGTGCGGTCGCCGGGGCACGCCCTGGACCGGTTGTCGCTGCTGCTCCTCGTCGGGGGCGGGATCTTCGAGTTCGTCACCGGCCTGCTGAACGTACAGCTGGACTACGTCTTCCCGGGGTCGTTCTACCCTCTGCACTTCTACGGTGCGTGGGTCTTCGTGGGGGCGGTGCTCGCCCATGTCGCCCTGCGCATGCCCCAGGTGGTGCGGGCGCTGCGCAGCCGGGACTTCCGCGCGGAACTGCGCACACCGACCTCCCGGACGAAGCCCGAACCGGCCGCCGAGAGCGGCCTGGTCTCCACCCACCCCGCCGAACCCACGATGTCGAGGCGCGGCGCGCTGGGCATGGTCGGCCTCGGCTCATTCGTGCTCTTCCTGGTGACCGCCGGCCAGAGCATCGGCGGACCGCTGCGCGCGACCGCCCTGCTGGCACCGCACGGCCGCCAGCCGGGAGACGGCCCCAACGGCTTCCCGGTCAACAAACCCGCGGCGACCGCACACGTCCGCCCGCAGGACATCGGCGAGAACTGGCGGCTCACCGTCCGCGGCGCGACCGGCCAAAGCGTCACCCTGACCCTCGACCAGCTCCGGCGTCTGCCGCAGCACGGCTCGGCGCTGCCCATCGCCTGCGTCGAGGGATGGTCCACCGAGAACCAGCACTGGCAGGGCGTACGGCTGCGGGACCTCGCCGCGCTGGTGGGCCACGCCATTGACCCGCCAGGGGTGTTCGTCGAGTCCGTGCAGCTCGCCGGGTCCTTCCGGGCCGTCGCGCTGCGCGCCAACCAGGTCCGCGACGGCCGCTCGCTGCTCGCCCTGCGGGTCAACGGCGCCGAATTGTCCCCGGACCACGGCCGGCCCGCCCGGATCGTCGTGCCGGACGCGCCGGGCGTGATGAACACCAAGTGGGTACGCCAATTGACCTTCGGGGCAACGGATTTCGAGGAGCGCGCATGAGACGCCTGTTCCGCGCCGTCTACGGCGAGTCCGTCCTCCACCTGCTGGTGCTGCTCGCCTCCTTCGCCCTGTGCGGCTACGCGCTCACCCGGCTGCTGGCGGGCGACCGGTGGGGCGTGGTGGAGTGGGTCGTCGGCGCCGCGCTGATCCACGACGTGGTGCTGGTGCCGGTGTACGCCGGCACCGACTGGCTGCTGCACAAGGCGTCGCGAGGCGGCCGGCCGGGATCACCGGCGCGGATCGCGGTGGTCAACCACGTCCGTGTCCCCGCGTTCCTGTCGCTGTTGCTGCTGCTCGTCTACTGGCCGCTGATCTCCCAGGACGCCGGGCCGACGTACCGGAACGCCACCCTGCTGTCGCCGGGGGTGTTCCTCGGCCGCTGGCTGCTGATCACCGCCGTGCTCTTCGCCGCCTCCGCCCTGCTCCTGGTGTTCCGCGGGTGGCGGGCGGCTCGTGGGGAGCACAAGTGAGATTCTTACGAACCTGTGGTGTCCGTGGTGGCTGAGGTCCGCCGGACGGCTCGTCACCCTAGGGTCCGATCCATGCGCGTACTTGTCACCGGCGGCGCCGGTTTCATCGGCTCCCACATCGTCGCCGCCCTCGCCGCCCGCGGCCACGAGCCGGTCGTCCTCGACGCTCTGCTGCCCACCGCCCACGCCGTTCCGCCGGCTCGACCGCCCTTCGGGACCGCCGAGTGGATCACCGAGGACGTACGGAACCCCGAGGCCGTCGCCCGTGCGTTGCGCGGCGTCCACGTCGTCTGTCACCAGGCCGCCATGGTGGGACTCGGCAAGGACATCGCCGACACCCCGGCCTATGTCGGGTGCAACGACCTCGGCACCGCGCACCTCCTCGCCGCCATGGCCGGCGCCGGTGTCCAGGATCTGGTGCTCGCCGGATCCATGGTCGTGTACGGGGAGGGCCGTTACGACTGCCCGCGGCACGGAAGGGTGACCCCCGGGCCGCGCGCGGTGGCCGATCTGGACGCCGGGCGCTTCGAACCCCGCTGCCCGCGGTGCGGCGCCGACCTGGTGCCGGGCCTCGTCGACGAGGACGCCCCCCTCGACCCGCGGAATGTCTACGCCGCGACCAAGCTCGCCCAGGAACACCTCGCCGCCTCCTGGGCCCGCGCCACCGGCGGCCGGGCCGTCGCACTGCGCTACCACAACGTGTACGGGCCCGGCATGCCCCGCGACACCCCGTACGCGGGTGTGGCCTCCTTCTTCCGCTCGGCCCTCGCCCGCGGCCGCGCACCCCAGGTCTTCGAGGACGGCGCCCAGCGGCGGGACTTCGTCCATGTGCGGGACGTGGCCGAAGCCAACGTCCTCGCGCTGGAAAGCGTCCGCGACCGCCCGGACGGAGCACTGCGCGCGTACAACACCGGCAGCGACACCCCGCACACCATCGCGGACCTGGCGACCGCCCTCGCGACCGCCCACGGCGGACCGGCCCCCGAAATCACCGGTGCGTACCGGCTCGGAGACGTCCGGCACATCACCGCCACCTCCGGCCGGCTGCGCGCCGAACTCGGCTGGCGGCCCGAAGTGGGCTTCGCCGAAGGCGTCGCCGAGTTCGCCCACGCGGTGCAGCGCGAAGGGGTCCCGGCGGCCGCCGCGCCCTGACCGCCGTCGTCCTCCCGCCGCCTCGTCCGCTCCACCTGAACCCTCGAAACGACTGGATCCCTCGTGAACCCCATCGCCGACGTCGTGCTGCCCTGTCTCGACGAAGCCGAGGCGCTGCCCCGGGTGCTGGAACGTATTCCGCCCGGCTGGCGGGCCGTCGTCGTCGACAACGGCTCCACCGACGGCTCCGCGCGCATCGCGGCCGATCTCGGGGCGACCGTGGTGTACGAACCGCGCCGGGGCTTCGGCGCCGCCTGCCATGCGGGACTCCTGGCCGCCCAGGCCGAGTTCGTGTGCTTCTGCGACTGCGACGCCTCCCTCGACCCCGCGCTGCTGCCCGACTTCGTCGGCCGGATCGCCGCCGGAGGGACCGACCTGGTCCTCGGCCGCCGCCGGCCGGTCGCCCGCGGCGCGTTCCCGCCCCACGCACGCGCCGGGAACATCGCCCTCGCCCGCATGCTGCGCCGTCGTACGGGTCTGCGGTTGCACGACCTCGGACCGCTGCGGGCCGCACGACGCGAGGCCCTGCTCGCCCTCGGCCTGACCGACCGGCGCAGTGGCTATCCCCTGGAAATGGTGGTCAAGGCCGCCGACGCGGGCTGGCGGATCACCGAACGCGACGTCCCCTACCACCCTCGTACCGGCCGCTCCAAGGTCACCGGTACCTGGCGGGGCACCTGGCACGCGGTACGGGACATGCGGGCGGTGCTGGGCGCTCCACCGGTGACCGGCGCGATGCCAGCCGGTGCCACGGATACCGCCGGTGTCACGTCGCCCGTCGCGACAGGGTCGGCGGGTGGCCGGTGACAACACTGATGGTCATCGCCAAGGAACCGCGGCCCGGACGGGTCAAGACACGGCTGACCCCGCCCTACACGCCCGAGGAGGCGGCCGCGCTGGCCGAGGCGTCACTGGCCGACACCCTCGCGGTCGTCGCGGCGAGCCCCGCGCGGCGCCGGCTGCTCGTACTCGACGGGCGTCCCGGCCGCTGGCTGCCGGCCGGCATCGAGGTGTTGCCGCAGACCGGTGGCGGACTCGACGAACGGCTCGCCGCCGCCTTCGCGCTGTGCGACGGCCCGGCGCTGCTCATCGGCATGGACACCCCGCAGATCACCCCCGAACTGCTGCGGCCCGTGCTGCTGCCCGGCGGTGACGATCCGGCGGACGCGTGGTTCGGGCCGGCCGCCGACGGCGGGTTCTGGGCGCTGGGCCTGCGGAGACCGGACCCGAGGCTGCTGCGCGGCGTGCCGATGTCCACCCCGGACACCGGCCGGATTCAGCGCCGTCGGCTCACCGACTCCGGACTGACCGTGTGCGACCTTCCCGAACTGCGCGACGTGGACACCGCGTCCGACGCCGAGGCCGTCGCCGCGCGGGCGCCCGGCAGCCGCTTCGCCGCCGCGGTGGCCAGGTTCGCCCCGGCGGGCGCACGGTGAGCGTCCCCGTCGCGCTGCCCGCGGCCCGGGCCTGGTCGACCGCCGACCCGTACGCGACCGCGCTGCGCAGCGGCCGCGGCCCCCTCTTTCTGCACCGCTCCGACGGCTGGCTGCTCCCACTCGACATCGAACGCTGGTGCGCGGAGCCCGACATGGCCGACCGATCCGTGCTCAGCGCCTGCCAGGGCCCCACGCTCGACATCGGCTGCGGCCCCGGCCGCCTCGTCAGCGCCCTGGCCGGGCAGGGCCTGCCGGCCCTGGGCATCGACGTCAGCCCCGAAGCCGTCCGCCGCACCCGGGCCGCCGGAGGAACCGCCCTGCTCCGCTCGGTCTTCGAGCCCTTGCCCAGGGAGGGCCGCTGGCGGACGGCACTGCTCATCGACGGCAACATCGGCATCGGCGGAGACCCCGTCGCCCTGCTCACCCGGGTGCGCCGCGTGCTGCACCCGCTCGGCAGGCTCATCACCGAGTCGGCGCCTTGCGGTATCGCCGACGACCTCGACGAGCACTCGGAGGTGCGTCTCCACGACGGCGTCGGCGCCCACGGCGTCACCTTCCCCTGGGCCCGGGTCGGGCCCGCCGCCCTCAATCGGCACGCCGCCGCGGCCGGTTGGGTCCGGGAAGCGGCCTGGACCATGGAAGGCCGCCGCTTCGTCCGCCTGCGCGCGCGCCGCTCCGCCGCGCGGTAGGCGGACATCCGACCGGGACATCCGACCGGGACATCCGACCGGGACATCCGACCGGGACATCCGACCGGGACACCGCCGCGCGGCCGCGGCCGGGTCAGCCGCCGACCGCGGCCAGCAGACCCTCGAAGTCCTGCGCGCAGGGGCCGCAGGCGCGCAGGTGGGCCGCGATGCCGGGATAACGCGCCTGCGCGTCATCACCGGCCGCCACCAGGTCGACGTAGATGTGCAGCATCTCCATCGCCTGCTCGCAGCCCACGTCGCGGGGATCGGTGCGCAGGAAACGCTCGATCTGTGCGGTCGCCTCGTTCACGTGTCTTCTCCCTTCCGCTCCAGGTGCCCGCCGGCGACGAGTTGGGCCCGCACCTTGCGCCGCGCGTCGAAGACGGTCTTGTAGATCGCGTTGCGGTTGGTGTTCCATCGCGCCACCAGGGCGTCCAGGGGTATCCCGTCGAGCACCACGGCGACGAAGACCTGGCGCTGGTGCTCGGTGAGCACGTCGTCCACCGCCTGCCGGAAGGCGCGGACCAGTTCGCGCCACTGCGACTCGTGGGCCGGGTCCAGGCCGAGGCGGTCGGGCAGTTGCTCCCAGTCCTCCGTGGCGAGCGCCTCGCCGGGTTTGCGCCAGAAGTGGCGGCCCAGCTTGGAGGAGACCTCCAGGATCACGAAGCGGTAGGCCCACGTGGTGAAGCGGCTGTCCCCCCGGAAGTCCGCCAGCTTGCGGGTGACGGCGAGCAGCGCGTCGGCGGCGGCCTGATGGGCCAGGTCGTCCAGCTCCGGTCCGGTGATCCGCGGGTCGGAGCCCCGGCGGCGCAGCTCGCTCCTGGCGATGCGGAGCAGCACGGCGTGCAGGCGCTCGTACGCCTCCTCACGCGTCCGGGCGGAAGCGTCGCTCAGCGACGCCACCCACGCGGCGGACTCCGGGTCGAGGTCCGCCTTCGCGGTGGCGGTGCCGCCGCCTTCGAGGTCCCTGTGTCCCATGGCGGCCACCGTAACAGCGGCCCGTAACGCCGTTCCCGGAGGACCCGCGCCCCGCGGCTACTACCCGGTGTGCTCCTTCACGTAGCGGACCAGCCCCGCGACGTCCTCGGGTACGAGACCGCCGATGGCGAAGGTCGATTCGAACCTGTCCACCAGGGCGCTGGTCGTCGCCTCGTCGTCCGCGGAGAGCGCGGAGAGCGCGGAGAGCGCGGAGACAGGGCGACATCGTTCGGCCGGGCCGGGCGACTGCGGTGGCCGTAAGAGTTGCGTTATGTAAGAGGTACGTCCCCGCCGGCAGCAGACGAAGTGATGGGGAACGGCGCCCGCCGCCGGCCCCCGGAACCGCCTTCCGAAAGGGACGATCATGACCTCCACCGCACTCCGCGCCGCCGGCCTCCTCACCGCGGCCCTCGCCTCCGCCGCGGTGTTCGCCGGCCCGGCCAGCGCGCACTCCCCGCACAGCGGATCGACGGTGTTCGTCCAGACCGACAATCTCCAGGGCAACACCGTCGTCGCCTACGACCAGACCGCCAGCGGCTCGCTCGACCAGGCGGGTACGTACGCCACCGGCGGGCTCGGCGGCCAGGAGCCCGGCACCGGCCCGGACCACCTGGCCTCCCAGGGCGCGCTGACGTACGACAGCGCGCACCACCTGCTGTACGCGGTGAACGCGGGCAGCGACACCCTCACCGTCTTCGCGGTGGACGGCGACCGGCTGATCCGGCGTCAGGTCGTCTCCTCCGGCGGCGGCTTCCCGGTCAGCGTGGCCGTCCACGGGAACTCCGTCTATGTGCTGAACGCCGATGACGGCGGCTCGGTCCAGGGTTATCTGAGGGTCGGGGGCCTGCTGGTCGAGGTCCCGTCCTGGCACCGCGGCCTCGGCCTTCCCTCGGGCACCACCCCCGGCCAGGTGGGTGTTACTCCGGACGGCGGCAAGCTCGTCGTCACCACCAAGAGCGGCGACAGCATTGATGTCTTCCCGCTCGGCCCGCTCGGTCCCGCAGCCAGGCCCGTGGTGACCGGCACGCCCGGGCAGGGCCCGTTCGGCTTCACCTTCGACGCCGCCGGCCGGGCGGTCGTCACCGAGAGCGCCACCAACTCCGTCGCCACCTTCACCATCGGCCGCGACGCCAAGCTCACCAAGGTGTCCGAGGCGGCCACCGGCCAGGCCGCCACCTGCTGGGTGATCGGCTCCGGCGACCACTTCTACGCCTCCAACGCCGGAAGCGGCACCCTCACCGGGCTCACCGAGAACCGGCACGGCTCGATCAAGGGCGTCGGCGACACCGCCACCGCCGCGGGCACGGTCGACGCGGCCGTCACCTCCGACGGGAAGTTCCTCCACGTCCAGACCGGGGTGGGCGGCGGCGTCGACAGCTTCCGGATCGACTCCGACGGCTCCCTGACGAGGACCGGCACCGTGACCGTGCCGAACGCCGCCGGCGGCGAGGGCATCGTCGCCCTCTGATCCCCTCGGCCGACGCCGGGTGGGCGACACCCACCGTGGAGGGCCGAGGGCAGGAGGGGCGCCGCCGACTGGTGGTGCCCCTCCTGCCGTCGACGGCAGACCCCAGGGCCGTTCGGCGGGGCCGCTCACACCAACGGCGGATGCCGGGCCTGTCGGTCGCGGTCGGCACGCGCCGTCTCCCCGATCCTGACGGCGAGCGGCGCTCCGCCCGGACCGACCGGGCAGGGTCCTGCCACCTCCACGAACCTGCCGCCGCCCGAAGGGGAACGATGAAGCGCGTGCCCACGCTCGTCCGTACCGCCAAGACCGCCGCCACCGTAACGGCTGCGATGGCCGCATTCGCCATTCCGGCCGCGTCCGCGTCCGCCACCGCCACCGCCACCGCCGCCCCGCGAACCGGCGCAACCGGGACAGGGGCAGGGACAGAAGGCCCGGTGTTCGTCCAGACGGACAACACCGCCGGCAACGAGATCGTCGCCTACCGCCGCTCCGCCGACGGCTCCCTCCACCAGCAGGGCACCTTCCCCACCGGAGGCGACGGCGGCATCCTCGACGGCTCGGTCGTCGACCACCTCGCCTCCCAGCATTCCCTGACCTACGACGGCGACCATCACCTGCTCTTCGCCGTCAACGCGGGCAGCGACACCGTCACCGTCTTCTCCGTTGACGGCGACCGGCTCCACCGCGAGCAGGTCATCACCTCCGGCGGCACCTTCCCGGTGAGCGTCACCGTGCACAAGGACGGGGTCTACGTCCTCAACGCCCGTGACGGCGGCTCCATCCAGGGCTACCGGATCACCGAGGGCAAGCGTCTGCAGCGCGTCGCCGACTGGAACCGGCAGCTCCATCTCGACACCGCGACCGCGCCGGAATTCACCCACACCCCCGCCCAGGTGTCCTTCACCCCGGACGGATCCCAGCTCGTCGTCACCACCAAACTGGGCGGCAGCAGCATCGACGTCTTCGGCCTGGGCCCGTCCGGCGCCCCCTCGGCCCGGCCCACCGTCAACACCCAGGAGACCAGGCAGCCCTTCGGCTTCACCTTCGACGGGCAGGGCCGCCTGATCGTCACCGACGGCGTCAACAACGCCGTCCTGACCTTCCGGCTCCAGCCCGACGGCACGACCGTCCAGCTCGACGACGCGCCCACCGGTCAGACGGCCACCTGCTGGGTGGTCCGGGCCGGCGATCACTTCTACGCCTCCAACGCCGGCAGCAGCACCCTCTCCGGATTCCGGCAGCGCCGTGCCTCCCTGGAACCGCTGGGCAACACCCCGACCGGAACGGGAACCGTCGACGCCGCCGTCACCCCCGACGACCACTTCCTCTACGTCCAGACGGGCGGTGCCGGCGCGGTCGACGCCTTCCGCGTCGGCGCCGACGGTTCGCTCACCCCCGTGGGTACCGTCACCGTCCCCGACGCGGTCGGCGGCGAGGGCATCGTCGCCCTCTGACAAGAGGTGACGCGGGTCAGCCGGCGGGAGTGCCCTGGTAGGCCAGGTCGGCCGCGGTCAGGCCTTCCAGGGCCATGCCGAGGGGGACGCCTTCGGCGAGGCGGCGGCCTTCGGCGATGGCCTGGTCCCAGACCACCGGCTTGGTGATGTCGCCGACGCCGGTGTCGGTGCGGGTCATCGCCAGATTCTTGAAGGCGGTGAAGTACGCGGGGTCACTGCTGGGCAGGGGATCTTCTCCGGATTCGCTGATGGGCGGCATGCGGGCCCGGGGCGAGCTGCGCGAGGACGCCGACGCCGGCTTCCTGGCACTGGCCCTGCTCACCGCCCTGCAGGGCGGCTTGCTCATGACCCAGGCCCGACGCGACACCGTCGCCCTGGAAGCCGTGCTGGACGCGATGATCGACCGCATACGCTGCCACGCCACCGCCTGACCCGGCGCTTCGGCGGAACGGCCGGACCGCCGGGCGGGGCGCGGCGGCCGTCGCCGGATTCCAGCAGCTGCTCCACACCAACACGGCAGGCGTTCAGTGCGGGCCGGGCCGGCCCCGGATCGCCGCTCGACAGGTGGGCCTCGCCCGGTGGGGTCGGGCCTCTTCCCGGGGTCGCCTCTGATTGGCTTCGGGAGTCGTCGCACGCCCCAGGGGGACTGCCCCCGGCCTGATCCGGCGCGGAAGGCCTCGTCGATGCACGCTCCCGAGCAGCCGCACGGCGGCGCGACGCGTGCCAGCCCGGCCCCCGCGGCCGGTCCGCGCCGGTCCGTGCTTTTCTTCGCCTTCGCCTTCGCGGTGATCGCCGACCCTGTCTCCTCCGTCGCCTATGCGATCGAGGCCGCTCTGCGGGCCCTGCACGCGGACCTCGCACTCCTGCTGCCGACGATGGCGGTGGTGGTCGGGCTTGTCCTGCTGGTGACCGCGAACTACTGGCAGTTGGTGCGCCGCTTCCCGAAAGGCGGCGGGGCCGCTGCCGCGGCGGGCCGCGCGTTCGGGCCGGGCTGGACGTTCCTGCCGATCGGCGCCCTCGTGGTGGACTTCGTGCTGACCATCGGCGTGTCCATCTCCGCCGCCACCAGCGCCGCCATCGCCCTGGCGGGCGGCTTGAGCGCGCTGCGCATCCCGCTGGCCCTGGTGCTGCTGGTGGTGGTCGCGGGGCTGACCTGGTTCGGGCACGGGGGCCGGCTGCTGTTCGCCGGGATGACGGCGGTCTTCGTCGTGGTGTCCGTCGCCGTCCTCGTGGTCGGCTTCTCCGCCCCGCACACCAGCGGCCACGCCCCCACCTCGACCGACCCCGGCCACTCCGCGGCCCTCGCGGTCGTGCTGGCCTTCCCGGTGGCGATGGCCCTGGCCACCGGCATCGAAGCACCGTCCACCGCGATCGCCCAGCTCGGTCAGCTCGACGACACCTACCGGCGGCGCTTCGGCCGCGGCACCCTGGCCCTGCTGGTCGTCATCGTCGGCGGCCTGACCCTGGCCCTGACCGCCCTGTCGGTCCGACTCCACGTCGGGCTGCCCGGCAGGGACTCCACCCAGATCGCCGACATCGCCCACGCCGCAGCCGGCCCCGGCTGGCTCTACGGAGCGTTCCAGGTGACCAGCGGCCTGCTGCTGCTCGCCGCCGCCAGCTCCTCCTTCCAGGCCGGACCCGGCCTGATGAAAGCCCTGGCCGGCACCAACGCCCGGCCCGGAGTGCTGCCACCGCTCTTGGGCCGGATCAACAGCCACCACACCCCGTACTGGTCCGTCGTCCTCTACCTCGTCGCAGCCGCAGCCGTCATCCTGGCGGGCGGCGGACACGAGCAGCGCCTCGTCCTCTTCTACGCGGTTGCCGTCTTCGTCAGCTTCCTCATCGGATTGCTCGCCATGACCCGCTTCGCCCATGCCGAACGCAAACCGGGCCCGACACTCAGCAACGGCCTGGCCGCGGTCGCGGTGGCGTTCACCCTGGTGGTCAATCTCCTGCGGGGCTGGCCGGTGGTCTCCCTGCTCGCCACACTGCTGATCGCCGCGGCCCTCCACCTCCGCTGGACCCGCGCCGGGCGTCCCGGCGGCATCGAACACGTCGAAGCCGAGGCCCATCCGGAACGCTGATGCCATGGGGGTCCGGCCGGTGGTCGGTACGGCGGACTCCGGTCGTCCCCGACCGCGGGAGACCCCACGGTGATCGCGGTTTGCGTAGGCTCTGACCCCGGCGCCCGCGCACGGTGGGCGCCCGGCTCGACGACGACCCCACCGGAGGCGGCCCCCAGTGCTCCATCTGCGGCTGATCGTCCCGACGGACCTCACCGACGAGGTGACCGAGCACATCTCCGCCGCCGTCGGAGCGACCCACCTGACGGTCGTCAGGGGCGCCGCCCTGGATCCGGTCGGAGATCTGGTCACCGCCGACGTCGCCCGTGAGGCCGCCGACACCCTGCTGGCCGAACTGCGCGGGCTCGGCATCGATCGACGCGGATCGATCTCCCTGGATTCCATCGATCTGTCCCTGTCCGGCAGCGCTGACGCGGCGGAGAAGGCCGCCCCCGGTGACGGAGCGGACGCCGTGCTCTGGGAGTCGATGACAGAACTGACCCACGAGGAATCCACCCTCAGCGTCACCTACATCGCCTTCCTTACGTTGGCCACCATGCTCGCCGCCTACGGGGTGATGCTGGACAGCGCCATCCTGATCGTCGGCGCGATGGTGGTGGGACCGGAGTTCGGACCCCTGGCGGGCTTCTGCACCGGGCTGATCCAGCGGCAACGCCGGCTGATCCTCCGCTCGTCGACCGCCCTGCTGATCGGCTTCCCCGCGGCGATGGCCGCCACCGGCGCCTTCGGCGCGCTCATGGATGTCCTCGGACTCTTCAGCCACGCGCGCTTCGACGCCCCGCACCCGGCAACCCAGTTCATCTGGCAGCCCACGGCCGACTCCTTCGTGGTCGCCTTCCTCGCCGGCATCGCCGGCATGCTCTCCCTCACCTCGGCCAAGTCCGGCGCGCTGGTCGGCGTGGCGATCTCGGTGACCACCGTGCCCGCCGCGGCGGACGCCGCGCTGGCCCTGTCCTACGGCGCCTGGCACCAGGCGTTCACCTCCAGCGGGCAGTTGGCGCTCAACCTGGCCGGCATCGTCGTGGCGGGCAGTCTCACGCTGCTCGCCCAGAAAGTGTTCTGGGCCCGTCGCACCGACCGGGACCGCGTCTCCGGGAGCCGCCGGACGAGGGAGCGGCTGTCGCACCCGAAGACGGCTGCGGATCGGCAGACCGGGGTGGTCCGCTAGCGCGGCGCCCCGCGCGCCGATCCCGGTCGCGGGGCGGAGGCTCGTGAGGGCTCGCGCAGGGACGAGGGCGAGGCCGCGGCGGGGGAGACGGGCCGAGTTCGACGGTGCCGCTTCCGTCGGCGCGAGGACCAGGACGTCGCCCCGCGCGAAGGTGATCCCGGTGAGCACCGCCCGGGCCACCCGGCCGCTGCCCGGGGTCGCGGGTGACGGACCCGATGCGGCCGGCCGGGACCCGGACGGTCCGGCCGTCGGGAGTCAGCAGCGCGCGGTCCCGCCCCGCGCACTGCGCCGGGACGGCCGCGGGCACCGCCAGGGACAGCGCTCGGGCGTGGGCGGTTCGCTCGCCGTCAGCCGGGAGGAACAGTGTCGCGCGCCGCGGCCAGGGAAACCGGCGTTCCGGGAGTAACGGCCCGTCGAGTGGCTCAAAGGGCGGCCTTGCGCGGGGTGCCGGATACCCCCGAGTCTGGTGCGAAACGGACGGGGCGAAGGGGACGGCGGGGGCGTATCGGACGGTGGGCGTCAACCCGCGGAAGCGGCCAGGTAGACAACTCGTCCAGCGATGCCACGGGAAAGGGTGCTATCACCATGCCTGAAATCAGCATCAGCGGTGTCTGGCAGAACGTGCAGGGCCCGTCGGACCTTTCGTCCTTCCGGGGACTGGGAACCGGCAGTATCACCTGGGGCCAGGCGGCGGAAACCGACACCAGCTCCTACGAGTTCGAGGGCGGTACCAACAACGTCGACGTCGACGGGGCCGCATGGGTGCTGGGCACCTTCACCCACCACAATTACCCCATCATCACACCGTTCGAGCGGTTCACGGTGGATCTGTACATCACGGCGAGCGTCGCCAACGGACCGACGCGCGACCTGACCATCACCTTCGACCACTACGAGTCGCCCAACCGGGGCCCCGAGGCGGCCCAGGCGGACGAAGTCACGGTGCGCCCCCTCAGCGCGGAGGACAAGTGGAGGGCCCTGCGCTTCGTGAAGATCGGGGGAGTCGAGTCCGACATGATCTTCGAGGGCTTCTACTCGCACGACACCCAGGTCCTCAACCAGAAGTACCGCAGCCCCGAGGGCAAGAGCAACAGGGCGGACCTGCACGTCCGGCTGGCGCGGTACAACGGCCCGCGGTAGTCGCCGGGGGGAAAGCAGGCGCCGGAACGCCCGCGGAACGCCGAACGCCGAACGCCGAACACCGAATCCGGACAGCGATGGGGCCACGCCATGGTGGAAATGATCCAAAAGGTGACCGTCACGCTCCAGACGAGTACGCAGGAGGCCGGCTTCGAGATCCTCTACCGGACCGCCGAGACCCTGCCGGACAGCAGGGTCTTCCTCGGCCTGGCCGGCCGCGAGTTCCGCTGCTCGACAGGTGAGGGCAGAAAGCTGCTGGCAGGCTCGATCGAGACCTTCGTCTTCGGACGTGACGCCAATGTCGCGTCGGCCGCCGCCAATGACCCGGCGCACCGCACGATGGCGGACGTCCGTGCCTACCCCGTCTACATCCGCTTCGAGCCCGTGCCCAACGCGAGCGACCCTCAGGAGGACGACTGGTGCCTGGAGCATGTGCGGCTCGCCGTCGAGGGGACCGAGGGCAGCAGGGTCGACCTCACCGGGCTGGAGGGACCGGAGCGGCTCTTCATGGGGAGCGACGGCGGACACTTCCTCCACCTCCAACCCGCCGCGACCCCGACCTGGTAGGGGCCATTCCACTGCGGCGACTCGAAGCCGCGAACAACCGCGTTCGACGGTTCACGGAGGAAAACAAGCAGCTCCGTGAGCAACTCGTCCGTCCCCGGGCGAACAATGCGCCCGCGGCGCGGCAGACATCGGGGTGGCCGAATACCGGGATCGTTCCTGCCGATACGTCTGGCCGGCCGGTGGGTCACTCGAAGATTGGGCCAAAGACAATGTGCACGGCCCGTGCCCCGGCCATCCATGGCGTAATCGCGGCGTTCCGGTCGCCGCCCGCCGCAGGCCCGCCGCGGTGCCGTCAACTGCGCGGGGAGGTTCCGACGTGATCTCGTGGGGAGTTCCGTGCGAATTCGCGAGGCGGCGAGTCTCGGTCAATGCGACCGGCGCTCCTTGTCCTGGGACCCGGGTTCGCGTTGAATCTGGGCCGTGACACTCACGTGCCGCAAGAGGCGTCCGTGGCCGTTCCGGCCACTGTCCATCGCCCTTGTTTGCGCGCGGTAATCCCATACCCCCGACCGACCGTTTTCTGAAAGGCGATGCGAGCCGGCGGACATTTGTGCTTCCGCCGCTGTCCGCGCTGCGCCGTGCCGCGTCGCTGTTTGTCCCCGGTCCATCGAACAGGAGGACTTCCGTGAATGTGGTGCCGACCATCAAGACAATGCTCGCCTCCGAGCTCATGGTCGAGATTCCCCTTGAGCAGATGAGGATGGACGACAGCCTGCGGGACGCTTTCGGCCTCGACTCGCTCGGATTCGTGGAGCTGCGGGTCCTGTGCGAGCAGGCGTTCGACGTCGTCATCTCCGACGACGACTTCTCTCCGGAGAACTTCAGCACTCTCGGAGAAGTCGTCGGCCTCGTCGAGCGGTTGATCAAGGAGCAGGAGAACACGAACGCCCAGCCCACCGGCTGACACGGCGGGACACGTCCGCGTCAGCGGGCCACCGGACGACCAGCCAGCCACTTCGCCAGGGACGGAGAAGCCATGTCCGCGCCAGTCGGTTCCCGGCTCACCGAGGCAGAACTCGACCAACTGCAGCAGAGCCAGCACACGCACTACAACCACTACGACCGGCCGCCCCTGCCGTTCGCCTGCCTGAGCGCCCGGGGCATCGCCATGGAGGCGGTCGAACTCACCGGCCCGCACAGGGGCGAGACGTTCACCCTCTACGACGCCAGCGGCGGCTACGGCAGCGCCTGCCTGGGCGCGGGCAACGACCTCGTGGGGCGCTCGCTGCAAAGGGCGGTCGCCGCGAGCGGCTACGTCACCGACGAGATCGCCTCGCTGGAGCGCGCCCGTCTGCTGGACCGCCTGTTCGGCGCCGAGGGGCGATGGTCGGATCGCTTCCCGGCCGAGGACTATCACGTCGCCGGCCGCAACTCCGGCTCCGAGGGCCTGGAACTGGCGCTGCGGCTCGTCCTCGAATCGCGCTTCGACATCAGGCGGCTGCGCCATCGGCCCGGCCGGGAGAAGCGCGACACCATCCTCGCCTTCGAGGGTGCCTGGCACGGGTGGACCCAGGGCCTGCTGCCGCTCCTCAACCGGCGCCACTACCGCGTGGGCCTGCCCGGGCTCGCTCCCGGGGAGGACTACGGCGTGCGCGTGGAGCACATCCCCTTCGGTGACGCGGACGCGCTGGACGAGTACGTCGCCGCCAACGCCGACCGTCTGCTCGCCGTCGTCGTCGAACCCGTCCAGGGAGACGCCGGGATCCTGCTGCCCCCGCCCGGCTACCTGCGGCACCTCGCCCGGCTGTGCGCCGACAGCCGGGCCTGGCTGGTCGCCGACGAGGTGCTGACCTTCGCGAAGACCGGCCGGTGGTTCGGCATGCACGACGAGGACGGGCCGGTCCCCACCGACGTCACCGTGATCGGGAAGAGCCTCGGTATGGGCGCCCTGTCCACGTCCATGGTCATCGCCCGACGCGAACTGCGCGCCCGCGCCACCGGCACCATCTCCACCTCCGACCTGCGCCCGCTGACCTCCACCGTGATCCACGACGGCCTCGGCCACATCGAGAACACCGGGCTGCTGGAGCACTCACGGCGGCTCGGCTCGCGGCTGACCGAGACGCTGCGCGCGCTCGTCCAGCGCTTCCCGGACGTCTACACCGACTCGCGCGGCCTGGGGGTCATGCACGGCGTGGAACTGTCCGGGGCCGCCGCGGCGCGACTGGACGCGCTGCGCACCCATGTGCTCAGGGCCGGGGTCTACGTCGAGTTCATGGCCGGCGCGGGGAAGCGTTCGCGCGGCCTGCGCTACGTGCACCCGACCATGCGGATCGCCCCGCCGCTGATCACCACGGAGGCGGAGGCCGACGAGATCGTCGAGCGGCTGGGCGAGGGCACGCGACGGTTCCAGGAGACGCTGTGACCCGCACCGACGGCGCCGGCCCTCCGACGGAGCGGCGCCGCGTCGAGCACGTCGACACCGACGCCTCCGGAGTCGTCCACTTCTCCCGCTACGTCTCCCTCATGGAGACCGTCGTGCTCGACCATCTGGAGGAACAGGGCGCGGGGCTGGCCCGGTTCGGCGAACTCGGCGCGGACCTCGCCGTCGTCGACCTCCAGGTGCGCTACAGCAGACCGGCCGTCTACCGCGACCTGCTCGTCGGCGAGGCCGCCGTGGAACACGTCAGCGGCGCCCGGATCCGGGTGGCCGCCGTGCTCCTGCGGGAGGCGGCGGACGGGTCGCGCACCGAACTGACCTCCGGCACCATCACCTTCGCGGCCGTGAGTCCGGCGACCGGCGCCGCGGTGCCGATCCCGCCCACCATCCGCCAGACGCTGAGGGGAACCCCCGCACATGCACCTCGACACGACAGCGCAGCGGACACCGCAGCCGGCACCGCCCGTGTCCCCGGGGCAGGAACGACCGGAGCCGCCGGAGGAGCAGCCGCCCGCTGACCGCATGCTCGGTTTCTCGGAGATCAAGACGTGGCTGCGCCACCGCCATCCGATGATCTACATCGACCGGATCGTCGACCACGAGCCCGGGGTGTTCCTCAAGAGTCTGCTGTCGGTGTCCGGCAACCTCGACGCCATCGCCGGCCACTTCCCCGAGCGGGCGGTCTACCCGGGCAGTCACCTGATGCAGGCCTTCGCCCAGTCCGGGATCATCCTCTACCAGATGAGCACCCGTCGGCTCGAGGACGACGAGCTGACCCTGATCGGTTCGGTCAGGTCGCGGTTCACCGCGCCCGTGGTCCCGGGCGACCAGGTGGTCTTCGACGTCCGCGCCGACCGGTTGGCCGGCACGACGTTCTTCTTCTCGGCAAACGCGACCGTCGACGGCAAGAAGGTCGCGGCGTTCCGCGGCACCCTGACCCGGAGGAACGTCGCTGACCTCGGTCGGCAGCTGTGGTGAGCCCCGGCCCGGCCGTCGTCACCGGCATGGCCTGGTCGACGCCGCTCGGCGACGACCTCCACGAGGTGTGGGAGCGGCTGTGCTCGGGTTCGTCCGGCGTGGCGCCCGTACCGTCGCCGTACCGGCTGCGCACCGAACTCGCCGCCGTGGTCCCGGCTCCGGCCTACCGGCCCGGGGGAGCGGAGGCGTGGGAACGGCAGGTCGCCCTCGCGGCGCGCACCATGGCGGCGGCGCTGAAGGACGCGGGCCTGTCCGCCGACGACCCGCGGCTGACCCTGGTGCTGGGCACGAGCTTCGGCGCCCAACTCGACAGCGTGCTGGACCCGCCGGAGGACTGGGCGGCGGCCGCGGCCCGGCAGCTCGGCCACCTCGGGCGGCCGATGGTGGTCAGCACGGCCTGCTCGGCCGGGTCGGACAGCCTGCTGGTCGCCGAGGCGCTGATCCGCGGCGCCGACGACGAACGGATCTTCCTGACCGGCGGGGTCGACGTACTGACCGAGGCCAAGCGGCTCGGCCACTCCGCGCTCGGCACGATGAGCCGCAGCGGGCTGCGGGCGTTCGACGTGGACCGTGACGGGATGATCCTCGGCGAGGGCGCCGGATTCCTGGTCCTGGAGGCCGCCCCCGGGGCCCGCCGCCGGGGCGCCAGGGCCTACGCGACCTTGCGGGGCACCGGTTCGGCCAACGACGCCTTCGGGCTGACCGCGCCCGATCCGTCGGGAAGCAGCGTCACCGCTTCGGTGCGCCGCAGCCTGGCCGGATCGGGCACCGAACCCGGCGAGGTGTCTGTGATCAGCGCGCACGGTACCGGCACCCCGCTCAACGACGAGGTCGAGGCGGCCGGCCTGCAGCGGCTGTTCGGCGGCGGCTCCGACCCCGTCGTCTTCGCCACGAAGGGGGCGCTCGGCCACAGCCTCGGCGCCACCGGGGCCATCGAGGCGGTGGCCACCGTGCTCGCCCTGCGCGAGGGGCGCGTACCCCCGATCACCGGGCTCGGGTCACCGCTGCCGGGACTGACCCTGCGCCTCCCGGCCGGGCAGGGGGGACCGGTCCACGGCACGGCGGGCATCAGTCTCACGCTGGGGTTCGGCGGCTTCAACACCTGCCTGCTGTTCACCGAGGCGCCGGCCGACGTCCCGGCCGACGTCCCGGCCGCGCCCGGCCGTCCGCTGCGGGCACCGGGCGTGGCCGGCGGCCGTCCGCCGGCGCCGCTGTCGGTGGTCGGGCACGCCCGCCTGACCGTCGCCGATCCGGAGTCCCGCACGCGCAACAGGACGTCCTTCTACGCCGACCCGCTCGCCTGGCTGATCGTCTCCGCAGTCGAGGAGGCGATCGCCCCCTGCCGCGAGGACGTCCTGGCGGAGCCCGGGGAAGTGGCGGTACTGGTCACGGCCGACGACACGGCGCTGCCCACGCACCGCCGGATCGCCCAGGGGACGACCGGGGGCCGGGTGTCGCCGCTGCGGTTCGCCGGCTCCAACCCCGGCATCCTGGCCGGGCTCACCTGCAGCACCCTCGGGCTGCGCGGCCCCTCGCTGGTGCTCTCGCTCGATCCGGACGACGCCGCGGACACCGCGCGAACGGTGGCCGCGGACTGGCTGCGCGCCGGCAAGGCCAGCTATGTGCTGTGGGCGGCGCACCGGCGGGACGACGACTCCCACACCGCGGGCTGCGTCGTCTTCCGGGCCGCCGTCCCGGCCGACGACCCCGCCGGCGGGCCGGCCGGGGACCCGGCGCACGGCAGGGCCGCCGACGGCGCGGCGCCCGCCCGGGAACCACTCACCGAACCGTTGGCCGCCACCGTGGCGCGGCGGGTTTGAAGGGACACCACGGATGCCTCCCACCCATGACCTCCTGCTGGAACACCGGCGGGTCGCCGAGTTCCTGGACCGTGCGTCCGAGGTCGGTCCGCAGGCCGGTCCCGGTCCGTCGCTGGACGACACGCTCGCCGCGCTGAGCGCGCTCGGCCTGCCGCCCGGGAGCGCGGTGATGCTCGCGCTGTCCAACTCCGTCCACATGCTGCGGCTGTACCTGTCCGCCCTGCTGCTCGGGCTGGTACCGCTGGCCGTCGCCCCGGCGACTCCGTCGGCGCGGGCCCGGATGCTGGCCGAACGGCTGGACGTCCGAGCGGTGATCGCCGCCCGACCGGACCCGCAGCGCTACGGCGTCAGCCGCGTCCACCCGGTTCCCGGCGCCGGGGCGGTGCTGCTGGGCGGCGCGGGGGAGCCGGCACCGTACGGGGCGCGGCAGGTGCTGATGTCGACCTCCGGTACGTCCGGCGCGTTCAGCGCGTGCCTGCACCACGTGTCGTCCCTGCTGCGCAACGCCGGACGACACGCCCACGCCGTCGGGATGAGCGAGAACGACACCGTCCTGGTGAGCCTGCCGCTGTACTACTCCTACGCCATGGTGGCCCAGGTGCTCGCCGCTTTCACGTCCGGCGCCCGTGTGGTGGTGTCCGGCCCGCCCTTCGCGCCCGCCGGGTACCTGAAGCAGATCGCGGAGCACGGCGTGACCCACTCGTCGGTGACCCCGGCGATCGTCCGGCGGTTGCTCGACGGGCCCTCCGGCGCCCCGTCGGCGCCCCGGGTGCTCACCGTCGGCGGGGACCGGACCCCGCCGAAGCACGTGGCGCGCCTGCTGGCCGACCGCCCCGGCGGCGAGCTGTACCTCACCTACGGGCTGACCGAGGCGGGCCCGCGCGTGTCCACCCTCGCCGCGCACGCCGAGCCCGCAGACCGGCACGCCTCCGTCGGCCTGCCGCTGCCCGGCGTGCGCGCCTGGCTGCGCGAGCCGCCCGACGACGACGCCGGCGAACTCATGGTCGCCACCGACACCGCCCTCGTCCGCAAGATCACCGACAGCCCGTCGGCCCGCCGGACCCTGGCCGCCCCCGGCGTGGTCGCGACCGGTGACGCCTTCCACATCGACGACGACGGCTACCTCTACTACCGGGGCCGCCTGTCGGACTTCGTGATGATCCGCGGCGAGAAGGTCTCCCTCAGCGCCGTGCGTCAGGCCGCGCAGGCCGTGCCCGGTGTGGAACGCTGCACGACGACGGTGCGGGTGGACGACGACGGAAGTCCCTTCGTGGACATGGAGGTGGCGGTGACCGATCCGGGTCCCGAGGCGGCACAGCGCATCCGGCGGGCGCTCAACTCCTTCCTGCTGCCGGGAGAACGGCCCCGCACCATCACGCTGACCGCGGTCGACCCCCAGGCGTTCCACAAGTGACCGGCGCCGCGGCCCCCGCCGAAAGCGCCCGGCCAACCCCGGACGCGGCCCTCCGGCCGGACGGCGCGGCGCCGCACAAGGGGCCGGTCGACGAGAGCGAGGGACACCGATGACAAGGGGCTATCTGCTCATCGCGCTGTCCGCGGCCGGGTTCGGACTCATGCCGGTGATCGCCACCTACGCCTACCAGGACGGGTTGACCGTCGCCACCCTGCTGTTCCTGCGGTTCGCCGTCGCGGCGGCGGTGTTCCTGCCGTACGCGTGGTGGCACATCCGCCGCACCGGCCGCCCGCGCTCGGCGGACCTGCTGCGCATGCTCCTGCTCGGCGGCGTCCTGTACGCCGCGCAGTCGGCGCTGTACTTCTCGTCCGTCAAGCACATCTCACCGGCCCTCGCCTCCCTGCTCCTCTACCTGTACCCGGCGCTGGTGGCCGGCGTGTCGGCGGTCGTCGGCCGGGAGCGGCCCTCCCGGGGCGTCATCGGCTCGCTCGTCCTGTCGCTGGCCGGGGTCGCGCTCGCGCTGGGCCACATCGGGTCGAGTCTGAGCCTCACCGGCGTCCTGGAGGCACTCGGCGCGGCAGGGGTGTACATGGTGTACATCCTGTTCGGCGACCGGGTGGGCGGCGCCGTACACCCGGTGGTGATGACCGCCTTCGTCTCGCTGTCCGCCGCGATCGCCTTCCTCGTCTACGGTCCGGCCACCGGCGGGCTGGCGCTCGGCTTCGAGCCACGGGGATGGCTCCCGGTGCTCTGCATCGCCCTCGCCTCCACCGTCCTCGCGATCCTGTGCTTCTTCCTCGGCATGGCCCTGATCGGCCCGACCCGCGCCTCGATCGCCAGCACGCTGGAGCCGGTGGTGAGCATCGTCGCCACCGCGGTCCTGCTCGGCGGCGGTCTGACCTGGCTGCAACTGCTGGGCGCCGTCCTGGTGCTGAGCGGCGGCACCATCGGCGTGCTCTCCCGCCGCGGCCCGCGCGCCTCCCGCCGGGCGCCGCGGCCTTCGACGGTATGGGGGTCCGCGCACGTCCTGCCGGCCGCCGACGAACGCGTGGGGCACCGCGTCGACCATCTCCGGTCGTGGGAGGAGCCGCCGCCTCCCGCCACCGGTCCCCGCGCCCCCTGATCCCCCGTCATGCCGTCGCGGCTCCGGCCCTCTTGCGTTCGTGGAACGTCTCATGGGCCGGCAGCACCGGGCGACGGCTCGGGCGGAGACGCGGAAGACACCGGGCCTTCCGATCCCGCGCATGACCGGAACCAAGCCACGAGGAAAGGTAGGGACCACATGCCGACCAAGCCGGTCTTCTGCTCGGCCGAGGAGGTGGCACGACTGCTCGGATGGGACGAGGCCATCGCCTCCCAGCGCCGCGCGTTCACCGCCCTCGCGCACGGCACCGTCGATCTGCCGCCGAAGATCATGCACCCCAGCCGCTTCGACGACAGTGTGATGTTCTGCTACGCCTCCCGCCTCTCCGCGGACACCGGCGCAGTCGCCAAGGTCGGCAGCGTCAACCCCGGCAACGCGCAGTGGGAACTGCCCAGCGTCAGCGCCGTCGTCATCGCCCTCGACCCCACCACCGGCCAGCTCGCCGCGGTGCTGGACGGGACAGCGGTGACGACCCTGCGCACCGCCGCGGCGAGCGCGGTCGCCGTCGACACGCTCGCGCTCCCCGACGCGGACGAACTGGGACTCCTCGGCTCGGGTACGCAGGCGCTGGCCCATGCCCACGCCATCGCACGGGTGCGGCCGCTGCGAGCGGTGCGCGTCTGGAGCCCCACCGAGGAGCACCGCTCCCGGACCGCCGAGCGGATCGCCGCCGAACTCGGTCTCAAGGCGGAGGCGGTCGCGACCCCGCGCGAAGCGGCCGAAGGCCTGCCCCTCGTCGCGACCTGCACGCTCAGCAAGGAGCCGGTGCTGCTCGGGCAGTGGCTGGCGCCCGGCGCCACCGTCATCAGCGTGGGCTCCTTCGAGCCCGACCGGCGAGAGGTGGACGCGCGGACACTGCGGCGGGCCGCCGCAGTGGTCGTGGACGATCCCGCGACCGCCGCCGCGCACGCCGGCCCGGTCGTCGAGGCGATCCGCCGCGGCGACCTCGCCGCCGCCGACCTGATCCCCCTCGGCGAGGCCCTGACCGGGCGTCGAACCGCCCGCACCGGTGACCAGGACATCGTGGTCCACCTCAGTGTCGGACTCGGGGCGCAGGACGCGGCAGCGGCCTGGGCCGTCATCGCCGCGGCCGAGCGCGCGGCGGCCCGGCGATGAGCCGGCTTCCGGCCCAGCCGGGCGGCCCCCTGCCCGGCCGCGCGTCGGTCGTCGTCATCGGCGGCGGCGTGATGGGCACCAGCATCGCCTACCACCTGAGCCGCGCCGGCGTACGCGACGTGGTCCTGGTCGAGCGCGGCCAGTTGGCCGGCGGCTCCACCTCCCGGGCGGCCGGCGGAATCCGGGCGCAGTTCTCCGACGAGCTCAACATCCAGCTCGGCGCCCGCAGTCTGGAGGCCTTCGGACGGTTCGCGGAGGAACCGGGGCACGACATCGGACTGCGCCGGGTCGGCTACCTCTTCCTGCTGTCCACACCCGAGCAGGTCGCCTCCTTCGAGGCCGGCGTGCGGCTGCAGAACAGCCTGGGGGTGCCCAGCCGCATGATCGACCCGGCCGAGGCACGGCGGCTCTCCCCGCTCATCAGCACCGACGGACTGCTGGCCGCCGCCTTCTCCCCGGACGACGGCCACTGCACCCCCGAGGCGGTGGTGCACGGCTACGCCGACGCCGCCCGCCGGCACGGCGCGGTGATCATCCGGCACTGCGAGGTGACGGGCATCGAGACCCGCGGCTCCCGGATCACGGCGGTCGCCACCTCACGGGGACCGATCGCCACATCCGACGTCATCTGCGCGGCCGGCCCCTGGTCCGCCGCGATCGGATCCATGGCGGGCGTCGACCTTCCCGTCCAACCGCTGCGCCGTCAGATAGCCATCACCGAGGCGGTGCCGGGCATGCCGCCCGACGTCCCCATGACGATCGACTTCGACACCACCTTCTACTTCCACGGCGAGGGCCCCGGAGTGCTGCTCGGCATGTCCGATCCCGAGGAGACCCCCGGCTTCCGGACCACGGTCTCCGACGCCTGGCTGCCGCGGCTCTACGCCGCGATGAGCCGGCGCGTCCCGGCCCTGCTGGACGCGCGGACCACCGGCGGCTGGGCCGGTCTGTACGAGACGACTCCCGACCACAACGCGCTCATCGGCGAAGCGCCCGGACCGACCCGCTTCCTGTACGCTACCGGCTTCTCGGGCCATGGCTTCCTGCAGGCCCCGGCGGTGGGCGAGGTCGTCCGCGACCTCTACCTCGGCCGCGAGCCGTTCGTCGACGTCACCCCGCTGCGCGCCGAGCGCTTCACCCTCCATGAGGCCCGCCCCGAGGCCAACCTCGTGTGACCGGCGGCCGGTCCGAACCACCGCCCCGCCGTCACCACGCCGTCGGACAACAGGAGTACCGCCCGCCATGACCGATGTCCCCCACCTCTGGATGCGCCACGAGACCCGCGCCACCGAACGGCGCGCCCCCATCGCGCCGGAGGACGCCCGCAGGATCGTCGCCGCCGGAATCCCGCTGACCGTCGAGAACTCCCCCCAGCGGGTCTTCCCGCTGTCGGACTACGTGGCCGCGGGATGCCGGCCCGCCGAGACCGACGCGTGGACCGGCGCGCCGCGCGACACCGTCGTCATCGGCCTGAAGGAACTCCCGGCCGAGCCCGGCGAGCTGATCCACCGCCACATCATGTTCGGCCACGCCTACAAGGGCCAGCCGGGCGGTGCGCGGCTGCTCGACCGCTTCGGCGCCGGCGGCGGCACACTGCTCGACCTGGAGGAGCTGACCGACGCCCAGGGGCGCCGCCTGGCCGCCTTCGGCTACTGGGCCGGATACATCGGCGCCGCGCTCGCCGTCCTGCACACCCGCGGCCGGCTGCCCGCACCGCTGACCCCCACCACGAAACGCGACCTCGACGCCGCGCTCGCGCGCCGGGCGGACGACCAGGCGTTCCGCGCTCTCGTCATCGGAGCACTCGGCCGGTGCGGACGCGGCGCGGGCGACGCCCTGGCCGCGGCTGGCGCCGACCCGACCCGGTGGGACCTCCCCGAGACCCGGCAGCTCGACCGCGAGGCACTGATCGGCCACGACCTGCTGGTCAACGCCGTGCTCAGCACCGTTCCCACGACGCCCTTCCTCACCCCCCGCGACCTCGACGATCCCCACCGCCGGCTCACCACCGTCTGCGACGTCACCTGCGACGTCGGATCGGAGTGCAACGTGCTGCCCATCTACGACACCGTCACCGACTGGGAGCATCCGGTACGCCGACTGCGCGGCGCACCGCCCCTCGACCTGATCGCCATCGACAACCTGCCCTCGCTGCTCCCCGAAGAGGCCAGCACCGACTTCTCGGCGGCGCTGCTGCCCCAACTCCTCGGCCTCGGCGCCGGCCTGGCCGACCCGGCCTCACCATGGAGCCGCTGCGCGGACCGCTTCCACGCGGCACGCGGGGCAGCCGCCGCCCGCTCCACCGGGGCCGGCCGTGACTGACCTCTTAGCGCCCAGCGGCACCGTCCACTGGATCGGGGCCGGTCTGTCCACCGGCAGCGGACTCACGGCCGTCCGCGACGCGGCCCGGCAGGTCCGGCTGTGGCACCGCGGTGTCGAACGCGCCGAGGAGAGCCTGGCCCGGCTCGGCCTGTCCGGAAGCGTGGCACCCCGCGCGTTCACCCGGGACGCGCTGTCGGCCGAACTGGCCCCGGGAGACGTCGTGGTCTCGATGCTCCCCACCTCCGAGCACGCCGAGCTGCTGCGTCTGTGCGTCGGCCGCGGGGCCCATTTCGCGTGCACCAGCTATGTCTCCGACGCCGTCCAGGCACTGGTCCCGGCCGCCGAAGAGGCCGGAACCGTGGTCCTCGCGGAGGCCGGTCTGGACCCGGGCATCGACCACCTCTTCGCGCACAGCCTGGTCGGGCGGGCACGGGCCGCGCTCGGCGACGGCCCCGCCCGGATCCGCTTCACGTCCTACTGCGGCGGGATTCCGGCCGTACCCAACGACTTCCGTTACCAGTTCAGTTGGGCGCCCCGCGGCGTGCTGTCCGCCCTGCGCGCACCGGCCCGCCACGTGGCCGACGGCGTTCAGGTCACCGTCGACCGGCCGTGGGAGGCCGCCACACGGCACACCGTGCTGGACGAGACCTTCGAGGTCTACCCGAACCGCGACAGCGTCCCCTTCATCGCCCAGTACGGACTGCCGCCGGACTGGCGCGCGGACACCTTCGTCCGCGGCACACTGCGCCTCGACGGCTGGCTGAGCGCCTGGGAACCGGTCTTCACCGAGCTGCGCGGCGGGGACGACGCCCGGATAGCGGCGCTGGCGGACGACCTGGCCGCCCGCTACCCCACCACCGTGGACGACCGCGACCGCGTGGTCCTGACCGTCTCCCTCGATGTGCGGACCGACAGCGGTGAGCACTGGGAGGGCGGCTATCTGCTGGACACCACGGGAGACGCCACGGAGAGCGCCATGGCGCGCTGCGTGTCCCGGCCGCTCGCACTGGGGGTCGGACAGATCCTGCGTGGCGGCCTGCCGGCCGGCCTGACCCGGGCGGCCCGCGGCGCCGAGGAGTCGGAGCGGGCACTGGCCCAACTCGCCGCGAACGGGGTCGCCTTCACCCGGAACGTCCCTGATCCGGTGCTCTCCGCCCGAGCCGTCGGCAACCGTGCTATACCCGTCTGCGACCAATAGTCCGGACGGGCGCGCGGACCGGTTTCGCCCGCCCTGACGGATTCGAGCCGCGGCCCTCGGAGGCGTGCAGGTGTACACGGCAGTGCAGATGGTCCGTCAGGCGCTGGCCCACCACGGCGGCCACGCCGACATCGTGGAACTGCCCGACCCCGCGCCGACGGCCGCGGCGGCGGCCCTCCAGCTGGGCTGCGAGGTGGGCGCCATCGCCAACAGCGTCGTCTTCAGCGTCGACGGCGCCCCGCTGCTGGTCGTGGTCAGCGGCGCGCACCGCGTGGACACCCGGCGGGTGGCCGAGCTCCGAGGGGTGGCCCACCGCCGGATCCGGCGGGCCGACCCGGACTTCGTCCTGCGGGTCACCGGCCAGCGCGTCGGCGGTGTCGCCCCCGTCGGCCACCCCAGCCCGTTACCGACCCTGCTCGACGAACGCCTGGGCGACTACCCCCATGTGTGGGCGGGAGCCGGGCTCCCGCACACCGTCTTCCGCACGACCTGCGCGGACCTGGTGCGGCTGACCGGCGCCGCGCCGGTCGCGGTGGGCGCCGACTGACCGCGGGTCCCGGCGCCGGCGGGGAACCGGCGCCGCACCCGCGCCGCCCGCCCCGGTACGGTGGCTCCGTATGACCGACGCCGAGATCGAGATCACCGCGGACCTGGTCCGCGACCTGGTGCGGGAGCAGCACCCGGACCTCGCGGGCCTGGCCGTCCGCGAGGTCGCGGGCGGATGGGACAACCAGCAGTGGCGCCTCGGGGAAGAACTGGCCGTGCGCATGCCGCGTACGGAACGTGCCCCGGATCTCCAGCGCAAAGAACGCCGGTGGCTGCCGGTCCTGGCCCCGCGCCTCCCGCTTCCCGTCCCGAACCCGGTGCGGACCGGTGAACCGTCCGCGCGCTTCCCGAGGCCCTGGACGATCATGACGTGGGTCCCCGGCGAGCCGCTGGACCGTACTCCGATCAGCCGCGGCGACCACGCGGCCGACACCCTGGCGGGCTTCCTCGGGGCGCTCCATGTGGCGGCGCCCGCCGAGGCGCCGGCGGGTTCGGACCGCGGCGCTCATCCGAGGAAGTGCACGGAGACCTTCGACCACTTCTTTGACGCCGTCGGACTCGGCGGCGCCGCCGGCGAGGTGCGGGCGGTCTGGGACGACGCCGTCGCGGCCCCCGAGTGGGAGGGGCCGCGGGTCTGGGTGCACGGTGACCTGCATCCCGCCAATGTCGTCGTCGCGGACGGGACGCTCGCGGGTGTGATCGACTTCGGCGACCTGTTCGCCGGCGATCCGGCGTGGGACCTCGCGGCCGCGTGGGTGGTCCTTCCCGCGGGCGCCGCCTCGCGGTTCTTCGACGCTTACGCGCGTGCGGACGAGGCGACGGTCCGGCGCGCCCGCGGGCTGGCCGCTCTGAAAAGCCTGTTCCTCCTGCTGATGGGCCGGAACGGCGATCAGGGCCTTCCTGGCGGCAAACCGGCATGGGGACCCGCGGGCCGGGCGGCGCTCGATCGTGTGCTGAGGGACGGCCGGCTGTAGGCACGGAGCGACCAGCCTCCGCCGATGCCCGGTCGTCGCGCCTGCCGCGGCCGGCCCGCCGTGGTCAGGCCGGGTCCCGTCCCGGTCCGTGGAACTCGCCGGAGCTGCGCACGATGAGGTGGGTGAGCAGCACCACGTCGCGCGGTGCGGAGGGGATCCCTTCGATGCGGGAGAAGAGCAGGCTGGCCGCGGTCCAGCCGAGCGCCAGCGGGTCCTGGCTGACGACGGTCAGTGGCGGGTTGAGGCGGTCGGCCAGCGGGAGGTCGTCGAAGCCGACGATGGCCATCGGAGTAGGGCGTTCCAGGCCGTCGAGGACGCCGAGGGTGATGAGGTCGTTGCTGGTGAAGACGGCGGTGGGCGGGTCGGTGACCGCGCGCAGCGAGAGCAGCGCCGCCGCGACCTGTGCGGGTGAGCGCAGCCCGTGGCGTACGAGGTCGGGGTCCATGGATATGCCCCGGGCGGTCAGCGCGTCGAGATAGCCGCCGTGGCGTTCCGCCTGCGTCCATATCTCGCGGCGGTCGCCGAGGTAGGCGATCCGGGTGTGGCCCCGGTCGAGCAGATGGGTGACGGCCCGCCGGGCGCCGACGCGGTTGTCGACGGTGACGGTGTCGACCGCGAGGCCCTCGGCGGGGCGGTCCACGCAGACCACCCGGGTGCCGCTCGCCATCGGCTGCTTCAGGAAGGCGTGGCCGCCGACGGTCGGCACGATGATCAGGCCGTCGACCTGGCGGGCGGTGAAGGCGGCGATCACCTCGCGCTCGCGGCGCGGTTCGTCGTTGGTGCTGCCGACCAGCACCACATAGCCCCGGCGGTGGGCCTCGTCCTCCACCGAGCGGGCCATCAGCGCGTAGAAGGGGTTGGCCAGGTCGTCGACGACCAGGCCGATGGTGGAGGTGCCCGGATTCTTCTGCCGCAGGTGGCGGGCGTTGTCATTGCGCTGGTAGCCGAGCTTGCGCACCGCCTGTTCGACCTTGGCGGCGGTACCGGGCGATGTTCCGGCGTCACCGGAGACCACCCGGGAGACCGTCATCGGGCTCACACCCGCCGCGCGGGCCACGTCCTTCATCGTCGGGCGCTTCACGGGCCTCCCCCTCGGTGTGCTCCCGGACCTCCCGCCGGCCGTCCGAAGCGCTGAAGTGGGCGTCTCACGATGCCCAACGCGTCGATGATGACAGAGCGGTACGGGAGCGGGGGAGGGCTCCCGGCCGCCCGAGCCGAGGCCTTCGGTCCCCGGCTCGGCGGCTCGCGTCGCGGCGGTGGTCGCGCACCCGGGACGGCGGTCGGTGGATGGGGTGTCAGGTCCGGTCGGGGGCCGGGCCGGCCGTCAGCGCGCGAGGGCGGTGAGCCAGTCCGCCACGGTGACGACGTCCGCCCATCGCGGGAACAGCTTCTCGGTGAGGACCCGGTGCACCTCGGGGTCGGTGTCGAGGCAGGCGTCCACCAGGACGGTGAGGTCGAAGTCCAGGTCGGCGGCCTGGCACACGGTGTGCAGCACCACACCGCTGGTGGCGATGCCGGTGAGGACGAGGCCGTCGACGCCGCGGGTCCTGAGCACCAGGTCGAGGTCGCTGCCCGAGAAGGCGCTGCCCCGTCTCTTGGTCACCACGATGTCGCCCGGCCGCGGCGCGACGTCCGGATGGATCCCGGTGCCGGGGGCGCCCTCGGTGAACAGGCCGGCCTGTACGGCGGCGGTCAGCACCCGGTTGCGCGGGCTGACGTCCGGCTGGTCCGGCCGGAATCCGATCACCGCGTAGATCACCGGGATGCCCGCCGCGCGGGCACCGTCGATCGCCGTGCGCAGCCGCGGCAGATAGCCGGAGCTGTCATCCACGATGTCCACGATGTCCCGTTGGACGTCCATGACGAGGAGGGCGCGATTCACCATGCCTGCTGTCCGTTCTCTCGATGGGAGACCCAGGATCGGTTCAGGGCTGTGCGGCGGCCGATCTCCCCGGGCCCCGGGGGTTCGCGGCGCGCGGGTGCGGCGACTCGGGGACCGGCGGGGGGAGATCCGCGGTCGTGGAGGGGCCCGCCGCGGCCAGGCGTCGCTGCAGGCGGGCGTGACGGAACTGGTACACCGCGCCGGTCCGGCGCAGGACGCCCCGCCGGTGGGCGTCCTCCAGGAACAGCATCAGCCGCAGCGGGGTCCGGCCGCGAAGCGCCAGCCAGACGCGGCTCATCGTGAAGGCGCCCCAGGGCCGCGACACCGCCACGCTCGCGCCGACGGCGACCGCGAACGCGGCGCCCGCCAGGAGTCCGTGCGCCAGATCGGGTGCCCGGGAGATCGCCGTACCTCCCAGGGCGATTCCCGCGAGACCGTAGGCCACCGCCCCCACCCGGCGGAAGAGGAAACGGCCCAGCAGCGAGGAGGCCAGGGCGGCGGACAGCGCGAGCCGGAGATCGAAACCGAGGTGGTGGTAGGCCTTCTCCGTGCTGTAGGTGAAGGCCATGGTGTAGGCCAGCCCGAGCGACACCGCGAAGGACAGAGTGAAGGCGAGCGCGGCCAGGCGCTCCTGGCTGAGCACCGCGGGCGGACTCGATATGCGCCGGACATCGGTGGGGACGTCCAGCCAGACGTGCGCGCCGAGCCCGAGTCCGAAGACCGCCAGCAGCCAGCCGAAGAGGTCCGCCGGGATCGACCAGCCGAGGCCGAGCCCGCCGGCCGCCACCAGACCGATCGCGAATCTCGTCGAGAAGCGCCGGGCGGTGCCCCGGAAGCGGACTTCGACCCGGGCCGGGCCCGGCCGCCGTCCCCACCCGTTGGCGACGTAGCCGGCCAGCCCGTAGGACGATCCGTAGACCAGCCCCACCAGGGGACCCTCGGCGAGCATCCCGGTGACCGCGAACATCACCGCGGCCGGCAGCCCGAGGGCGAACCCCCGGGTGGCCGGGGGCATCGCGCGGTCCAGCTGCCACCACGCCAGGTCCGACGTGTGCGCGTTGTGCAGCTGGCGGGCGAGGAAGGTGAGCCAGCGCCTGGCCTGGTCCGGGCTGTAGTCCGGCGACGGCGCGGCGCGTCGGTCCGGATCGGGCGGGGCGGGCCGCCGGGCGTAGACGGCGGGCAGGAAGGCGTCCAGCAGATGGTTCTCGATCGCGGCGCGGTCGGGGAAGCGTACGGCGTCGGTGAGTTCGGCCGGATCGGCGGACGGTGCGGCGTAGGCGGTGCGGGCCAGGTCCACCATCAGCGCGGTCGACAGGGCCCGCGCGAGAGGTCCGTCCGGATGCCGGCGCAGCCGCTCGACGACCGGCTGCCAGCGGGTGGCGCCCGGCGGCTGCCGGGCGGTGAGGAAGTCGGCGGCTTCCTCGACGCCGACCGGGTCGATCTCCACCACGGCGGCCCTGGCCAGTATCGCGCCGCCGACGTGCACCGCCGTCTCGTACTCGGCGCCGCGGCAGGTCACCACGAGCGGACGGCCCCCGGACAGCGCCTGGTCCAGGGCGTCGATCGCCGGCGCGTGCAGCGCGGGCGGCATCTCGTCCAGGCCGTCGAGCACCGGCAGCACCCGGCCCTCGGTCACCAGCCGGACGGCGGCGTCCGGACCGTAGGCCGCCGCGTTGTCCAGGCCCGGATACTCCTCGACCAGCTTGCGGGCCAACCAGGTGTGCAGATGCTCCCGGTGCGGATCCCAGGACGACAACGGCACCAGTACCGGGGTGGGTTCACCCGGTTCGGGATCGCCGAGCAGGCCGAGCGTCAGCAGGATCGCCAGTACGGTCTTGCCGGCCCCCGGCTCGCCCAGCACCACCAGCTGGCGGGCCGGCAGCCGGCGGAAGGCGGCGACCGCGCCGGCGAGATCGCCGCGCAGGTCGAGCCGCTGGGTCTGCCCGGCAGCCCTGCTGTCCGCGCCGAGCACGGCCGACGCCCCGGCGGCCACCGGCCGCCCGGTGCTCGACCACCGGACGCGTATCGGCGCGGGCCGGTGCAGCGACCGGGTCCGGGCCTCCACCGTCCACTGCTGAAGGACGACGGCGGCCAGTTCCCTCGCCGCGCGGTCCAGCCGCCGCCGATCCGTGCTCCCGGCCGTCGGGTCGTCGGCGGCTCCGGGCCCGGGCGGGATCGGGGGAGGGGCGGCGGGCGCCGCGGCCGTCAACTCCGGTTCGTCCCGCAGGATCCGCCGGTGCGCCTCGCGCAGTTCCGGTCCCGGATCGATGCCCAGTTCGTCCGCCAGGGTCCGGCGGGCCTCCTCGTAGGCGGCCAGGGCGTCGGCGCGCCGGCCCGCGCGGCAGAGGGCCAGCATCAGCAGGAGCCGCAGACTCTCCCGCAGCGGATGGGCGGCCACCAGCGGCGTGAGCCGGGCGACGGCCTCGCCCGGTAATCCCTGGTCCAGACTCAGCCGGGCCCGCAGGGAGAGAGCATCGAGCCGCAGTTCGCGTAAGCGCTGCTGTTCGGCCTCGAACGCCGCTCCCGTCAGGCCCTCGAAGGGTTCTCCCCGCCACAGCGCCAGCGCGGCGTCCACCCGTGCCACCGCCGCGTCCGGGTCGCCGAGCCGGCGGTACTCCCCGGCCAGGTGGAGATGGCGGGCGAAGAGGGCGGCGTCGAGCCCGGCGGGGTCGCCGTGCAGGACATAGCCCGCGCCCGCGGCGACCAGCATCCCCTCCGGTGCGCCGAGCCCCGAACGCAGCGCCTGGCGCAGCCGGCTGACGGTGGTCTGCAAGGCGTTACGGGGATGGGCGGGCGGCTGCTCGCCCCAGACCGCGTCGACGATCGCCGCCGCCGGGACCGGTGTGTTCATGTGCAGCAGCAGAACCGCCAGCAGCGCCTGCTGCCGGGCCCCGAGTTCGACCGGCCGGCCTGTCCAGCGCACCTGTACCGGACCGAGCACGCCGAAACGGAACTCGTCGTTCGCCACCGTTCTCCCGTTCACCCTGTCACCTCAAGCCCCGGCATGGCGCCCTCGAACCTACCCCAGGACAGCGACGCTCTTGGTCGAGGCGCCGCCCCGCACGGCCTCCTGACCCCCTGTGAGCAGCGTGAATGCGTGATGACAGCGCTCTGTACGCGGCCTTGTCCAGGCTGGGCGGGCCGACGGCGGCGAGGTCCGGCGCGCGGGCCGACCCGCGTCGTCCGACGCCGGGCCCGGGCGGACCCGCGCCACCCGATCCGCCGCACCCGGCCCGGCCCGGCCCGCCCCGCCGCCGGCCGAGCGGCCGCTGTCCGGGGCCGCGTGACCATGCACCGAGGAAAGGCAGCACCACCGTGACGGCAACCCCGCAGACGACCGGCCCGACGTACGGGGACGACACAGCGAGATGGGGAAACACCCTGGAGCTGGGGCCGGTGCGGATGTCGGTGACACGCGTGGCGGGGCGGCCCTCGCCGGTGCTCGGCCGACCGGTCGGCGGTGACCGCCGGGACGTGTGCCGGATGGCCCTGGCCTGCGACAATCCGCTGACCCTGGGACACGGCGCGCACGCCACCGCGCTGCGGCCGGGCGACCTGATGCTGTGCGGCTCGCCCGAGGAGTCCGACGCCGCGCCCGGGGCGGGGGAGCGCCCGGCGCGGGTGATCGTCTGGGAGCTGCCGCGGCCGCTGCTGGCCGTGCCCGACGACGCGCTGCTCGGCCTGGCGGGGCGGTCGGTACCCACGCGCGGCGGTCCCGGCGCCCTGCTCGCCCGCTTCGTCGAGGGGCTCGCCGAGCAGGCGGAGGAACTGGCGGTCCGCTCGGCCGGATGGCTGGGCGCGGCGGTGGTCGACCTGACGGGTGCCTTCATCTCCGGCGCGGCCGACGCGGGTCCGGTCCGGCCGCCGCAGTCCCACCAGGCGGCGCTGCTGCACAAGGTCAAGACGTACATCGACGGCCATCTCGGCGACCCGGACCTGTCACCGCGCGCCATCGCCGCGGCGCACCACATCTCGTTGCGGTATCTGCACCACCTGTTCCAGCAGGACAAGCGGACCGTCGGCGGCTACGTCCGGGAGCGGCGCCTGGAGCACTGCCGCGCCGAGCTGTCCGACCCGCGGTTCGCCACCAGCACCGTCGGCGAGATCCGGTCCCGGTGGGGCTTCGGCGACGCCGCGGTGTTCTGCCGGACCTTCAAGAAGGCCTACGGGATCTCGCCCGCCGAGCACCGCGGCCGGCCGGCGGCCGGGGGGACGGGAAGGTACGCCGGGCGGTGAGGTGACAGCAGGACCGGCACCGCGCCGTCGGGGCGCGGTGCCGGTCCGGCCGGCGAGTCACGGGCGCAGCTGGGCCGACGTGTGGATGCCGGTCGACTGGAGGGGCTGGTAGCCCTGGGCCAGCAGGGTGGCGGTCAGCGACACCGGGCGGGGCTTCGAGCCGTTGAGGGTGACGGTGAAGGCGGTGCGGTAGGAGCCGCCGGGGCCGAGGTCGGTGTGGGTCGGGGGCGCGACCACCGCGGAGAGCGTGCCGGACTTGTCGGCGGTCAGCGTGACGGGCCGGCCGTCCGCGGTCACCCTGAGGTCGCGGGCCGCGAGGCCGCCGGACCGGGAGAACACCAGCCGGGTCCCGACCGAGGTGTAGGCGGGGCCGTTGCGCGGGCTGCCGAAGGTGATGAAACCGCCGAGCGGTTTCGCGGCCGACCGGCCGGAGGAGCCGCCGGCCAGGGTGATCCGGCCCTGGGCGTCCTTCCCGTCCACGGTGAACTCGTAGACGGTGCCGTTCACCGCGAGGTTGTCGACGTAGGTGTCCAGGCCGGCGCCCGCGTCACCCAGCCGGCCCACATTGGCGATCACACCGATCGCGCCGTCACCGGCGGCGTCGCAGGCCGCGACGTAGTCGCTCAGCGGGTGCTCGCTCTGGGCGCCGAAGGACGCTACCGCCCGGGAGGTGGACCAGTGCGAGGCCGGGCCGGCCACGAAGTGCCGCCAGGTGTCGGCCACCGCGCCGGTGCGTCCCTGGCTGTCGGTCGCCAGCTCGGGCAGGAAGCTGAGCGTGGTGAAGGCGCCCTGGCAGAAGACCGGCAGCTGGAGGTTCGCGCCGTAGGGGATGGCCGCCGGGGTGGAGGTCCAGCTCCGTACGTACATGTCGTACGAGGGGGTGACGGCGGTGAGGGTACGCAGCGGGATCTTGCGGTTGAAGTAGTGCGCCGCCTGCGCCTGCTGGGCCTGGGGGGCGGGCGCGACCGCGAGGTGCAGGCTTCCGTCGAAGCGGACGGGGTCCGCGAAGGGGGAGACCTCCTGCACCCCCGGGGGCCGGCCGGCGTTGCTGGGGTCGTCCTGGAGCCGCAGCCAGGGCCCGGACGGTCCGAGGTCGCGGGCGGTGACCCGCTGCAGGGCGAAGGCGGTGGCCCCCGCGGCGGGCGCGAGCGCGGGCAGGGCCGCGACGACGGCGGCCGTGAGGGAGGCGGTGAGCACTGCGGTGAAGCGGGGCATGCCGTGGGGTTCCCATCGGTAGGGGCGGTGGACGCGGGGGATAGATCCCACCGCGGCCCGGCGGTGACGCCTGCGGCACCCGTTCTCACCCGTACGGCCCGGCCGCGGGGGCCTGGAGGTGCCAGACCCGGGCGGGCGGCAGATTCGCCCAGACGGTCAGGGACGTGGCGACGGCGTGATCGCGGCGCCACTCGTCCAGCGCGGCCTGCACCCGGTGCTGCCGGACAACGCCGGGGGAGGCACCCAGGGCGATGCGGGCGCGGGCGGCGGCGCGATAGGCGATGTACGCCAACTGGCCGCCCGGTGCCAGCGCGTCCCGGTAGAAGTCGAGGACGGCCGTCAACTCGGGCGGGTCGAAATTCGCGAACGGCAGCGTCGAGACGATGACGTCGTAGCGGCGGTCCCTACCCAGCTCGGTCACCGGGGCGTTGATGACCCGTATGCGGTCGTGCCCGGTCAGCCGGCGGTCGCCCCGGAGCCGGGCGGCGAAGCGCGGGTTCAGCTCGACCAGGTCCAAGGAGTCGTCCGGGCCGAGCAGTTCGGCCAGCACCCGGGACACCGCGCCGGTGCCCGCACCGACCTCCAGCACCGCCAGCGGACGGTCGCCGGACCGGTGGGCCAGCGGCCGGGCGAGGGCTCGGGCGAGCCGGCGGCTGCTGGGCGCCACCGCCCCCGTGGCGTGGAAGGCGGCGAACATCTGGGCGGTGAAACAGGCACGGTCGACGAACCGGGGGCGGTAAAGGATCATGCCCTCGACGCTAGGAAGCGCGGCGGCGCGGGGTATCGGCCGGTGCGACACGCCCCACCCCGACGAAAGTCGGGGGTGGGCATGGCCGACCGGCCGTACGGCGGCACTCCGGCCGGTGCTTACGATCAGCCGGTGGACAGCCCCTACCAGCACCGCGGCCCCCTGTGGACGGAAGTCGCCCTCGTCGTCGTCCTCGTCGGCTGGCTGGTGCAGCAGCAGGTGGCGGCGGCGGGCGCCCGGGGGCCGGACGTCCGCGACCTGGTCGCGCTCGCCGCCGCACTGGCGCTTCCGGCCCGCTGGCGGCTGCCGCTGCTCACGGCCGGTCTGGCGGTCGCGGCGATGGCCCTGCGGGGCGCCATCGAGCCGGTCTGGGTGATGCTCTTCCATCTGGCCGCCCGCAGCCGGGTCCGGCCGGCCGTGGCCTTCGCGGCGGTCGTCGCGCTGCTGCCGCTGTTCCCGCGGCCGGAGTGGACCGACGACCGCAGCCCGCCCTGGGGCCCGGGGGTGATGGCCGCGCTCGCGCTGACCGCCGGGCTGTGGTGGGCCGGCCGGCGCCGGCTGATGGATTCGCTCGCCGCTCAGGTGGAGTTGCGCGGCGAGCAGGCCCGGCTGGCCGAACGCGCCCGGATCGCGGCCGAGATGCACGACGTGCTCGCGCACCGGCTCAGCCTGCTCGCCCTGCACAGCGGAGTGCTGGCGATGCGGGCGGACACCCTGCCGCCGCAGGTCGCCGACCGGCTGCTGCTGCTGCGTACCGCCTCCACCCAGGCCCTCGCCGACCTGCGCGACGTCCTCGGCGTACTGCGCGCCGACGAGCCGCCGCCCGGACCGGGGCAGGCGCAGACTCCGGTGCTCCAGGACCTCTCGGTGGTCCTGGCCGAGGCGCGCGAGGCCGGCCAGACGATAGCGGCGACGGTCACCGGGGACATCGAGGCGACCCCGGCCGGGCACCGGCTCGCGGTGCGCCGGCTGGTCCAGGAAGGGCTCACCAACGCCCGCAAGCACGCACCCGGAGCGGCGGTGCGGCTGGCCGTCCACTTCGGGGAGCCGGTCACCACCGTCGAAGTGGTCAACGACCCGGCCCGGACTCTCCCACCGCCCGCGGTGAGCAGCGGCTACGGCCTGATCGGCCTGGACGAGCGGGTCGGCGGCCTGCACGGGCGCTTCAGCTACGGCCGTACGGACGAGGGCGGCTGGCGGCTGGCGGCCCTCATCCCGCTGCGAGCGGGAACGGAGCCGGCATGACCAGGGTGATGGTGGTCGACGACGACGCCCTCGTCCGGCTCGGCCTGTCCGATCTCATCGAGAGCGATCCCGGGCTGGAACTCGTCGCGCAGGCGGCGGACGGGCTCGAAGCGATCGAACACGCGGGCCGGCAGCGGGTGGACGTCGCGCTGGTCGACGTACGGATGCCGCGGCTCGACGGCATCGCCACCACCCGGCGGCTGCGCGCCCTGCCCGCGCCGCCGAAGGTGATCATGCTGACCACCTTCGACCTCGACGAGTTCGTCCACGACTCGCTGGCTGCCGGCGCCGACGGCTTCCTGCTCAAGGACGCCGAACCCGCCGAGATACTGCGGGCGGTCCATGTCGTCGCCGCCGGGCACGGCATGCTCCACCCCGCTGCGGCCCGCCATCTGATCGACCGCTACCACCGCTCCGACCGCCCCGAGGCCCGGCTGGCCAGGGAGCGGGTGCGCCGGCTCACCCCGCGCGAGCGGGACGTGCTGTCCCGGCTCGCCCAGGGCGACACCAACGCGGAGATCGCCGGCCGCCTCGGCATGCGGGAAAGCACCGTCAAGGCGCATGTCAGCCGCATCCTCGCCGCGCTGGAGGCGACCAACCGCGTCCAGGCCGCCCTGACCGCCCGGGACGCGGGCCTGCCGCCCGGGCCCACCCCGCCGGGGGTCTGACCCGCGGTCCGCACCGGGCGCCGACCGGCCCGCGGGCGCGGCCGCGCCGATCTCACCCGCCCGTATCTCCCGCGTGCGGGGGCTGTAACCACGCCGCTGCCGTGATCGTGACCGTCGCGCAACAGCCCCTTCCTAGCGTGCCCCTGGCGGGGAGATCCCGGCGGCGACGACGAAGGGGGCCCGCGTGCCGGAGCCGCAGGCGGCGACCGAGCAGGTCCGTACGGTGTGCTCGTACTGCGGCGTGGGCTGCGGCATCGTGCTGGACGTCGAACGCGGGGCCGGGGGACGGCGCGCCGTCGTGCGGGCGTCCGGGGACCGGGCGCATCCGGCGAACGGCGGCCGGCTCTGCACCAAGGGCGCGACCGGCGCCGAGATGCTCGTGGCTCCCGGACGGCTGACCCGGGCGCTGGTGCGCGCCGAGCGGGGCGCCGAACCGGAGCCGGTGGCCCTCGACGAGGCCGTCGCCGAGGCCGGGCGGAGACTGCGGGCGGTGATGGACGAGCACGGCCCGGACGCGGTGGCCCTCTACGTCTCCGGGCAGCTGTCGCTGGAGGCGCAGTATCTGGCGAACAAGTTGGCCAAGGGCTTCATACGGACCAGCCGGATCGAGTCCAACTCCCGGCTGTGCATGGCCAGCGCGGGCAGCGGCTACAAGCTGTCGCTGGGCGCGGACGGGCCGCCCGGGTCGTACGAGGACTTCGACCGCGCGGAGGTGTTCTTCGTCATCGGGGCCAATATGGCCGACTGCCACCCGATCCTCTTCCTGCGGCTGCTGGAGCGCCGGAAGGCCGGCGCCAAGCTGATCGTGGTGGACCCGCGGCGCAGCGCCACCGCCGACAAGGCGGATCTCTTCCTGCGGATCAGGCCGGGCACCGACCTGGCCCTGCTCAACGGGCTACTGCACCTGCTGGTCGAGAACGGCGACATCGACGAGGAGTTCATCGCCGAGCACACCGAGGGCTGGGCGGACCTGCCCGACTTCCTGGCCGGCTTCCCGCCCGCGAAGGTCGCCGGGATCACCGGCATCCCCGAGGCGGACATCCGCCGGGCGGCCGCCTGGATCGGCGCGGCCGGGGAGTGGATGAGCTGCTGGACCATGGGCCTGAACCAGTCCACCCACGGCACCTGGAACACCAACGCGCTGGTCAACCTGCATCTGGCCACCGGGGCGATCTGCCGCCCCGGCAGCGGCCCCTTCTCCCTGACCGGCCAGCCCAACGCCATGGGCGGCCGGGAGATGGGCTACATGGGCCCCGGCCTGCCCGGCCAGCGGTCCGCGCTGGACGCCGACGACCGCGCGTTCACCGAGGAGTTGTGGGGGCTGCCCGCCGGGACCCTGCGCGCGGAGGCCGGCCAGGGCACCGTGGAGCTGTTCGAGCGGATGGCCGCCGGGGAGGTCAAGGCCTGCTGGATCATCTGCACCAACCCGGTGGCCTCGGTCGCCAACCGCGGCACCGTCATCAAGGGCCTGGAAGCGGCCGAACTCGTCATCACCCAGGACGTCTTCGCCGACACCGAGACCAACGCCTTCGCCGACATCACGCTGCCGGCCGCGCTGTGGGCCGAGAGCGAGGGGGTGATGGTCAACTCGGAGCGCGGTCTGACGCTGAGCCGGCAGGTGGTCGACCCGCCGGGCGAGGCACTCGCCGACTGGCGGATCATCACGCGGGTCGCCCGGGAGATGGGCTTCACCGAAGGCTTCGGGCACGGCAGCGCCGCGGAGGTCTTCGAGGAGCTCAAAGGCGCCTGGAACCCCAGGACGGGCTGGGACCTGCGCGGGGTGAGCCACGAACGGCTGCGCCGGACACCCGTGCAGTGGCCCAGCTCCGACCCGGCCGGCCCCGCGCGCAACCCCGTCCGCTACCTCAATGACGGCGTCAGCCAGACCCCGCTGGTCCGCCCCGACGGCACCCGGCCCCGGCTGGCCTTCCCGACCCCGAGCGGCCGCGCGGTCTTCTTCGCCCGGCCGCACCTGCCGGCCGCCGAACTGCCCGACGACGACTACCCCTTCCTCCTCAACACCGGCCGCGTACAGCACCAGTGGCACACGCTGACCAAGACCGGCAAGGTCGCCAGACTCAACAAGCTCAACCCCGGCCCCTTCGTCGAACTGCACCCGCGCGACGCGGCCGGGCTCGGGGTCGGTGACGGCGACCGGGTGGAGGTGGCCTCACGGCGCGGGCGCGCCGTCCTGCCCGCCCGGATCAGTGACCGGGTCCGGCCGGGCGACTGCTTCGCGCCCTTCCACTGGAACGACCTGTTCGGCGAGTACCTCAGCGTCAACGCGGTGACCAGCGACGCGGTCGACCCGATCTCCCTCCAGCCCGAGTTCAAGGTGTGCGCCGTGCGCCTGACGAAGGTGGCCGCCACCGGCTCGGCTTCACCCGGGGGCGGGATATCCGGGGCCAAGTCGGCCGCGCCCGAGCCCGCGCCCGAACTCGTCCCAGGAATCGACCCCGCGCCGGCATCCGAGCCCGGGCCGCTGGCCGTACTGGCGGCGCTGTGGGGCGTCGGGACCGCGCCCCCGGCCCTGGCGGACGCGGAACGCCAGTACCTCGGCGGCTTCCTCGCCGGGCTGGCGTCGTCGCCCCCTGCCGTCGGCACGCTCCCGGCGCTGCCGGCTTCGGCGCCGCTGGAACGCGGTCACGCCGCGTGGGCCGGCGGTGTGCTGGCCGGGATCTTCTCGCGCGTCCCGGCGCCCGGCACGGCGTCGCCGGCCTCGAAGCCCGCCCCGGACCCTGCCGGCGAGCCCGCCCCCGCCCCCGCCCGGCAAGTCGTCGTCCTGTGGGCCTCGCAGACCGGGAACGCCGAAGAAGCCGCCGCCACCGTGCACGACCGGCTGGCCCGGGCCGGCCGGGCCGTGTCGTCGCGGAGCATGGCCGACACCGCCCCGGGAGACCTCCCCGGCGGCGCCGACCTGCTCGTCGTCACCAGTACCTTCGGCGACGGCGACGCCCCCGACAACGGCGCCGCATTCTGGGAGCGGCTGACCGGCGACCAGCCCCCGGCGCTGCGGGACGTGCGCTACGGAGTCCTGGCCCTCGGCGATTCCAGCTACGACGACTTCTGCGGCCACGGCCGACGCCTGGACGAGCGCCTGGCGGAACTCGGCGGGCGGCGGCTGCTGCCGCGCCTCGACTGCGAACCCGGCGCCCACCAGCGGCAGGCCGAGCGGTGGGTCGAGCAGATCCTCGCCCTCCTGCCCGGTCCCGGTCCCGCTACCCGCCAGCCGGCCGCCACTGCCGCTGCCACTGCCGCCGCCACCGGACCCTCATCCGTACCGCTCCCGGCTCTCGCGACCGGGGCCGTTCCCGCCCAACCCCCCTCCGCCCAGGCGCCCTGCCTCGCGAGGCTGACGGGCAATCGGCTGCTCAGCCTCCCGGGCGCCGCCAAGGAGGTCCGGATGTTCACCTTCGACACCGATGGCGCGCTGGCGTACGAGACCGGCGACGCGCTCGGTGTCCGGCCGCTCAACTGCCCCGAGCTGGTGGCCGAATGGCTGGCGGCGACCGCGCTGGACCCCACCGCCGAGGTGGTGCTCGCCGATCACGGGACGGTCCCGCTGGGCGAGGCACTGCTGCGGCACCTGGACATCACCCGGATCGCCCCCGCCCTGCTCCGGCGGGTCGCCGAGCGGGGCGGGGACCGCGAGTTGCGGCGGCTGCTGCGGCCGGACAACAAGGGCGAGCTGGCGAAGTGGGCCTGGGGCAGGCAGGCCGTCGACCTGGTCGGCGCGCTGTCCCCCGGCCTCACCGCGCAGGAGTGCGCCGGTCTGCTCAAGGGCCTCCAGCCGCGGCTGTACTCCATCTCCTCCAGCCCGCTGGCCCACCCGGGCGAGCCGAGGATCACCGTCTCGGTGCTGCGCTACGACGGGGTGCACGGCCGGCCGCGCAAGGGAGTGGCCTCGACGTATCTGGCCGACCGCGCCGCCGGCGGCGAGGTATCGGTCTTCGTCCGGCGCTCGCCGCACTTCCGGCCCCCGGCCGACCCGGCCACCCCCATGGTGATGATCGGGGCCGGGACCGGGGTCGCGCCCTTCCTCGGCTTCCTGGAGGAGCGGCGCGCCCTGGGTCACCACGGCCGCAACTGGCTCTTCTTCGGCGGCCAGCACCGGGCCGGCGACTTCTACTACCGCGAGGAGCTGGCCGACTTCCAGCGGCACGGCACGCTGGTCCGGCTCGATCCGGCCTTCTCCCGCGACCAGCGGACGAAGATCTACGTCCAGGACCGGATGCGCGAGCACGGCTCGAAGCTGTGGGCCTGGCTCCAGGAAGGCGCCCACCTGTATGTGTGCGGCGACGCGAGCCGGATGGCCAGGGACGTCGACCGGACCCTGCGGGAGATCGTCGCCGTGCACGGCCGCCTGGCACCGGAGGCGGCGGCCGCGCACGTACGTCAGCTCACCGCCGACGGGCGCTACGCCCGCGACGTGTACTGAAGGCCGGCGCGGCGGCCGGCCGTACGGGCGACCGCCTGGTCGTACCGGCGCAGGACGAGGCGGGCGACGGCGGCATGGGTGCCGACCGGTCCGGTCACCAGACCGTCGGTACCCCGCGCGGGACGCGCCGGCCCCGCGGTCCGGGCGCTGCCGCCGCCTGCCGCGGCCCGGGCGGCGGCGCGGGCGAAGAAGCCCGGGGCCACCAGATAACTCGCGACGGCGACCTGGCGGCCCGCCGCCCGCAGTCGCGCCACCGCCTCGGCGGGGGTCGGCGAACTCGCGCACAGATAGGAGGGGACCACATCGACTCCGAGCCGCTCCCGCAGCAGCTCCGCCGTCCGCGCCGTATCGGCGTTGGCGGCCGGGTCGCTCGACCCCGCCGCCGCCAGCACGACGGCCTGCCCGGCGGCGCCCCGCCGTCCGGGCGCGCGATGCCAGCCGGCCTGTGTCAGCCGGTCGTGCAGCGCCTCGGCCAGCAGCGGGTCGGGGCCCAGCGCCGCTGCCACGGCGGCCCGCAGCCGGGGCGCGGCGGCCAGGGAAGCCGGTATGTCGACATGAACGTGATAGCCGGCGCTCAGCAGCAGCGGGACGACGACCACCTCGCCGCGCAGCCCGGCCAGCGTCCGGTCCAGGGACGGAGCGGCGATGTCGAGGAAGGCGAGCCGCACCGGCAGACCCGGCCGCATGGCGCGGACCCGGTCCAGGAGCGTGCCGTACGAGGCGACGCCCTCCGGGTCGCGGGTGCCGTGCGCGACCGCCAGCAGGGTCGTCGCGGCCGGTGCGGGGATCACACCGCGACCGCCAGTCGGTAGCCGCGTCGGGGCACGGTGCGGATCAGTCCGGCGTGGGCGCCCAGCGCGCCGCGCAGCCGGGCGACGGCCGCCTCGACCGCGTGCTCGTCGGCGCCGCCGCCCACCCATACCCGGCGCAGCAGGTCGGCCCGGCTGAGCACCCGGCCCGGGCGCTGGGCCAGTGCCCGCAGCAGCGCCGCCTGGATCGGGGACAGCCACACGCACTCGCCGGCGATCAGGACCGCGCTGCCCTGGAGCACCAACCGCTCCCCGCCGAAGAGCAGTTCGCGGTTCCCCTCCGGGAGCTTCTCGGTGATGGTGCGCACCAGCGAACCGAGTCTGCCCCGCTCGGGACAGGCCGGGTGCACACCGGCTTCCTCCAGCGGGCGGGCGCACACCGGTCCGACGCACACGGCCAGCACACCGTGCTCGGCGCCCTGGCGCAGGGATGCGACGACCTCGCCCCGCAGCCCGAGGTTCTCGGCGGTGTCGAGGAAGCCGGTGATGGCGGGGGCGCTGGTGAAGGCGATGGCCTGGACCTCGCGCCGCACCGTCTGTTCGATCAGCCGGCGTACGGCGTCGGGGTTCTCGGGGGGTCCCCAGCGGTAGACGGGGACCGCGATCACCTGGGCGCCGCGTTCGGACAGCGCGGCGATGAAGCCGGCGTCCAGCGGCGCGCCGTGCTCCTGCACCGCGATGCGGCGTCCGCGCAGGTCGCGGGCGAGCAGCCAGGTGAGCAGCTCGTCGTTGGCCTCGGTGCGCGGGGAGAAGGACTCGTCCAGGCCGCTGGCCCGGACCGCCCCGGTCGCCTTGGGCCCGCGGCTGATGACCACGGCCTGGCCGCACACCTCGCTGAGCCGCCGGCCCAGGCCCCAGCCGTCGGCCGCGCTCATCCAGCCGCGCCAGCCGACGCCGGTGGTGGCGACCACGTAGTCCAGCGGCGCCGCCAGGCAGCGCGTGGTGGCCTGCCGCAGCGCGGTGTCGTCGTCGAGCGGCACGATCCGTACGGTCGGCGCCTCCACCACCCGGGCGCCCCGGCGCTTGAGCAGGGCGACGAGTTCGTCACGCCGCCGGGCCGCGGTCACCCCGACCGTGAACCCCAGCAGCGGGGCACGCGGCTGCGCCGGATCGTCCTCGGCCGCCGCGTCGGCGGGGACGGCCACGGGCGGGCCGGTGTCGGAAGCGGGTCCAGTTTCCATGCCTCGAAGGCTCCGGCAGCACCGTTTCGGCGCTGTTGCGCGGCCGTCACACGGCAGTTAGCGCGGCGGCCCCGGTATTACGCCAGATGTCGGCGGGGTCACACAGGCCGGGGCGCCGCGTGAGCCACGTGTATCGCCGGGGCAACACAGGCGACCCGGTGCGGAAACCGGTCCCGTCGAATCTCGGACCATGACCGCGACCCGAGGAGCCCGCCTGTGACATCCCCGCGTCTTGTCCTGGTCGGCCACGGCATGGTCGGCCACCGCTTCCTGGAGGCCCTGGGCGAACGGCCGCACGACTGGCGGGTGACCGTACTCGCCGAGGAACCCCGCCCCGCCTACGACCGGGTCCGTCTGACGTCGTGGTTCTCCGGGGTGTCCGCGGCGGAACTCTCGCTGTGCCCGCCCGGGTTCGCCGACGACCACGGCATCGATCTGCGCCTGGGCGATCCCGCGGTGTCGATCGACCGCGCCGCCCGCACCGTCACCACCCGCGGCGGCGCGGTCCTGGGCTACGACGCTCTGGTGCTGGCCACCGGCTCGTACCCGTTCGTGCCACCCGTCCCCGGCAGCGACGCCGCGGGCTGCCACGTCTACCGCACCATCGAGAACCTGGAGGCCATCAAGGCCGGCGCCGCCCGTGCCCGGGTCGGGGCGGTGGTCGGCGGCGGGCTGCTCGGCCTGGAGGCGGCCGGGGCGCTGCGCGCGATGGGCCTGGAGACCCATGTGGTGGAATTCGCGCCGCGTCTGATGGCCCTCCAGGTGGACGACGGCGGCGGCAGAGTGCTGCGCCGCGCGATCGAGGACCTTGGCGTGGTGGTGCACACCGGCGCCGGCACGTCGGGCATCGAGACCGGCGACGACGGCGCGGTACGGTCCATGGTGCTGTCCGACGGCACCACCCTGGACGTGGACCTGGTGGTGTTCTCCGCCGGGGTCCGCCCCCGCGACCGGCTCGCCCGCGACTGCGGGCTGCCCGTCGGCGAGCGCGGCGGGATCGTGGTGGACGAGCGGTGCCGCACCGCCGACCCGCGGATCCGGGCGATCGGCGAATGCGCGCTGGCCGCCGACGGCCGGGTCTACGGACTGGTCGCCCCCGGCTACGCGATGGCCGAGGCGGCGGCCAGGGAACTGACGGGCGCCGAGGGCTCCTTCACCGGCGCGGACACCTCCACCAAGCTCAAGCTGCTGGGCGTGGACGTGGCCAGCTTCGGCGACGCGCTCGGCGCCACCCCCGGCTCCCTGGACGTGCTCTACAGCGACAGCCGGGCCGGGGTCTACAAGAAGCTGGTGATCCATCCGGACGGCCAGCTGCTCGGCGGGGTGCTGGTCGGCGACGCCGACGCCTTCGCCACCCTGCGCCCGCTGGCCATCGGCGGCGCGCCGCTGCCGGTCGCCGCCGAGCAGCTCATCCTGCCCGCGTCCCACGGCGGCCCGGCCGGCCCGCTCGTGCTGCCCGACGAGGCCGTGGTCTGCTCCTGCCACAACGTCAGCAAGGGCCGGATCAGGGCGGCGGTCACCGAGCAGGGCTGCGGCAGTCTGACCGAGGTCAAGAAGTGCACCAAGGCCGGTACCGGCTGCGGCAGTTGCCTGAAGCTGGCCGGCGGCATCGTCAGCGACGCGCTGGCGGCGGCCGGGGTCGAGACCGCCCGCGGACTGTGCGAGCACTTCGCGCACACCCGCGCCGAGCTCTACGAGATCGTCCGGGTCAAGGGCATCACCGGCTTCACCCGGCTGCTCGCCGAGCACGGCACCGGGACCGGCCTCGGCTGCGAGATCTGCAAGCCGGCTGTCGCCTCCATCCTCGCCAGTCTGGGCAACGGCCACATCCTGGACGGCGAGCAGGGCGCCCTGCAGGACACCAACGACCACCACCTGGCCAATCTCCAGCGCAACGGCTCCTATTCGGTGGTCCCCCGGGTCCCCGGCGGTGAGATCACCCCCCAGGGCCTGATCACCATCGGCGAGATCGCCCGCGACTTCGGCCTCTACACCAAGATCACCGGCGGGCAGCGCATCGATCTGTTCGGCGCCCGTGTCGAGCAGCTGCCCGCCGTCTGGGCGCGCCTGGTCGCCGCCGGATTCGAGTCGGGACACGCCTACGGAAAGGCCCTGCGCACGGTCAAGTCCTGTGTGGGGCAGACCTGGTGCCGCTACGGCGTCCAGGACTCGGTCGGCCTGGCGATCGAGCTGGAACTGCGCTACCGGGGCCTGCGCGCCCCGCACAAGCTCAAGTCGGCGGTGTCCGGCTGCGCCCGCGAGTGCGCCGAGGCGCAGAGCAAGGACTTCGGGGTGATCGCCACCGCCGAGGGCTGGAACCTCTACGTCGGCGGCAACGGCGGGATGACCCCCCGTCACGCGGACCTGCTCGCGGTGGACCTGGACCGGCCGACGCTGATCCGCACCATCGACCGCTTCCTGATGTTCTACATCCGCACCGCGGACCGGCTGGAGCGCACCGCGCCCTGGCTGGACCGGCTCGAAGGCGGCCTGGACCACCTGCGCGAGGTGGTCCTGGCGGACTCGCTGGGCATCGCCGGCGAACTGGACCGGATGATGGCCCGCCATGTCGAGGACTACCAGGACGAATGGGCGGCCGTCCTGGCCGATCCGCAGCGCCTGCGGCGCTTCGTCTCCTTCGTCAACGCCCCTGGTACGCCCGATCCCACCGTCCGCTTCGTCGCCGAACGCGACCAGATCCGCCCGGCCGGCCCCGACGAGGCCGGCCATGTCCTGATCGGCGGCTCCCGTCTGGAGGTACGGACCCGATGACCGATCCGCTGACCGATCCGCCGGCCGGCCGCGCGGTGGTGGAGATCCACGACGGGGACGCCTGGGTCCCCGTCTGCGAGCTGGACGACCTCCTGCCGGGGCGGGGCGTGGCCGTCCTGCTCGGCGCCGCCCAGGTGGCGCTCTTCCGCGACCCGGCGAACCGGCTGTACGCACTCGACAACCGGGACCCGTTCACCGGCGCCCAGGTGCTCTCCCGCGGCCTGCTGGGCAGCCGCGGCCCGACCGGGGTGCTGATCTCGCCCATGCTCAAGCAGGCCTTCGCGCTGGACAGCGGCCGCTGCCTGGACGACGACACCGCACCGGACGGGACCAGCACCACCCTGCGCCGCTGGCCGGTCCGCCGGCGGCCCGGCAACCTGCACGCCGGCGCCTCGGACGCCGGCTCCTCACAAGGCGACACCTCGCACCCCGGCACCTCACACGGCGGCGAAGGCGGCGTGCACAAGCCGTAGCGCGCCGGTTCCGACGCCGACAGCGGGCGGAAACCGCCGCTGGCCAGCATGGCGGCAGAAGGCCGACCCTCCACACGACAGGCTGGTCCATCATGAGCGCGACCGTACGCGTACCCGAGGAAGCCGCCGCCCCGACCCGGTCACGCGCCATCGGCGAATGGCGTCCCGAGGACCCCGAGTTCTGGCAGCGGACCGGCGCCAGGACCGCCCGGCGCAATCTGGTCTTCTCCATCCTGTCCGAGCACATCGGCTTCTCGGTCTGGAGCCTGTGGTCGGTGCTGGTGCTCTTCCTCGGACCCGGCTACCACATCGACACCGCGGGCAAATTCGTGCTCACCGCGGTCCCCACCGCCTGCGGGGCACTGCTGCGGGTGCCGTACACCTTCGCCGTCGCCCGCTTCGGCGGCCGCAACTGGACCGTCTTCAGCGCGCTCGTCCTGCTGGTCCCGACCGTGTTCGCCGGTGTGGTGCTGCACCCCGGTGTCCACTACGCGACGCTGCTGGTCGCGGCGGCGGTGGCCGGAGTCGGCGGCGGCAACTTCGCCTCCTCGATGGCCAACATCAACGCCTTCTACCCGCAGCGCCTCAAGGGCTGGGCCCTCGGCCTCAACGCGGGCGGCGGCAATCTGGGCGTGCCCGCCGTCCAGCTGCTCGCGCTGCTGGTCCTGGCCACCGCGGGGGCCGGCCACCCCCGGCTGCTGGTCCTGGTCTACATCCCGCTGATCGCGCTGGCGGCGCTGGGCGCGGCCCTGCGGATGGACAACCTCACCATGCTCCGCAACGAGCGCCGGGCCATGCGCGACGCGGTCCGGGACCACCACACCTGGGTGATGTCCGCCCTCTACATCGGCACCTTCGGCTCGTTCATCGGCTTCGGCTTCGCCTTCGGACAGGTCCTCCAGGTGCAGTTCCACCAGCAGTTCGACACCCCGGTCAAGGCCGCGTACCTCACCTTCCTGGGACCGCTGCTCGGCTCGCTGTCCCGGCCGCTCGGCGGCCTGCTGGCCGACCGCCTCAGCGGCGCCCGGGTGACCGCCTGGACCTTCGCCGCCATGGCGGCCGCCGCCTCCCTCGTACTGCTCGCCTCGCGGCAGCACTCACTGCCGCTGTTCCTCGGCGCCTTCATCACCCTCTTCCTGCTCAGCGGCCTCGGCAACGGCTCCACCTACAAGATGATCCCGGCGATCTTCGGCGACCGGGCCCGGGCGGCGATCGACGCGGGCACCGACCCCCGCCAGGCGCAGCAGGCCGCCCGGCGCGGCTCGTCAGCGCTCATCGGCATCGCCGGCGCGGTCGGCGCCTTCGGCGGGGTCCTCGTCAACATCGCCTTCCGCCAGTCCTTCCTGGGCGCGGGCAACGGCGACGCCGCCTATCTGGCGTTCCTCGCCTACTACGTGCTCTGCCTCGGCCTGACGTGGGCGTTCTACCGCGACCGGACCTGACCGGTCGGCCGCCGCGGCAGATCAGGTGCTGGTGGCCCGCAGCAGGAGGAGGGCGATGTCGTCGCTGCGCCGGCTCGGCGGGCGGGTGTGCTGGAGCAGGGAGTCGGTCAGCTGGTCCAGGTCCTCGGCGTCGGCGGACGCGAGGAGGCGGGCGAGGTCGGCCGTGGCCTTGTCCAGGTCGACGCCGGGGGTCTCGACCAGCCCGTCGGTGTGCAGCAGGAGGAGCGCGCCGGGTGGCAGCGGGACCTCGGTGACCGAGTAAGCGGTGTCCGGGCGGATGCCCAGCACCATGCCCGGCGGCAGGTCCACCACCCGGGTGCTGCGGTCCGGGTCGCGCAGCAGCGGCGGCGGATGGCCCGCGTTGGCCAGCAGCACCCGGTGCGCGCCGATGTCGATCTGGGCGTAGAGGCAGCTGGTGAACAGGCCGGGGTCGAGATCGGCGAGCAGCCGGTTGGTACGGTCCAGGACCTGGTCGGGCCGCGCGCCGGCGGTGGCGTAGGCGTGGACCGCGGTGCGGACCTGGCCCATCAGCGCGGCGGCGGCGACGTTGTGGCCCTGGACGTCGCCGATGACGGCGGCGTAGCTGGCCGGTCCCAGCCGGATGAGGTCGTAGAAGTCGCCGCCGATGTCCATGCCGCGGGTGGAGGGCAGATAGCGGGCGGCCACCTCCAGACCCGGGACGGTGGGCAGGGTGTGGGGGAGCAGGGCCTTCTGGAGGCCCTGGGCGAGGCGCTGCTTGGTGTCGTACAGGCGGGCGCGGTCCAGTGCCTGGGCGATCAGGCCGGCCAGCGAGGCCAGCACCGCGCGCTCGTCGGGAGGGAATTGGTGGGGATGGGTGTAGGACAGCACACAGCAGCCGACGGGGCGGCCGGAGACGATCAGCGGCAGGAACGCCCACGCCTGCTTCCCGCTGGCCAGCGCGGGGGCGGTGTAGTGCCGCTTGATCTCCGCCACGTCGGCGAAATAGGCGGGGGTGCCGGTGGTGAGGGTCCGTCCGGCGGGCGAGGACACGGTGTCCACGGGCAGGCCGTCGAGGCGGCCGAGGACGTCGGCCGGGTAACCGCGGTGGCCGAGCACCCGCAGGCGGTCGGCCTCGGCGACGAACATGATCAGCCCGTGCGCGCCGAAGGCCGGCATGATCTGGTCGGCGACCAGGTCCACCAGGTCCGAGACGCCGACCACTTCGGTCAGGGCCGCCGCGAGGTGGATCAGTTCGTACAGCTGTCCGGCCTTGACCGGACTGGTGGTGCCCGGCGGCTGGGGCGGTCGGCTGAGCGACCGCGGTCCGGGGCCGGTGCCGGCCGGAGTGATGCGCACGCTGATTCCGGTGGCGTCGGGATACAGACTGAAGTGCAGCCACCGGTCCGGCGGCCGGCAAGCGGCGAAGGAGGCCGGCTGGCGGCTGAAGACCGCGGCCCGGTAGCGGTCCTCGTAGACCGGATCGTGCAGCCAGGGCAGCTCCTGCCACAGCTGGGTGCCCCGCAGCTCGTCGGCGTCGCGGCCGAGCAGCTCGCCGGCCGCGCTGGTGGCGAAGGTGACCCGCCCCTCCAGGTCGAGGGCGCAGGACCCACCGGGCAGGCGTTCGACGAAGCGCATCGCCGCCGCCGTGTGCCGCGATCCGTCCGCGGGGGCGGTCTCCACGTCCAGGACCTGGATCCGGTCGGGCACGATCAGCCGCCCGGCGCGGTAGGCGTCGTCCAGCAGCTCGGCCGCCCGGCGGCTGCCGTCCTCGATGGCCGCCACCTCCCGCCCGCTGAGATCCGGGGGGTGGGTCGGGGGCCACAGCAGCAGCAGGGCGCCCCAGCAGACGGTGCCGGAGATGAGCGGCGCCGCGGCCAGGGCGAACTGGTAAGGCGTCGCGAGCGCGGTGCGGGGATACTGCCGGGCCAGCTCCTCCTGGCTGTTCACCCACACCAGGCGCTGGTCGTTGACGGCGTCGGACGCCGGGAGCGGCGCGGCCAGGGAGACGGTGTGCCAGGGCTTGGCGAATTTCGGCGGGATGCCGCGGATCACCGCCAGCCGCAGCAGCGGCTCGTCCGGGTCGAGCACCCAGACGGCTCCGGCGGACGCCTCGGTGCGGCACACGGTCTCGGTCAGCACGGCGTCCAGCGGTCCCGGCTCCGCCCCGCCGGCGGCCTCACCCGTCACCGCCACCACCCCTCCCCTGAACCGGGGCGATCGGGGCGTGCCGCACTCGTACCGGCCGCGCGATCAGCACTTTAGGTGCACCACCTTGCCCGGGGGGAGGAGCGTTCACGGTCCATAGCTCCTGTTTATCGCCGCTCCGCCCGTCGCGCGACCTGAACGGCCCGCCCGACGAAACGTGGGGAACCGCCCCGACCGGCCCGCTCAGCCGCGGGAAGCCCCCGTCGGCATCGGGTCGTCGCGCCGCACCGCCACCATGGCCACGTCGTCGTCGAGATGACCGTCGGTGTGCCGGCTCAGGTCGTCGAGGATCCGGCCGAGCAGGAGATCCGGATTCGAGTCCGACCACTGGCCCACCACCGCGTCGAGGTCATAGAAATTACCGGCGGAATCCCGTGCCTCGATGACTCCGTCGGTATAGAGGAGAAAGGTCTCGCCCGGCCCGAATTCGAAGCGCTCCTCCTGGTAATCCCCTCTGCTCCGGCTGTTGAGCCCGAGAGGCGGGGACGGGCGGCGCGGAGGTGTCGGGCCCTCCGGTTTCCGGCCTATCAGCAGGGGCGGATAATGGCCGCAATTGACGGTTTTCACGGTTTCGATCTCATTCGACACCTCCAGGAACAAGGCGGTGACGAACCTTTCCACGGCGGCGCTGTCCGTCTCGCCCGCCTCCCGGAAGTGGGTCTCCATGCTCTGTTCGAGGTAGGCGGCGAGTTCGGGCAGGTCGGCCGCTCTGGGCGCCGCCTCCCGGAAGCCGCCCAGCAGGGTCACCGCGTCGTCGACGGCGGGCAGGCCCTTCCCGCGCACGTCGCCGATGACGAACCGCAGCCCGGTCGGCGTCCGCACCGCCGCGTACAGGTCACCGCCGATGTTCGCACTGGGTTGTGAGGAGTGGTAGACCGAGGCGATGCTCAGCGAGCCGATCCGGCGGGGCAGCGGGCGCAGCAGGACGCGCTGGACCGCGTCGGATATCGCGCGGACCTCGATCAGTTCCCGCATGCTGCGGTCGCGAATGGCGCGCAGGGCGATGACGAATCCGGTGACGCAGACGATGGCGATCACATGGATCCCGGGAATCGCCGAGTACCACAGGCCGTCCATGACATCCAGCAAGAGCGCGATCCCGCAGGAGAGCAGGGCGATCGAGGCCGTCACCCGGACACCGGCCACCGCGGCCGCGATGGTCGGGGGGACCACCAGCAGGGACGCCAGGTGCTGGGATTCCGGCAGTACGAAGCCGAGGACGAGAATGACGGCTATCAGCAGGAGCGCCATGCCCACCGGCCCGTAGCGGATCGCCGGCGGTCTCGCGCCGGTGGCTCCGTCACTGAGCCGGCGACCGATTCGCGCCGCCGCCCGCCGTGCAGGACCGTGCGCGCGGGCCTTCGGTTTTCCTGCCGAGCGGTCGGGATCGGTCGCAGGATGCACGAGCTGTCCTTTGATAGACGGTCACCGCTTGCCCTGCCCAGTATCGCCGATCCCCTGGTGGCGCGCGAATCCCGGCCGTCCCGGGGAATATCGTCTCTGTTCGAAGGCCGGTCCCGATACCGCTGCTTTCACAGGGCGGCTTTTCGCGCCGGTCATTTCCGGTGCCCGCGGAAATGACCCGGACCGCGGCCGGTCCGCCGGAGGCGGGGACCTGCTCCCCCGTGACGCCCGGCGCGAGCCGATCGTTGAACGGGCAGGCGACCGGGAGGAAACGATGACGCCCTTCGAGATCACCACCGCGAGCGTGGGAGAGATGTCGGACCTGAGGAAGTGGGCCCATGACGAGGGCTGGAATCCGGGGGAGTCGGACGTACTGGCCTTCCACTCCGCCGACCCGGGCGGCTTCTTCGTAGGGCGGCTGGACGGCGAGCCGGTCGCCTCGGTCTCCGGCGTGCGCTACGGAGCGGACTTCGGTTTCATCGGCCTCTACATCGCCCGCCCCTCGGTGCGCGGCCGGGGCTACGGGATCCAGCTGTGGCGTACGGCCATGGAACACCTCGCGGGGCGGAACATCGGCCTCGACGGCGTGGTCGCGCAGCAGGACAACTACCGGAAGTCGGGTTTCCGCCGCGCCTGGACCCATGTGCGGTACGAGGGAGTGCCCGCCGCGGAGCCGGCCCCCGGCGACATCGCCGTGGTCGACGGCCGCTCGATCCCGTTCGCCCGGCTCGCCGCCTACGACCGCCGGTTCTTCCCCGCGGCCCGGGACGCCTTTCTCGCGACCTGGGTCGGCATGCCCGGCCACACCTCGCTCGCCGCCGTGCGCGACGGTGAGTTGCGGGGCTTCGCGGTGATGCGCCCGGCCCAGACCTGCTCCCGGATCGGCCCGCTCTACGCCGCCTCACCGGACATCGCCCTCGCCCTGGTGCGGGCGATGTCCGCCGGCGCGCCGCAGTCCGTGGTCGCCCTCGACGTCCCGGACATCAACAGCCGGGCGGTCGAGCTGGTGGAACGGCTGGGTCTCAGCCCGACCTTCGAGTGCGCCCGTATGTACACCGGCCCCGACCCCGAGGTCGATACGGCGGGGATCTACGCCCCGACCACCATCGAACTGGGTTAGCGCCTCGCAGCGCCTCGGCCGGGCGCCGTGTCTCCCGCCGCCGGGAGCCCCGGCCGAAGCCGTCCGCCGGGGACCGGCCCGCGACGCTACAGGTTGATCATGTGACCGGCCAGGCCGTGCACCGCCTCCTTGACCGCCTCGCCCAGGGTGGGGTGCGCGTGCACATTGCGCGCGACCTCATGGACGGTCAGGTCCCACTTCTGGGCCAGCGTCAGCTCGGGGAGCAACTCGGTGACCTCGGGGCCGATCAGATGGCCGCCGATCAGTTCCCCGTGCCGGCCGTCGCTGATGAGCTTCACGAAGCCGGCCGGCTCGCCCAGGCCCTGCGCCTTGCCGTTGGCGGTGAACGGGAACTTCTGCACCTTGACGTCGAAGCCCCGCTCCCGGGCCTGCGCCTCGGTCCAGCCGAAGCTGGCGATCTGGGGCTGGCAGAAGGTGGCCCGGGGGATCATCGTGTAGTCGAGTTCCATCGTCTCCGCGTCCGCGATGGTCTCGGCGGCGATCGCGCCCATCGACTCGGCGGCGTGCGCGAGCATCAGCTTCGCGGTGACATCGCCGATGGCGAAGATGTGCGGGACATTGGTGCGGCAGCGGCCGTCCACGTCGATCGCGCCGCGGTCGGTGAGCAGGACCCCGGTGTTCTCCAGGCCGTAGCCGGTCACCCGGGGCTGGAAGCCGATCGCCTGGAGCACCTTGTCGGCTTCCAGGGTCTGCGCCTGGCCGCCGGTCGAGACATGGACCCGCACCTTCTCGCCGGAGTCGTCGATCGACTCCACCCGGGTGGAGGTGAGCACATTGACGCCCAGCTTGCGGTAGGCCTTGGCCAGCTCGGCCGAGACCTCCTCGTCCTCCAGCGGCACCAGGCGGTCCAGGAACTCCACCAGCGTCACCTGCACGCCGTAGTTGGCCAGCACGTACGCGAACTCGACCCCGATCGCGCCGGCGCCGGCGATGACGATGCTGCCGGGGAGCTCGTCGCTGAGGATCTGCTCCTCGTACGTCACCACCCGCTCGCTGAGCGAGGTGCCGGGCAGCAGCCTGGTGGTGGCGCCCGCGGCGATGATGCAGTGGTCGAAGGTCAGGGTCTCCTGCGACCCGTCCGAGGTGCGTACCGACAGCGTATGGGCGTCGGTGAAGGTCCCCGAGCCGGTGTACTCGGTGATCTCGTTCTTCTTCATCAGGTAGTGCACGCCCCGGACCCGGCCGTCCGCCACCCGGCGGCTGCGCGTGTACGCCTCGTGGTAGTCGAAGCTCACCGTGCCCTCGACCCGGATACCGAAGGTCTTCGCCTCACGCTGGAAGATGTGCGCCAGTTCCGCGTTGCGCAGCAGGGCCTTCGACGGGATGCACCCGACGTTGAGGCAGACCCCTCCCCAGTAGCGCTCCTCCACCACCGCCACCGATCGGCCCAGCTGCGCGGCGCGAACCGCCGCGGTGTACCCACCGGGGCCCGCGCCCAGGACAACGACGTCGAAGTGTGCACTCATATCAACACCATATGGCCCCGGCTGAGTTCGTGGTTCCTTTGGTCGCGCGAGTCGCGCCCCGTATGAGCCCCGCGCGGGGCCGCGCGCCACCGCCGGCCGCTGTGCGGCGCCGCGCCCGCCCGCCGGGGGCTCCGCCGACCGGGCGGAGCCGCGGGCCGCGAGCGCCCCCGCCGCCCCGGATGAACACGGCGGCTATCCGGTGACGCAATTGGCTGGCGGCGTCACCTTGCGCGAGCCCATTGCCGCCCGCTCCCCGCTCGAATTCGGCTTCCGCCCGGGCGAATGCGCCGGTCCCCTATCCGTGCGAAGACCGGGCGTATGTTCCCGTATGCCAGTTCGGCTACTATCCGGCCATGGCACAGAAAGTAGTCACCCTCTACACGGACGACCTCACGGGCGAAGAGTCCACCGAGATCGACACGTACACCCTCCTTGTCAATGGTGCAGGCGTTGAAATCGACCTCACCCCGGACAGCCACGACAAACTGATGGAGGCTCTGAGTCCGTTCCTGCACGCCGACGGCGCTCGGAGGGTTCGCGCACCCGGTACGGGGCGGACTCGCGCGGCGCGCGGCCAGAGCAGCGGCCCGGCGGACGGCCGGGACACCGCCACCATTCGCGCTTGGGCCAAGGACAACGGATTCGAGGTGAACGACCGCGGTCGGGTGCCGGCGCCCGTGATCGAGGCCTATGAGAAGGCGCACTGACAAGACCCGTGTGTGTGATGTGACACGACGGACATAAGCAGCCACCTGCGACCGTGATCGGTCGCAGGTGGCAAGTGCGCCGCGGATTGACGCCGGTGGGATCGCCCGGCGCACGGCCGCGCCGTCACTTCAGGCGGGTCTTCCCGACGCAGTCGCGGTCGGGGCAGAACCAGTCGAGGGTGTAGAAGGGATCGGGCCGCGGTTCCGTGGTCTCGACCTTCACCGACGCCGGGTGGATGGTGCGCCTGCAATAGGGACACGTGCGGGACAACCCGGCCAGTTCACTCTCGTGACACCGCCGGGGCAACGCTTGGAGGTCCATACCCGCACGGTGTCATGGATAGCGCCGCGCCGGGAGCCCGGCCGGTCTCCCCAGGTCCGGAAAGGGGAGGCACACCCTTCCGGGCGAGCATGCCTCCCGGCTTCTTCCGGCTTCTCGGCGCTTGTCCGGCGTCTCCCGTGTTTCCCGCGTTTCCCGCGTTTTTCCGGGCCGCCCCGCCGCGGCCCTCAGCGCATCGGCACGATGTCCGGGGCGTGCGTGCGGATGCCGTCGGCGGTGTCGTCGTCCGGCTGGCGCTCCGCTTCGAGTTCCGCGTTCACCCCGTCGACATAGGTCTGGATCTCCTTGTCGGTCTCGGTCTCGTCCCAGCCGAGCAGCGGCGCCATCAGTTCGGCGACCTCCCGCGCGCTCTTCTTGCCGCGGTCGAAGGTCTCGATCGAGATCCGGGTCCGCCGGACCAGCACGTCGTCCAGATGGCGGGCGCTTTCGTCGGTGACCGCGTAGACGACCTCCGCCCGCAGATAGCCGGGAGCCGCCGCCAGCGGTTCGCCCAGGCTCCGGTCCTCCCGGATCAGCGCCAGCAGTTCCTGGCCAACCGAGCCGTAGCGGTTGATCAGGTGCTCGACCCAGACCGCGTGGAGGCCGTTCTGCTCGGACAGCAGCTGGCTGGTGTTCAGCAGGGCGCGATAGCCGTCGGCCCCGGCCAGCGGAACCTCCTCGGTGCACGATTCCGGCACCTTCCGGTCGGGGAAGTCGCGTACCGCCTCGTCCACCGCGTCCTTCGCCATCACCCGGTAGGTGGTGAACTTGCCGCCGGCCACCACGACCAGGCCCGGCGCCGGCTGGGTGACCGCGTGCTCGCGCGACAGCTTGCTCGTCGCCTCCGAGGCCGCCGCGATGAGCGGCCGCAGCCCCACGTAGACGCTTTCGACGTCTTCCCTGGTCAGCGGGTTCGCCAGCACCGTGTTGACATGATCCAGCACATAGTCGATGTCGGCCTGGGAGGCCGCCGGGTCCGCCTTGTCGAGGGTCCACGGGGTGTCGGTCGTGCCGACGATCCAGTGCCGGCCCCAGGGGAGGACGAACAGCACGCTCTTCTCGGTCCGCAGGATCATCCCGGTGTCGGACCTGATCCGGTCCTTCGGCACCATCAGGTGCACACCCTTGGACGCCTTGATGTTGAACTGCGGGTGCTCCTCGATCAGGCTCTGGATGTCGTCGGTCCACACGCCGGTGGCGTTCACCACCCGCCGGGCGCGGATCTCGTACGACGTGCCGTCCTCGGTGTCGGTCACCACGGCTCCCACGATGCGTCCGTCGGCGCGCAGGAAGCTGGAGACACGGGCTCTGTTGGCCATCAGGGCGCCGTAGGAGGCCGCGGTCCTGATGACGGTCGTGACGAGACGGGCGTCCTCCACCTGGGCGTCGTAGAACTGGATCGCGCCCACCAGCCCCTCTTTCTTCAGGCCGGGCGCGATCCGCAGCGCGTGGCGGCGTGAGAGGTGGCGGTGCAGCGGCAGTCCGCTGCCGTGGCCCGAGGTCACCGCCATCGCGTCGTACAGCGCGATTCCGGCGCCGACGTAGACGCGCTCCCAGCCGCGGTGCTGCAGCGGGTAGAGGATCGGGACGGGTTTCACCAGGTGCGGGGCGAGGCGCTGGTGCAGCAGGCCGCGTTCCTTGATCGCCTCCCGGACCAGGGCGAAGTCGAGCATCTCCAGATAGCGCAGTCCGCCGTGGATCAGCTTGGTCGCGCGGCTGGACGTCCCGGCGGCCCAGTCCTGGCCTTCCACCAGGCCGGTGGACAGACCTCTGGTCACGGCGTCCAGGGCCACCCCGGCGCCGACGACGCCGCCGCCGACCACCAGGACATCGAGTTCCTGCTCCGACATCCGAGAAAGCGCGTCTTTACGGGCCTGGGGGCCCAGAGTCGCTGCCCGCATCCGTACCTCCTGCTGCCAGAGCCACCCGTTTTCGCGCCGGTGGTGGCGAAAGATGAGCGATGCCTCTCCACGGTAGGCATCAGGGGCCGATCCGGCGATATATGGATATTCATGCCCGCGGTGGATATCCATGCCCGGACGTGTCGCCGGACGTGTCGCCGGTCGCGGCGCCGGGAGGGGAGTGAGACTGAGGGAATGTGTACCGGCGGAGTGCCCAGCGATCACGATGTACGGGTCCTGCACGACTTCGAGCCCAGCACGCCCATTCCCCTTGAGCCGGTCGACTCGGTGACGGTCACCACGCTCATGGACAATGTCTCCGACATGCTGATGCCCAGCCAGGGACCGGCGCGCCGGCCCGGTCTGGGGGCGGCGGTCACCGTCCCGGCGCCGACCATGGAATTCGGGCGGGTGCCCGACGCGCTGGTGGCCGAGCACGGTTTCTCCGCCCTGGTCACGGTGGTCAAGGACGGCCGGGAGCACCGTTTCCTGTTCGACGCCGGGACGAGCCCGGACGGCGTGGTGGAGAACATGCGCCGGCTCCGTATCGATCCGGCGTCCATCGAGGCGATCATCTGCAGCCATGGGCATTTCGACCACACGGCCGGCCTCGACGGCCTGATCCGGGCCCTGGGCGGCCGGGTGAACCTGCCGGTGCTGATCCACCCGCACTTCTGGCGCCGCCGCCGGCTCGCGCTGCCCGGCGTCGAACCGCTGGAGATCCCCACCACCAGCCGCCGCGCCCTCGAAGGCGCCGGATTCACCGTGATCGAGGACCGGCAGCCCAGTTTCCTGTTCGCGGGATCGGTCCTGGTCACCGGCGAGGTGCCGCGGACCACCGGATACGAGCCCGGTTTCCCGCCGCAGCAGGCCTGGCTCGGCGGCAAGTGGGAGCCGGACCCGCTGGTGCTCGACGACCAGGCGCTGATCATCGACATCAAGGGCAAGGGACTGATGGTGATGACGGGCTGCGGTCACGCGGGCGTGGTGAACATCTGCCGCTACGCCCGCCGCCTCACCCGGGACCGGCCGCTGCACGCGGTCATCGGCGGATTCCACCTCGGCGGGCCGCTCTTCGAACCGCTGATCCCCAGAGTGCTGGCGGACCTGGCGGAGCTGACGCCGTCCGTTCTCGTCCCCGCCCACTGCACCGGGTGGCGGGCACAGCACGCGATGGCGGCGCGGTTCGGTGAGGCCTTCATTCCCAATACGGTGGGCACCGTCTTCACCCTGTGACCGGAGAGACCGCCCGGCCCGGGACATCGGCTCGGGTTCCCGGCCGGACATGCGGCAGCATGGGGGCCCATGGGTGACTTCCTGGTGGTCGGCGAGTGCGTGGCGGACATCGTGCGGGTGGCCGGGCGGGACGATGTGCCGCATCCGGGCGGCAGTCCGGCCAATGTGGCCTACGGACTGGCCCGGCTGGGGCGGGACACCGCGCTGCTCACCCAGCTCGGGGACGATCCGGCGGGGGCGCTGATCGGGGGGCATCTGCGGTCCGCCGGGGTGGAGTTGCTGGGGGATCTCGGCGCGGACGCGGTCACGCCGACCGCGGTGGTGACGCTGGACGGGCGGGGACAGGCGTCGTACGACTTCGCTGTGCGCTGGACGCTGGGGCCGGTGGACCGGCTGCCCGGTGAGGTGCGGCATGTGCACCTCGGGTCGATCGGGGCGGTGACCGAGCCGGGCGCCGCGACGGTGCGGAAGGTGGTGGCCGGGCTCCGCGCGGGGGCGACGGTGAGCTACGACCCCAATGTCCGTCCCGCTCTCTTCGGGCCGCACCCGGAGGCGGTGGCCCGGGTGGAGGCGTGTGTGGCGCTCAGCGACCTGGTGAAGGCGAGCGACGAGGATCTGGCCTGGCTCTACCCGGGCGAGCCGCCCCGGAGCGTCGCCCGGCGCTGGCTGGCGCTCGGGCCGGGCGCGGTGATCGTGACCTTCGGCGGCGACGGCTCGATGGCGTACACCGCGGCCGGCGAACTGCGCGGCGCGCCGGTACGTACCGAGGTCGCCGACACGGTCGGCGCGGGCGACTCCTTCATGGCCGCGGCGCTGGATACCCTCGCCGGGCTCGGCCTGCTGGGCGCCGCCGGGCGGGCCGGGCTGTCCGCGCTGTCGACGCGGTCCGTGCTGGAGGAGACCGCGCTGGGCGCCGTACTGCGCCGGGCGGCCACCGCCGCCGCCCTCACCGTCTCCCGTCCCGGCGCCAACCCGCCGGACCTGGCCGAACTGCGGGCGGCGCTGGGCTGAGCGGACCGTGCGGTGGCCTGCCGGTGGCGGCCGGGGAGCGCCGACATGACCGTTCCGAACGTCCGGGAAGGACCTCCGGCGGGGCCCTGACCCGCCGGTAGCATGCGATCGCCGACGGCCCGCCGCGCGGTGGCCCCGAGGCCGTACGCATCGATACGGCCCGGCCCGGGACCGGACGGTACGGCGTGTGCCGCCCGGGACCCGGAAACCGAACTCACCCGCGTCCGACTGGAGTTCCCCCTCATGGCACCCGTCACCCGCCGTACGTTCCTCGGTTCGGCCGTCGCGGCCGGCGCCGCGATCGGGCTCGAAGCCCTGCCGGGCTCGGCTCCCTCCGCACAGGCCGCCGCCACCACCACCGGCACCATCGCCGACGTCAAGCACGTGGTCATCCTGATGCAGGAGAACCGCAGCTTCGACCACTACTTCGGGACGCTCAAGGGCGTCCGCGGCTTCGCCGACCGCAGTGCCATCCAAGTCGCGGGCGGCTACAGCGTGTTCAACCAGTCGACCGTCATCGGACGCCAGTACCCCTGGCAGTTCAGCGCGACCCACCCGGCCGGGGGCGCCGACCCCGAGCGGCTGGCGCAGTGCAACGGCGACCTCGCGCACAGCTGGTCGGACCAGCACACGGCGTGGAACGGCGGCAAGATGGACTCCTGGGTGCTCGCCAAGGGCAACGTCCGCACGCTGGGCCACCTGACCCGCGCCGACATCCCGTTCCACTACGCGCTGGCCGACAACTGGACGGTCTGCGACGCCTACTTCTGCTCGATCCTGAGCGCCACCGGCCCCAACCGCACCTACCACTGGAGCGGGACGATCGACCCGGCCGGCACCGCGGGCGGACCGGCGTACAACGGAGGCGACGAGTCGGGGCTGCGCTGGCAGACCTACGCCGAGGCGCTGGAGGCGGCAGGCGTCAGCTGGAAGGTGTACCAGAACGCCGCCGACAACTTCGGCGACAACGCCCTCGCCTACTTCAGCCAGTTCGCCAAGGCGCCGGCCGGCAGCGCGCTCGCGGTCAAGGGCATGGGCTCGGTGCCGAAGGTCACCGGCCGCACCCCGGACGACATCGCCGCGGCCATCCGCGCGGACGCCACCGCGGGCACCTTGCCGCAGGTGTCGTGGGTGGTCGCCGACGAGGGCTCCTCCGAGCACCCCTACGCGACCCCGGCCGACGGCGCGCACTTCGTGCACCAGGTCATCGACGCGCTGGGCGCGAACCCGGATGTCTTCAACTCCACCGTGCTGCTGCTCAATTACGACGAGAACGACGGCTTCTTCGACCATGTGCCGCCACCTGCCGCGCCGGCCGGCACCGACGGCGAGTTCTACAGCGGCACCAACATCGGCCTGGGCATCCGGGTGCCGATGATCGCCGTCTCGCCGTGGAGCCGGGGCGGCTGGGTCAACTCCCAGGTGCACGACCACACATCGGTGCTGCGCTTCCTGGAACGCTGGACCGCGGCCATCGGCCGGCCGGCCGTCTGCCCCAACATCTCGGCCTGGCGGCGCAGGGTGTGCGGCGACCTGACCGGCCTGTTCGACTTCGCCAACCCGGTGTACGGGCTGCCGCCGCTGCCCGACACCTCCGTGGTGATCGGCGAGGCCGCCTGCGCCCCGCTGCCCAACCCGGCGCCGGTGGACAACCAGTTGCCGCAGCAGGAGCCGGGCACCCGGCCGGCCCGCGCGCTGCCGTACCAGCCGAACGCGTATCTGACGCCCTTCACCTTCGGTTCGCTCGGCCAGATCTCGGCCTGGATCACCATGACCAACCAGGGCGCCCCGGCCACCGCGACCGCGCACTTCGCCGCGTACGCCAACGCGCACCGCGGCGGCGGCCCCTGGCAGTACTCGGTGGACGCCAGCGGCACCGCCAGCGACTTCTACAACTGCGGCACCGGCTTCGGCGGCGGCGCCTACGACCTGTCCGTGGTCGGTCCCAACCGCTTCCTGCGCCGCTTCCAGGGCGACGCGACCGGGCCGGGCAAGAACCTCACGGTCACCCCGGCCTATGTCACCTCGCCGGCCACCGGCAAGCTCGCGGTGCGCTTCACCCTGGCCAACTCCGGTACCGCCGCGGTGACGTTCACCATCACCTCCACCAACTACCTGCCGGGCGGCCCCTGGACGTACACCGTCCAGCCGGGGTCCTCGGCGACCAGTGACGTCTTCGAGGCGGTGGTGAGCAGCGCCGGCTGGTACGACTTCACGCTGACCGCGAGCAACGACCCGACGTGGAACCAGCGTTTCACCGGCCACCTGGAGACGGGCCGGCCCAGCGTCTCCGGCTGACCGCACCGCCGCCGGGAGTTCCTCCCTGGTGCGGGCCGGGGCGCACCGCCACCCGGCCCGCACCAGGGAAGCGGGAGGGGGAGCAGCGGGGGAGCGGGCTCAGCCGGCCAGCAGGGTGTCCAGTGCCCGGCCGAAGACCAGCCGGCCGGTGCCGGCCGTGACCCCGTCGAGCAGGCGCGGCAGCCGCCACACCCGCAGCTCCTCCCGCCACCGCACCCGCGAGCCGGTGCCTTCCGGCGCCACATCGATCTCGGCCCACCCGGTGACGATCCGCCCGGTCTTCTCCAGCCGGCAGTGCCCGGCCCCGGCCTCCCCTTCGGGCGGTGTCCAGACGGTGACCCGCATCGGGTCCTCGAACCCGACCCCGCCCAGCCGGGTCCGCGCGGTGAAGGCCGTGCCGAGTCCCGACGGCGGCGGCGTACTCACCTCGATCTCGGTGAACGGCACGGTCGCGCTGTGCCGCTCCCAGGTGGTGACCCGCCGCCACGCCTCGGCCGGCGGCAGTGCGGTGCTGCGTTCGATGACAAAGGGGGACACGGATCCACCGTAGGCGCTGCGACCCGTCAGCGCGCGGAGGCGGCCGGTCCGGGCGGGTGGTGGCCGGCCGGGCGTCCGGGCAGGCCGGGCGCCGCCCCCGGGCCGTCCGCACCCCCGTGACGGGCGGCCCGGGGCGGTTCGACCGCCTTGCCGTGCTCCTTCACCGAGTCATACTCCCGTTCGGCCCCGGAAGGTTGCCACCGAATTCCGGCGGCCCCGCCTCACCAGGCCGAGGGGCGGTAGTCCTTGAGGAAGCAGCCGAAGAGATCCTCGCCGCGCTCACCGCGGACGACCGGGTCGTAGACACGCGCCGCCCCGTCCACCAGGTCGAGCGGGGCGTGGAAACCCTCGGCGGCGAGCCGCACCTTGTCCGGGTGCGGGCGCTCGTCGGTGATCCAGCCGGTGTCCACCGCCGTCATCAGGATGCCGTCGGTCTCCAGCATCTCCTGCGCGCTGGTGCGGGTGAGCATGTTCAGCGAAGCCTTGGCCATATTGGTGTGCGGATGCCCGGGGCCCTTGTAACCGCGGCTGAACTGCCCTTCCATCGCCGATACGTTGACCACGTACTTGCGGCGGGCCGCCGCCGCGGCCATGGCCGGCCGCAGCCTGCTGATCAGCACGAAGGGCGCGGTCACATTGCACAGCTGCACTTCCAGCAGCTCGACCGGGTCGACCTCGCCGACGGTCTGCACCCAGGTGTTGCTGGGGTCGAGATCGGGTACGAGGCCGCCCGCGTCGATCGCGGTGCCGGCCTCGATCCGGGCCAGCGAGGCGGATCCGCTGACCAGGGCCAGCTCGGTGACGTCCCGCGCGGTCAGCGACTGGCCGCGCGGCGAGGGCAGCGCGGCGGCGGTCCGGGCGCCCGAGCCGAAGGCACCGAACACCTCGGACGCCGGCAGCTCACCGGCGGGCAGCGGCGCCGCCTCGGCCGCGATCAGCTCGCTGTAGGCACGCGGGGAGCGGCGAACCGTCTGGGCCGCGTTGTTGATCAGGATGTCCAGCGGCCCGGCCGCGGCCACCGAGTCGGCGAGCGCCACGACCTGCGCGGGGTCCCGCAGGTCGATGCCGACGACCTTCAGCCGGTGGATCCAGTCGCCGCTGTCCGGCATCGCCTTGAAGCGGCGGATCGCGTCGCTGGGGAAGCGGGTGGTGATGGTGGTGTGGGCGCCGTCCCGCAGCAGCCGCAGCGCGATGTACATGCCGATCTTGGCCCGGCCACCGGTGAGCAGCGCCCGCCGCCCGGACAGATCGGTCCGGGCCTCGCGCCGCGCGCGGTTCTCGGCGGCGCAGGACGGGCAGAGCTGGTGGTAGAAGGCGTCCACCTCGACATAGCGGGTCTTGCAGACGTAGCAGGACCGGGGCCGCTCCAGGATGCCGGCGATCTCGGTGCTGACGGACGCCGTCAGCTGGATGCCGAGGGTCTCGTCGTCGATCCGGTCGGCGGCGCCGGTCGCGGTCGCCTCGGTGACGGCCTTGTCGTTGGCGGTCTTGGCCGCCCGGCGCTCCTGGCGGCGGCGCTGCTTCACCGAGCGGTAGATGCCGGCGGTGGCCCGCCGTACCGCGATCGCGTCGGGGTGGTCGACCGGCAGTAGCTCCAGGTCGGCGAGGACGGCGAGGCAGACCTCCATCCGGGCGGCGTCGATGCGGGGGCCTTCGGCGTCGAGCGGGGTCGGGGAGGTGCCGGCGCCGGGCTCGTCGGCGTCGTGGTCCGTGCCGTCGTCGTGCGCGGCGTCGTCAGCTGCGGCGTCGGAGTCCGCGTCCGTGGTGCCGGCGTCGTACGGCTGCTCGTCGTCCTGTTCCGAGCCCGGCCCGTGCGGCGGTGACTGCGACTGGGCGGCGGCTCGCGCGGCGCTGGTGCCCTCCTCCGGCCCGAGGTCGTGAAGGTCCCGCGTTGTCGCCGTCATCCCGCCGCTGCTCTCTCTTGATGGCCTGGCTTCCTGGCCCCGGCCCGGTGCGCCGGGAGCCACCCGGGCCTCGGCCGAACTTTACGTTTCCGGTGACGGCAGCTCCAAACCGGTGGCCCGGCCGCCCGGCCGCCCGGCCGCCCGGCCGACCCCGGCGGCACTCTCGCGCCGCTTCCCCCGTCCCTGCCATGATCACTTCCGCGGTCCCCGTCCGATCCCGCCTCGATCCCCCTGGAGATCCGTTGCGCCCCGACAGCCCGCTCGCCGTCCCGTCCGACGCGCTCTTCGGGGTGCACAACCTGCCGTACGGCGTCTTCAGCACGGCCGCCGAACCCGGGCGGCGGCGGCTCGGAGTCGCCTACGGGGAGCACATCCTCGACGCGGGCGCCGCCGCCCGGGCCACCGGCGCCTCCGCCGAGCTGACCGCGCTGCTCGACGCTCCTTCGCTGAACCCGCTGCTGGCGGCCGGCCGGCCGGTGTGGACCCGGGTCCGGGCCGCCCTCACCGCGTGGCTGACCGCCGACGAGCACCGGGCGGCCGTCGAGCCCCGCATGGTCCCCCGCGCGGACGCGACCTCGCATCTGCCCTTCGACGTCGCGGACTACGTGGACTTCTACGCGTCCGAGCACCACGCCGCCACCGTCGGCCGGATCTTCCGCCCCGGCTCGGACCCGCTGCCCCCCAACTGGAAGCATCTGCCGATCGGTTACCACGGCCGGGCGGGCACCGTCGTGGTCTCCGGCACCCCGGTGGTCCGGCCCTGCGGCCAGCGCAAGACCCCGGCCGACCCGGCTCCCGGTTACGGCCCCACCCGCCGGCTCGACATCGAGGCCGAACTCGGCTTCGTCGTCGGGGCCCCCTCCCCGCAGGGCTCCCGGGTGGCGCTGGCCGACGCGGACGAGCATGTCTTCGGGGTGTGCCTGGTCAACGACTGGTCCGCGCGGGACATCCAGTCCTGGGAGTACGTCCCGCTGGGACCGTTCCTCGGCAAGTCCTTCGCCACCTCCGTCTCGCCGTGGGTGGTCCCGCTGGACGCGCTCGCCGCCGCCCGAGTCGAGCCCCCGGCCCGCGACACCGAGCCGCTCCCGTACCTGGACGACCGCGGCGCCCGGCCGCCGTACGGCCTGGACATCGCCCTGGAGGTCCGCCTCAACGGCCATCTCGTGTCGCGTCCCCCGTTCGCGGCCATGTACTGGACCTACGCCCAGATGCTGGCGCACCTGACGGTCAACGGCGCGAGCCTGCGGCCGGGCGACCTCTTCGCCTCCGGCACGGTCAGCGGCCCGGAGCCGCGCACCCGGGGAGCCCTGATCGAACTCACCTGGAACGGCGAGCGGCCGCTGGAACTCCCCGACGGCACCCGGCGCGGCTTCCTGGAGGACGGCGACGAGGTGACGATCACCGCGACCGCCCCGGGCCCGGCCGGCACCCGGATCGGACTCGGCGAGGTCAGCGGCCGCGTCCGGCCGGCGCACTGAGCGCGGCGCGGCGGTGCCGGGACGCGAGATGGGCGACCAGCGCGGCGATGACGACGGTCAGCGCCAGGCTGACCGGGCCGGTGCCCCAGCCGAGGCCGCCGCGGTCCTTGGCCACGCCCATCCAGTCCGCGAAGGAGGCGCCCAGCGGCCGGGTCAGCACATAGGCCCACCAGAAGGCCGCCACCGCGTTGAGCCCCAGCAGCCGGGCGATTCCCGGTACGACGATCAGCGCGGCGAAGACCAGGCCCGAGGAGAAGTAGCCGAGGTGCAGGGTGGTGGCGGTCAGGTCACCGGCAGCCGTGCCGAGCGCGAAGGTGGCGAGCACGGTCGCCCAGTAGAACGTCTCGCGGCGCGGGGTACGGATGCTGTGGATGGACAGCGTCCCCTCGCTGCGATACCAGGCGATCAGGACGCCGGCCAGCGCGAGGACGAAGACCGGGGTGGTCACCGCGTACGGGATCCCGACGAGGTGGACGATGTCGGCGCACATCGTGCCGAAGACGCTCACCATGACGATCGCGCCCCAGTAGATCCAGGGGGAGTAGCGCGGGGCGCGGAACTGCAGCCGGAGGAGCCAGACGAAGCCGCCGAGCCCGAGGACGCCGCCGATCGCGGGCGACCAGTTGGCGAGGAAGTCCGAGGTGGTCTCGCCCATTCCGGTGGTGAGGATCTTGGTCACCCAGAACAGGGCGGTGACCTCCGGCACTTTGCTCCATGCCGGAGCCTCCGGGCCCGGCGTCCACCCCCGATGCCGGGCCGGTCCGGGTCCCGCCCCGACCTCGGACCGGTCTCCCGCCGCGTACTCGTATCCGGTCTGCTCCATGGGCCCCGCCACTCTCTCAACGCGCCGTGTCCAACTGATGTCTACATGACTGTAGACGAAGTGGCCTCCGCGGGCACACTCGCCTGCGGCGGCGCGGGGGCGGAGTGCGGCGCCGCGCCGCTTGCGGTGGTCGCTCGGCTGCGGGTGCGTGGGGGTTGGTCGCGCGGTTCCCCGCGCTCCTGCGGGGCGGCTCTTCGGCGCGGGGGCGGGGCGGCGTGGTTCCGGTGGCTTGCGGTGGTTGCTCGGCTGCGGGCGCGTTGTGGCTGGTCGCGCGGTTCCCCGCGCCCCTGCGGGGCTTGCAGAGTGCTGTCGGCGGTCGGTGCAGCCCGTGGGGTGGGGTGCCGCGCCGCTTGCGGTGGTTGCTCGGCTGCGGGTGCGTGGGGGTTGGTCGCGCGGTTCCCCGCGCCCCTGCGGGGCCCGCAAGCGCCGTCGGGGGCGGTGCAAGCCGGACCGACTTCGCGCGGACAAGGGGCGGGGGGATCGCGGGATGGGGCGGCGGGCCGCCGCAGGGTGGCGCCTGCCGGCGACGGCAGCCTGGACGCCCCGCAGGGGCGCGGGGAACTGCGCGACCAGCTCCCCACGCACCCGCGGTCGAACGACCACCGCAAGTGGCTCGGCGCCACCACCCACTCAACGGCGGCGGGCGGTCCGGACCGCGCGGCGGAGGGAGAGGCCGAGGGCGGTGGCGACGGCGATCGGGGGGAGCCACCAGGCGTTGACGCCGAGAGAGACCAGGCCCGCGGTGGCGGCGAGGGAGAGGGCGATCCAGACGGCCACCCGCCAGTCGTCGCCGATGACGAACTCGTACCAGAACAGCCCGAAGGCCCGCAGCCGCTTCACCGTCCGACCCCTTCCGGGCCGGCGGCCGCCACACGGCGCAGCAGCCGGGTGTAGCCGAGGCCGACCAGGGCCACGGCCGGGACCAGTACCAGCAGCGCCGCGTCCGAGCCGGGCCAGTGGACCTTGACGCCCTCCGCCGACCAGAAGATCCCGAAGGACGTGAGGAGCGTGCCGACCACGTACTTCATGGCGTTCTCCGGCACCCGGGCCAGCGGGGCGCGGACGGCGACCCCCACGCCGGCGACCACGAGCACCGCCGCCAGCGCGGCCAGCGCCGCCAGCGGCACGTCGTGCTGATTGCCGCCGAACGTGACCACGATGAAGGCCACTTCCAGCCCTTCCAGCGCGACCCCCTTGAACGCGAGGGTGAAGCCGTACCAGTCGCGTACCTTCCAGCGCCGCCGGTCAACCGCCAAGCCCGCCGCGGCGACTTCCGCCGCGAAGGCCGCGCTCTCGTCGTGGGTCGCCTTCCAGCCGGAGGCCCGCAGAATCGCCTTGCGCAGCCATTGGAGCCCGAAGACCAGCAGCAGCGGCCCGATCACCAGGCGCAGCGCCTCCAGCGGGATCCGCGAGACGGCCGGCCCCAGCGCGCCCACCACGACCGCCAGCACGACCAGCGCCGCCCCGGCCCCTTGCAGCGCCGACTTCCAGTGCCGTCCGACGCCCGCCGCCAGCACCAGGGTCAGCGCCTCGACCGCTTCCACCGCGCAGGCGAGAAACACCGTGACCGCCAGCGTCAGATGATGCACGGCGCACCTCCCCTCGCGACAGATGACAAGCCCCTCCCCATGTCTACACCCTTGTAGACATCTTCGGCGACTGGGTGGCCTTCGGGTCAGTGGGCGACCAGGGCCGCGCGGCGGTCCCCGGCCGCCTCCGGCACGGTGCGGCGGACACGGCTCGCGCGGGCGAGCAGGGCGCCGGTCCGGGAGAGCAGCATGCCGACGGAGAAGAAGATCAGCGCGTCGGTGACCACGCCGACCGCGATGTGCTCGGTGGCGAGCCAGCGGCCAAGCTGTTCGGGGAAGAGGTGGGCGGATCCGTAGGCGAACCACAGGCGGGCGCCGATGACGACCGTCCACAGCGCGGCGTACGGAGCACCGGCACGCGAGACGACGCGGCGCTTGGCCGGGTCGTACTCGACACGCATCAGGGCGGCGGCGAGCAGACCGGCCAGCACGCCGGTGCCGGCCCCGATGATCTCCAGGGTCAGACCGTTGCCGTGGCCGGTGGCCGACTTCAGGTAGAGCGGGATGATGCCGCCGGCCAGCAATACCGGCCGCCCCAGCCGGAACCAGCCGATCCTGCGGCGGCCGAGGTCCGCTTCCAGGACCGCGGCCAGTACGGCCAGATTGATGAGCCAGACGCTGGTGTCCATGGCGCGCTCCAGGGGTTCGGATCGGTTGTGCCGACCCCTGAAACCTAGGAATCGGCGGGTGGCCGGGGCGTCCGCCCGAGGGTGGGGCCGGGGTTGACCGCGGGTGGAGGCCGCGGCGCCCACCCGGGGGTGGACGCGGTGGGGGCCGGCGGGCGCCTACCGTCTTCCGTACGGCCGCGTACGCGGTGCCGGTGCCCGTCCGTACGGGTACGAGGGCCCACAGGGGTGACCGAGAGGAGGCGGCGTGCCAGGTCCGCTGATGACCGTCCGGGACCGGACGGCGTACGTGTGGGGTGTCCGGGCGGTGCGCGCCGCGGGGCTGGTCGCGCTGGTGGTGTCCACCTCGGAGCTCCAGCCGCACCCGGGGACGCGGGGCCGGGGACTGGCGGTCGCCATCGGTCTGGTGATCGCCTCGGCGGGCTGGCTGGGCTGGCTGGCCGGCAACGGCCGGCCGCGGTTGACGGCCGGCTCGCTGCTGCTGACGGCGGTGGCCGGCGGGACGCTGGCCGCGCTGTCCCCGAACGGTCCGGCGGCCGCCTTCGCCGCGGTGGCGGCCCTGGGCGCCGGAAGCGTCCTGCGGGTCGAGGTGTCGCTGGGGATCGCGGTGTCCGCCGTCGTCGCCCTGGCGGTGACGAATCTGGCCGTCGACGGGAGCACCACCGCGCTGCTCGGCTACACCGTCCTGATCGGGGGAGGATTGAGCGCGGGGCTGATCCGGCTGGGCAACAACCAGCGCGCCGAGCAGGCCGAGCGGCTGCTGGAGCAGACCGACCGGGCCCGGCAGGCCGAGGCCCGCACGGCGGCCCTGGCGGAGCGGACCCGGATCGCCCGCGAGATCCACGACATCCTCGCGCACTCGCTGGGGGCCCTGTCGGTGCAGATCGAGGCGGCGCACGCCCTGCTCGGCGCGGATTCGCTGCCGGCCGACGACCCGTCGCTCATCAAGGCCGTCGGCTGCGTCAACCGGGCCGGGCAACTGGCCCGGGAGGGACTCGCCGAGACCCGGCGGGCGCTGCGCGCGCTGCGTGAGGACATGTCCTCGCTGCCGGACCTGCTCACCGCGCTGGTGGACGCGCACGGCGCCGACACCGGCGTGGGCCGGGTGCCGCTCGCCGTCTCGGGCCCCGCACGGGCGTTGAAGCCCGACGCGGCACTGGCCTTCTACCGTACGGCGCAGGAGGCGCTGACCAACGCCGCCAAGCACGCCCCGGCGAGCGTCCCGGCGGTGACGCTGGACTACCGGCCGCACGAGGTCGCGCTCACGGTCGTCAATGAGCTGGCCCCGGCGGGTGGGGCGACGGAGCTGGCGGCCAGCGGCAGCGGTTACGGCCTGGTGGGGCTGCGGGAGCGCGCCGAACTGGCCGGCGGCAGTCTGTCGGCGCGGGCGGTGGACGGCCACTGGCGGGTGTGCGTCACAATTCCCACGTGACCAGCTCCGGCCCGCAGCCGCTCGCCCGCCCGATCCGCGTCGTCATCGCCGATGACCAGGCGGCGGTCCGGGAGGGCCTGGCGCTGCTGCTGGACACCGTGCCGGGCCTGTCCGTCGTCGGTCAGGCGCCCGACGGGCTCGCGGCCGTCGCCGCGGTGGCCGAGACCGCCCCCGACGTGGTGCTGATGGACCTGAACATGCCGCGCTGCGACGGCATCGAGGCCACCGCCCGCATCCTGGCCGGGCACCCCGGCACCCGGGTGGTGGTGCTCACCACCTACGCCGACGACGACTCCATCCTCAAGGCCCTGCAGGCCGGGGCGCTGGGCTATCTGACCAAGGACGCCACCCGCGCGGACATCGAACGCGCGGTGAAGGCCGCGGCGGCCGGGCAGGCCGTCCTCGACCCGGCCGTTCAGCGGCGGCTGCTGGCCGCGGCCTCGGCGGGGGCCGCGCTGTCGGCCCCGTCCTCCCCTTCTGCTGCCGCCGAGGCGCCGGAGGTCCCCGCCGGAGCGGCGGACGGCCGGGAGGAGCTGACCGCCCGCGAGGCCGAGGTGCTGAAACTGATCGCCGGCGGCCTGTCGAACCGGGAGATCGCCCGCGCCCTCTTCATCGGCGACGCCACGGTCAAGACCCACATCAACCGCGTCTTCACCAAGACCGGCAGCCGCGACCGCGCCCAGGCCGTGCACTACGCCTACACGCACGGCTACGCAGACCCCCATCCCACCCGCGCCGCCGACTGACTCCCCTTCGCGGCCCGGTGCTTCCCCGGGCCGCCGACCGGGTCAACCCGTGGTCAACCCCCGGGCTGACGCAAGCCCACCCGCTGTCCTCATAGCGTCGCCACGAAGCGCACGGCACCGCCCTCCGGCCTCTAGAGACCGGTCCGCACGGGTGCCGCTGCCGACCGTCGCCCGGAGGAGAGTGCTGTGAACGTCCTGGAACTGCTGGCCGCCATCGGGGTCGTGGTCCTGGTCATCGGACGGCAACTGCGGGGTGAGCCGCTGCGCGGCAAGCGCCTCGTCCTGCTCCCGGTGATCCTGACCGTCATCGGCGCCGTCGACCTGGGGAAGGGCGGCCGCCACCCCACCGCCACCGACATCGCCTGCGTCGCGGTCAGCGCGCTGATCGCGGCGGGCATCGGCGCGGCGCAGGGCGGGGTGCTCCGGCTGGAGCACCGCGGCGGCGGACTGTGGGGCACGATGCCCGCCCGCGGCCTGTGGCTGTGGGGCGGCCTGGTGGCGTCCCGGCTGGTCATGATGGCCGTCGCCGCGGGGATGGGCGCCCATGTGGCGGCCTCCACCGCCCCGATCCTGCTGATGCTGGGTATCAACCGACTCGGTCAGGCCGCCGTGGTCGTGCCCCGCTCGCTGGCCTCGGGCATTCCCTTCGCCCCCGAGAAGAACGGCTCGGTCTTCCTGGCCGGCCGCCTCGACCAGGGTGCCGGGGGCCGCGTCCGGCCCGTGCGGTACGCCGACCGGCGGGACCGGCGGCGCTCCCGCTGACCCGGGGCGCCCGCCTCCGCCCGACCGACGGAACCTCAGCTCACCGGCTGCCGGTCGCCGACGACGGACAGCAGCTGGAGCTTGTCGTGGCTGTCGGTTCCGGGTGTGGCGGTGTAGACGAGCAGCGCCTGGTCCTGGTCGCGGTCGTAGAGGACCTGGCAGTGCAGTTCGAGAAGGCCCAGGTCCGGATGCGCGATGCGCTTGCTGTCGTTGCGGGGGCGGACGCTGATCTCGTGGGCCTTCCACAAGGCGGCGAACTCGCCGCCGCGTGCCAGCAGGGCGTCCACGATCTCCCCCGCGCGGGAGTCGGCGCCCCGCCGCGAATACGCGGCCCGCAGGTCGGAGGCGAGGAAGCGGCCGTGCATCGCGTGATCCTCCTCGGGGTAGATCCGGCGGGCCCGGGGATCGGTGAACCAGCGGTGCACCATGCTGCGGTCGAGGCCGGTGAAGCCGGTCTCGTCGCCGAGCAGCGCCACCGCGAGCCGGGTCTGCGTCAAGGTCTCACCGAGCAGGTTGATCACCTGGGCGGGGGTGTCCTGCAGCCGGTCGAGTATCCGCATCATCCCCGGCGCGATGTGGTCGGCGCGCTGGGCTCTGCCGGGGGTGTTGTGGCCGGCCGTCCGGAAGAGGTGGTCGCGTTCGTCCAGCGACAGGCGCATGCCGCGGGCGATGGCGGCGAGCATCGGCTCGGAGGGCTGCGGGCCGCGTCCCTGTTCGAGCCGGCTGTAGTAGTCGGTGGACATACCGCTCAGCGCGGCAACCTCCTCGCGGCGCAGGCCGCGAGTACGCCGGCGCGGCCCGCGCGGCAGTCCGACGTCCTCGGGTTGCAGGGCTTCCCTGCGGGTGCGCAGGAAGTCGGCCAGCTGTGATCGGTCCATGGCTTCCAGTCTCCCTCCTGGGTGGAAAGGGCGGCGCCGGGCGTCCTCCGGCGCGGGTGCTCCAGCGGCTGCGCGGGGACGGGCGGCACCCTGCTGTGGGCCCGGCCGGGCCTACAGCAGGGTGCCGCCGGACGCCTCCACCCGCTGCGCGTTGATCCACCCGGTGTGCTCGGACAGCAGCGCTGCGACGACTCCGCCGATGTCCTCGGGCTCCCCGACCCGGCCGAGGGCGGTCTGCTCCCCCAGATGCCGGCGGACCTGCTCGTTGTCCCGGACGAAACCGCCGCTGAAATCGGTGGCGATCGGTCCGGGCGCCACCGTGTTGACGGAGATGCCGCGCGGTCCGAGTTCCTTGGCGAGATAGCGGGTGAGGACCTCGACGGCGCCCTTCATCGCCGCGTAGGCGGAAGCACCGCTGCTGACGAAACGGGTCAGCCCGGTGGACAGGTTGATGATCCGGCCGCCGTCCGCGATGAGCGGCAGCAGCCGCTGGGTGAGGAAGTAGACACCCCGCAGGTGGACCTCCGCCATCTCGTCGAAGCCCTCCGGCGTCATCTCCACGAAGGGCAGCAGGACCGCCGTTCCCGCGTTGTTGACCAGGAAGTCGAAGGTCTCCCGTCCCCAGCGGTCCTTGAGCGCCCGGCTCACCTCGTCGGCGAAGGCACCGAAGGAGGAGACCTCACGGGTGTCGAGCCGGAGGGCCACCGCGGTACGTCCCAGCTCGACGGCCGCGTCGACGACCGCGGCGGCCTCCTCGGGGTGCGAGCGGTAGGTGATGATCAGATCGGTGCCGTCCTGGGCCAGCCGCAGCGCGGTGGCCCGGCCCAGTCCCCGGTTCGCGCCGGTGATGAGGGCGATCGTGTTCTGCGTGGTCATGTCCGCTCCGTTGCCCGGCGGGGGCCGCTGCCGTGTGCCGATCACACGACTCCCGACGACCGCGTCCGCCGGTATTCAGCGTGGCCGCACCCGCCCACCGGATGAAGGGCCCACTTGTCCAGGGATCGCCAGTCCCCTCCTGGGCGCCGCACCCCCGCGGCGGTGTCCGGCCGGAAACCTGCGCGCACCCGCCGGGCCCCTGTCGAACACCCGGCCTCTACGGGATATCTTGATATCGAGCAATCTAGAGACCTGGAGCGGAGCGACCGGTGGCTGACTCGACCATTATCTATACGCACACCGACGAGGCCCCGGCCTTGGCGACGTATTCGTTCCTGCCGGTGATCGAGGCCTACGCCTCCACGGCCGGGGTGAGTGTCGAGAGCCGGGACATCTCCCTGGCGGGGCGGATCATCGCTGCCTTCCCCGAGCGTCTTGAGGAGGGCCAGCGAATCGCGGACGCGCTCGCCGAGCTGGGCGAGCTGGCCAAGACCCCGGCGGCGAACATCATCAAGCTGCCGAATGTCTCGGCCTCGATCCCGCAGCTCAAGGCGGCCGTCGCCGAGCTGCAGCAGCAGGGCTACGCGCTGCCGGACTACCCGGACGACCCGAAGTCCGACGAGGACAGGGACGTACGAGCCCGGTACGACAAGATCAAGGGCAGCGCGGTGAACCCGGTGCTGCGCGAGGGCAACTCCGACCGCCGGGCGCCCGCCTCGGTGAAGAACTACGCCAAGGCGCACCCGCACCGGATGGGCGCCTGGACCCCGCAGTCCCGGACGAACGTCGCCACCATGGGCGTGGACGACTTCCGTTCCACCGAGAAGTCCGCGGTGATCGCGGCGGACGACTCGCTGCGCATCGAGCTGCACGGCGACGACGGCAGCACCACCGTGCTGCGCGAGTCCGTGCCGGTGCTGGCCGGCGAGGTGGTGGACGCGTCCGTGCTGCGGGTGGCGGCGCTGCGCGAGTTCCTGACCGACCGGATCGCCCAGGCCAAGGCCGAGGGCGTGCTGTTCTCGGTGCACCTGAAGGCCACCATGATGAAGGTCTCCGACCCGATCATCTTCGGCCATGTCGTGCGCGCCTTCTTCCCCCGGACCTTCGCCGAGTACGGCGCGACCCTGGCCGCGGCCGGTCTCACCCCGAACGACGGCCTCGGCGGCATCCTCAAGGGCCTGGACTCGCTCCCCGAGGGCGCGGCGATCAAGGCGTCCTTCGACGCCGAGCTGGCCGAGGGCCCGGCGCTGGCCATGGTCGACTCCGACCGCGGCATCACCAACCTGCACGTCCCCAGCGATGTCATCGTCGACGCCTCCATGCCGGCCATGATCCGCACCTCCGGCCACATGTGGGGTCCGGACGGCCAGGAGGCCGACACCCTCGCGGTCATCCCGGACAGCTCCTACGCCGGCATCTACCAGGTCGTCATCGACGACTGCCGGGCCCACGGCGCCTACGACCCGGCCACCATGGGCTCGGTGCCCAACGTCGGCCTGATGGCGCAGGCCGCCGAGGAGTACGGCAGCCACGACAAGACCTTCGAGATCCCGGTCACCGGCACCGTACGGGCGGTGAACGGCGGCGGCGAGGTCGTACTCGAGCAGGCCGTCGGCGCCGGCGACATCTTCCGCATGTGCCAGACCAAGGACGTGCCGATCCGCGACTGGGTCAAGCTCGCCGTCTCCCGGGCCCGCGCCACCGGCAACCCGGCGATCTTCTGGCTGGACGAGAGCCGCGCCCACGACGCGGTGCTCATCGAGAAGGTCAACGCGTATCTGACGGAGCACGACACCACCGGGCTCCGGATCGAGATCAGGTCGCCCGCGGACGCCATCGCGTTCTCGCTGGAGCGCATCCGGCGCGGCGAGGACACCATCTCGGTCACCGGCAATGTGCTGCGCGACTACCTCACCGACCTGTTCCCGATCCTGGAGCTGGGCACCAGCGCCAAGATGCTCTCGGTCGTCCCGCTGATCAACGGCGGCGGTCTGTTCGAGACCGGCGCCGGCGGCTCCGCGCCCAAGCACGTGCAGCAGCTCCTCAAGGAGAACTACCTGCGCTGGGACAGCCTCGGCGAGTTCCTGGCCCTCGCGGTCAGCTTCGAGCACCTCGCCCAGACCACCGGCAACGCCCGGGCGCAGATCCTCGCCGACACCCTGGACCGGGCCACCGGCACCTTCCTCAACGAGGACAAGTCGCCCAGCCGCCGCGTCGGCGGGATCGACAACCGCGGCAGCCACTTCTACCTGGCGCTGTACTGGGCGCAGGAACTGGCCGGGCAGAGCGACGACGCCGAGCTCGCGGGGGCGTTCGGGGCACTGGCCGCGTCGCTCGCCGAGCAGGAGCAGACCATCGTCGCCGAGCTGAACGGCGTGCAGGGCCACCCGGTCGACATCGGTGGCTACTACCGCCCCGACCCGGCCAAGGCCGAGGCCGTCATGCGCCCCTCGGCCACGCTCAACAAGGCACTGGCGACGCTGGGCTGACCGCGTCCGCCACGGACATCGGGCGGCGGGCGGGGCCCGNNNCCCCCCCCCCCCGCCCCCGTTCCCGCACGGTCCGGGGGTGCCACGCCACCCGTCACGCCGCCGCCTCCAGCCCCAGCAGCAGCCGCTTGGCCGCGTCGCCGCCCGCGTACCGGCCGGGGGTGCCGTCGGAGCGTACGACCCGGTGGCACGGCACGATCAGCGGCAGCGGGTTGGTGGCGCAGGCGGTGCCGACCGCCCGGACCGCCCGCGGGCTGCCCGCCGCGACGGCGACCTGCGCGTAGCTCTCGGTGCGCCCGTAGCCGATCTCCGGCAGATGGGCCAGGACGTCCCGCCGGAAGCCCTTCGACAGCCGCCAGTCCAGCGGCAGTTCGAACCGCTTGCGACGCCCGGCGAAATACGCGTCGATCTGCCGGGCCGCCTCGTCCAGCCGGCCGGGGGCGTTCAGCACCCGCGGGCTGATCAGCTCGGCGAGCTGCCGCAGCACCGCCTGATGGTCCTGTACGGCGTAGGCGACCTTGACCAGGCCCTGCTCGGTGGCGGCCAGCAGCAAGGGCCCGGCCGGGGTGTCGAGGACGCGGTAGGCGACGTCGAGGACACCTTCGTGCATCGCGTCCCGGGCCAGGCGCTCGCGCAGCCGGCCCATCGCCGCGGGGTCCTGCTCGGGCAGGCCGGCGAACAGGTTCTCGCCGCCGGGGTCGCCGTGGTCGCCGGGGTGGTCGGTGGTGGTTGTGGTCATGGTCATGGTCGTCTCCTCGCTGCCGTCGTGCCGTCTTCTGACGTGTGCGCGGCGCCGTCCGCCGCGGGACCCGGGCCGGTGGGATGCCGCGGGTAGGTGCGGCGCAGCGTCTTCATGCCGTCGGCCGCGGCTCTGCGGGCCGCGTCGGTGCTGCCGCCGGTGAGCGCGGCGATCTCCCGGTAGGGCAGGCCGGCCAGATAGTGGTAGGCCACCACCTGCCGCTGCCGCTCCGGCAGCGCCTTCAGCGCCGCCCACAGGTCGGGGTCCCAGTCGTCCTGCCTGCCGGTACGCCCGGGCCGGTCCGGCGGCTCCCCGACGGGGACGGCGCGGCGGGCCGAGCCGCGGGTGATGTCGATGGCCTTGCGGTGGGCGACGGTCACCAGCCACGCCTCGACGTTCGCGTCGGCCGGCAGCTCGGGATACGCCCGCAGGGCCGCCAGGAACGTCTCCGACCAGGCGTCCTCCGCGTCGTGCGGACCCAGCACCGCCCGTACGACGCGGAGCACCATCGGGCCGTGGTCGGTCACGATCTGTTCGAAGGGTGGCTTGCTCACACCCGGTAAACGACGGGGAGACCCGGAACGTGAGACCGGATACCGGCCCGGGCCCTTTTGGTACGGGCCCGGGCCGGTATCGCGGCTGAGCGCGGGGTCAGACGGGTGTGGCGGCCGGCTGGAGCGCCACCGCGGCCTCGGCGGTGTGGACCAGGAAGGTCAAGGACTCCTGGAAGTACAGCTCGACGGTGTCGGCGTCGTGCCCGAGATAGCCGATCGAGACGTCCTGGCCAAGGCGCAGCTCGAAATCGCCGCCCCGGGTGGCGAGCAGGAAGGCGCCGTCGATGGCCGGGGCCCAGATGATGTCGCCGTTCACCAGGCGGGCGAGGTGCTCGTGGATCGGGTAGCCGTGGTCGGAGGTCTCATTCACCGCGGTGTAGGCGTCCGCGCTGAGCGCCAGGGTGTAGGCGCCGTCCACACCGGCCAGCCGCAGTGCCGAGATGGCCCGGCTGATCACGTCCGGGTAGGCCCGTACGTCGGCGGGGAGCGTCAGTCCGGTGTTGGACGAGGCCGCCCGGATGCCGGTGATGCCCGCGGCCGGATAGCCCTCGAAGACCGCCCGGTCCTCGGCGAAGGCCAGGGCGCGCGCGGCGTCCTTGACCGGCTGCCAGTCGGCGTCCCGCGCGCCGCGCTCCACGTCGTCCACCTGGGCGCGGTCGACGGTGAACGGCACCCGCAGCTCGACCACCGGCTGCGAGCGGCGGACACGGGCGATCACGCCGTCGCCCGGCGCGGGCACCGCGGGGTCCAGGTGCCCGGTGGACACCGCGGCCAGTTCGAGGCCGCCGGGCTCGGGGACGTCCACGATGCGGCGGGCGGCCACATTGCGCTTGAAGGTGCGGGTCGCCTCCGCCTCCAGGTCCGCCCAGGCGGCCGCGGAGACGGGGGCCAGTTCACGGTGCAGATTGTTCACGGGGTCGTGCTCCTGTTCAGATTGCCGATGCCCAGGCTGCCGTCGGCCGGCCGGGGGATGGGGGCGGGCGCGGGAGGAGCCGGCGCCGGGGACGTGGCGGCGCCGGCCGCCGGCCGTGCGGGCTGGTCGTCGAGGAAGTCGGCGGCGGGCACGTAGAACAGCGTGCCGGTGACCGCCGTGGAGAAGTCCAGGACACGGTCGTGGCTGGCGGTCCCCGTCCCCAGGAACATGTTGCGCAGCATCCGCTCGGTGACGTCGGGAGTGCGGGCGTAGCCGATGAAGTAGGTGCCGAACTCGCCCCGGCCCGGACTGCCGAACGGCATGTTGTCCCGCAGGATGTCCCGCTCGGTGCCGTCCGGGTCGGTGATGGTGTTCAGCGCGACATGGGAGGCGTCCTCGTCCAGCTCGATGTTGGTCGCCTTCGTGCGCCCTATGATCCTCTCCTGCGCCTCGACCGGCAGCGTGTTCCAGGCGTCCAGGTCGTGCAGGTACTTCTGCACGATCACATAGCTGCCGCCCGCGTGCGCCGGGTCCTCGCCGCCGATCAGCACCGCGTCGCGCGCGACGTCGCCCACCGGGTTCTCGGTGCCGTCCACGAAGCCCAGCAGGTCCCGCGCGTCGAGGTACATGAAGCCCTGCACCTCGTCCTGGAGGGTCACCGCGCCGCCCAGCCGCCGCATGATCTCGGCGGCGAGCTGGAAGCAGAGGTCCTGGCGGCGGGCGCGCACATGGAACAGCAGGTCGCCGGGGGTGGAGGGCGCGCGGTGGCGGGCACCTTCCAGCGCGGTGAAGGGACGCAGCTCCGCCGGGCGCGGGTAGTCGTACAGCCGGTCCCACACCTCGGAGCCGACCGCGGCCACACAGCTCAGCGAGGAACCGGGCGCCCCGAAGCCGAACGCCCGCTCCAGCCCGGCGAGATCGGCGAGCAGGCCGCGTACCGCCTCCTCGCCGCCGGGGTCGACGGTGACGACCAGGAAGGTCGCGAAGGTGGTCAGCGGGCTGAGCACCGGCTGCGGCTCCGACCCGGGAACCGGCTCCGGCGCGGACCCGGCCGCCGGTGGCGTTGCGGATGTCAAACCGTTCTCCTGCCCTTCGTACGGCTCTCTGCTCTCTGCCCGGCACCGGGTCTCGCCACCGGGCGCCTGGCATGCCGCCCGGTGATCACACCGGCTCCCCTGGACCCTACTGGCTGCCCTGCCGGGGCGGGCCGCCGCACCCCGACCGCGGCCGCCGGCGCTCCAGGGACAGAGCGTCTCCCGCATCACCTTCCATCCGGCGCCCGCGCCCCCTCCGGCGGAGAGCGCCGGCTGACACAAGCGAACGCCACCGGGCCGCGCCGCGCGCCGCGCACGACGCGAAAGACCGCCGGAAGCGGCATCATTTCGCGGCGCGCGGCCAAGCGGCCCCTATGAGACCTCTCGCCGCACCCCGCCCGCACGCGCCCAGCGTCCAGCACCGCGCCCAGCGCCTCGCCCGCCGGGGGCGGTGATGGCCGAGCACTGGTACAAGCAGGCAGTGGTCTACTGCGTCGAGGTGGACTCCTTCCAGGACTCCGACGGCGACGGCATCGGGGACCTGCGCGGTCTGGCCGGCCGGCTGGACTACATCGCCCGGCTCGGAGCCACCTGCCTGTGGCTGAACCCCATCCACCCGTCCCCGCTGAAGGACGACGGCTACGACGTCACCGACTACTACGCCATCGATCCGCGCCTCGGCACCCTCGGTGACTTCGCCGACCTGCTGCGGCTGGCCGCCGACCGGGGCCTGCGGGTGATCATGGACCTGGTGGTCAACCACACCTCCGACCAGCACCCGTGGTTCACCTCCGCGGTCTCCGACCCCGACTCGCCGTACCGCGACTGGTACGTCTGGTCCGACAAGGAGCCCGACGACCGCCGCCAGGGCATGGTCTTCCCCGGTGAGCAGGACGAGACCTGGACGTACTCCCGCAAAGCGGGCGCCTGGTACTACCACCGGTTCTACGACTGCGAGCCCGACCTCGACATCGCCAACCCGCGGGTGCGCGAGGAGATCAAACGCATCACCGGCTTCTGGGCGCAGCTCGGCGTGTCCGGATTCCGGCTGGACGCGGCCCCGTTCGTCATCGAACTGACCCGCCCGGACCAGCCCGACCCGCCGGAGGACTGGAACTTCCTGACCGAGCTGCGCGAGCACCTGTCGTGGATCAGGGGCGACGCGGTGATCCTCGCCGAGGCGAACGCCAAGCCCGAGCGGCTGCCCGAGTTCTTCGGGGACGCGGCCGGCTCCGGCGACCGGATGCACATGCTCTTCGACTTCCAGCTCAACGCCCGGCTGCTGCTCGCGCTGGCCCGGGGCGACGCGGGGCCGGTCAGGGACGTCCTGCGCGACAGCCCCGGGATACCCTCGTCCGCCCAGTGGGCCACCTTCCTGCGCCTGCACGACGAGGCCGACCTCAGCCAGCTCGACGACCAGGAACGCCAGGACGTCTTCGCCGCCTTCGGCCCGGACCCGGACATGCAGCTCTACGACCGCGGTATCCGCCGCCGCTTCGCCCCGATGCTCGGCGGGGACCAGGCCCGCCTCCGGCTCTCCTACGCGCTGCTGCTGGCGCTGCGGGGCACCCCGGTCCTGCGCTACGGCGAGGAGATCGGTATGGGCGAGGACCTGCGCCTGCACGGGCGGGACGCCATCCGCACCCCGATGCAGTGGTCCGCCCACCGCGGCGGCGGCTTCAGCACCGCGCCCAGCCAGGCCAACGCCTCCCGGCTGATCCGGCAGGGGCCCTTCGGCTACAAGCACGTCAATGTCACCGACCAGCGGCGCGACCCCGACTCCCTGCTGACCTTCCTCGAACACGCCATCCGGATGCTCCGCGAGTGCCCCGAGGTGGGCGAGGGCGGCGCCTCCTGCCTCACCGACGGCGCCATACCCCCCTCCGTGCTCGTGCACCGCGCCGACTCCCGCTCCGGCTCGATGCTCTTCCTCCACAACCTCGCTCCCACCCCCGTCACCCTCACCCTCGACCCCGCGCCGGCCACCGGCCCCGATTTCGGCGAGGTCTTCTCCGACCACCCCTACGACGACCCGACGCCCGACTTCGCCGATCTCCCGCTGGGCCCTTACGGCTTCCGCTGGATCCGCCTGAAGCGCCACTCGGGCTGAGCGTTTGTCGGGTGGGCGATTTGGATACGGAGAGACCCTGATCACGTCAATGCCGACGGCAGGGGAAACGCCATGTCCCAGCAGATCAATATCGCCACCCAGACCGCTTTCGGCGAAGCCGTGGCGAGCGGCGACCTCGACGCCTTCGTGGAACTCGTCGCGCCCGACTCGGTCGATCACGACCCGGCCCCGGTGCAGGGCCCGGGGCCGGAGGGCTTCAAAGCCATGTTCGCCCAGCTGCGGGCCGCGTTTCCCGATCTGCGGGTCGAGGTGGACCATCTGGTGGCGACCGACGACGAATTGGCGTTCGCCTACACCATCAAGGGAACCCATCGCGGCGAGCTGAACGGTCACGCGCCGACCGGCAGGCCGGTGAGCTACCGGGGAATGCAGATCAGCCGTTTCGTGGACGGGAAAATCGTCGAGCGCTGGGGAAGCAGCGACGAATTGGGAATGATGCGGCAGCTCGGCCTCATCAGCTGAGCACCGGCCGACCCCGTATGCCGGGCCGGGCTCCGAGTCCGCGATGACCGAGCGGTCAAGAGGGTGAGGATGATCAAGGGGCCGCTGGCGCGGGCGGGAGGCCGTTCGCCGGAGGAGCGCTACCGGTGGGTGGCCCTGACCAACACCACCGCCGCGGTGTTCATGGCGCAGCTCGACGGCTCCATCGTGATCATCGCGCTGCCGGCGATCTTCCGGGGCATCCGCCTCGACCCGCTGGCGCCGGGGAACATCGGCTATCTGCTGTGGATGATCATGGGCTACCGGCTGGTGCAGGCGGTCCTGGTGGTCACCGTCGGCCGGCTCGGCGACATGTTCGGCCGGGTCAGGATCTACAACGCCGGCTTCGCGGTGTTCACCGTGGCGTCGGTGCTGCTGTCCTTCGATCCGTTCCACAGCGGCCACGGAGCGCTCTGGCTGATCGGCTGGCGGCTGCTGCAGGCGGTGGGCGGTTCCATGCTCACCGCCAACTCGGTGGCCATCCTGACCGACGCGTTCCCCGCCGACCGCCGCGGCTTCGCCCTCGGCATCAATCAGGTGGCCGCCCTGGCCGGGCAGTTCATCGGCCTGGTCGCGGGCGGTCTGCTGGCCGCTGTCGACTGGCGGGCGGTGTTCTGGGTGAATGTGCCCGTCGGCCTGTTCGGCACCTGGTGGGCGTACCGCAGACTCCGCGAGACCAGCTCGCGCGGCGGCGGACGTATCGACTGGTGGGGCAACATCACCTTCGCCGTCGGGCTGAGCGCGGTCCTGATCGGCGTCACCCAGTCGCTCCAGCCCTACCGGGGCCACACCATGGGCTGGTCGAACCCCGAGGTCTACCTCCTGGTGGCGGGCGGCGTGGCGCTGCTGGTGGCGTTCGTCGTGATCGAGACCAGGATCGCCGCGCCGATGATCCAGCTCGGCCTGTTCCGGATCAGGGCCTTCACGGCGGGCAATGTGGCCGGCTTCGCGGTGTCCACCGCCCGCGGCGGCCTCCAGTTCGTGCTCATCATCTGGCTGCAGGGGATCTGGCTGCCGCTGCACGGCTACGACTTCAGCCGGACGCCGCTGTGGGCGGGCATCTTCCTACTGCCGCTGACGGCTGGCTTCCTCGTCTCCGGGCCGGTGGCGGGCACCCTCTCCGACCGCTTCGGCGCCCGGGGCTTCGCCTCGGCCGGCATGCTGGTGTTCGGCGGCAGCTTCATCGGTCTGACCCTGCTGCCGGTGGACTTCCCGTACTGGGCGTTCGCCCTGATCATCACCGCCAACGGCATCGGCAGCGGTATGTTCGGCGCGCCCAACTCCTCCTCGATCATGAGCAGCGTGCCCGCCGACCAGCGGGGTGTGGCCTCCGGGATGCGCGCGACCTTCCAGAACGCCGGCACCGCGCTGTCGATCGGGGCCTTCATCTCGCTGATGGTCGCCGGGCTGTCCACCAGCCTGCCGGAGTCGCTCGCGGGCGGGCTGGAGGGGCAGGGCGTCCCGCACGGCGTCGCCCAGCATGTCGCCACCCTGCCGCCGGTGTCGTCGCTGTTCTCGGCGGTCCTCGGCGTGAATCCGATCCAGCATCTGCTGGCGCCCAGCGGAGTGCTCAGCACCCTGCCCGCCCAGGCCCAACGGACCATCACCGGCCGGGAGTTCTTCCCGCACCTGCTGTCCGGCCCCTTCCACCAGGGCCTGGTGGTGGTCTTCACGGTGGCCACCGCCCTGTCCGCGCTGGCCGGCGTCGCGTCCCTGCTGCGCGGACCGCGGGCGCGGGTGGGGGACGGGACCGAGGGGCGATGAGCCCGCGCGGAGCGTCCGGACCCGCCGTACGAGGCGAGTGCCCGCCGGCTCAGCCGGTGAAGCCGATGTGCACGTGGTCGTGGTGGGTGTCGTCGGAGAAGAACTGGTTCGGCGTGGCACCGCCCGACAGCTGTACGGGGCCGCCCACGTTGTACGACCCCGCCGCGGCCGCCGCGCGCATGAACGCGGTGATCAGGGCCCGTGAGGTCGCCGGGTCCACCACCGGACGGCCGTTGATCCGCCAGACGTCGAAGGCCCGGCCCCGGGGGTGGTCGCTCGGGCGGGTGGTGCCGAAGACGTCCAGCGGATGGCCGGAGCGGACGACGCTGACCGAGATCCGGTAGGTGCCCGCGAGGTGGGTCATCGCCCGCAGCACACTGCTGTGCACGGCTCCGCTGCGGATGTCCGCCGCCGCGTCCGGCGGCAGCTGGATCCGGGAATCGGTGAGCACCGCCCGCGCGGCCGTGCCCAGGCTCACGGCCGGCCCCGGCGCCGCGGGGTGCAGAGCGGTCACGCCCCAGCCGGCGGAGGTCCGGGTGAGCCGTACGTCCACGGTCGTCCCGCCGTGGCGGACCGTCCCCCCGGTCATCGTGGCCTGGTCGCACACGACCAGGACGCTCGCGGAGTCGGGCAGGATGCCGCCGTACTGCGCGTCGATCACGCGGACGACCGCCGCGTCCGCGGCCGGCGTCAGCGAACCGGTCCCGGCGGCGAGGCGGGTGGCCAGCCCGGCCGGCAGACCCAGCGCGGCGGCCCGGGCGGCCGCGCGGCGCGCACCGCCCTGTCCGGTCCGCCAGGTGCCGAACGCCTCGACCAGCCGGACGGCGGCGAGTTTGGCGGCGGGCTGGATCTCCCCGGGACCGGGCAGCCAGAACACCGGCGCCGGCAGCGCCCCACCGCTCGGGGGCGTGCTCACGGCGGGGGAGGAGGACGACGACGGGCCGGGCGATCCGGAAGCGGCCGGGGTACCGTCGGCCGCGGGCGCCTTCGTCCCCGTCGTCGCGGCGTTCGAGCAGCCGGTGGCGGCGCACCAGGCGACCGCGCCGGTCAGCAGCGTACGGCGGCCGACGGCTCCGGACGGGCCGGGGTGGATCGTGGGACGACGGGCCATGACCGGCTCCTCGGACGGGCGGCGGTGCTGAGCGGAGAACGCCGGCCCGGCGCACCGGGCGCACCGGGCGCGGTTCCGGCAGCGGGCGGTCGTGGGTCCGGCGTGCGGGCGCGAGCCGGATCAAGGCCAGGCCCGGCAGCGGGCTGCCCGGCTTGGCCTTGAGGTTCATGGCGTCGGGGTCACGGCTTGGTGGTGACCTTGTTGCCGTCCGCGTCGACGGCCCACCACAGGGCGCCGAACTGGTTGAGTCCCTGGCCGTTGGCCTGGCCGGCCTTGGTGTCGTTCACGAAGCCGTAGAGCGGGTGCCCGTTGTACGTGACCTGGGTGCCGCCGGACCCCTTGGTGGTGCCGAGCAGGTTGCTCTTGGCGCTGCCGGTGGCCTTGGCCGTGCCGGAGGTGTGCAGCGGCGGCCAGGCGACGGCGCAGGCACCGGAGCAGTTGGACTTGTTCTTGGTGTCCTTCATGAACAGGTAGAGCGTCTTGCCCTTGCCGTCGACCAGGACCTCACCGAGCTTGCCGACGGACTTGGTGGTCACCGTGGCCTGCGAGGTGGCGGCCTTCACTTCGGTGTCGGCCGCCGCGGTGTTGGCGGCGACCGTCGCCTCGGGCGCGGGCTCGGCGGCCTTCTTGGTGCTGGACGAACAGCCGCTCGCCGCGGTGGCGAGCAGCAGGGCGGCGACGGTCCAGGAGGCCGTCTTTGCGGTGCGATTCATCAAAGGCTCCAGGTGGTGTGCTTGGGCCGGGAACCCCCACCCTCGGGCCTGCGGGCCCCTCACCACCGTCGCCCACGCCCACGGACCGCGCGGCGCCGACCATTCAGACCAACCGCTGCGCCGGATGGACTACGGTCCGGGGCCGGCGCACGCACCGCCCGGCCCCGGACCGTGTCCGGCGACCCACCGGTCGCCGGACGCCGTCGCTCATTGCCTGCGCGCGGCTACTTCCACCCCGGCGTGATGACGTCGCGGCCGAAGCGCGCCATCTCGGTGTGCTGGGGGGAGAACTGAAGGAGCATGAGGTCGACGCCGGCTTCCTCGTACGCCCGGATACGCGCGGTGATCTGCTCGGGGGTGCCGACCAGTCCGGCCCGCAGGCCGCGGTTGGAGACGCTGTACTCCTCCAGCGAGACCTGCGACTCCAGCTGCGAGCCCTCCACGAAGTCCTGGTAGGAGGCGTAGGCCTCGGGGGAGGAGCGGACATCGAGGATACGGCGCAGCTCCTGCTGGGCCTCCTCCTCGGTGTCGCGGCAGATCACATAGCCGGACACGCCGAAGGTCAGCGGCGCGAGCCCGCGGGCCGACCGGCGCTCGCGCATGTCGGCGATCTTCGCGGCGATGGTCTCGGGCGAGTCGCCGTGCATCACATAGGCGTCGCCCCGGGTGGAGATGAGGTCCTTGGCGGTGGGCGACTCACCACCCATGTAGAGCGTCGGCCGGCGGACCGGCTTGGGCTCCAGGACGGTGCCCTCCAGGTCGTACAGCCCGCCGTGGTGGGTGACGGTCTCCTCGGTCAGCAGCCGGTTCAGCACTTCGAGCCACTCGCCGGTGCGGGCGTAGCGGGCGTCGTGCACATCGAAGGGGACGCCGTACTGGGTGGCCTCGTCCTTCCACCAGGAGGAGACCACGTTCAGGCTCAGCCGGCCGGGGGCGACGGTGTCCAGGGTGGACAGGGCCTTAGCGGTGAGCGACGGCAGGTGGTAGTTGGGGCGCACGGCCAGCATGAGTTCGAGGCGGCTGGTGACGGCGGCGACGGCGGGTGCCAGCGTCCAGGCGTCGAGGCTCGGCGCGCGGTGCCCCTTGATGTCGTTGAGATTCAGCTCGGCGATCAGGGTGAGGTCGAAGCCCTGGTCCTCGCTCGCGACCGCGAGATCGCGGATGTAGGGCCAGTCGATGGACATGGCCTCGTCCGGGACGTTGCGCAGCCAGCCGCCGAATATCGGCATCCAGTATCCGAAGCGCATCAGCGGGTCTCCTCTTCCGCGATCAGCCGCTTGAGCAGGCGGGCGATCTGCTGGGGTCCCGAGCGCGGTGCCACGCTCTCCACCTCGGGGTTGTAGTTGGTGTTGGTGTTGACGTCGTAGGTGACCAGGCGGCCGTCGGTGGTCTCGATGAACTCGAAGCCGGCCACCTCGATGCCGTGGCGGCGGGCGAAGTCCAGATACTGCCCGAGGACCGGGTGGTCGAAGTCCTCGCGCAGGGCGAACAGACTCGGCGCGTCCGGGCCGCCGTCGATGGCGCAGGCGTCGGCCGGGCACAGCTCGAAGCCGCCGCGGGCGGTGTCGGCGGTGAGCGCGTAGACCACCTCGCCGTCGACGATCTCGACCCGGGTGATCCTCGGCTCGGCGGCCGGCAGGTATTCCTGCAGCAGCGTGATGCCGTCCACCGGCGACTGGTGGTCCGGGTCGGCGAGGTGGTCGGCGAAGGCGTCGACACTGTCGAAGAGCGCGACCCCGAGGCCCTTGCCGCCCTGGTTGTGCTTGACGATGAAGGGCGACGGCAGCTCGGCCGCGGCCGCCAGCAGCTCGCCGCCGCCGACCACCGCCAGGGTGCGCGGCACCGCTATGCCGGCCGCGCGCAGCGCGGTGAGCTGGTCGACCTTGCTCATCTCCAGCTCCAGCACCCGCCGCCCGTTGACCACCCGCCGGCCGTGCGCCTCCAGCCAGTTCAGCACCGACCGGGTGTGGTCCTTGGCCAGCACATGGCCGCGGGTGTGCGCGGAGGCGCTCATCCTCGACCAGAAGACGCCCTGCGGCGGCTCGGCGTCGAGATCCAGCCGTCCCTCACCGAGCAGCCACTGCTCGTGGTCCACACCCTCGGCCTCGAAGGCCGCGGCGAAGGGCGGATACCAGTCCGGGTTCTCGTGGATCACATACGCCTTCACCTGATATGCCGCCTTCCGCAGATTCCTGTCCCGGACCGAGGTTATCGCACGGGTTTTCGCAGGCGGCGGGCCCTGCCGCGGCTCACCGGGGGGCGGGAGACGGCCCACCGCGGGGCCACGCGTGCGGAGCGGCGCGAAGGGTCGCGAAGGGTTGTAAAGGGTCGCGAGGGGTCAGGAGGGGTCACGAGGGGTTCGCCGACAGCAAGAAGTCCGGACCGAATCGATCTCGGCCCGGACTGTGCTGGGGAGTTGTGCTGGGTGTCCGAGGGGGGACTTGAACCCCCACGCCCGATAAAGGGCACTAGCACCTCAAGCTAGCGCGTCTGCCATTCCGCCACCCGGACCGGGTGTGTCACCGCGGCCTCGGGGCCGTGGCGACGAGGTAAACCATAGCAAAGATCGAAGGGCGCTCGATCACGCTGTCGGACCGGCGCCGGGGGGCGGTGCGGGGGAGTGCCGGGGGAGTCTTGGGGGCGGTGGGGGTCGCGGGGGAGGATGGGGGCGGCAGCGGTCGCGGCCGCCGGGGCGGGTTGGCGGGCGCGGCAGGGAACGAGTGAGGAGTCAGCGTGGGCGAATCGGAGTCGGGCAGGGCGGACGGCGTGCGGGGCACGGGCGAGGACGAGGTGGTCGCGCTGTGCAGTGAGCTGATCCGGATCGACACCAGCAACTACGGCGACCACTCGGGGCCGGGGGAGCGGGCCGCCGCGGAGTACGTCGCGGAGAAGCTCGCCGAGGTCGGTCTCGAACCGCGGATCTTCGAGTCGCACAAGGGCCGGGCGTCCACTGTCGCCCGGATCGAGGGCGAGGACCGCTCACGGCCCGCGCTGCTCATCCACGGGCACACCGACGTGGTGCCGGCCAACGCCGACGACTGGACCCGGGACCCCTTCGGCGGCGAGGTCGCCGACGGCTGCGTGTGGGGCCGCGGCGCGGTCGACATGAAGGACATGGACGCGATGACGCTCGCCGTCGTACGCGACCGGCTGCGCAGTGGCCGCAAGCCGCCGCGTGACATCGTGCTGGCCTTCCTCGCCGACGAGGAGGCGGGCGGCGTCTTCGGCGCCAAGCACCTGGTCGACAAGCACCCCGACCTGTTCGAGGGCGTCACCGAGGCGATCGGCGAGGTCGGCGGCTTCTCCTTCACCGTCAACGAGAACCTCCGGCTGTATCTGATCGAGACCGCCGAGAAGGGCATGCACTGGATGCGGCTCACGGTGGACGGCACCGCGGGCCACGGCTCGATGACCAACAAGGACAACGCGATCACGGAGCTGTGCGAAGCCGTCGGGCGGCTCGGCCGGCACGAGTTCCCGGTACGGGTCACCAAGTCGGTACGCGGCTTCCTCGACGAGCTGTCCGACGCGTTCGGCACCGAGTTGGACCCCGAGGACATGGAGACCACGCTCGCCAAGCTCGGCGGCATCGCCAGGATGATCGGCACCACGCTGCGCAACACCGCCGCGCCGACCATGCTCGGCGCCGGCTACAAGGTCAACGTCATCCCCGGGCAGGCCACCGCCCATGTGGACGGGCGCTTCCTGCCCGGCTACGAGGAGGAGTTCCTCGCCGACCTGGACCGGGTGCTCGGCCCCCGGGTGAAGCGGGAGACGCTGCACTCCGACAAGGCGCTGGAGACCGACTTCGACGGCTCGCTGGTGGACGCGATGCAGGCGGCGCTCAAGGCGGAGGACCCGATCGCGCGGGCGGTGCCCTACATGCTGTCCGGCGGCACCGACGCGAAGTCCTTCGCCGACCTGGGCATCCGCTGCTTCGGCTTCGCGCCGCTCCAGCTGCCGCCCGAACTGGACTTCGCCGGGATGTTCCACGGGGTGGACGAGCGGGTGCCGGTGGACGGTCTGCGTTTCGGCGTACGTGTGCTCGACCGGTTCATCGAAAGCTGCTGAAACGGGTGAAGGTCTCGGGCATGTGTGCCCGTGAGCCGGGGGTGCGTCCCCGGTAAGAGTGAATGAACCGGTGCTTTCGTAGCTCTAATTCATCCGGCCTCGTTACGACGTGTGTGGTCCGCGGCTGGGATCACACATGTCCCACGAGGAGGAACTCAATGATCAAGAAGGTTGTCGCTGCTGCGGCCGCCACCGGCGGTCTGGTGCTCGCGGGCGCCGGGTTCGCCTACGCCGACTCCGGGGCGCAGGGCGCCGCGGTGCAGTCGCCGGGCGTGCTGTCCGGCAATGTCGTGCAGATCCCGGTGCATGTGCCGGTGAATGTCTGCGGCAATACGATCAACGTCGTCGGGCTGCTCAACCCCGCCTTCGGCAACACCTGCGTCAACCAGTAGTCCTCCGCCGGCCGTGACGGCCGGATCGGCCCCGGGCGCGTTCGTTCGCGCCGCGGGGCCGATCGTCATTTTCGCCGGACGCGGTCGGACAACGCATTGATACGCAGATACGCAGATCCGCAGATACGCAGGTATGCGGAACAGAGAAGGCAGGGATGTCAGAAGTCATGCGACAGATCACGAAGAGGGGTCTGCTCACCGTCGTCGCCACCGGCGGCGTGCTGGCCGCGACCGGCGGCGGGTTCGCCTACGCGGACGCCGGCGCGGCGGGTGCGGCAGTGGGTTCGCCGGGCGTGCTGTCCGGCAACGCGGTGCAGATCCCGGTGCATGTGCCGGTGAATGTGTGCGGCAACACGATCGACGTCATCGGGCTGCTGAACCCGGTGTTCGGCAACGCGTGCGGCAACGCATCCGTGCACACGACGCCCCCGGCCGTGCCCGGCTCCCCGGGCACGCCGCGGAACCCCGGCCAGCCGGGCACCCCCGGTGAGCCCGGTGAGCCCGGCATTCCGAGCCACCCGGTCCACCCGGGCCACCCCGGTACGCCGGGCAACCCCGGCACTCCGGGCCAGCCCGGTACGCCGGGCAACCCAGGGACCCCGGGCACGCCCGGTAACCCGGGTACTCCCGGCACCCCCGGACAGCCGGGCATCCCCGGTATCCCCGGTACGCCCGGTAACCCCGGCACTCCGGGCCAGCCCGGTACGCCCGGTAACCCCGGCACTCCGGGCAACCCCGGCACTCCCGGTACCCCGGTCACCCCGGGTCAGCCCGCCAACCCCGGCGGCGCCACACCGGTCACGAACCCGGGGACCGGCACCGGCGGCGGACCCCGTACCCCCACGCTGGCGCACACCGGCGCGGACGGCATCGGGCTGGCCGCGCCCGCGGCCGGCGCGCTTGTGCTCGGCGGCGGGCTGCTCTACCGTCGCGGCCGGGCCGCCCGGCGCTGACCGCAGGCCGTAGGACCCCGCGGGCTCAGGGGCCCGCCCTGACGGGACCGGGCGGCGCGACAGCCGCCCGGCCACCCACCCGCGGGCGCCCGCCGGACCGCGGGCGGCACCAGCACCCCGCGGTCACCATGTCGCTCTGACCTGGCGGATGATGCGCCGGCGCAGGCGGACCCGGCGGCTGCCGTCGGCATAGAGCCGGACCCGGTCCAGCTCCCAGTGCCCGTACTCCGCCTCGTCGGTCAACAGGCGTGTCGCGTCCTTGCGGGAGACCCCGCGCGCCACGTACATCTCTCTGAATTCGTATTCCGGCATCGCATCTATTGTGCAAGCAACGCCCCGGTGCGGATAGCGTCTGCATCATGTCTGATGACGTGCAGCCCACCGTGGCCGAGGTCCGCGCCGCGGTCGAGGCGTTCAAGGCCGCGCTCGACCGTCACCTCGACGCGATCGAGAACCGCGCCGGCGGGGACGACCCCGCGGTCTACGCGGCGTTCGAGGCGCTGGCCTCGGCCGCCGAGGTGTATGACGAGTTGCTGTACGACAGCTACGACGAGGTGACGCCCTTCGAAGTGCCGGCCGGCGACGCGATGCCGGAGTACGCCGGCCCCGAGGAGCCGGAAGCGGTCAGCGTGCTGATCCGCCGGGACTACACCATTGTCGAGCCCGACCGGCTGTTCGCCCAGGCCAGACGGGCGGGCGAGGGTGACGACGACGCGGACACCACCACCGTCAACGCCGCGATCGGGGTGATCTTCGGGGAGTACGAACCCGATGACATCGCTCAGCGCCACAAGGAGTTCGGCCTGGAGGAGGGCGACTCCACGCTGTGGGTCTCGGCGGTGGATCCGGCCGAACCGGGGGAGTGGCTCGACGCGCCCTTCGAACAGGCCGACCCGCAGCTGGTGATCTGCCGCTTCGACGTGAGCACGGTCTTCGACGACGAGCTCAGCGTCCTCGACCCGGACTAGGCCGGGACCGGCCGACCCGGCGGCGGAAGGGCGGGGGCGCGGACCGGCGCCCCCGCCCCGGTGCGGGCCCCGGAACCGGGCCGCACGGCCCGGACCCGGATCGGGAGTGAGAGCCGGCTCACACGTCCGCCGACAGCTCCCGCAGCACGTCCGCCAGCCTGCTCGTCCGCTCCTTGGCGGCGGGCCCGGCGATCGCCTGGGCCAGGCCCTGGTCGGCGCCCTGCACCACCGACAGATGCCGTTCGCCACGGGCGAACGCCGTATACACCCAGGAACGGGTCAGCAGCGGTCCCGCGTCGCCCGGTACGACCACCACGACCGCGGGCCAGCGCATCCCGGCCGCCTGATGACCGGTGATCGCCCAGCCGTGCCGCAGCTTGCCGGCCACCTCCTCGCGGGGCACGAGCACGCTGCCGGCCTCGCCCTCCAGCCGCAGCCCGCCCGGCTCCGCGCCCACCACCGTGCCCGGCAGGGTGTGACCGGGCGCCGGGACGTGCACCACGCGGTCGCCCGGGTCGAAGCCGCCGAAGCGGCCCGGGCCGGGATTGAGCCGTTCCTTGAGCGCGGCGTTCAGCGCCCGGGTGCCGACCGCGCCGCCATGGGCGACGGTGATCACCTGTGTCCGGTCCGCCGGCACACCGATCGCCCGGGGCACGGAGTCGGCGACCAACTGGACCGTACGCAGCAGGGCTTCCTGCGGATCACGGACCGGCACCACCACGACCTCGCGGTCCGGGGCCTCGACCGCGGCGAGTTCACCGACGCTCACATACGAGGTCAGCTCGCCGATCGGACCCGGGTCGGGGGTGCGGGAGGTGACGCGCGGGCAGACCTTGGCGGCCAGCAGATCGGCGAAGGCGCGGCCGGGTCCCGCCGACCACAGCGTGTGCGGGTCGCCGCTGAGCACCAGCCGGGCGCCGTCCGGGACCGCCTCCACCAGGTCGGTGGCCTCCTCCACGGACAACTGCTGGGCGTCGAGTACGGCGAGCAGGTCGAGGGCCAGGGAGCTGTCCTCGGCGCGGCCCGGGCCGGTCGCGCCGTCGAGCAGCCCGGCCACGGTCAGCGCCGCCTCCTCGCCCACCGCCTCGGCGAGACGGCGGCGGCCGTTCTCGGTGTAGGCGACGGCGTAGGCGCGCAGGCCGGCCGCCCTGGCCGCCGTGACCAGCGTGGCGGGCTCCGCGCGGGCCGCCTCACCGCCCGTGTGCGCGACCAGGCCGCTGCCGGCGGCGGCACGGATCAGCTCGGCGGCGGAGGCCGAGGGCGCGTCGGCCGCGGCCTTCTCCCAGTCGGCGCCGTCCTCCTCGGCCGCGCCGCCGCCGAAGGAGCGCAGCAGCCGGATCAGGCCGTCGGCGAGGCTCTCCTCCGCGAGGGCGTAGCGGTCCAGGCCGAGCAGCAGCGGTACGTCCGCCGCCGCGCCCCCGGCCTCCCCGTCCGCCGCGTCGTCCTCGGCGTCCTCCTCACCCTCGAACGCGTCGTCGGCGCCGAATTCCAGCAGGCCGCCGTCCTCCACCGCGGCGGCCACGGCGGCGTCCGGGTCCGCGACGGCGTGCCGGGCCAGCGCGGTCTTGAGGGCGTCGGCGGTCAGGGCGGTGTGGCCCTGCTCGGCGGCCCGCTCCATCAGATACGCGACCAGGGCGCCCGCCCGGCGGGCGTCCCCGGGTCCCGACCCATCGCCGAGCAGGGCGCGGGCGAAGGCGTCCGCGTCCTCCACCCGGACACCCGGCAGCCCGAGCACACCCCACGGGTCGGCCCGCAGCGCCTCACCGGCCCGCTCGCCGAGCCTGCGGACGGCCTCCTCCGCCAGCTCGCCGGGCGCCCCGCCGGCCAGCAGCACCCGGCGGGCCTCCTCGACCGCCGCCGCGTCGACGGCCACCGGGCGCCGGGCGGCGGCGGGCGGGCGCTTACGGGTGGCGGCGAGCGGGGTGGTGGCCGGAGTCGCGGCCCCGGCGGTCTGGTCCGGGAACGACGGGTCCGCCGCCGGGGAGCCCTCCTCGGCGACGCGCGAGTCCGTAACGCGCGAGTCCGCGATACCCGAGTCCGCGGCGTCCGTAGCCGCCGGGTCCGTTTCCGCGACGCCCTCGCCCCCGCCCCCGTCCCCGCTCTCGTCCGCCGCCGCGGAAGCCCCGGGTGAGCCGGCCGCGGGCGCCAGGCCCGCTTCCGCCGCCTCGGCTGCCTGGAGCGCCGCGGCCTCCGCCGCCATCGCCTCGCGCCGCTTGCGCCGTGCCTCCGCCGCGTCCCCGCGCGGTGCCGGGGCCACCGGGCTCTCCCCGCGCTCGATCGACCGTACGGCCGCCGCCAGCCCGGCGAGGTCCGGCCGGGGCGCGGGAGCCCGGCCGGCGCCGGACGCGGCCGCCCCGTCCGGGCGTTCGGCGTCCGCCGCGACGGGAGCGGGCGCGGGGGCGGGCCCACCGGCCCCCTGAGCGGGCCGCGGGGTCGGGGGGAAGGTCGGGGTGTCGGTCACTGCGGGGGCCTCCGTGGAGCGGCGCGGCCGCGACTCAGAGCCTGCTCCTCCTCAGAGCGTGCTCCAGTCGTGGTCGGGATAGCGGTGCAAAGGCGCCGAGACATCGTCCAGCGCCAGACAGATCTCTTCCGGAAGCGTAAGGGCCTCCACCGACAGCGCCTGGCTGAGCTGCGCGGCGTTGCGGGCGCCGAGGATGGGAGCGGCGACGCCGGGGCGGTCGCGGACCCAGGCCAGGGCGACGTGCAGCGGCGAGACGGCCAGGCCGTCCGCCGCTATGGTCAGCGCGTCCACGATCAGCCCGGCCGTCTCGTCCAGGTAAGGGGCGACGAACGCCGCCATGTCGGCGGAGCCGCCGCGCGAGTCCGGCGGTGTGCTGTGCCGGTACTTGCCCGTGAGCACCCCGCGCCCCAGCGGTGAGGAGGGCAGCAGCCCCACCCCGAGGTCCAGCGCGGCCGGCAGCACCTCCCGCTCCACCCCGCGCTGGAGCAGCGAGTACTCCATCTGCGTACTGGCCAGCGGGGTGCGGCCGGACGACGCGAGCTGCCAGGCCGCGGCCTTCGCCAGTTGCCAGCCGCAGAAGTTGGAGACCCCGACGTAGCGGGCCCGCCCGGAGCCGACCGCGATGTCCAGCGCCTGGAGGGTCTCCTCCAGCGGAGTGCCGGGGTCGAAGGCGTGCACCTGCCACAGATCCACGTAGTCCGTACCGAGGCGCTGGAGCGAGGCGTCCAGCGCGGAGAGCAGATGCCCGCGCGAGGTGTCGAACCTGCGGTACGGGTCCGGCACGCTGCCCGCCTTGGTGGCGATCACCAGATCGGCGCGCGGCACCAGGTCCTCCAGCAGCCGCCCGAGCAGGTACTCGGCGCCCCCGTCGGCGTAGACGTCGGCCGTGTCGATCAGCGTGCCGCCGGCGTCCCAGAACGCCTTCAGCTGATCGGCGGCGTCGCGTTCGCCGGTGTTGCGCCCCCAGGTGAGCGTGCCGAGCCCCAGCCTGGACACGCGCAACCCGGTGCGGCCGAGGTGCCTTTGCTCCATGGACGCTGAGGCTAGCGCCCGTACCCCCTCAATGGGCAGCAGTGACGTACCCGACAGGCCCCGGAGCCGCGCCGGGACGCTAAAGTCCGGAGGGACAAGGACGTTACTCGCCAGTACATCGGTGAACGGGCAATAACGGGCAAAGGGGAGCGGTATGCGGCTCGGCATCAACCTCGGCTACTGGGGCGCCGGTATGGACGCGGACAACCTCACCGTGGCGCAGGAGGCGGACCGGCTCGGCTACGCCGTCTGCTGGGCCGCCGAGGCCTACGGCTCGGACGCCCCCACGGTGCTCTCGTGGGTGGCCGCGCAGACCGAGCGGATCGACATCGGCTCGGCGATCTTCCAGATCCCGGCGCGCACCCCGGCGATGACGGCGATGACCGCCGCGACCCTGGACTCGCTGTCCGGCGGCCGGTTCCGGCTGGGCCTGGGCGTGTCCGGGCCGCAGGTGTCCGAGGGCTGGTACGGCGTCAGGTTCGACAAGCCGCTGTCCCGCACCCGCGAATACGTCGAGATCGTCCGCCGGGCGATGTCCCGCGAGCGGCTGAGCTACCAGGGCGAGCACTGGACGCTGCCGCTGCCCGAAGGACCCGGCAAGCCGATCAAGCTGACCGTGCACCCGCAGCGCGAGCACATCCCGCTCTACATCGCCGCGATCGGCCCGAAGAACCTGGAGCAGACCGGCGAGATCGCCGACGGCGCGCTGCTGCTCTTCCCGTCCGCCGCGCAGCTGGAGGAGACCGCGATCCGGCACCTGCGGGCCGGCCGGGAGAAGGCCGGCCTGACGATGGAGGGCTTCGACGTGAGCCCGACGCTGCCGCTGGCGCTCGGCGACGACGTGGCCGCGCTCGCCGACGTCTTCCGCCCCTACACCGCGCTCTACGTGGGCGGCATGGGCAGCCGCAAGCAGAATTTCTACAACCAGCTCGCCCGGCGGATGGGCTACGAGAAGCAGGCCGCGGAGATCCAGGACAAATACCTGGCCGGCGACAAGCAGGGCGCGGCGGCCGCGGTGCCGCAGGAACTCATCGACTCCACCAGCCTGCTGGGCCCGGTGGAGCGGATCGCGGACCGGATCGCGGAGTACGCGGCGGCCGGGGTGGACACCCTCAACCTGAATCCGGCCGGCTTCACGCTGGACGAGCGCCTGGCAGGGCTGCGGGCGGGCGTCGAGGCGCTGGAGCGGGCCGGGCTGGCCTGACCGGCCCTGCGGCTGGAACGGGCGGGGCCGGCGTAACCGGCCGGATGCGGGCCCGGCGCGGACCCCGGGCCCGGCGCGGACCCCGGGCCCGGCGCGGACCCCGGGGCCGGCCGGGGCCGACCCGCCCGGAACCGCGCGCCCAGCCCGCGCCGGGCCGAGGTCTTCGGTGACGGCCGTGCGGCTTCCAGAGGCCGCGCGGGGTTCGTCCCGCGGGTCGGCCGCCGGCGCGCGGTGGCCGGTCGCCCGGCGCCTCGCACCCCCGAAAAGCGCACGGGTCCCCGGCGCCGGAGCGTCAGCCCGGCACCAGCCGGCCCAGCAGCCGGCCGAAGGCGATCAGCCGGGCTATCTGGCCCGGCCCGCCGTCGTCCAGCGACTTGCTGAACCGGAACGTCTCCGGCCGGAACTTCGCCGAGGTCACCGGCAGCGGCGAATCCGGGTCGGAGGCCACCGCGCTCAGCTCGTGCGGCATCCCGGTGGCCAGCACCACATAGACCCCGCGGTCGACCCGCCGGCCCAGCTCGTCGCGCCCCACCAGGGTGCGCATACCGAGATGGCCGATCGACCGCAGCGGCAGCACCTGCACCGAGGAGTCCAGTACCGTCCCGCCGGGCGCCTTGTCGTCGGCGAGCTCCTCGCTGTGCCACAGCACCAGCCGGCGGCCGTCGCAGACCGCCGCCTCCTGCCAGACCGAGGCGCCGGCCTCGGTCAGGTCCACCACCCGCTCCAGGGTGAACCCCCGCACCCGGCGCCGCCCGAGCACCCCGGCGATCGCCTCCAGCGCGACGTCCGCGTGCAGGAAATAGGCCTCCGCCGCGTCTTCCAGCCGGCCGTAAGGGGACCAGTCGGCCCCGGCAGGACCTGGTCCACCGGCGAGCTGCGGATGGCTCCTCGTCGCCTTGCTGAACATCTCCACCCGCTTCGCGCCGCCGATTCCCCGGGCCCTTGATCGACCCCCCGCTGAACCCTACCCAGGGCATGGGAAAGCGAGGAGTGCGCGGGGGACGGCGGATCGCGGAATTCCGCGGCCGTGGTGGGGGCTCGGGGGTCTTCCCCGCCACGGCCGTCCCCCAGCACAACGGGCGCGGCCGGGAAGGGTTACGGTGACGGGCATGCCCACCCTCATCCTTGTCCGGCACGGCCGTTCGACCGCCAACGCCGACGGCGTCCTGGCCGGGTGGAGTCCGGGGATCGCCCTGGACGACACCGGCCGGGCCCAGGCCACCGCACTCGCCGCCCGGCTGGCCGGCCTCCCGCTGGCCGCCGTGGTCAGCAGTCCGCTGCAGCGCTGCCAGGAGACCGTGCGGCCGCTGCTCGACACCCGTCCGGAACTGCCCCGGCACACCGACGACCGGGTCGGCGAGTGCCATTACGGCGACTGGACCGGCCGCAAGCTGAGCGAACTGGCCGACGAACCGCTGTGGGGCACCGTGCAGCGGCATCCGTCGGCCGCCGTCTTCCCCGGCGAGGAGGGGGAGTCGCTGCGCGCCATGCAGGCCCGGGCGGTCGACGCCGTACGGGACTGGAACGACAGGATCGAGGCCGAGCACGGCCCGGACGCGATGTATCTGGTCTGCTCGCACGGCGACATCATCAAGTCGCTGGCCGCCGACGCCCTCGGCATGCATCTGGACCTCTTCCAGCGGATCAGCACCGATCCCTGCTCGGTCACCGTCATCCGCTACACCCCGCACCGGCCCTTCCTGCTGCGGCTCGGCGACACCGGCGACCTCACCGGCCTGATCCCGCCGCCGCGCCCGCAGGCCGAGGAGGGCCAGGAGGACGGCGACGGCCGGGGCGGTGACGGCGGGCCCGCCGCCGTCCGGACGGCGGCGGCCGAGGACGACGCCGTGGTCGGCGGTTCCACCGGCACCTCGTGATCAGCTTCCGCAGTAGGGTTGGGCACCGGCAGCGTAAGCGCTGAAAAGCGCATTCGGACGAGCAAACGGAGCAAGGTGTGCCCCGTCAGGTCTTCTTCTACGAACATCCCGACCGTTTCGTGGCCGGGACCGTGGGCCAACCCGGCCAGCGGACGTTCTTCCTGCAGGCCAGCGCCGCCGGACGCACCACCAGCGTCGCCCTGGAGAAGACCCAGGTGGCCGCGCTCGCCGAGCGGATCGACGAGCTGCTGGACGAGGTGGTGCGCCGGACCGGCGGCAGTGCCCCGGTGCCCGCGGTCGCCCCGGCCGAACTCACCGACTCCGGGCCGCTGGAAGTGCCGGTCGAGGAGGAGTTCCGGGTCGGCACCATGGCGCTCGCCTGGGACGGCGCCCATGAGCGGATGGTCATCGAGGCGCAGGCCCTGATCGAACTGGCCGGCGAGGACGAGGACGACCTGGAGACGGCCGAGGAGGAACTCCTCCAGGACGACGAGAACGGCCCGCCGCTGCTGCGGGTGCTGCTCTCCGGAGCCCAGGCCCGCTCCTTCGCCAAACGCGCTCTGGACGTGGTGTCGGCCGGCCGCCCACCCTGTCCTTTGTGCAGCCTGCCCCTGGACCCGGAAGGACACGTATGCCCGCGTCAGAACGGGTACCGGAGGTCGGCCTGACCGCGGCCGGGCCCGAGAGCCCCGCCACGGTGGACCCGGCCGAGACCGAGACGCTGATCCACGGCGAACTGGACGTCAAGGGCCGGGTGCGCGACGCCTCCAACGCGGTGCTGTACTGCGAGAGCACGTACCAGGGCCGTACGGTCGCCTGCGTCTACAAGCCGGTCACCGGCGAGCGCCCGCTGTGGGACTTCCCCGACGGGACACTGGCCGAGCGCGAGGTCGCCGCCTATCTGGTCTCGGAGGCCACCGGATGGGGCCTGGTGCCGCCCACGGTGCTGCGCGAGGGCCCGTACGGCCTGGGCATGGTCCAGCGCTGGATCGAGTTCCCGTCCGGCCCGGGGGAGAGCGTGGACGCGCCGGAAGCCGCGGACGCCGCAAGCGCGCCGCCGCAGCTGCTCGCGCTGACCGAGGAGCTGGAGCCGGCGCCCGGCTGGAAAGCGGTCGTCGAGGCCGAGCTGGAAAGCGGCAGGACCGCCCTGCTGGTGCACGCCGACGACATACGGCTGCGGCGGATCGCCGTCCTCGACGCGGTGATCAACAACGCAGACCGCAAGGGCGGCCACCTGCTGCCGGCCCCCGACGGGCGGATCTACGGCATCGACCACGGCGTGACCTTCCACACGGACGACAAGCTGCGCACCCTGCTGTGGGGCTGGGCCGGCGAACCGCTGCCCGCCGAGGCGGTGACCGTACTGGACAAGCTCGCCGCCGAGCTGGCGGGCGCGCTCGGCGAGCGGCTCGCGACCCTGCTGACCACGGCGGAGACCGCGGCGCTGCGGGCAAGGGTGCACCGGCTGCGGGAGACCGGCACCCATCCGGAACCCGGCGGCGAGTGGCCCTCGATCCCCTGGCCGCCGGTCTGACCTGCGGGTCGCCGGGGCGGGCGGGGGGCGACCGGAGAGCCGTCCGTGCCACGAGTGCCCTGCTCCCGGTCGTTTTGACGGTGAGCTGCCCGGTTAATCTCATGACATGCATGCCTGGCCCGCTTCCGACGTCCCCGCCCTTCCCGGCACGGGACGCGTCCTCCGTCTCCACGACACCTCGACCGACGGTCCGGTGACCGTCGATCCGGGTCCCGTGGCCCGCCTCTACGTCTGTGGGATCACCCCCTACGACGCGACCCACATGGGGCACGCGGCCACCTACAACGCGTTCGATCTCGTGCAGCGCGTATGGCTCGACACGAAGCGCCAGGTCCAGTACGTGCAGAACGTGACGGATGTCGACGACCCACTGCTGGAGCGGGCCACCGCGACGGGGATGGACTGGACGGCGCTCGCCGAGCGCGAGACCGCGCTGTTCCGCGAGGACATGACGGCGCTGCGGCTGCTGCCGCCCGCCCACTACATCGGCGCGGTCGAGGCCATACCGGCGATCGTGCCGCTGATCGAGCGGCTGCGGGACACCGGCGCCGCCTACGAACTCGACGGCGACGTCTACTTCTCGGTGGAGTCCGACCCGGACTTCGGCAAGGTCTCCCGGCTGGACGCGACCGCCATGCGGATCCTGTCGGCCGAGCGCGGCGGCGACCCGGACCGCGCCGGCAAGAAGGACCCGCTGGACCCGATCCTGTGGCTGGCCGCCCGCCCGGGCGAGCCCAGTTGGGACGGCGGCTCGCTCGGCCAGGGCAGGCCCGGCTGGCACATCGAGTGCGTGGCCATCGCCCTGGAGCACCTCGGCATGGGCTTCGACGTCCAGGGCGGCGGCTCCGATCTGGCCTTCCCGCACCACGAGATGGGCGCCTCGCACGCCCAGGTGCTCACCGGCGGGTATCCCTACGCCAAGGCGTATGTGCACGCCGGGATGGTCGCGCTGAACGGCGAGAAGATGTCGAAGTCCAAGGGCAATCTGGTCTTCGTCTCCACGCTGCGCCGGGCCGGTGTGGATCCGGCGGCGATCCGGCTGGCGCTGCTCGCCCACCACTACCGGTCGGACTGGGAGTGGACCGACGCCGTGCTGGACGAGGCGGTCCGGCGGCTGGCCCGCTGGCGTGCCGCGGTGTCCCGGCCCGACGGACCGCCCGCCGAGGCGCTGGTGGAGGAGATCCGCGAGGCGCTCGCCGACGACCTGGACGCGCCGCGCGCGCTGGCCGCGGTGGACCGCTGGGCCGCCGCCCAGGAGGCGGACGGCGGTACGGACACCGGTGGGCCCGGCCTGGTCTCCCGCGCGGTGGACGCGCTGCTCGGCGTGGCGCTGTGAGCCGCTCCGCCGCGTAGGCGCCGCCGACCTGCCGCTGAACGCCGCTGGGCGGGTGCCCCCGGGTGGGGGCGCCCGCCCAGCGCGTCAGTCCTGCGAGCCGTCGTCCCCCGGCCGCGCGTCGGAGTCCGCGCTCCTGCCGGGGGTGTCATCGGGGCCGGCGTCGCCGTCCTCCGACCCGGTCCCGGTCCCCTTGCCGGAGCCGCCGGCCGTCCCGGGAGCGGGCCGGGGTCCGGGCCCCGGCCCCGAGCCGGAGTCCGGGAGGTCGCGGCCGTCGTCGTGGGCCTCCCGCTCCTCGTCGGCGCCCTCCCGGGCCTGCTGGGCGCGGTCCCTGAACTGCGGTACGCCGTCGCCGCCTTCGCTGGTGGCGTAGCCACCGCCCGCCTGCGGGTCCCGGCGGCGCAGATACCGCTCGAACTCCTTGGCGATGGCCTCTCCGGACGCCTCGGGGAGCTCCACGGTGTCCCGGGCCTCCTCCAGGGTCTGCACATACTCGGCGACCTCGCTGTCCTCGGCCGCCAGCTGGTCCACGCCCACCTGCCAGGCGCGGGCGTCCTCGGGCAGCTCGCCCTGCGGGATGCGCAGGTCCAGCAGGTCCTCCAGCCGGTTCAGCAGCGCCAGGGTGGCCTTGGGGTTGGGCGGCTGCGAGACGTAGTGCGGCACCGCCGCCCACAGGCTCACCGCCGGGATGCCGGCGTGCGTGCAGGCCTCCTGGAGGATGCCGACGATGCCGGTGGGGCCCTCGTAGCGGGACTCGTCCAGGCTGAGCGCGGCCGCCAGGTCCGGATCGGAGGTGACTCCGGTGACCGGGACCGGGCGGGTGTGCGGGGTGTCGCCGAGCAGCGCGCCGAGCACCACGACCATCTCGACGCCGAGCTCGTGCGCGAAGCCGAGGATCTCGTTGCAGAAGGAGCGCCAGCGCATGCTGGGCTCGATTCCGCGGACCAGTACCAGGTCGCGGGGCTTGGGCGAGGAGATACGGACCACGGACAGCCGGGTGGTCGGCCAGGTGATCTTGCGCACACCGGCGTCCATCCACACGGTGGGCCGGTTGACCTGGAAGTCGTAGTAGTCCTCGGCGTCGAGCGCCGCGAAGACCTCTCCCTTGAACTCCCGGTCCATATGGCCGACCGCGGTGGACGCGGCGTCCCCGGCGTCGTTCCAGCCCTCGAACGCGGCCACCATGACCGGGTCGATCAGCTCGGGAACTCCCTCGAGCTCGATCACCCAGCGCCTCCTTCCGGCCGGAGGGGGCGGTGCCGTCCCCGTACCGGCTGCTGATCCTTCACGTGCGGCACCAGCCTACGGCTACCAGCGGTCACGGGGCGCCCCAGCCGGTCCGGTAGGCCGCCCAGTCGGCGCCGGTGGCGGTGAAGTCGACGTAGAGGGCGAGGCCGAAGGTGCGCCGCTCCCGGTCGGCGCGGGCCAGCGCCACCTCGGCGCCGCGCACCGCGGCGGTGACCGTCTCGGCGTAGGCGTGGTGGCCGAGGTTCCCGGCGTGGTAGGCGGGCAGGCCGATCAGCAGGTTGGTGGCGACCGGGGTGACCGCCAGCGCCAGGCCGGTCTGCTGGGCGACATAGCCGCCGTACAGCGACGCGGTGGGCATCGCGGTGTCGTAGGCCATCACGGCGATCTGGTCCACCCGGGCGGCGACCTGGCCGAAGTAGCGCTGCGACCACCACTTGGGATGGCTGAACGGCAGCCGGGCCACCAGGTGCAGGTCCGGCAGCGGATCGATCTGCGGGGCGGCGGCGGACAGCGGCACCCCGCGGCCCTCGGTGACGGTGTGCACCGCGTCCAGCAGTCGCAGGAAGCCGCTGTCGCCGGTGGGGACGGGTTCCAGGTCCAGATGGACGCCCTCGAAGCCCGCGTCGAGGACCTGGGCGCAGGAGTCGCGCACCCGGTCGCGTACGGCCGCGTCGTCCAGCCGCAGCCCCGGCGCGCCGTCCCGCGCCACGGTGTCGCCGAGCCAGGCCTGGACGCGCACCCCGGGCAGCACCCGGTGGACGTCGGCGACGAACCGGGCGGCGTCGGGGTAGAGCGAGCGGTCCAGTGTGCCGTCGTCGGCCAGCGGACCGGTGTGGACGTACAGGTCCCGGATGCCGGTGCCGGCCACCCGGGCCCTCAGCTGTTCGAGGTCGGCGGCGGTGTGGCGGCCGTCCACCCAGGCATGGCCGAGCCAGAGCGCGTCATGCCCGCGGGTGCGCCCCGCGGCGGCCGGATTCCCCGCGTACTCGGCCCGCAGCCCGGCCGCGAGCCCCGCGACGGCCAGGACGGACAGCGCCGTCCCGGTAATCGCCGCACGTCGCAGCAGGCGCAGCAGGCTGTCCGAGTCCCACCGGGTGACCCGGCGAGACATCCGATCTGTTACCCACAAATTCTGACCTCCCCCTGGACGAATGACAGGTTCCGCCGCTATACATCGGATCATCGAAAAAAGATCCGATGTCTCGCGACGGGAGTGTGCATGAGTCCGACCATTACCGAGGTCGACGTCTACGACATCCGCTTTCCGACCTCGGAGCAGCTCGACGGCTCGGACGCCATGAATCCCGACCCCGACTACTCCGCCGCCTACGTCGTACTCCGTACCGACGCGCCCGGCGACCTGGCGGGATACGGTCTGTGCTTCACGATCGGCCGCGGCAACGACGTCGTCGCCGCCGCGATCGGAACACTGAGACCCTATGTGGTCGGCCGCCCGGTGGACAGCATTACCGGCGACCTGGGCGCCTTCTACCGGCTGCTCACCCATGACTCCCAACTGCGCTGGCTCGGCCCGGAGAAGGGCGTCATGCACATGGCCGCCGGCGCGGTGGTCAACGCGGCCTGGGACCTGGCCGCCCGTCAGGCCGGCCGCCCGGTCTGGGAACTGCTGGCGGCCATGACCCCCGAGCAGATCGTCGACCTGGTCGACTTCCGCTACCTCAGCGACGCCCTCACCCGCGACGAGGCGCTGGACATCCTGCGCCGCGCCGAGCCGGGCCGGGCCGAGCGCGCCGAACTGCTGCGCCGCGAGGGCTATCCCGCGTACACCACCGAGCCGGGCTGGCTCGGCTACTCCGACGAGAAGCTGACCCGGCTCGCCAAGGAGGCGGTCGCGGCCGGCTTCCACCAGATCAAGCTGAAGGTCGGCGCCGACCTGGACGACGACCTGCGCCGGATGCGGCTGGCCCGCGAGGCGGTCGGCCCCGACATCCGGATCGCGGTCGACGCCAACCAGCGCTGGGACGTCGCCGAGGCCATCCGCTGGATGACCGCGCTCGCGCCGTTCGATCCCTACTGGATCGAGGAGCCCACCAGCCCCGACGACATCCTCGCGCACGCCGCGGTCCGCGCCGGGCAGCCGGTCCCGGTCGCCACCGGCGAACACGTCGCCAACCGCGTGGTGTTCAAGCAGCTGCTCCAGGCCGGCGCGGTGGACTTCGTCCAGATCGACGCGGCCCGGGTGGCCGGCGTCAACGAGAACGTCGCGATCCTGCTGCTCGCCGCCAAGTTCGGCGTGCCGGTCTGCCCGCACGCCGGCGGGGTGGGCCTGTGCGAGCTGGTCCAGCACCTGTCGATGTTCGACTACGTGGCCGTCTCCGGCCGCCTGGACGACCGGATCATCGAGTACGTTCCCCACCTGCACGAACACTTCACCGACCCGGCGGTGGTGGAGAACGGCCGGTACCGGGCGCCCGGCGCCCCCGGCTTCTCCGCCCGTATGGTTCCCGAGACCCTCGCCGACTACCGCTTCCCCGACGGGCCGGTCTGGACCGCACGACAGGAGCTCACCCGATGACCACCGCACCCGCCGCGCCCGACGTGCCCCGGTACCCGCAGGACTTCGCCGGGCTGACCGCCCTGGTCACCGGCGGCGCCTCCGGGATCGGCGCGGCCACCGCCGCGCTGCTCACCGCCCGCGGCGCCCGCGTCGCGGTCCTCGACCGCGACCCGTCCGGCGCCCCGGAGGGCACCGTGCCGGTGCTCGCCGACGTCACCTCGGACGCGGCCGTGCAGGCCGCGGTCGGCGAGGCCGTGGACCGGCTCGGCGGCCTGCACATCCTGGTGGGCAACGCCGGCATCGGCGCCATCGGCACCGTCGAGGACAACGCCGACGAGGAGTGGGCGCGGGTGCTGGACATCAACGTCCTCGGCATGGTCCGCGCCGCCCGCGCCGCGCTGCCGCACCTGCGCAAGGCCGCCGCCGCGCGTCCGGGCAGCGCCTCCATCACCCACACCTGTTCCATCGCCGCCACCGCGGGACTGCCCCAGCGCGCGCTGTACAGCGCGAGCAAGGGCGCGGTGCTCGCACTCACCCTGGCGATGGCCGCGGACCACGTCCGCGAGGGCATCCGGGTCAACTGCGTCAACCCCGGAACCGCCGACACCCCCTGGATCGGCCGCCTCCTCGACCAGGCCGAGGACCCGGCCGCCGAGCGAGCGGCCCTGGACGCCCGCCAGCCGATGGGCCGGCTGGTCACCGCCGACGAGGTGGCCGCCGCGATCGTCTATCTCGCCTCCCCCGCCGCGGCGAGCGTGACCGGAACCGCGCTCGCCGTCGACGGCGGCATGCAAGGACTCCGCCTGCGACCCGCAGCAGGCTGACCCGGCAGGCACCACCCCGGCACCACCGTGCCACCAGCACCACCGCGCCACCCGCACCACCAGCACCGCCGCACCGAACCGACCGTACAAAGCCCACACTCACCCCTGGAAGGGCAGGACTCGACGATGAGACTGCGCACGACGACCGTGGCCGCCTGTGCCGCTCTGCTCGCGGTCACCGCGCTCGCGGGCTGCAACAGAGCAAGCGACAGCAAGGCCGGCAGCTCCGGCAAGGTCGGCATCGACCTGCCGCGCGCCGACAGCGACTTCTGGAACTCCTACAACAGCTACATCGAGAAGGGCGTCGCGGCCGGCGACGTCTCCGCGCTGCCGCGCACCAACTCGCAGAACGACATCGGCAAGCTCGTCGCCAATGTGCAGAGCTTCGCCAACGAGGGTGCCAAGGCGATCATCATGGCCCCGCAGGACACCGGCGCCATCGCCTCCACCCTCGACCAGATGGCCAAGAAGAAGATCCCGGTGATCAGCGTCGACACCCGTCCGGACAAGGGGCAGGTGTACATGGTGGTCCGCGCCGACAACAAGGCGTACGGCGAGAAGGCCTGCGAGTACCTCGGCGCGCAGCTCAAGGGCAAGGGCAAGGTCGCCGAGTTCGAGGGCGACCTGTCCTCCATCAACGGCCGTGACCGCTCCGAGGCGTTCGCGTCCTGCATGAAGACCAAGTTCCCGGCCATCAAGGTGATCCCGCTGGTCACCAACTGGGACGGCGCCACCGCGTCGGCCAAGCTGCAGACCACGCTCGCCTCGGACCCGGACCTCAACGGCATCTACATGCAGGCCGGCGGCGTCTTCCTGCAGCCGACCCTCGCGCTGCTCCAGCAGAAGCACCTGCTCAAGCCGCCGGGCACCGCCGGTCACATCACGATCATCTCCAACGACGGCATCCCGGAGGAGTTCAAGGCGATCAAGGCCGGGCAGATCGACGCCACCATCTCCCAGCCCGCCGACCTCTACGCCAAGTACGCGCTGTACTACGCCAAGGAAGCGCTGGCCGGCAAGAAGTTCACCCCCGGTCCCACCGACCACGGCTCCAACATCATCGCCATCCCCAACGGCCTGGAGGACCAGCTGCCCGCGCCGCTGGTGACCAAGGACAACGTGGACGACCCCAACCTGTGGGCCAACCAGCTCGGGAAGAGCTGACCCATGGGACAGGCCGTACCTCCCGCCGCGGTCCACGCGGAGGGCATCGTCAAACGGTTCGGGGCCACGGTGGCCCTGGACCGGGTGGGCATCACCGTTGCGGCCGGCGACTCGCACGCGCTGGTCGGCCGCAACGGCGCGGGGAAGTCCACCCTGGTCTCCGTACTGACCGGGCTGCAGACGCCCGACGCCGGCCGGGTCTCCTTCCAGGGGGAGCCCGCGCCGGCGCCCGGCGACACCGCCGCGTGGCAGAGCAAGGTGGCCTGCGTCTACCAGAAGTCGATGGTGGTGCCCGATCTGACCGTCGCCGAGAACCTGTTCCTCAACAGGTTCGAGCGCGGCCGGATCCGCTGGTCCGCGCTGCGCGCGCGGGCCCGCGACCTGCTGGCCGAGTACGGGGTCGATGTCGACCCCAGCGCGCGGGCCGGCGATCTGACCGTCGAGCAGGGGCAGTTCGTCGAGATCGCGCGGGCACTGTCCTTCGGGGCCCGCTTCATCATCCTCGACGAGCCCACCGCGCAGCTGGACGCGGCCGGTATCGACCGGCTGTTCACCAAGCTGCGGGAACTGCAGCAGCAGGGGGTGGCCTTCCTGTTCATCTCGCACCACCTGCAGGAGGTCTACGACCTGTGCAGCACCGTCACGGTCTACCGCGACGCCCGCCATGTCGTCACCGCGCCCGTCGCGGAACTCGGCAAGGACGCGCTGGTGGAGGCCATGACCGGTGAGGCCGCGCAGGGCGAGGTGGCCTGGCACGCCAAGGGCTCGGCCCGGCGGGACGCCGAAGCCGTGCTGCGCGCCGAAGGGCTCGCGCTGGACGGCGCGTTCGAGACCATCGACTTCGCGGTCGAGCCCGGCGAGGTGCTGGGCCTGGCCGGGGCCACCGCCAGCGGCAACACCGCGCTCGGCGAGACCCTGGTGGGCCTGCGCCGGCCGACCGGCGGCCGGACGCTGGTGTCCGGCAAGGCGGTTCGGCCGGGCAGCGTCCCGCACGCGCTCGGGGCCGGCATCGGCTATGTCCCGGAGGACCGGCACCGGCAGGGCCTGGTGCTCGGCCGCAGCGTCGCGGAGAACGCCACCTTGACGGTGACCGACCAGCTGGGCCCGTACGGCACCGTGCTGCCGTCGCGGACCCGGGCGTTCGCCGAGCGGATGATCGGCTCGCTGGACATCAAGACCTCGGGGCCCGCGCAGCCGGTCTCCGACCTGTCCGGCGGCAACCAGCAGAAGGTGGTCATCGCCCGCGCCCTGGCCCGCGACCCGCGGGTCCTGGTGGCCATCCGGCCCACCGCGGGCGTGGACGTGAAGTCCAAGGACGCGCTGCTCGGTGTCGTCAGAGGCGTCGCCGACCGCGGGGACGCGGCCGTCATCGTCTCCGACGAACTGGACGACCTGCGGGTCTGCGACCGGGTGATCGCGCTGTTCCACGGGCGGGTGATCGCCGAGTTCGGCAGCGGATGGAGCGACCGGGACCTGGTCTCGGCCATGGAAGGGCTGCCCACGGGCGGCGATGAGGGAGCCGAGGAATGAGCGACACCAGCCAGCTGACCGCCGATGTGGCGGCACCCGACACGACGCGGCGGGGGGCGCCCCGCTTCCAGCTGACCCGCTACCGGGACCTGTCCCTGCTCCCGGTGATCCTGCTGCTGGGCGTCATCGGCTTCATCGTGTCGCCCACCTTCCTGACCTCGAACAACCTGATCGGCGTCCTCCAGCAGTGCAGCGAGCTGAGCCTGCTGGTGCTCGGCGAGGCCATGATCCTGATAACCGGGCGGATGGACCTCTCGCTGGAGTCCACCATCGGTGTGGCCCCGGTGATCGCGATGTGGCTGGTGATGCCGAGCAGCGGTTCGGCCACCTACCACGGCATCGGGCTGATGCCCGGCTGGAGCTCGATCCCGCTGTGCCTGCTGGCCGGTCTGCTGATCGGCGGCTTCAACGGGTTCCTGATCCTGAAACTGAGAGTCAACGGCTTCATCGCCACCCTCGGCATGCTGACCATGCTCAGGGGGCTGCAGGACGGCATCTCCCAGGGCAAGTCCATCGTCGAGGTGCCCAAGTCCTTCTCCTACCTGGGCGGCGCGTCCTGGCTGGGCGCTCCGGCGGCGGTCTGGATCTGCCTGGTGCTGTTCGTGATCGGCGGCCTGGCGCTGGGCTATCTGCGGCACGGCCGGGCGCTCTACGCGATCGGCGGCAACAAGGAGGCGGCCCGCGCGGCCGGTATCCGGGTGGACCTCATCACCTGGGCCGTGCTGGGCATCGCCTCGGTGCTGGCGGCCTTCGCGGGTGTGCTCTACGTCGGCCACTACGGAGCGATCTCCTCGACGCAGGGCAACGGCTGGATCTTCCAGGTCTTCGCCGCCACCGTGATCGGCGGGGTCAGCCTCAACGGCGGCCGGGGCACCCTCTTCGGCGCCCTCACCGGTGTGGTCGCGCTCCAGCTCGTGGTGAACGTCACCACGCTCGGTGGAGTACCGCCGCTGTGGGACAAGTTCCTCTACGGTGCGATCATCATCGTCGCGCTGATCATCTCCCGCTTCGCCAGCGGCGAGAAACAGGACTGAGGCGGCGCCGGAACCCGATCCGGACCGGACCCGAACGAAACGCACAAGGAGAGCGACTGCCCATGCCCGTACCGGCACTCCCCAGGCTCGGCCTCGGCGCCGCTCCGCTGGCCAACCTGTACCGCACCATCACCGACCAGGAGTCGCAGGCCACCGTGGCCGCCGCGTTCGACGCGGGTGCCACGTACCTCGACACCGCGCCGCACTACGGCCTCGGCCGCTCGGAGGAGCGGCTGGGCCGGGCGCTGGCCGGCCGGGACCGCTCGTCCTACGTGCTGTCCACCAAGGTCGGCCGGCGGCTGCGCGACCTCGGGCCGGGCGAGGTGCCGGACGGGCAGGGCTTCACCGACACCCCGGCCCGGGCCCGGGTGTGGGACTTCTCCGCCGGCGGCATCCGCGCCACGCTCGAAGGGTCGCTGCGGCGGCTCGGCGTGGATGCCGTCGACATCGTCTATCTGCACGACGTCGAGGACCACCTGCGCGAGGTCTACGCCTCCGGGTTCCCCGCGCTGGCCGAACTGCGCGACCAGGGCGTCGTCAAGGCCATCGGCTTCGGCATGAACTACAGCGGGGTGATGGCCAAACTGGTCGCCGACCTCGATGTGGACGTGGTGCTCTGCGCCGGCCGCTGGACACTGCTGGAGCGCACCGCGCTGGACGACCTGCTGCCTGAGTGCGAGCGGCGCGGCACCCAGGTCGTGGTCGGCGGCGTCTACAACTCCGGTCTGCTGGCCGACCCCAAGCCCGGGGCCCACTACAACTACGCCGCCGCGCCGGAGGATCTGCTGCGCCGGGCGCTCGACATGGCGCAGGTCTGCGCCGAGTACGGGGTGCCGCTGCGGGCCGCCGCGCTGCGCTTCCCCTTCGCCCACCCGGCGGTGGTCTCCGCGCTGGTCGGCGCGGCCGGCGAGGACGAGATGCGCGACAACGCGGCCATGTTCGACTACGACATCCCCGACGACCTGTGGCACGCCCTGGTGGAGCGCGGCCTGCTCGACGAGGACGTACCGCTGCCGCTGGCCACCACGGTGGCCCGCAACGCCGCGGCCAACGCCGTCCTCAGCGCCGACCGGAACCCCGGGGAGTGACCATGCGCATCGACGCCCACCACCACCTGTGGGACCTCGGCCGCCGACCGCAGCCCTGGCTCAAGGGCGAGGCGCTCGAACCGATCAACCGCACCTTCGCGGCCGCCGAACTCGAACCGCTGCTGGACGCGCACGGCATCGACGCCACCGTCGCCGTGCAGTCCAGCTCCTCGCTGGACGAGACCCGCGAACTGCTCGCCGTGGCCTCGGAGTCCGGCAGCCCGGTCGCCGGAGTCGTCGGCTGGGCGGACCTGACCGACCCCGGACTGCCCGCCGTCCTCGCCTCGTTGGCCGAGCTCGGTCCGCTGGTGGGGATACGGCACCAGGTGCAGGACGAGCCCGACCCCTGGTGGCTGGGCCGCCCGGAGGTACGCGACGGGCTGCGCGCGGTCGCCGGGGCCGGTCTCGTCTACGACCTGCTGGTGACCCCCGACCAGATGACCGCGGCGGTGGCGACCGTACAGGCGCTGCCCGAGGTGGAGTTCGTGCTCGACCACGGCGGGAAGCCGCCGATCGCCGCCGACCAGTGGGAGCCGTGGGCCGGCCAGCTCGGCGCGCTGGCCGCGCTGCCCAATGTCAGCTGCAAGCTCTCCGGCCTGATCACCGAGGCCGACTGGGAGAGCTGGCGCCCGCAGGACGTGCTGCCCTACGCCCGGCAGCTGCTGGAGGCCTTCGGGCCCGAGCGGGTGCTCTTCGGCTCCGACTGGCCGGTGTGCACGCTCGCCGGGCGGTACGCCGATGTGTACGCGCTGGCCGAGCAGGCCGTGGCCGCGCTCGCCCCGGCCGAGCGGAACGCGGTGCTCGGCGGCAACGCGGCCCGGATCTACCGGCTGGCCTGACTCCCGACTGACCTCCGAGCGACCTCCGGGCAGCGAGAAGGCGCCCCCGCCGGAAGATCCCGGCGAGGGCGCCTTCGCGCTGCCCGGCCTCAGAGCGTGGAGCGCAGCCACTGCTCGACGCTGGCCACATGCACGGTCGCCCAGGAGCGGGCCGCCTCGGCGTCGCGGTCGCGCAGCGCGGCCAGGATCGCCCGGTGCTCGTGCAGGGTGCGGCTGACCGCGTCCTCCTGGGTGAGGCCGCGCCACACCCGGGCCCGGGTGGTCGGCCCGGACAGGCCGTCGAGCAGCGAGCACAGCACAGAATTGCCGGAGCTCTGCACGATGCCGCGGTGGAAGTCCAGGTCGGAGGCGACGAGTTCCTCCACCAGGGGCTCCGCGCCGAGAGCGTCCAGCTTGCCCTGGAGGACGTCCAGGTCCTCGATCGGGATGCGCAGCGCGGCCATCGCGGTGGCGGCCGGCTCCAGGATGCGGCGCACCGCGAGGAACTCCAGCACCGTGTCGTCCCGGTGGAAGTCCACCACGAAGCTCAGCGCCTCCAGCAGCAGCTGCGGATCGAGGCTGGTGACGTAGGTGCCGTCGCCCTGGCGCACATCGAGGATGCGGATCAGCGACAGGGCGCGCACCGCCTCGCGCAGCGAGTTGCGCGACAGGCCCAGCTCGGCCGCCAGCTCGCTCTCCTTCGGCAGCCGGTCGCCGGGCCGGAGCGCGCCGGAGACGATCATCTCCTTGATCTTCTCGATGGCCTCGTCGGTGACCGCCATCAGCGCCCTCCCCGTGCTCAGGTCGTGCGGACCCGCCGGACCGCGACAATCCCGGGCCCTGCGGTGCCACCAGACATCCGATGTCTTGGGTTTATTATGGGCCAGAATCCGTGTGCTGCCCAACAGTCCCGGAAACCCGTTTCAGCCGCTCGCGCCGGCGGCCGATACTGGCCGCGTGATACAGCACCTGCTGATCGACCGGGTGGGGGAGATCTGCCGCCGCGACGCCCGGCTGGACGCCGCCCTGATGTACGGCTCCTTCGCCGCGGGGGAGGGCGACGCGCACAGCGACGTGGAGTTCTGGCTGTTCTTCCGCCCGGAGCGGCGCCACGAGGTGGACCCGGCCGCCTGGTGCGCCGACGTCGCCCCGGTGAATCTGGTGCTGCGCAATGAGTTCGGCACCCATGTCGCGCTCTTCCCCGGCCCGGTGCGCGGGGAGTTCCACTTCGCCACCACCGACGACATCGCCTCGGTGGGCGACTGGCCGGCCCGCGGCGCGGCGGTGGACCGGATGCTGGTGGTGGACCGCGGCGGCCTGCTGCGGCCGGTGCTGGACAAGCTGCCGCCGCGCCCCGCGGTCCCGGCCGATCCGGCCGAGATCGCCGACCTGTGCGGCCGGTTCGCCAACTGGCTGGTGCTCGCCCTGCACGTCGGCGCCCGCGGGGAGCGGCTGCGCGCCCAGGACGCACTCGCGCACGCCGCCCGGCACCTGCTGTGGATGGCCCGCCTCGCCGAGGACAGCACCGCCCACTGGTTGACCCCCTCACGGGCCGCGGAGGCCGAACTGCCCGCCCGTACGGTCGAGGCGGTCGCCGCCCGCACCCCCGCCTCGCTCTGGCGGGAAGGCCGGGTCCACTGGCTGGCCCTGCTGGCCCGGACCGGCCGGCCCGAGCCGGCCGCCCTGTTCGCCGAACTGGACGCGCTCACCGGCGGCTGACCGGCGCGGGTCGTGTTCCCCGGGGCCAGCCCGGTCAGCGGGTCGTTCGGCCGGCCGGCCCGGAGCCGGGTCAGGCGCGCTCCCCGAGCACGCGCGCCACCTCGTCCCGTACCTCCGGGGTGTCCAGGCCGCGGATCGTCAGCGTGGTCCGGCGCCGCAGCACGTCGTCCACCTCCAGCGCCCACTCGTGGTCGCGGGCGTAGACGACCTGCGCCCAGATCTCGGGCGCGTCCGGGTGGACCCGCCGGGCCAGCTCCGGGTCCTCGTTGGCCAGCCGGGCGATGTCGAAGGCCAGCGAGCCGTAGTGGGTCGCCAGGTGCCGCGCGGTGTCGGGGGCCATCAGCGGGCCGGGCGCCGTACCGTCGGCGAGCAGCCGGTGGGTGACCGCCTGCGGGCTGGCGAAACCGGGCAGCGGGGCCTTGCGCGGCAGCTCCGACATCGGCTCCATACCGGTGCCGAGCGGGTGCCCGGGCAGCTCGGCCAGCTTGTTCATCACCGTCCGGCCGATGTGCCGGAAGGTGGTCCACTTGCCGCCGGCCACCGACAGCATCCCGCCGCGGCCCTCGGTGACCACCGTCTCCCGCTTGGCCTTCGCGGTGTCGCCGGGCCCGCCGGGCAGCACCCGCAGACCGGCGAAGGAGTAGGTGATCAGGTCGCGGGACAGCTGCTGGTCCCGTACGGACAGCGCCGCCTCGCCCAGGATCTGGCCGATGTCGGACTCGGTGACCCGTACGTCCGCCGGATCGCCCTCGTACGCCTCGTCGGTGGTGCCGAGCAGCAGCATGTCCTCCCACGGCAGCGCGAAGGTGATGCGGTACTTGTCGATCGGTGTGGCCAGCGCCGCCTTCCACGGCGCGGTCCGCCGGAGCACCAGATGCGCGCCCTTGGACAGCCGGATCGACGGCGCGGCCCCCGCGTCCTCCATCCGCCGCAGGTGGTCCACCCACGGCCCGGTCGCGTTGAGCACCAGCCGGGCGTCCACCCCGAACTCGGCGCCGTCGGCGCGGTCGCGCAGCTCGGCGCCGGTGACCCGGCCGCCGGTGAAGCGCAGCCCGGTGACCTCGGCGTGGTTGAGCACGGTCGCGCCGGCCTCCACCGCCGCCCGTACCGTCATCAGCGCCATCCGGGCGTCGTTCATCTGCCCGTCCTCGTAGACGGCGACCGCCCGCAGCTGGTCGGTCCGCAGCTCGGGCACGTCCCGCGCGGCCCGGGCCGGGCTGATGACATGGCCGACGCCGTCGCGGAACGCGGACAGCGCGGAGTAGGCGAAGACACCCGCGCCCAGCTTGGCCGCGCCGTGCGGGCCGCCCTTGTAGACCGGCAGGTAGAAGGTCAGCGGTGACGCCAGGTGCGGTGCGACGTCCCGGGAGACCGCGCGCCGCTCGACATGGTTCTCGGCGACCAGCCGCACCGCGCCGGTCTGCAGATAGCGCAGACCGCCGTGCAGCAGCTTGGAGGACGCCGAGGAGGTGGCGCCGGCGAAGTCGCCGGCGTCCACCATGGCCACCCGCAGCCCCGACTGCGCCGCGTGCCAGGCGGTGGTGATGCCGAGGATGCCGCCGCCGATCACCAGCAGGTCGTATGCGGCATGCCCGAGCAGTTCCCGGGTCTCGGCCCGCCCGGGGTTGGCGCCGGCGGTCGGATGCGTCCCCAGGGCGGGAACGCGCTGCAGCGTGGTCATCTCTTCCTCAGTGCTCCTCTTCGATCCAGCCCATGGTCCGTTCGACGGCCTTGAGCCAGTTGTGGTACTCGCGGTCACGGTCGGCCGCGTCCATCCGGGGGGTCCATTCCGCCGCCCGCTTCCAGTTCGCCCGCAGCGCCTCGACGTCCGGCCAGAAGCCGACCGCGAGACCGGCCGCGTAGGCCGCGCCGAGGCAGGTGGTCTCGGCGACCATCGGGCGCACCACGGGGGCGTCCACGAAGTCCGCCAGGGTCTGCATCAGCAGGTTGTTGGAGGTCATGCCGCCGTCGACCTTCAGCGAGGTCAGTTCGACCCCGGAGTCCTTGGTCATCGCGTCCGAGATCTCCCGGGTCTGCCAGGCGGTCGCCTCCAGCACCGCCCGGGCGATGTGCGCCTTGGTCACATAGCGGGTCAGGCCGGCGATCACCCCGCGGGCGTCGTCACGCCAGTAGGGCGCGAACAGTCCGGAGAAGGCCGGCACGAAGTACGCCCCGCCGTTGTCCTCGACGGACGAGGCCAGCGTCTCGATCTCGGCAGCCGTACTGATCAGTCCCATCTGGTCGCGCATCCACTGCACCAGTGAACCCGTGACGGCGATGGATCCTTCCAGGGCGTAGACGGGGGCGTCCTGGCCGATCCGGTAGCCGACCGTGGTGATCAGGCCGTTGTAGGAGTTCACCGGGGTGTCGCCGGTGTTCATCAGCATGAAGGTGCCGGTGCCGTAGGTGGACTTCGCCTCGCCCTCGGCGAAGCAGGTCTGGCCGAACAGCGCGGCCTGCTGGTCGCCGAGCGCGGAGGCCACCGGTACACCGGTCAGCCCTCCGATGTCCGCGGTGCCGTAGACCTCGGAGGAGGAGCGGATCTCCGGCAGCACCGCGGCGGGCACACCGATGGAGTCCAGGATCTTGGGGTCCCAGTCGAGGGTGCGCAGATTCATCAGCAAGGTGCGCGAGGCGTTGGTGACGTCCGTGACGTGGACCCCGCCGTCGGCGCCGCCGGTGAGATTCCAGATCACCCAGGAGTCCATGGTGCCGAACAGGATGTCGCCGGCCTCGGCGCGCTCGCGCAGGCCCTCGACGTTGTCCAGCAGCCAGCGGATCTTGGGGCCGGCGAAGTACGAGGCCAGCGGCAGCCCGGTCTCGCGGCGGAAGCGGTCCTGGCCGACGTTGCGGCCCAGCTCCCGGCACAGCGCGTCGGTGCGGGTGTCCTGCCAGACCAGCGCGTTGTGCACCGGCTCACCGGTGTGCCTGTCCCACAGCAGGGTGGTCTCGCGCTGATTGGTTATTCCGATCGCCTTGACGTCGGCCGGAGTGAAGCCGGGGATGTCCTGGGCGGCCTTGCCGATCGCGCCGGCCACCACCTCCTGGACATTGGTCCAGATCTCGGCGGCGTCGTGCTCCACCCAGCCCGGCTTGGGGAAGATCTGTTCGTGCTCCTTCTGGTCGACGGCCACGATCCGGCCGTCCCGGTCGAAGACGATGCAGCGGCTGGAGGTGGTGCCCTGGTCGATGGCGGCGATGAACGGGCCGCTGCCGTGCGAGCTGGTGGGGGTCTCGGTCACGTTGTGCTCCTTGGTGCGGGTCGGGTGACGTCCTTCTGCCTGCGGTACGCGCTCCACGTGAACGCCCGGTGAGAACGTTCTACGTGAACGCCAGCCGGTACAGGCCGCCGGCTATCGCCGCGCCGACCAGCGGGCCGACCACCGGGATCCAGGCGTAGCCCCAGTCGGAGCCGCCCTTGTTGGGCAGCGGGAGCAGCGCGTGCACGATCCGCGGACCGAGGTCGCGCGCCGGGTTGATCGCGTAGCCGGTCGGTCCGCCGAGGGACAGGCCGATACCGACCACCACCAGCGCGGTCAGCAGGATGCCGAGGCCGTTGAGCGCCAGGCCCTTGGTCATGCCCTCGGTGAGGATGAACAGCACCAGGACGAAGGTGCCGATGGCCTCGGTGACCAGGTTCTGCACCGGGTTGCGGATCTCCGGGCCGGTGGAGAAGACCCCCAGCACCGGGCCGCCGGGCTGCGCGGTGTTGCCGGTGGCCGGGCCGGCCGGATCGGCGTGCGGGGCGGAAGCCGCTGCCGAAGCGGGGGCCGGCTCCGGGGCGGCGACGCTCGCCAGCACCTCCGGGTCGGTCAGATGCGCCTGGAACTGCCCCAGATAGGCCGCCCACACCAGCAGGGCGCCGATCATCGCGCCGACGATCTGGCCGATCAGGTAGTAGGGGACGGTGCTCCACTGGCCGGTCTTGATGGCCACACCCAAGGTGACCGCCGGATTGAGCTGGCCGCCCGAGTAGCCGTTGGCTATGTAGGCGCCGGCCAGCACGGCGAAGCCCCAGCCGAAGGAGATGGCGACCCAGCCGGCTCCGATGGCCTTCGACCGTTTGAGCGTCACGGCGGCGACCACGCCGCCACCGAGCAGGATGAGGACGGCGGTACCGAAGATCTCGCCGATCACGATGTGGCCATTGGACACTGCGACTCCCTTGTCTCGTCCATGAGCGGAGACGCCGCCGGGTCCCGTCCGGTGTTCGACATTGTCGACCGCTGTCCGAGAGTTTCGTCCTCGGTGGTCAGCCAGGTCAAGAGGGGTGTGACCCACGACTCGCCCGGGAGGGGGTTTCAGAAGCGCCCGGCGCCCAGATCGCGCGCGACGGCGCGCGCGCAGTCCCGTACCGCCGCCACCAGCCGGGCCCTGATGCCCTCGCCGTCGCAGATCCGCTCCACCGCCCCGGTGATGCCGACCGCGCCCACCGGCATCCGCCGCCGGTCGTAGACGGGGGCGGCCACCGACGCCACCCCGTCCCAGGTCTCCTCCAGGTCCGCGCCCCAGCCCCGGGCCCGGGTCAGGTCGAGCACCGACTCGAAGTCCACCGGGTCGGTGACCGTCCTCCTGGTCAGCGTCGGCCGGGCACCCTCGGTGACCTCGTTGTGCGCCACCGGGTCGAAGGCCGAGAGCACCTTGCCCAGCGCGGTGCTGTGCAGCGGCTGCATCGCGCCCACCTCCAGCACCTGGCGGCTGTCGTCGGGCCGGAAGACGTGGTGCACGATCAGCACGCCCTGCTGGTGCAGCACGCCCAGATACGCCGCCTCGCCGCTGGATCTGGCCAGGTCGTCGGTCCACACCAGGGCCCTGGCCCGCAGCTCGTGCACATCCAGATAGCTGTTGCCGAGCCGGAGCAGTTCCGCGCCGAGCTGGTACTTGCCGGAGGCCGGCTCCTGCTCCACGAAGCCCTCCTGCTGGAGGGTGCGCAGGATGCCGTGCGCGGTGCCCTTGGCCAGGCCCAGCGAGGAGGCCACATCGGACAGTCCCAGCCGGCGCTCGCCACCGGCCAGCAGGCGCAAGATGGCCGCCGCTCGTTCCAGCGACTGGATGGGACCTGGCATCGCGAGCACTCCAAGGATGTGGGGCACGACGGCCGGGCGGAGCGGCGGCAGCGGCCAGCCGGGTAACCCGGGTCGACATTGTCGACCATCATCATCGCAGAGCCGCGCCCGGCGTCACCCGTTCGCCCTTCGAAATGGCATCGAACCCCGCGCTCCCGGCCGGTTAGGCTGACGTGGTGCGCGGTCTGCCTCCGCCCGTCCAGGGGCCGGCGGCGCATAGCCGACAGCCGTCGCATCCCAGGGAGCATCCCCATGGCCTCGCCGTCCCCTTCTTCCTCCTCCCCGACCCGCTCCGCCGGCGCCCTCCCGGCGCAGGCCGCCCGGGCCGCCGCCCTCCGCGAGGCACTCGCCTCCCGGGTGGTGGTCGCCGACGGGGCCATGGGCACCATGCTCCAGGCGCAAGAGCCCACCCTGGACGACTTCCAGCAGCTCGAAGGCTGCAACGAGATCCTGAACATCACCCGCCCCGACATCGTGCGCTCGGTGCACGAGGCGTACTTCGCGGTCGGCGTGGACTGCGTGGAGACCAACACCTTCGGCGCCAACCAGAGCGCCATGAGCGAATACGACATCGCCGACCGCATCTTCGAGCTGTCCGAGGCCGGCGCCCGGCTCGCCCGCGAGGTCGCCGACGACTTCGCCGCCGACGGCCGCCGCCGCTGGGTGCTCGGCTCCATCGGCCCCGGCACCAAGCTGCCCACCCTCGGCCACACCGGCTACACCACCCTGCGCGACGGCTACGAGGCCAACGCGGCCGGGCTGATCGCCGGCGGCGCCGACGCGCTGGTGGTCGAGACGATGCAGGACCTGCTCCAGGTCAAGGCCGCCCTGATCGGGTCGCGCCGGGCCATGGCGACGGCCGGGGTGAGCCTGCCGCTGATCTGCTCGGTCGCGGTGGAGACCACCGGCACGATGCTGCTCGGCTCGGAGATCGGCGCCGCCCTCACCGCGCTGGAGCCGCTGGGCATCGACATGATCGGGCTGAACTGCTCCACCGGGCCGGCCGAGATGAGCGAGCACCTGCGCTATCTGACCCGGCACTCCCGGATCCCGCTGACCTGTATGCCGAACGCCGGCCTGCCGGTGCTCACCAAGGACGGCGCCCACTACCCGCTGTCCCCGAGCGAACTCGCCGACGCCCACGAGACCTTCGCCCGCGAATACGGACTCGCCCTGGTCGGCGGCTGCTGCGGCACCACTCCCGAGCACCTGCGGCAGCTGGTCGAGCGGGTCGGCGGCCAGGACCTCGTGCCGCGCAGCCCCCGCCCCGAGCCGGGCGCGGCCAGCCTCTATCAGACGGTTCCCTTCCGGCAGGACACCTCGTACCTGGCGATCGGCGAGCGCACCAACGCCAACGGCTCCAAGAAGTTCCGCGACGCGATGCTGGAGGGGCGCTGGGAGGACTGCGTGGAGCTGGCCCGCGACCAGATCCGCGAGGGCGCCCACCTGCTCGACCTGTGCGTGGACTACGTCGGCCGGGACGGCGTGGCCGACATGGCCGAGGTGGCCGGCCGCTTCGCCACCGCCTCCACGCTGCCGATCGTGCTGGACTCCACCGAGGTGGACGTGCTGCGGGCCGGCCTGGAGAAGCTCGGCGGCCGCGCGGTGCTCAACTCGGTCAACTACGAGGACGGCGACGGCCCCGAGTCCCGCTTCACCCGGGTCACCCAGCTCGCCGTCGAGCACGGCGCCGCCCTGATCGCGCTGACCATCGACGAGGAGGGCCAGGCCCGTACCGTCGAGAAGAAGGTCGCCATCGCCGAGCGGCTGATCGGGGACCTCACCGGCAACTGGGGCATCCACGAGTCCGACATCCTCATCGACTGCCTGACCTTCACCATCTGCACCGGCCAGGAGGAGTCCCGCAAGGACGGCGTGGCCACCATCGAGGCGATCCGCGAACTCAAGCGCCGCCACCCCGAGGTGCAGACCACCCTGGGCCTGTCCAACATCTCCTTCGGCCTCAACCCGGCCGCCCGCACCGTGCTCAACTCGGTGTTCCTGGACGAGTGCGTCAAGGCGGGCCTGGACTCGGCGATCGTGCACGCCGCCAAGATCCTGCCGATCGCGCGGATCCCCGAGGAGCAGCGCGAGGTCGCCCTCGACCTCGTGTACGACCGCCGCAGCGAGGGCTACGACCCGCTGCAGCGGCTGATGGAGCTCTTCGACGGGGTCGACTCCAAGTCTCTCAAGGCGGGCCGGGCCGAGGAGCTGATGGCGCTGCCGCTGGAGGAGCGCCTCCAGCGCCGCATCGTCGACGGCGAGAAGAACGGCCTGACCGCCGACCTCGACGAGGCGCTGGCGGGCCGGCCGGCCCTGGACATCGTCAACGACACCCTGCTGGCCGGCATGAAGGTGGTCGGCGAGTTGTTCGGCTCCGGGCAGATGCAGCTGCCCTTCGTGCTCCAGTCCGCCGAGGTGATGAAGACCGCGGTGGCGTATCTGGAGCCGCACATGGAGAAGAGCGACGACGAGGGCAAGGGCACGATCGTGCTGGCCACCGTGCGCGGCGACGTCCACGACATCGGCAAGAATTTGGTGGACATCATCTTGTCCAACAACGGCTACACCGTGGTGAACCTGGGCATCAAGCAGCCGGTGTCGGCGATCCTGGACGCGGCGGCCGAGCACCGGGCCGATGTGATCGGCATGTCGGGTCTGCTGGTGAAGTCCACGGTGATCATGAAGGAGAACCTGGAGGAGCTCAACCAGCGGGGCCTTTCGGCCGACTACCCGGTGATCCTCGGCGGCGCCGCCCTCACCCGCGCCTACGTCGAACAGGACCTGCACGAGGTCTATCTGGGCGAGGTCCGCTACGCCAGGGACGCGTTCGAGGGGCTGCGGCTGATGGACGCGCTGATCGGGATCAAGCGCGGGGTGCCGGGCGTGGTGCTGCCGGAGCTGAAGGCCCGCCGGGTGGCCAAGCGCGCTCTTCCCGAGGAGGAGCCCGAGCCCAACCTCGGACAGGTCCGCTCGGACGTGGCCGTGGACAATCCGGTGCCCACCCCGCCCTTCTGGGGCAGCCGGGTGGTCAAGGGCATCCAGCTGGCCGACTACGCCTCCTGGCTGGACGAGGGCGCGCTCTTCAAGGGGCAGTGGGGACTCAAGCAGTCCCGGGCGAACGGACCCACCTACGAGGAACTGGTGGAGTCCGAGGGCCGGCCGCGGCTGCGCGGGCTGCTGACCCGCTTCCAGTCCGAGGGACTGCTGGAGGCGGCCGTCACCTACGGCTACTTCCCGTGCGTGTCCAAGGGCGACGACCTGATCGTGCTGCACGACGACGGCACCGAGCGCACCCGCTTCACCTTCCCCCGCCAGCGCCGCGGCCGGCGGCTGTGCCTGGCGGACTTCTTCCGGCCCGAGGAGTCGGGCCAGACCGACGTGGTCGGCTTCCAGGTGGTCACCGTCGGCAACCGCGTCTCGGAGGCCGCCAACGAACTGTTCGCCACCGACTCCTACCGCGACTACCTGGAGCTGCACGGTCTGTCCGTCCAGCTCGCCGAGGCGCTGGCCGAGTACTGGCACGCCCGGGTCAGGTCCGAGCTGGGCTTCGCCGGCGAGGACCCCGACGAGGTCGAGGACATGTTCGCGCTGAAGTACCGCGGTGCCCGCTTCTCGCTCGGTTACGGCGCCTGCCCCGATCTGGAGGACCGGGCCAAGATCGCCGCGCTGCTGGAGCCCGAGCGGATCGGGGTCAAGCTGTCCGAGGAGTTCCAGCTGCACCCGGAGCAGTCCACCGACGCCATCGTGATCCACCACCCGGAGGCGAAGTACTTCAACGCCAGGTGAGCGCGGGCTCCCGCCGGGAGCCGACGGGCAGGCCGCCGGGAGCGCCCTGAGGGCCCGCTGAGGCCGCCGGCGGCCCCCCTGGCGCCCTGCGGGCGGTCCGGTGGCGCCGCGCCGCCCGCAGGGCGCTTCACCACCCGTTGGCGCAGTGTTCGGCGGCCGTCCAGCGCTCGACCGGCGCGACGAATCCCGCCGACGTAGACTCGACGGTCCGGCAGAGGCCGGTCGCCTCCTCGCGCAGCGGGGCCCGGCGACCGGCCTCTGTGTCCCCCCAGAACCGAGGAGTGGGGCCTATGACCAGCAGCGTCTCCGTCGCCGACACCCGTACGGCGCAAGGTGCCCGGCCCCGCGCCGTGCTCCTGGACCTGGACGGCACCCTGGTGGACACCGAGGGCATCTGGTGGGCGGCGGAAGCGGAGGTCTTCGCGGACCTCGGACACGTGCTGGACGAAGTGCACCGCGATGTGGTGGTCGGCGGCCCGATGGCCCGCAGCGTCGGGCACCTGATGGAGGTGACCGGCACCACCGCCACCCTCGCCGAGCTGACCGTGGCGATCAACACCCGGTTCGAGAAGCTGATCGTGCGCGGCGCGCCGCTGATGCCGGGCGCCCGCCGGCTGCTGACCGAGCTGTCCGCCTACGGCGTGCCCACCGCCCTGGTGTCCGCCTCGCACCGGCGCACCATCGACGCCATGCTGCGCTCACTGGGCCGCGAGCACTTCGACTTCACGCTGGCCGGGGACGAGGTGGCGCGCACCAAACCGCACCCGGACCCGTATCTGACCGCCGCCGCCCGGCTCGGCGTCGATCCGGCGCACTGCGTGGTGATCGAGGACACCCTCACCGGCGTGGCCTCGGCGGAGGCGGCCGGCTGCCTGGTGGTCGCGGTGCCGTCGCTGGTGCCGATCGAGCCGGCGGCCGGCCGTACCGTCGTGGCCTCCCTGGAGGAGCTGAGCGTCCCCTTCCTGCGCTCCCTGAACACGCGCATTCACTGAGCGTGGCCACCGGGACGCGCGGGGACTCGGGCCGGTGAAGGTTTCGCATCCCGTTGGTGCTGATCACATCCAATCTCGGTATCGTCGCCGAAGCATGCGCGCGGGATGTGCTGGAATACCTGCGGCGTACCACGCGGCGAGGCACCGGCGGCCGAGCGCGTAAGGTCTTCCCGGGCTCCGACCCTGCCCGGAACCCCGGCGCAAGGGCGGCCTGTTCGGCTTCGGCGGAGCCACCGCGACGCGAGCACGCAGGCAGAGCAGATGTGCAGTCACAAGAGGAGAACGACGACGATGAACCGCAAGCTTCTGGTGCTGCCCGCCCTGCTGGGCGCCCTGACACCCGTGATCACGGGGTGCGGCGGCTCCGGCGGAGGAAGCGGCGGCAGTGGCAAACCCATCGTCGTCGGCACGACCGACAGCATCGTCCTGACCAAGGACAACCCGGCGCCGCTCGATCCGGCCACCTCGTACGACACCGCCACCTGGAACGTCTTCTACAACACCTTCCAGATGCTGCTCGGTTACACCCGGGGCAGCACCACGCCCACCCCGGACGCGGCCAAGGAGTGCCACTACGCGGACACCTCCGGGCTCACGTACCAGTGCACGCTGCGTGACGGCCTGAAGTTCTCCAACGGCCACGACCTCACCTCGCAGGACGTGAAGTTCTCCATCGACCGGATGCAGAAGGTCAACTGGGCGGCCGGTCCCGCGTCCCTGATAGCCAACGTCAAGTCGGTGAACACCCCCGACGACAAGACGGTGGTCTTCCACCTCAAGGCGACGGACGCGACCTTCCCGGCCAAGCTGGCCACCCCGGCCGCGGCGATCGTGGACAGCAAGGTCTACGACCCGGCCAAGCCGTTCGACGGCTTCAAGCTGGTCGGCTCCGGCCCCTACGTCCTCAACTCCTTCGTCCAGGGCAAGCAGGCCGAGTTCAGCAAGAACCCGCACTACCAGGGCCTGGACAAGATCAACAACAGCAAGGTCGAGCTGAAGCTGTTCAACGACTCCGCCAAGATGGAGGCGGCGCTGAAGTCCGGCGCGATCGACGTCATGACCAGGACCATGGCGCCGGACCAGATCATCGATCTGCAGAACAGCACCGACCCGAACATCAAGCTCACCGAGGCGCCCGGCGGGGAGACCCGCTACCTGTTCCTCAACACCGAGTCGCCCGGCCTGAAGGACAAGGCGGTGCGGCAGGCGATAGCCGAGGTCATCGACCGGCAGGCGATCACCAAGGACATCTACAAGCGCACCGCCGAACCGCTGTACTCCGTGGTCCCGCAGGGCATCACCAGCCACACCAACTCGTTCTTCAACCGTTACAGCAGCCCCAGCGTGAGCAACGCGAAGAAGACGCTGAAGCAGGCCCACATCACCGGCAAGATCCCGCTGACCATCAACTACCGCCAGGACACCGGCGGTACGGTCAACAAGCCGGAGGCCGAGGCGATCAAGCAGCAGCTCGACGCGAGCGGGCTGTTCGACGTCAAGGTGCAGAGCGAGGAGTGGAGCGCCTTCCTGAAGGCCGCCGGCAAGCGGGAGTACCAGATCTTCGCGATCAGCTGGCTGCCCGACTTCCCGGACCCGGACAACTACATCGCGCCGTTCTTCGACAAGAACAACTTCCTCAACCTGCCGTACAACAACACCACGATCCAGAACCAGATCCTGCCGGAGACCCGCCGCCAGGCCGAGCGCAGCACGGCCAGCCCCGCCTTCGGGCAGGCGCAGGACATGATCGCGGAGGATGTCCCGATCGTGCCGCTGTGGCAGGGCAAGCAGTACATCGCCTCGCGCGGTGACATCACCGGTGTCGAGTGGGCGCTGAACTCCTCGACCACCGTGCAGTTCTGGGAGCTGGGCCGCGGCGTCAGCGGCTGACCCCGCCCGCACACCCGGCCCGACCCAGCACGAGTGGAGCCGCCCCGGGGCCCTCAGCCGGCCCCGGGGCGCACCAGCCCGCTCTCATAGGCGTAGACGGCGGCCTGCACCCGGTCCCGCAGCGCCAGCTTCGTCAGCACATGGCCCACATGGGTCTTGACAGTCGTCTCGCTGACGAACAGCTCGGCGGCGATCTCCGCGTTGGACAGGCCGCGGGCCACCAGCTTGAGCACCTCGACCTCCCGCTCGGTCAGGGCGTGCAGCGGCTGCGGCACCGACTCGTCGCCCGAGGGCAGCCGTCCGGCGTACTTGTCCAGCAGCCGGCGGGTCACGCTCGGCGCGAGCATCGCCTCACCCGCCGCGACCACCCGGATCGCCTGCACCAGCTCGGCGGCCGGCGCGTCCTTGAGCAGAAACCCGCTGGCACCGGCCCGCAGCGCCTCCACCACGTACTCGTCGAGGTCGAAGGTGGTCAGCACCAGCACCTTCGCCGGGCCCGAGCGGTCCGGGCCGGTGATCTGCCGGGTGGCCTCCACCCCGTCCATCCGCGGCATCCTGATGTCCATCAGCACCACGTCGGGCCGCAGCGCCCGCACCTGGTCCAGCGCCTGCTGGCCGTCGCCGGCCTCGCCGACCACGGCCAGATCCGGCTCGGCCTCCAGGATCATCCGGAAACCGGTACGCAGCAGGGGCTGATCGTCCACCAGCAGGACGCGGATCGCCACAGGGACTCCTTCGCTAGACCAGGCCATTCTGGCCCACCACCGATGGCGCCCCCACGGATTCCGCGAGCGGATAGGGCGGGGGAGTCCCGCCGAATTCGGGGCAGAACGCCTGGTGGTCGCACCAGCCGCACAGCGGCGAGCGGCGGGGCGGCCAGTCGCCGCTGCCGGTCGCCGCGCGGATCGCCTCCCACAGCGCCAGCAGCCTGCGCTCGGTGGCCAGCAGGTCCTGCTCCGTCGGGTCGTACGTCAGCACGTCCCCGCTGCCGAGATAGACCAGCTGGAGGCGGCGCGGGACGACCCCGCGCAGCCGCCACAGCACCAGCGCGTAGAAGGTCATCTGGAACAGCGGCTCGTCCTTGTACTCAGGGCGGGGCGCCTTGCCGGTCTTGTAGTCCACCACCCGCAGATCGCCGGTGCCCGGGGCGATGTCCAGCCGGTCCACATAGCCGCGCAGCGTCAGCCCGGACTCCAGCACCGTCTCCACGTACAGTTCGCGCTCGGCGGGCTCCAGCCGTGTCGGGTCCTCCAGCGAGAACCAGCGCTCGACCAGCCGCTCGGCGCTCTCCAGCCAGGCGGCCAGCGCCGCCGCGTCGGCGGCGCCCTCCGCCGCGGCGAACAGCGACGCCAGCTCCGGCCGGGCTGCCCGCAGCCGCTCCCACTCACCGGCCACCATCGACCGCGCCCGGTCCGCGGTCCGCTCGGCGGCCGGCGCGTCGAACAACCGCTCCAGCACGGCGTGCACCACGGTGCCGCGGGTCGCCGCCTCGCTGGGCTTCTCCGGCAGCCGGTCGATCACCCGCAACCGGTACAGCAGCGGGCAGCGCATGAAGTCGGCGGCGCGCGACGGCGACAGCGACACCGGCACCGCGGCGGCGGGCGAGGCGCGCCGCGCGGGCGATACGCGCGGCGCCGCCGCGGACGGGCGCGGCGGCGGAATCTCGGCAGGGGTCCCCATGGCTGGAGACCTTACGGCCTGCCACCGACAACGCCGGTGCGTGTCCGGCGGAACAGGGCAATAGCATGGCCGAGGAGCCACTTGTCCCGCATGATCGGTATGAGGGTTCGTATCAGCACGAGGGGAATCAGTGAGCGAGAGCGGTCTGCCGCCGTCCCAGGACACCCGCGATCCCGTCCAAGGCGGCGACGGCGACTCGCAGTCGACCAAGCGCGGTCCGGGCGGCGGGGTGCTGATGGGGCGGTTCTACGGCGTCCCGATCTATGTCGCGCCCAGCTGGTTCCTCGTCGCCGCGCTGATCACCTGGGTCTTCGGCGGACAGCTCGACACGGTGCTGCCCCGGCTCGGCGGGCTGCGCTATCTGGTCTCGCTGTTCTTCGCGGTCGCCTTCTACGCCTCGGTGCTGATCCACGAACTCGCGCACACCGTGGCGGCCCTCCGCTTCAAACTCCCGGTGCGCCGGATCCAGCTGCAGTTCTTCGGCGGTGTCTCGGAGATCGAGAAGGAGTCCGACACCCCGGGCCGGGAGTTCATGCTCGCCTTCGTCGGACCGCTGCTGTCGCTGGTGCTCGCCGTGCTGTTCTTCGGCGGGATGCAGCTGGTCGAGCGGGGCACGGTGCCGGGAGTGCTGCTGGCCGGCCTCATGGTGAGCAATCTGATCGTCGCGATCTTCAACTTCCTGCCCGGACTGCCGCTGGACGGCGGCCGGATGCTGCGGGCGGTGGTGTGGAAGATCAGCGGCCGGCCGATGACGGGCACCATCGCCGCCGCCTGGGTCGGCCGCGGTCTGGCACTGGCGGTGCTGATCGGTCTGCCGCTGCTGTCGTACGCGGGGGGCATCAACGGCGACACCACGGCCAGCAGCGCCGACTCGCTCACCGACGCGCTGCTCGCCGCGATCCTGGCCGCCATCATCTGGACCGGCGCCGGCAACAGCCTGCGGATGGCGCGGCTGCGCGAACGCCTCCCCGGCCTGCGGGCGCGCACCCTGACCCGGCGGGCCGTCCCGGTCGCCTCCGACACCCCGCTGTCCGAGGCGCTGCGCCGGGCCCACGAGGCGGGCGCCCGCGCACTGGTCGTGGTGGACGGCAAGGGCGACCCCACCGCGCTGGTCCGCGAGTCCGCGATCGTCTCCGTCCCCGAGCACCGCCGCCCCTGGGTGGCGGTCAGCGGCCTCGCCCAGGAACTCAACCCCGGCATGCGGGTGTCCGCCGAGCTGGCCGGCGAGGACCTGCTGGACCGGCTGCGGGCCAATCCCTCCACCGAATACCTGGTGATCGAGCCCACCGGGGAGATCTACGGCGTCCTGTCCACCACCGACGTCGAGCGGGCCTTCCTGGCCGCGATGGGCCGGGGCTCCTCGTTCTGACCGTTCCGGCCACCGACGGCGGCCGGCGATACGTGGAGGGCGTCCGGCGGTAAAGGGGCGATGAACCGAGCCCCTAAGATAAACCTCATGTCCGAACCGACCGGTGCCGCCCGCCGACGCGGGCCCTTCAAAGTCGGGGACCAGGTACAGCTCACCGATCCCAAGGGACGCCACTACACGTTCACGCTCGAGGCAGGAAAGCAGTTCCACACCCACAAGGGCGCTTTCCCGCACGACGAGCTGATCGGTGCCCCCGAGGGCAGTGTGGTCCGAACCACGGGAAACGTCGCCTATCTCGCGCTGCGCCCGCTGCTCCCCGACTACGTCCTGTCCATGCCCCGCGGCGCCGCCGTGGTCTACCCCAAGGACGCGGGGCAGATCCTGGCGATGGCCGACATCTTCTCCGGCGCCCGCGTCGTCGAGGCCGGGGTGGGATCGGGCTCACTGAGCAGCTTCCTGCTCCGGGCGATCGGCGACCAGGGCATGCTGCACAGCTACGAGCGGCGGGCGGACTTCGCCGAGATCGCCACCCAGAACGTGGAGCGCTACTTCGGCGGTCCGCACCCGGCCTGGCAGCTCACTGTCGGTGACCTTCAGGACAACCTCTCCGACACCGAGGTCGACCGGGTGATCCTGGACATGCTCGCGCCCTGGGAGTGCCTGGAGGTGGTCGCCAAGGCGCTGGTGCCCGGCGGCATCCTGTGCGCGTACGTGGCCACCACCACCCAGCTGGCCCGCACCGTCGAGGCGATCCGCGAGTTCGGCAGCTTCAACGAGCCGGCCGCCTGGGAGACCATGGTGCGCAACTGGCACGTGGAGGGTCTCGCCGTCCGGCCCGACCACCGGATGATCGGCCACACCGGCTTCCTGCTCACCGCCCGGCGGCTCGCCGACGGCGTGGAGCCGCCGCTGCGCCGCCGCCGCCCCGCCAAGGGCGCCTACGGCGAGGACTACACCGGCCCCGGCGGCGGCAGCGGGGGTACCGCGGCCGAGGAGTGATCCCCGGGGTCCCTCCGGCGGCCCTGCCGGGGTGGACGATTTCAGCCAATCTCGGCCAGTCTCGTCGCGCCGCCGCCGGTTTGTCCGCTCCCGGACACCGGCGGCGGCGCTTTTCGCCGGCCCCGCGCCCCGCCCGGAGCGCCCCGCCCACAACAGCGGCCCCCGGCGTACCGCCCCGGTGTGAGATATGGCACCATGCTGGCCACCCCCGCTGTTCGACCCCAGGAGACAGGCGCGTGCAGGCGTCCACAGGACCGGCCCTTCCGCACACCCGCAGCCGTACCGCGCACTGGCTCACCACCGCCGGGGCCCTGGGCGCCCTGGTCGCGGCGGTGGCCCTGGTGCAGCCGGCCGACGCCTCCCAGACCGCCGCTCCCGCCGCCCCGCCGAAGGCGCCGGCCCGGCCGGTCGCCGCACCGGACCCGGCGGCCGTCACGTACCCGCTGGACTGCGGCGCGGGCATCGGCACCGACGTGGTCTCCCGGGTCTCGGGCGACCTGGACGGCGACGGACGGCCGGAGACCGTCGTAGTGGTGCACTGTCACTCGGATGTCGGTACGCCGCCGGCCGGCGTCTTCGTGCTGGCCGCCCCGGTCACCGCGGGCGGCAGGCCGCGCATCGCCGAGACCCTGGTCCGGCCGCGCGACCAGCGGCAGATCACCGGCTTCCGGCTGGACGGCCGGACGGTGCGGGCGACCGTCCTGGGCTTCTCCAGCGACACCGTGCCGCGCTGCTGCCCCGACCTGAGCCGCGGCTACGCCTGGGAATGGCGCGGCGACCGCTACGTGGCCATCCCCGCGCCGGCCGCGAACAGCATCTGACCCCCCGGACGGCTCAGTCCGCGTCGGGCCCGTAGACCTCCACCAGGTCCGCGGCGCGCCGTACGTGGATGCAGTCGCCGGGGCACTCCTTGGCGGAGTCGGCCACGTCCTGCAGCAAGGTGAGCGGCACCGGCACGGTGGCCCCGGGGGACTGGCGCAGCTCGTCGTCCGCGCCCTTGACATAGGCGAGCCCGTCGATGTCCAGCTCGAACACTTCCGGCGCATACTGCACGCAGATCCCGTCACCCGTGCACAGGTCCTGGTCGATCCAGACTTCGAGCGCTTCTGCCGTCTTGTCGGTCACGGAAACCCTCGCCTGCCGTTGTTCGTTCGGGAAGAGACCACCGTCGCCGGCGGTTGACCCGGACGACGATACAACCGGCGAGCTTTCGAATGGAGATCGGCGGGTATCTCAGTGGCGGAGGGACGTGCGCAAGGGTGAAGATCGGACACACCGCGATCGTCTTTGTGATCTAGGGGTTTCAACCCCTACCGGTCCAGGTAGGGTCTGGAAACGTCCAGCTCCCCTTGGAGGAGGTGAGGACCGTGGCGGCCCACGACGACGACATCAACCGTGGCGGCCGACCCGCTCGTGGTTCGGAAGACCCCATGAGCCAGGTCGCCTTTCTTGAGCAGGAGATCGCCGTCCTGCGACGCAAGCTCGCCGACTCTCCGCGGCACTCGAGGATTCTCGAGGAGCGGATCGTCGAGCTGCAGACCAATCTGGCAGGCGTGTCCGCGCAGAACGAACGGCTGGCGAACACACTCCGTGAGGCCCGCGACCAGATCGTGGCCCTCAAGGAGGAAGTCGACCGGCTCGCGCAGCCGCCGGCCGGCTTCGGCGTATTCCTGCAGGCCAACGAGGACGGTACGGCCGACATCTTCACCGGTGGGCGCAAGCTCCGGGTGAATGTCAGCCCCGCCGTCGAACTGGACGGGCTCCGGCGCGGCCAGGAGCTGATGCTCAACGAGGCGCTCAACGTGGTCGAGGCCATGGAGTTCGAGCGCGTCGGGGACATCGTCACCCTCAAGGAGGTCCTGGAGGACGGCGAGCGCGCCCTGGTCATCGGCCACACCGACGAGGAGCGGGTGGTGCGGCTCGCCGAACCACTGCTCGACGGCGCCCTGCGGGCCGGCGACGCGCTCCTGCTCGAACCCCGCTCCGGCTACGTCTACGAGCGTGTGCCCAAGAGCGAGGTCGAGGAGCTCGTCCTCGAAGAGGTCCCCGACATCGACTACCGCCAGATCGGCGGGCTCGGCAACCAGATCGAGCAGATCCGCGACGCCGTGGAGCTGCCCTATCTGCACGCCGATCTGTTCAAGGAATACGCGCTGCGCCCGCCCAAGGGCGTCCTGCTCTACGGCCCGCCCGGCTGCGGCAAGACGCTCATCGCCAAGGCGGTCGCCAACTCGCTGGCCAAGAAGGTCGCCGAGGTCACCGGCCAGCCCCAGGGCAAGAGCTACTTCCTGAACATCAAGGGTCCCGAGCTGCTCAACAAGTACGTCGGTGAGACCGAGCGGCAGATCCGCCTGGTCTTCCAGCGGGCTCGTGAGAAGGCCTCCGAGGGCACTCCGGTGATCGTCTTCTTCGACGAGATGGAGTCCCTGTTCCGCACCCGTGGTTCCGGTGTCAGCTCGGACGTGGAGAACACCATCGTCCCCCAGCTGCTCGCCGAGATCGACGGTGTGGAGGGTCTGGAGAACGTCATCGTGATCGGCGCCTCCAACCGCGAGGACATGATCGACCCGGCGATCCTGCGGCCCGGCCGCCTGGACGTGAAGATCAAGATCGAGCGGCCCGACGCCGAAGCGGCCAAGGACATCTTCTCCAAGTATCTGGTCGACAGCCTTCCGCTGCACGGCGAGGACCTCGCCGAGCACGGCGGGTCGCCGGCCGGCACCGTGGATGCGATGATCCAGTCGGTGGTGGAGCGGATGTACTCCGAGAGCGAGGAGAACCGCTTCCTGGAGGTCACCTATGCCAACGGTGACAAGGAAGTCCTGTACTTCAAGGACTTCAACTCCGGGGCGATGATCCAGAACATCGTGGACCGGGCCAAGAAGATGGCGATCAAGGACTTCCTGGACCACAGCCAGCGGGGTCTGCGCGTCTCCCACCTGCTCGCCGCCTGTGTGGACGAGTTCAAGGAGAACGAGGACCTGCCCAACACCACCAACCCCGACGACTGGGCGCGTATCTCCGGCAAGAAGGGCGAGCGGATCGTCTTCATCCGCACCCTGGTGACCGGAAAGCAGGGGGCGGACACCGGACGCTCCATCGACACCGTGGCGAACACCGGACAGTATCTGTAAGCACTACCCTCCGGCTGCGGGTCCCGACAGCGGGTACCCGCAGCCGGTGTGTTTTCCGGCCCGCACGGGCCGGAGCCGGGCAAGGAGGGCCGCATGACCGTACGGCGAGTAATGGGCATCGAGACCGAGTACGGGATCTCCGTGCCCGGCCACCCCAACGCCAATGCCATGCTCACCTCGTCCCAGATCGTCAACGCCTACGCGGCGGCGATGCACCGGGCGCGGCGCGCCCGCTGGGACTTCGAGGAGGAGAACCCGCTGCGGGACGCCCGCGGCTTCGATCTCGCCCGGGAGGCGGCGGACTCCACCCAGCTCACCGACGAGGACATCGGCCTGGCCAATGTGATCCTCACCAACGGCGCCCGGCTCTACGTGGACCACGCCCACCCCGAGTACTCCTCGCCGGAGATCACCAACCCGCGCGACGCCGTGCTGTGGGACAAGGCCGGCGAGCGGATCATGGCCGAGGCGGCGATGCGGGCGGCGCAGATCCCCAGCGCCCAGCCGATCCACCTCTACAAGAACAACACCGACAACAAGGGCGCCTCCTACGGCACGCACGAGAACTACCTGATGCGGCGCGAGACGCCGTTCTCGGACATCGTGCGGCACCTGACCCCGTTCTTCGTGTCCCGCCAGGTCGTCACCGGCGCCGGCCGGGTCGGCATCGGCCAGGACGGCCACGAGCACGGCTTCCAGCTGAGCCAGCGGGCGGACTACTTCGAGGTCGAGGTCGGCCTGGAGACCACCCTCAAGCGGCCGATCATCAACACCCGCGACGAACCGCACTCCGACGCCGAGAAGTACCGCAGGCTGCACGTCATCATCGGCGACGCCAACCTCTCCGAGATCTCCACCTACCTCAAGCTGGGCACCACCGCGCTGGTGCTGTCCATGATCGAGGACTCCTTCATCAAGGTGGACCTCGCGGTGGACCAGCCGGTCCGCACCCTGCACCAGGTCTCCCACGACCCCACCCTCGAACGCCTCATCACGCTGCGCAACGGCCGGAAGCTCACCGCGGTCCAGCTCCAGATGGAGTACTACGAGCTGGCCCGTAAATACGTCGAGGAGCGCTACGGCGCCGACGCCGACGAGCAGACCCAGGACGTGCTCGGCCGCTGGGAGGACGTGCTCAACCGGCTGGAGAACGACCCGATGAGCCTGGCCGGCGAGCTGGACTGGGTGGCCAAGAAGGAACTGCTGGAGGGCTACCGCCGGCGCGACGACCTCGGCTGGGACGCCGCCCGGCTGCATCTGGTGGACCTGCAGTACGCCGATGTGCGGCCCGACAAGGGCCTGTACAACCGGCTGGTCTCCCGCGGCCGGATCAAGCGGATACTGGACGAGGACGACGTGCTCAGGGCCGTCGGCAAGCCCCCGGAGGACACCAGGGCCTACTTCCGCGGCCGCTGCCTGGAGCAGTACGCGGACGACGTGGCCGCCGCCTCCTGGGATTCGGTGATCTTCGACCTGCCCGGCCACGACTCCCTGCAGCGGGTGCCCACCCTGGAGCCGCTGCGGGGCACGCGCAAGCACGTCAAGGAGCTGCTCGACCGCTGCCGTACCGCCGAAGACCTGGTACGCATCCTCTCGGGCGGCTGAAACGGCCCAGAACCGGGAAACAACCCAGTGACAGTCGTACGTTGAGGTAATCGAGCGCCGATGTCGGACCTTGCTTGTAGGGTCTGATCTTGTACGGCAGTCAGTTCCACAGTGAGTACGGCAGGTAACCGAGCGCACGGACACCAAGCGGGGTGAGGGACATGGCCACGAAGGACACCGACGGCGGACAGCAGAAGGCGACGCGTTCCACGGAGGAGGTCGAGGAGGTCCAGGAGGACACCCAAGCGGCCGAGGACCTCAAGGAACGCCAGGAGAAACTCTCGGACGACGTGGACTCCGTCCTCGACGAGATCGACGACGTGCTCGAGGAGAACGCCGAGGACTTCGTCCGATCGTTCGTCCAGAAGGGTGGCGAGTAGCCGCTCGCCCCTCCCTCCGCCCCGCGATCCCGACCGCGGGGCGGATGGATTTCCGGGCCGCGGGTAGGGTCCGTACCGACTTCATGATCGTGTGGAAGGAAACGTGTGGAAGCCAACCATCGAAGCACCGGGCGACTGCCGGCCGCCTTCCTGACGCCGGGCTCGTCGTCGTTCCTCGACTTCCTGGGCGACCACTCGCCCGAGCTGCTGCCGGGAGGCCGGCCGCTGCCGCCGATGAAGGGGGCGATCGAGTTGCCGCACGGCACCACGATCGTGGCCGCCACCTTCGAGGGGGGCGTGATCCTCGCCGGTGACCGCCGGGCCACGATGGGGAACATCATCGCCCAGCGCGACATCGAGAAGGTCTTCCCGGCCGACGAGTTCTCCGCGGTCGGCATCGCCGGCACCGCGGGCCTCGCGGTGGAGATGGTCAAGCTCTTCCAGCTGGAGCTGGAGCACTACGAGAAGATCGAAGGGGCGACGCTCTCCCTGGAGGGCAAGGCCAATCGCCTGTCCACCATGATCCGCGGCAATCTCGGCATGGCCCTGCAGGGCCTGGCCGTGGTGCCGCTGTTCGCCGGTTACGACACCGAGCGTGACAAGGGCCGCATCTTCTCGTACGACGTGACCGGCGGCCGCAGCGAGGAGCACGGCTTCGCCGCCACCGGTTCCGGATCGGTCTTCGCCCGCGGCGCGCTGAAGAAGCTGTACCGCCGCGACCTCACCGAGGAGCAGCTGTCCACCGCGGTGATCCAGGCGCTCTACGACGCGGCGGACGACGACTCGGCCACCGGCGGCCCCGATATGACCCGGCGGATCTTCCCGATCATCACGGTCATCACCGAGGCCGGCTTCCGGCGGCTGAGCGAGTCCGAGGTCGCCGAGATCGCCCGGGTGGTGGTCGAAGGACGCCTGGAGCGCCCCGACGGACCCCAGGCGCAGGTGCTGTGACGGCCGGTCAGCCGAGCGGCGGGCCCCCGCCGCACACCCCGCCAGCCCCCACAGCCCTGCGGGCGTCGGGGTGCTCCCAAGCGCCGACAGCAGAAAGGCACGGTTAGCCGGTGTCCACGCCCTTTTATGTTTCGCCACAGCAGGCCATGGCGGACCGCGCCGAGTACGCCCGCAAGGGGATCGCGCGCGGCCGCAGCGTCGTGGTGCTGCAGTACACCGACGGCATCGTCTTCGTCGCCGAGAACCCGTCCCGCGCCCTGCACAAGGTCAGCGAGATCTACGACCGGATCGCCTTCGCGGCGGTCGGCAAGTACAACGAGTTCGAGAATCTGCGCATCGGCGGCGTCCGGTACGCCGACCTGCGCGGCTACACCTATGACCGCGAGGACGTGACCGCCCGCGGCCTGGCCAATGTCTACGCCCAGACGCTGGGCACCATCTTCTCCAGCGTCGGCGAGAAGCCGTACGAGGTGGAGCTGATCGTCGCGGAGGTAGGCTCGGCCCCCGAGGACGACCAGATCTACCGGCTGCCGCACGACGGCTCGATCGTGGACGAGCACGGCGCGGTGGCGGTCGGCGGCAACTCCGACCAGATCGGCACCTTCCTCGACCAGCGGCACCGGGACGGCATGACCCTCGCCGAGGCGCTCGCGCTGGCGGTGGAGTCCCTCAGCCGTGACACCAACGGCGGCGACCGCCAGCTCACCGCCGAGCAGCTGGAGGTGGCGGTCCTCGACCGCACCCGCCCCCAGCAGCGCAAGTTCAAGCGCATCCTGGGCCGCCAGCTCTCCCGCCTGCTCGACACGGAGAGCGCGGCGACGGCCCAGACGGACGACCCCTCGGACGACGTCGAGGAGTAGAGCCCCGGGCGGCCCTGCCCCGATCCCGCTCACGGCGTTACGGTGCCCCGGCGACTGCCGGGGCACCGCCGTGCTCCGGGGGTTCCCGCGGTATCACCCGGTGCCCGCCGGCCGGGGCGCGGCAGCAGAGGGCGCGCCCGTGGAGGCACGGGTGACGAGGGTGACCGGGAGTTCGCCGCCGGGGGCGGGGGCGCCGTCGAGGAGGGCCAGCAGGGCGGTCATACCGGCCGCGCCGACCGCCTCGGCGGGGAGGCGGACCGTGGTGAGTTCGGGGTCGATCGCGGTGGCCAGCGCCAGATCGTCGAAGCCGGCCACCGACAGGTCGCCGGGGACGTCCAGGCCCAGGCCCCGGGCGGCCTTGCAGGCGCCCGCGGCCAGTACGTCCGAGTCGCAGATCAGCGCGGTGGGCCGCGGGCCCGGACGGGTCAGGGCCCGCAGTGCGGCGGCGCGGCCCGGCGCCACGTCCAGCGCCGACCGCTCGGTGTGCAGCAGGACCGCCTCCGGCACCCGGCTCAGCTCGGCCGCGACGGCCTGCGCCCGTACTTGGAAGGTCCAGGCGTCCACGTCGCTCGCCAGATGGACGAACCGCCGGTGGCCCAGCGACAGCAGATGGCGGGTCACCTGCCGGATGCCGTCCCGGACGGCCAGGTTCACCGTCGGGGCGCCGCCGGGCGCCGCCGGATCGCTGTCCAGCATCACCAGCGGCAGCCCGCCCTCGGCGCCGCCCCGGGCGATCCCGGCGAGCGCGTCGGCCGCCATCGAGGAGGCGATCACCCCGTCGATCGCGGCCGCCGCCGAGCCGAACGGGTCCCGGGCCGGCCCGACGCCCTCCGGGGACGGGTAGAGCACCAGCCCGAAGCCGTGCTCGGCGGCGACCCGCTCGGCCCCGGTGTAGACCCGGGCGAAGTACTCATGGGTGAGGGCCGGCACCACCAGCAGCGCGGTCCTGGTCCGGCCGAGCCGCAGATTGCGGGCGGCCAGATTCGGCCGGTAGCCCAGCGCGCCCGCCGCCTCCCGGACGGCGTCCGCGGTCCGCTCCGAGACCCGCCCCCGCCACTTGCCGCCCAGCACCAGCGACACGGTGGCCTGCGACACACCGGCCTCCCGCGCCACGTCCCGTGAGGTCGGCCGCGCGTTCCCGGTCACCGGCTCCCGTCCCTTTCCCGCCTCGTCGCAGTCCGGTCGGACCCCCCACCGAACCCTCACGGGGTGGACCCATGAGCTGCCGACATGGTACGTATGACGATCTGACGTTATACGTAACACGGAAGCGGGGGAACATGACGGCGACCGGCTACGGCGACCTGCTCAGGACACGGCACGCCGCCCGACTGCTGGGCGGGACCCTGCTGGGCCGGCTGCCCAACGCCATGTCGGCGCTGGCCATCGTGCTCTTCCTCCGCTCCCAGGGCGCCGGCTACGGACTGGCCGGGACCCTGTCCGCGGTCTTCGGCCTGGCCCTGGCGATCGGGCAGCCACTGCTCGGACGGGCGGTGGACCGGCGCGGCCAGCCCCGGGTGATGACGGCCGCGGCACTGCTGTCGGCCGCCGGGTACGGACTGCTCACCGTGGTCGGCCCGAAACCGCTGCCGCTGGCGGTCGCGGCCGTCGTCCTGGCCGGCCTGGCCACCCCGCCGCTGGAGGGCGGCCTGCGGGCGCTGTGGCCCGAGGTGCTGCGCCACGAGGGGCAGGTGCAGAAGGCGTACGCGCTGGACGCCGCCGCCCAGGAAGTGCTCTACGCCATCGGCCCGCTGCTGGTGACCCTGGCGGTCGCCGCCGCCGACGAGGCCGCCGCCGTGGTGGTCACCGGACTGCTCGGGGTGGCCGGCACCCTGGTCGTGGTCACCTCGGGGCCCTCCCGGCGCTGGCGGGCACCGGCCCGCGAGGCGCACTGGCTGGGCGCCCTGCGCTCCCGGGGCCTGGCCGTCCTGCTCGGCTGCTGCCTGTTCATCGGCATCGCGCTCGGCGGCTTCTCGCTGGCCGCCGTGGCCTACGGTGACGCGCACGGCGGCGACTCGGTCACCGCGTACGTGCTGGCGGCCAACGGCGCGGGCGCGCTGGCCGGCGGGCTCGGCTACGGCGCCCGCGCCTGGGCGGGAGTCCCGGAACGACGGCTGCGGCTGCTGGCGCTGGGCCTGGCCGCGTGCTACCCGCCGCTGCTGCTGGTGCCCGGGCCCGGCTGGATGCTGCCGCTGGCGGCCCTGTCCGGTTTCTTCCTCGCACCCACGCTGGCCTGCGCCTTCCTCGTAGTGGACCGACACGCCCCGGCGGGCACGGTGACCGAGGCATTCTCCTGGGTGGTGACCGCCATGGGGGTGGGCGCGGCCCTGGGGACCGCGCTGGCCGGCCTGGTCGCCCAACACGGCGGAACCGGGGCCGGATTCGCGGTCAGCGCGGTGAGCGGCCTGGTCGCGCTGCTCGTACTGCTGCTCACCAGCCGAATCCTGACGGTTCCAAACCTCGGAACTCGGACGGAAAAAGATCGAAACGGTGGCGTCGAACCTCGTTTCAGCACCACGCATCAGGCGTAATGTTCAGACATGGACCGCCGCATTTTCGGGCTGGAGAACGAGTACGGCGTCACATGCACGTTCAGGGGACAGCGGCGTCTGTCCCCTGACGAGGTGGCGCGCTACCTCTTCCGCCGTGTCGTGTCATGGGGCCGAAGCAGCAATGTTTTCCTCCGCAACGGGGCCCGCCTCTACCTCGACGTCGGTTCGCACCCGGAGTACGCCACTCCCGAGTGCGACAACGTCACCGAACTCGTCACCCACGACAAGGCCGGTGAGCGCATCCTCGAAGGCCTTCTGGTGGACGCCGAACGGCGACTCCACGAAGAGGGCATCGCCGGCGATGTGTACCTGTTCAAGAACAACACCGACTCGGCCGGCAACTCCTACGGATGCCACGAGAATTACCTCGTCGCCCGGCACGGGGAATTCTCCCGGCTGGCGGACATCCTGATTCCGTTCCTCGTCACCCGGCAGCTGCTCTGCGGGGCCGGCAAGGTGCTGCAGACCCCCCGGGGCGCGGTGTTCTGCGTCAGTCAGCGCGCCGAGCACATCTGGGAGGGAGTCAGCTCCGCCACCACCCGATCCCGCCCCATCATCAACACCCGCGACGAACCGCACGCCGACGCCGAGCGCTACCGGCGGCTGCACGTCATCGTGGGCGACTCCAACATGTCCGAGACCACCATGCTGCTCAAGGTCGGCGCCACCGACCTGGTGCTGCGGATGATCGAAGCGGGCACCGTCATGCGTGACCTCACCCTGGAGAACCCGATCAGGGCCATCCGCGAGGTCAGCCACGACATCACCGGCCGCCGCAAGGTGCGGCTGGCCTCCGGCCGCGAGGCCTCCGCCCTGGACATCCAGCAGGAGTACTACTCCAAGGCGGTGGAGTTCTGCGAGCGCCGCGGCATCCGCAGCGGCGTGATCGAGCAGGTGCTGGAGCTGTGGGGCCGCACCCTGGAGGCCATCGGCAGCGGTGACCTCGGCAAGATCGGCACCGAGATCGACTGGGTCATGAAGTACCAGCTGATCGAGCGCTACCGGAACCGCGACAACATCACCATGTCCCACCCCCGGGTCGCTCAGATAGACCTCGCCTACCACGACATCCACCGTCGCCGAGGGCTCTATTACCTGCTGGAGCGCAAGGGGCAGGCCAAGCGGATCTGCAACGACCTGAAGATCTTCGAGGCCAAGTCGGTGCCCCCGCAGACCACCAGGGCCCGGCTGCGCGGCGACTTCATCCGCCGTGCCCAGGAGCAGCGCCGGGACTTCACCGTCGACTGGGTCCACCTCAAGCTCAACGACCAGGCGCAGCGCACGGTGCTGTGCAAGGACCCGTTCCGGTCGGTCGACGACCGGGTGGAGAAGCTGATCGCCGGGATGTGACGGGAGAGGCGCAGCACGTAGGGTGTGGGGCGGCGGAATCCGAGACCGCCGGCCCCACCCCCGACGAACCGAACGAGGAACCCCGTGCGCCGACGCTCCGTACTGCTCGCCGTGCCCGCGCTCATGCTCACCGCCGCAGGGTGCGGTGGATCGGACGGAAAGAGCGATTCGGCCTCCTCACCATCGGGGACTCCCTCGGACACCGTCTCGCCCACCACCACGCCGTCCGCGGCCGGCACCCCCACCGCGAAGATCGTCGGCGGACCGGTCCCCGACATCACCGCGGGCACCGCCTTCAACCACAAGCCGACCGTCGCCAAGGGCGCCGGAACCCCCTCGAAGGACCTCGCCGTCAAGACGGTGATCACCGGCGACGGCCCGGTCATCGCCTCCGGTGACTTCGTTCAGGTGAATTACGTCGGCCAGGTGTGGGACACCGCCAAGGTCTTCGACACCTCCTTCAGCCGCGGCCCCTACACCAACATCATCGGCCAGGGAAAGGTCATCCCGGGCTGGGACCAGGGCCTGGTCGGCCAGAAGGTGAAGAGCCGGGTGGAGCTGGCCATCCCGCCGGCCCTTGGCTACGGCAGCTCGGGCAATGCCCAGGCCGGCATCAAGGGCACCGACACCCTGGTCTTCGTGGTGGACGTCATCGACCGGTTCAACGGCAAGAGCTCCTCCACCGGCACCAAGGTCGCCCAGACCGACGCGAGCCTGCCGAAGATCGGCACCAACACCGACGGCGCGGCCCCCTCCATCACGGTCCCCAAGGGCAAGGCCCCCACCAAGCTGGTCTCCGAGTACATCCTCGAAGGCGACGGCCCGGTGGTGAAGGCGACCGACAACCTGCTGCTGCAGTACAAGGGCGTGCTGTGGGACACCGGCAAGCAGTTCGACGCCTCCTACACCAACGGGCAGCTGGCCGCCTTCCCGCTCGCCCAGCTCATCAAGGGCTGGCAGCAGGGGCTGGCCGGGAAGAAGGTCGGCAGCCGCGTGATGCTGGTCACGCCGCCCGATCTGGCCTACGGCAGCACCGCGAACCAAGGCATCCCGGCCAACTCCACGCTGGTCTTCAGCCTCGACATCCTGGCCCTTCTGTGAGGTCTGCAAGACTGTCCCGGTTGCCCGCAGCAGCACCCGGAAGAGCACAAGGAGCATCGAAGTGAGCATCGAGAAGCCCGAGATCGACTTCCCGGGCGGCGAGCCGCCGGCCGACCTGGAGGTCAAGGACATCTGGGAGGGCGACGGTCCCGTCGCCACCGCCGGGGACACCGTCTCCGTCCACTACGTGGGCGTGGCCTTCTCCTCCGGCGAGGAGTTCGACGCCAGCTGGAACCGCGGCACCCCGCTGCGCTTCCAGCTCGGTGTCGGCCAGGTCATCCCCGGCTGGGACCAGGGCGTGCAGGGCATGAAGGTCGGCGGGCGCCGCCAGCTGACCATCCCCGCGCACCTCGCCTACGGCGACAGCGGCGCCGGCGGCGCCATCAAGCCCGGCGAGACGCTGATCTTCGTCTGCGACCTCGTCTCGGTCTGAACCCCGGCTGAGCGACACCGAGGGCCCCGCCGACGGCGGGGCCCTCGGCTTGGGCCCCGCGCCGCGATAGCGGTAGGTTCACCGGTCGAGGGCAGTGCGAAAGAAGGGTGCGCGATGGCGATTGCCAAGGCGGAGCGGCTGATGAACCTCGCGCTGTGCCTGATGAACACCCGGCGCCCGGTCAGCAAGCGTGAGCTCGCCGAATCCATCGAGGCCTACCACGAGGTCACCTCGGACGACTCCTTCAACCGGATGTTCGAACGGGACAAGGACGACCTGCGGGAACTCGGCCTGGTCATCGACACGGTGGAGAGCATCGACGGCGAGTTCGGCTATCTCGCCCGCAGCGACCGCAACCGGCTGCCCGACATCGCGCTCGACCCCGAGGAGGCCGCCGCCCTCGGCCTGGCCGCCAAGGTCTGGCAGCAGGCCCGGCTCGCGGAGGCCGCCAGCGGCGCCCTGCAGAAGCTGCGTGCCGCCGGAGTGCCGTACGAGGCCACCAGCAGTGTGCTCGAACCCCGTATCCCCGCCCCCGAACCGGCCTTCGAGGCACTGATGCTGGCCACCCGCGAACGGCGGGCGGTCGCCTTCGACTACCGCAAGGCCAACGCCGTCCGGCCCGAACCCCGGGTGATCGAGCCCTGGGCCCTGGAGTGCTGGCGCGGCCACTGGTACGTCGCCGGTCATGACCGCGACCGCGGCGCCGTCCGGGTCTTCCGGCTGTCCCGGATCAGCGGCAAGGTCCGCGGCCGGGGCGCCTTCACCGCCGAGGTCCCCGACCATGTGGACGTCCGCGAGGCCGTCGCCCGCTGGGCCGGCGAGGGCGCCACCGCGGCCACCGCCCGCATCCGGCTGCGCCGCGACAGCGGCTATCCGCTGCGCTCCCGCGCGGTCACCACCACCCCCGTCGACGCCGGATGGGACGAGCTGGAGATCCCGTACGGCCACGGCCTGGACGCCTGGCTGGCCGAGTTCGGCCCGGACGTGGTCGTGCTGGCCCCGGAGGAACTGCGCGGCGAGGTCCTGGAGCGGCTGCGCGCGGTGGCGAAGGGCTGACGTGCCTTCTCAGACATCCGGACACGAACCAGGGGGCCGTGCATGAGCAACGCGATCGACCAGACCCGCCGGATGCTGTCCCTGGTGACGTATCTGCGGGAACGGCCCGGGGCCCGGGTCAGCGAGGTGGCCCAGGCCTTCGGGGTGACCGAGGCGGAGCTGATCGGGGACCTCAACGTGCTGCCGCTGTGCGGGACCAGCTTCCGCGGCGGCGACCTGCTCGACATCGACACCGACGGCGAACGCATCTGGTGGCACAACCCCGGCACCGCCGACGACGTGGCCCAGCCGCTGCGGCTGGCCGCCGACGAGGCCACCGCGCTGCTGGTCGCCGCCCGCGCGGTGGCCAACCTGCCGGGGCTGCGGGACCGTGACCGGCAGGCACTGCTGCGGGCCGGCGCCAAGCTGGAGACCGCGGCCGGCGAGGTGGCCGACTCCAGCGCCCAGCTGTCGGTGACCTTCGAGTCCGAGGGCAGCGTCTTCGCCACCGTGGACCGGGCCATCACCGAGCGCCGGCTGCTGTGGATGCGCTACTACTCGCCGGCCCGCGACACCCTGACCGAACGCCGGGTGGACCCGATCCGGCTGTTCACCGTCGGCCACACCTACTTCGAGGGCTGGTGCCGCCTCTCGGAGGACCACCGCACCTTCCGGCTGGACCGGGTGGCCGAGATCGAACTGCTCGACGAGCCGTCCGACCCGCCGCGGCTGGAGCCGAGGGACCTGTCGCAGGGCCTGGTGCAGCCGGCCGGCGACGACCCGGAGGTGGTGATCGAGGTCGGGCCCGGCGGGCGCTGGGTCGCCGAATACTATCCGCACGACAACGCCGAGGAACTGCCCGACGGCGGCCTGCGGATCACGCTGCGCACGCCCGACCCCGGTTCGCTGCGGCGGCTCGCGCTGCGGCTGGGCCGCGACGGCCGGATCGTGTCACCGGCCGCACTGGCCGGCGAAGCGCGCGACGCGGCCGTACAGGCCCTGGCCGCCTACGCGGAGTGAGAGACCTATGACGATCACCGCGGCCTTCCCGCCGCAGCCCGCGCCCGGGCCCACACTGTTCCGGGCCGGCTGCCCGCACTGCCGGGAGAGCTTCGAACTCGACGCCGGCGCGCTGCGGCTGGCCATCGGCGGCTCGGCCCGCACCACCTTCTACTCCTTCGACTGCCCCGAGTGCGGCGAGGCGGTCCGCAAACCGGCTGGCGAGCGGATCGTCGAACTCCTCACGGCCGGCGGGGTCCGTACGATGCGGCTGCACGCCCACTGACCGGCCCGCCGGCCCGTCCCCGCCCGGTCGGTCGCCCTGCCCGCCGACCGGTAGGCTCGCGGGCCATGTGGCTGCTTTTTCTGTACGTCGGCCTGTCGACCGCGGGGCTCCTGGTGCTGGGGGTGCTGGCGGTGCGGGTCTTCCTCGCCGTCGGGGAACTGGCCCGTCAGGTGGCCATCGGCACCGAGGCGCTGACCCGCGCGGGCGAGCGGCTGAGCCGGGCCGCGGCGCCGATGGCCGAACGAGCTGGTGAGATCTCCCGCCGCCGGGCCTGACACGCGGGCGCGAGGGGAGGGTAGTCTGGCCGGGCGGCCCGACTACGGAGCGCGGCGGGGGCCGCAATCAGGTGGATTCCGGAGCATTGCCCGGTGTTCACCGGTGCACGCTACGATCACAGCCTGCGTGGCCATCGGACACCGGTCCGGTGCCGGGCAGCCGAAGACGCAAGGACCACGCCGCCCCAGGTGAGAAGGTAGACCCTTTATGCTCGGCAATCTCAAGCCCCTGGAGATCGTCCTCATCCTTCTCGTCATCGTCGTTCTCTTCGGTGCGAAGAAGCTCCCGGACATCGCCCGGTCGCTCGGCAAGTCGGCCCGCATCCTCAAGAGCGAGGCCAAGGCGATGAAGCACGACGGCGGCACCCCCGCCCCCGCGGAGCAGCCCGCGCCGGAGCAGGTCGCGGCCCGCACGATCAAGGCCGCGCCCGGCGACACCGCCAGCGCCCGCCCGGTCGCCGAGCCGGCCGACCGCACCTCCACGCAGGCCTGACCCCCTACCGAGAGCCGGAGCGGCCGCCACCCGAGAGGGCCGGCCCCCGGTGAAGGACGAAGCCGGCGCGTTTCGCTGACGGCCGCCGTACGAGACGAGGACGTGGGTGCTCAAGACTGCCCGCAAGCAGGAGAGGGACCCCGAAGGGCGGATGCCCCTCGCGGACCACCTGCGTGAGCTGCGCAACCGGCTGATGAAATCGGTCCTGGCCATCATCGTCGTGACGGTGGTGGCGGCGTTCTTCTACAAGGACATCATCCAGCTGCTCCAGCACCGGATCCCGGGCAATGTCCTGTGTGTCAACGGCGCCGGCCACCAGGCCGGCGACCCCGGCGCGTCCTGCGCGCAGATGACGGTCAGCGGTCTGCTGGGCGGTTTCTCCATCGCGCTCAAGGTGTCGCTGATGGCCGGTGTGGTGGGCTCCTCACCGGTCTGGCTCTACCAGCTGTGGGGCTTCCTCGCCCCCGGTCTGCACCGCAACGAGAAGCGCTACACCATGGGCTTCGTCGGCGCCGGGGTGCCGCTGTTCCTGGCCGGCGCCTGGCTGGCGTACGAGATCCTGCCGCAGACCGCCAGGATCATGATCGGCTTCGTGCCGGACGACACCACCAACCTGCTGCCGCTGGACGACTTCCTGGACCTGGTCGTCCGCATGATCGTCGTCTTCGGTCTCGCCTTCGAGCTGCCCCTGGTGCTGATACTGCTGAACTTCACCGGGATCGTCACCGGCCGCCGCATGCTCGGCTGGTGGCGCGGCATGGTGATCGGCATCACCGTCTTCGCCGCGGTCGCCACGCCCACCGGTGACCCGCTGACGATGTGCCTGCTGGCCGCGCCGATCGTCTTCCTGTACTTCCTGGCGATGGCTGTCTGCTTCTTCAACGACTCCCGCAAGCTGCGCCGCCGCGCCGCCGACCCCGACTTCGGGCTCGACCCCGACGAGGCGTCCCCGTTGAGCCACATCCCCGAGCAGATCTCCACCCAGCCCTTCGACGAGGCCGAGCGCCACGGCGACGACGGGTTCGACGACGCGACCTGAGCGGACCCCGCGCGTGACCGGCCCGGCCCCGGTGTCCTGATCCGAGGGCCCCGGGCGCCCCGATACGCGCGGACCTCACCCGATCGGGCGAATTCGGGGTAGGGTCCGCGCGTGCCCAGCGAGATCACCCTCTTCGTCAACCCCGGCGCCGGTCGCGGCCGGGGCGCTCGCGCCGCCGGACCGGCCGCCGGCGCGCTGCGGGAGGCCGGCTACCAGGTCCGCACGGTGGTCGGCACGGACGCGGCCGACGCGCTGGCCGGGGCCCGCCGGGCGGTCGACGCCGGCACCGGGGCGCTGATAGCGGTCGGCGGTGACGGCCAGGTCTCCCTCGCGCTGCAGGCGGTGGCCGGCACCGGCACCCCGCTCGGGGTGGTCGCGGCGGGCACCGGGAACGACTTCGCCCGGGTCGCCGGCCTGCCGCTGCGCGAGCCCGCCGCGGCCGGCCGCACGGCGGCCCTGGCCCTGCGGGAGGGGCGCGGCCGGGAACTCGACCTCGGCAGGATCGGCGACCGCTGGTTCGGCACCGTGCTGGCCTCCGGATTCGACTCGCGCGTCAACGATCGCGCGAACCGGGTGAAGTGGCCCACCGGCCGCCTGCGCTACGACCTGTCCCTGCTCGCCGAACTGGGCGCGCTGCGCCCGATCCGCTACCGGGTACGGCTCGACGACGCGCCCGAACGGGAGATCGAGGCCACCCTGATAGCGGTGGGCAACGGCTCCTCCTACGGCGGCGGCATGCGGATCTGCGCCGGCGCGGCGATGGACGACGGCCTGTTCGACGTCTGCGTGGTGGGCCCCTGCAGCCGTACGACGCTGCTGCGGGTCTTCCCCCGGGTCTACCGGGGCACCCACCTGGGCCACCCGGTGGTGACCGTGCACCGCGCGGCCCGGGTCCGGCTGGCCGCCGACGGGATCACCGGCTACGCCGACGGCGAGAGCGTCGGACCGCTGCCGCTGGTCGCCCAGACGGTGCCCAGGGCCGTACGGCTGCTGGTCTGAGCCGGACCCGGCCCCGCGCCGCCCCCCGGGCGGAGCTTCCGGGCCGATAAGATCACGCGCTCTGTCGGTGGTGGCAGGTAGGCTCGTGGACGAGATGACCGAAGAGATGTCCCCAGCCGAGCGCTTCGCCGCCAGCCGGCACCGCGCCGCCGAGAACGCGACCGCACTCGCCCAGTTCCGGGAGCTGTACGAGTTCGGTCTCGACCCGTTCCAGATAGACGCGTGCAAGGCCCTGGAGGCCGGCAGCGGCGTCCTGGTCGCCGCGCCCACCGGATCGGGCAAGACCATCGTCGGCGAGTTCGCCGTCCACCTCGCCCTCGCCGAGGGCCGCAAATGCTTCTACACCACGCCCATCAAGGCGCTGTCCAACCAGAAGTACAACGACCTCGCCAAGCGCTACGGCGCCGACAAGGTCGGCCTGCTCACCGGTGACAACAGTGTGAACGGCGACGCCCCGGTGATCGTCATGACCACCGAAGTGCTGCGCAACATGCTGTACGCGAACTCCGCCGTCCTGGACGGCCTCGGCTATGTGGTGATGGACGAGGTGCACTACCTCTCCGACCGCTTCCGGGGCGCGGTCTGGGAAGAGGTGATCATCCACCTGCCGCCCTCGGTCACCCTGGTCTCGCTCTCCGCGACCGTCTCCAACGCGGAGGAGTTCGGCGACTGGCTCGACACGGTGCGCGGCGACACCCGGGTGATCGTCTCCGAGCACCGCCCGGTGCCGCTGTGGCAGCACGTGATGGCCGGCCGCCGGATGCACGACCTGTTCGAGGAGCGGGCCGGCGCCACCGACAGCCGCGGCCGGCGCGAGGTCAACGCCGATCTGCTGCGGCTGGCCCGCGAGGAGAATCAGCGCAGCTTCCACCCGCGGGCCAAGCGCGGCCGGGAGGCCGACCGGGAGCGCGAGCGGCGGGCCCGCAGCCGGATGTGGACCCCCAGCCGGGCCGAGGTCATCGACCGCCTCGACTCCGAGGGGCTGCTGCCCGCGATCACCTTCATCTTCAGCCGGGCCGGCTGCGAGGCCGCCGTCCAGCAGTGCCTGGTTTCCGGCCTGCGGCTGAACAGCGACGAGAACCGGCTCAGGGTCCGCTCGATCGTCGAGGAGCGCACCCGCGCGATCCCCGACGAGGACCTGCACGTCCTCGGCTACTTCGAATGGCTGGAGGGCCTGGAGCGCGGCATCGCCGCCCACCACGCCGGCATGCTGCCGACCTTCAAGGAAGTGGTCGAGGAGCTCTTCGTCCAGGGCCTGGTCAAGGCGGTCTTCGCCACCGAGACGCTGGCGCTGGGCATCAACATGCCGGCCCGTTCCGTGGTGCTGGAAAAGCTCGTCAAGTGGAACGGCGAGACCCACGCCGACATCACTCCCGGCGAGTACACCCAGCTCACCGGCCGGGCCGGGCGGCGCGGCATCGACGTCGAGGGCCACGCGGTGGTGCTCTGGCAGCGCGGCTTCGACCCGGGCGCCGTCGCGGGCCTGGCCGGTACCCGTACGTATCCGCTGCGGTCGTCCTTCAAGCCGTCGTACAACATGGCGGTCAACCTCGTCGGCCAGTTCGGGCGGCACAAGTCCAGGGAACTGCTGGAGACCTCCTTCGCGCAGTTCCAGGCGGACCGCTCGGTCGTCGGCATCTCCAAGCAGGTGCAGCGCAACGAGGAGGGGCTCGACGGCTACAAGGGCTCGATGACCTGCCACCTCGGCGACTTCGACGAGTACATGCGGCTGCGCCGGGAGCTGAAGGAGCGCGAGGCCGCGCTGTCCAGGGAGGGCGCGGTACTGCGCCGGGCGGCGGCCTCGGAGGCGCTGGAGAAGCTCAAGGCGGGCGACATCATCCAGGTGCCCGCCGGAAAGTACGCCGGGCTCGCCCTGGTACTGGAGCCCGGCATCCCCGCCGGCCGCTCGACCGGCAACCGCTACGGCGAGGAGTTCCACGACGGCCCCCGGCCGCTCGTGCTCACCGCCGAACGGCAGGTCAAGCGGCTGGCGCAGATAGACTTCCCGGTGCCCGTCGAGCCGCTGGACCGGATGCGCATCCCCAAGACCTTCAACGCGCGCAGCCCCCAGTCCCGGCGCGATCTGGCCTCCGCGATGCGCAGCAAGGCCGGTACGGCCGGCTGGGCGACGCCCTCCCGGCACCGCAAGCAGCGCTCGGCGGCCGCCGACGACAACGAGATCTCCCGGCTGCGCACCGCGATCCGCGCCCACCCCTGCCACGGCTGCGACGAGCGCGAGGACCACGCCCGCTGGGCCGAGCGCTACCACCGGCTGCACCGCGACACCCAGCAGCTGGAACGCCGTATCGAGGGCCGGACCAACACCATCGCCCGCACCTTCGACCGGGTGTGCTCGGTACTGACCGAACTCGACTACCTGGAGGGCGACAAGGTCACCCCGGAGGGCCGGCGGCTGGCCCGGCTCTACGGCGAACTCGACCTGCTCGCCAGCGAATGCCTGCGCCACGGGGTGTGGGACGGTCTCGGCCCGGCCGAACTGGCCGCCTGCGCCTCGGCGCTGGTCTACGAGGCCCGCAACTCCGACGACGCGGTGGCGCCCAAACTGCCGACCGGCCACGCCAAGGAGGCGCTCGCCGAGATGGTCCGCATCTGGGGCCGGCTCGACGCCCTGGAGGAGGACCACCACATCAGCCAGACCGAGGGCGTCGGCCAGCGCGAACCCGACCTCGGCTTCGCCTGGCCCGCCTATCGGTGGGCGTCCGGCCACAGCCTGGACTCGGTGCTCTCCGACGCCGAGATGCCGGCCGGCGACTTCGTGCGGTGGTGCAAGCAACTGATCGACGTACTCGGCCAGATCGGCAACGCGGCGCCGGAGCAGAGCCCGGTGCGGCGCAACTCCCGCCGGGCGGTGGACGGTCTGCTGCGGGGCGTGGTGGCGTACTCCTCGGTGGGCTGAGGCGGGGCGGCGGCTGTCCCGCTCGCCGCCGCGGCAGCGGTCGGGGCGGCAGGTTACGCGTGGGCTTCGAGGCGGCTGACGGCTTCGAGGTACGCGCGCCAGCCGCCGTACGCGGTGATGTCCTCGGCGCCCTCCAGGGCCTGTGGCTCGCACAGGAAGCCCGTTACATGGGCGCCGTCGGCGAGTTCGACGCTGCCGAGGGCCATCGGCCGGGGGAGGGCGGCGGTGAAGCGCCCCAGCGCGGCGGCGGAGAGCTCCCACACCTCGGCCTCGATCGCGGCGCCGCCGTCCGCGACCCGGACCAGGCCCGGTTTGGCGGGCGCGGTGTCCAGGGCGAAGAGACGGTAGGCGGCAGCCGTCGTGGTGGCCTCGGCCAACCGGGCCCCCAGAGCGCGCAGTTGGTGATTCAGCGGCTGCCCGCTCAGATGCGCGCCCACCACGGCCACCCGCAGCGGTGGTTCGAGCAGGGCGGCGACCTCGGCGACCCGGTCGTCACTGTGCGCCGGGCCGAGCAGCGTCACCCCGAAGGGGCGGCCCGCCACCTCGCCGGACGGTACCGCGACCGCGCAGAGGTCCAGCAGATTGGCGAAGTTGGTGAATCTGCCGAGCCGGGTGTTGGTCCCCACCGGGTCGGCGGCCACCTCGGCGAGGGTGGGATGGCCGGGCGCGGTGGGCAGCAACAGCGCGTCCGCGTCGCCGAGTTCGGCCGCAGCCTCGGTACTCAGCTCGGCCAGCCGCGCTTGGTCGGCGAACAGGCGGTGCGCGGGCAGCTCGCGGGCCGCGGTGATGATACGGGCCACGGTCGGATCGAGATCGGCGGCCCCGGCGTGCTCGTCGATGAAGGCGCCCACGGCGGTGTAGCGCTCGGCGACGAACGCCCCCTCGTAGAGCAGCCGGGCGGCCCGCGTGAAGGGGGTCAGATCGATCGTACGGACCTCGGCCCCGGCCGCGGTGAGCCGGGCGACCGCCCCGTCGTAGGCCTGCGCCCAGCCCGGGTCCAGCTCGCCGAGGTCCGCCGGGCGCGCGACGGCCACCCGCCACGGCCCGGGGCGTCGCGGCGGCGTCACCGGGCCCGCCAGCAGGGCCAGCGCCCGGCGCGCCTCGGGCAGCGTGCGGGCGAAGACGCTGACGCAGTCCAGGCTCGCGCAGGCCGGGACGACGCCCTCGGTCGGGATCAGGCCGCGGGTCGGTTTCAGCCCGACGATGCCGTTGAAGGCGGCCGGGACGCGTCCGGACCCGGCCGTGTCCGTCCCCAGCGCGAGGTCGGCGATCCCCAGTGCCACGGCGACCGCCGAACCCGAGCTGGACCCTCCGCTGATCCGCTCCGGGTCCAGGGCGCCCCGCACCGCGCCGTAGGGGCTTCTGGTGCCGACCAGCCCGGTCGCGAACTGGTCCAGGTTGGTGGTGCCCAGCACGACCGCGCCCGCGGCGCGCAGCGCGGCCACAGCGGGGGCGTCCCGCTCCGGCCGGTAGGCGTAGGAGGGGCACCCGGCGGTGGTCGGCAGTCCGGCGACGTCGATGTTCCCCTTCACCGCCAGCGTCAGGCCGGCCAGCGGCAGCGGCTCACCGCGCCCGGCCCGGGCGTCCACCTCCTCGGCCTCCGCCGCCACCTCTGCCTGCGGGCGCAGGGTGATCCACACCTCGGGCCGGTCCACCCGGGCGATCCGTTCGTACGCTGCCCGGACCCGGGCCACTGCGGTGTCCATGCTGGCGGTTCCCTCGTGTCGACGGTGGTCGGTCGTGATCAGTACACCTGGAGCGGTGCCAGGGTCAGCAGCGCGGTGCCGGGAAGGACCTGGGTGCCGGGGGCGACCAGGATGTCCACCACCCGGCCGGGGGCGGGGGAGAGGACGGGGGACTCCATCTTCATCGCTTCGAGGATGAGGAGTTGCTGCCCGGCGGTGACGATGTCGCCCGGGCGGACGGCGAGTTGCCAGACGCTGGCGGCGAGGTCGGATTCGACCGCCCGGCCGCCCGCCGGGACGGCCACGGCGGTGGCGGAGGGCGGGGGAGGGACCGGAGCGTCCGGGCGGTCGAACTCGCCGGCCGCCTGCCAGGCGTCGCGTTCGGCGCCGAAGGCGGCGGCCTGGCGGGCGTGGAAGGCGCCGATGGAGTCGGCGTTGGCGGCGAGGAAGCGCCGGTGGTCGGCGAGGGCGAACTGCCCGTCCTCGATCCGCAGGTCCAGGCGCCCGGCGGCCATGTCGGCGCGCAGGTCGAGGAGTTCGTCGGCCTCCACGGGATACCACTTGATGCGGTCGAAGAAGCGCAGCAGCCAGGGCCGCGGCGAGCGATGGGTGGACCAGACCTGGACGGTGCGGCCGACGAACTGATACCCGCCGGGTCCTTCCATGCCGTACACGCACAGATAAGCGCCGCCGATGCCGACGGAGTTCTCGGCGGTCCAGGTGCGGGCCGGGTTGTACTTGGTGGTCACCAGCCGGTGGCGCGGGTCGAGCGGGGTGGCGACCGGTGCGCCCAAGTAGACGTCACCCAGGCCGAGGACGAGGTATTCGGCGTCGAAGACCGTGCGGTAGACGTCGTCGACGGAGTCCAGACCGTTGACCCGGCGGATGAACTCGATGTTCCAGGGGCACCAGGGGGCGTCGTCGCGCACCCCGGCCATGTAGCGGGCGATGGCCTCACGGGTGGCCGGGTCGTCCCAGGACAGCGGGAGATGCACGGTCCGGCTGGGCACCACCAGCTCGTCGGTGGGCGGGAGTTGCTCCTCCGCCTCGCGCACCAGGTCGAGCAGCTTCCCGGTGGGGAGCGCCGCCGGATCGACGTGGATCTGCAACGACCGTATGCCGGGCGTGAGATCGACCACGCCGGGCAGCCGCCTGGCGGCCAGGTGCTCCGCGAGCGCGTGCACCCGCATCCGCAGCGCGAGATCGAGCCGCATCGGTCCGTACTCGACCAGCAGATTGTCGTCGCCGCTGCGGCGGTAGGTCACCGCCGGGCGTGTCGGGGTCTCCTCGGCGCGCCCGAGGACACCGCCGTCGGCGATGACCGGGCGGGAGGCGACGGGCGCGGTGGCGGGCGAGCCGCGCAGCGCGGTCGCCGCGTCCTCGCTGACCGGCACGAAGCGTACGGTGTCGCCCGGCCGGAGCTGTCCCAGCTTCCAGCGCTGGCCGGTGACGACCGTGGCCGGGCAGACGAAACCGCCGAGCGAGGGGCCGTCCGGACCGAGCAGCACCGGCATGTCGCCGGTGTAGTCCACCGCGCCGACCGCGTACGGCGTGTCGTGGATGTTGGAGGGGTGCAGGCCCGCCTCGCCGCCGTCGCTCCGGGCCCAGCGCGGTCGCGGGCCGACCAGCCGGACACCGGTGCGGGCCGAGTTGAAGTGGACGCTCCAGGCGGCGGCGTAGAACTCCCTGATGTCGTCCTCGGTGAAGAACTCCGGTGCGGCGTGCGGTCCTTCGACGGCGCCGATCAGCCATTCGGTGCCGAAGGAGGGGCGTCGCCGGGGCGGGACGGGGCTCCCTCCGGCGGTCGTGCCGCCGGTCGCCGTGCCGCCGGTCGCCGTGCCGCTGATCGCCGCGCCGTTGATCGCCGTGCCGCCGTGCAGGACGTCGCCGGCCCGGAGCGTACGGCCGCCGTGCCCGCCGAACCGGCCCAGCGTGAAGGTGGCGGCGCTGCCCAGGAATCGGGGTACGTCGAGCCCGCCGGCGATCAGGACATACGTCCGCAGCCCGGCCGCCTCCGGTGCGGCGACATCGAGTTCGGCGCCGGCCGGCAGCGTCACCGGCTCCCACTGCGGCACCGCGCGGCCGTCCACGGTGACCATCGCCGGGGCGCCGGTGACGCACACCGTGGTCGGGTGGCTGAAGCGCAGCACCGGGCCCTGCAAGGTGCATTCGAGGCCGGGAGCGCCCTCGTCGTTGCCCAGCGCCTCGTTGCCGAGCCGGAAGGACAGGTCGTCCATCGGACCGCACGGCGGTACGCCGACGTGCCACAGGCCGGTGCGGCCGGGCCAGTCCTGGACGGTGGTGAGGGTGCCGGCCCGGAGCACCTCGATACGGCGGGAGGCGTCGCGGACGCCGTCGAGGGTCCCGGTGTGATGGGTGGCGGCGCGCAGCGCGGGATCGGCGACGGCCGCCCGCAGCAGGCCGAGGTTGGTCTCGATGCCGTCGATCCTGGTCGCGGCCAGGGCGTCGGCGAGCCCGGCCAGCGCCTCGGCGCGGTCGGCGCCGTGCGCGATCACCTTGGCGAGCATCGGGTCGTAGGACGTGGTGACCTCCGTACCGGTCTCCACCCAGGTGTCGACCCGCACACCGGCCGGGAAGGCGACCCGGGTGAGCCGTCCGGCGCTCGGCCGGTGGCCGCGGGCGGGATCTTCGGCGTAGATCCGGGCTTCCACGGCGTGTCCGACCCGCCTTGTCGACAAGGAGACCGGCGTGTCCCAGCTGTCGAGGTGGCTCCGGTCGCCCTGCGCCAGCCGCAGCATCCACTCCACCAGATCGACCCCGTGGGTCTCCTCGGTGACCGGATGCTCCACCTGGAGCCGGGTGTTGACCTCCAGGAAGTACGCTTCCCCGCGCGCCGCGTCGTACACGAACTCCACCGTGCCGGCCGAGCGGTAGTCGACCGAGGCGCACAACGCCGCCGCGCTGGCGGCGAGTCGCTCCCGTACCGCGTCGGGCAGACCGGGTGCCGGAGCCTCTTCGAGCACTTTCTGATGGCGGCGCTGGAGCGAGCAGTCGCGGTCCCCGAGGGTGAGCACCCGGCCGAGGCCGTCGCCGAAGACCTGGACCTCGATGTGGCGGGCGCGTTCCACCAGCCGTTCCAGGAACACTCCGGCCGAGGAGAAACTCGCCGCCGCCACCCGCTGCACCGACCCCCAGGCGTCGGCGAGTTCGGCGGGGGAACGGCAGGCGCGCATACCGATGCCGCCGCCACCACCGGTGGCCTTGAGCATCACCGGATAGCCCAGTCCGGCTGCCGCGGCCAGGGCCGCGTCGAGGTCCGGCAGCAGGCCGGTGCCGGGCAGCAGCGGCACCCCGGCCGCCTCGGCGGCGGCGCGGGCGGTGTGCTTGGCCCCGAACAGGTCCAGGTGCCGGGGGGCGGGGCCGACGAAGGCCAGACCGTCGGCCTCGCAGCGGCGGGCGAAGTCGGCGTTCTCGGACAGGAATCCGTAGCCCGGATGCACCGCGCCGGCGCCGGTTTCCCGGGCGGCGGCGAGCACTGCGTCCACATCGAGGTAGCTGGACCTGGCCGGCGCGGGCCCGAGCCGTATCGCGGTGTCGGCCAGGCGGACGTGCGGGGCGGCCCGGTCCGGGTCGGAGAAGACGGCGACGGTCCGCAGCCCGAGGCGGCGGGCGGTACGGATGATCCGGACCGCGATCTCGCCGCGGTTGGCGATCAGCAGCGTGTCGAAGGGGCGGGCTTCGCCGGGCGGGGTGGGGGGCTCGGTGTTCCGGGCAGGGCCGCCGGTGGGCGGCGGTGGCTGCGGAGTCGCCCCGCTCATGCCCGCGCCGCCGCTGCCAGGGCGGCTGCCGCCTCGTCCGGCGGCGTCACCGTCATGCCGACCGGCGTCGGGTCGAAACCGTTGCAGGGGTTGTTGATCTGGGGGCAGTTGGAGACCAGCACCAGCACATCGGTGTCCGCGCGCAGCACCACTTCCCGGCCCGGCGCCGAGATGCCGTCCACGATGCCCAGGGTGCCGTCGTCCTCGACCGGCACATTCATGTACCAGTTGACGTTGCTCACCAGATCGCGCTTGCCGAGACCGTAACGAGCCCCTTCGGCAAGGAAGTTGTCCACACAGGCGTGCTGGGACCAGGTGTGGTGGCCGTAGCGCAGCGTGTTGGACTCCTTGGAGCAGGCGCCGCCGATCGTGTCGTGCCGGCCGACACCGTCGGCGACCACCGTCATCAACGGCGTGTACTCGTTGGAGAGCAGCACCGAGCCGGCGGTGAGGAAGATGTTGCCCTGGGCCTGGATGGTGTCGGGCGCGCTGTAGCGGACCGCGGTGTCATGGGCGTCGTAGCAGAGGAAGTCCACCGCCTGGTTGCCGCGCAGGTCGGTGATGGTGAGCAGGCCGCCGGCCGGGATCACCGCGGACCACGGGGCGCGCGCCTCGACGGTCGTCGTACTGCTCACGCGATCCCCCTGGCGGTCAGGTGCTCGGCGGTGTTGAGGAAGGCGCGGCGGCCTTCCGGGGTGGTGTCCCACAGCGGATCACCGGGGCCGGTCGCGGCGCCGGCCCGGGCCCGCACCTCCAACGGGCCGCAGGTGTAGGCCGGTCGGGGGTCGAGCGGATGCGGCACGTTCGCCAGCAGTACGGTCAGCGGCTGCTCGGCGCGCAGCGTCACCGCGGTGCCGGGGCCGGCCGAGCCGATGAACTCCACGGCGCCGTCGGGTTCGACGCTCACCCCCTGGAAGAGCGACAGTGACGGCGGCAGGTCACGGGGCGCCAACCCGTGCTTGGCGGCGGCCAGTTTGAACAGCTCGCGGCCCGCCGGGGAGCTGCCCTGCGGCGAACCGTCGCCGTAGCGGGCCCGGTTGCGTACCGCCGTGGACGTCCCGCACAGCAGGTCGTGCCGGCCGCTGGTGTCCGCGATGAGGGAGGCCAGCACCCGGCCCTGGTCGGACAGCAGGAGATGGCCGGCGCCGAGGTAGGCGTTCCACTGGACCTTCGCGGTGTCGGCGGTGTTCAGCCGCTCCCAGGGGCGGCCGTCCACGAAGAGCAGCAGATGGGCGCAGGCGTTGCCGGTCGGGTCGGTCAGGCGCAGTTCGGTGCCGCGGGCCAGCGCCTTGTGGGTGTAGCCGCCGCCGGCGACCGTCTCGGCCCACAGCATGCCGTCCGGGGCGGGCACGATCGGCATGGCGTCGGCGCGGGCGCCTTCCTGGGCGCGGGCGTGGTCCCGGGCGCCGAACGCGGTCCCGGTCGTCCCGGGCGCTTTCGCCGCTCGTCCGGCCCGCGTTGTGCGCGCTGTCCCGCTGGTCCTGGTCGCCACGGTGCGGCACCTCCCTTTCCGTCTCCGCGGATGAGTTTCTGTCGCTCGACAGAAATTAGGCGGCGGGCGCTTCCGGGCGATTGCCCGAGCGTTGCGACGGAGTTACCGGGTGCTCACGGGGCGGCTGGGACGGAGCTCCGCCGGGCGTGTGCGACGATCGGCCGGTGAGCGTGAGCGGGAATGTGAACGGTAAGAGGGTCGGCCGGCCACGGGCCCAGCAGCGCCCGGACAGCGGGATGAGCGCGCGCGAGGAACTGCTGGCGGCGGCGGCCGAACTCTTCACCACCCGCGGCTACACGGCCACCACTACCCGGGGACTCGCCGAACGGGCCGGCATGCGGCAGGCGTCGATGTACCACTACGTCGGCGGCAAGGAGGACCTGCTGGCGGAACTCCTGGAAAGCACCGTCACGCCCTCGCTGGCCCTGGCCCGGACCCTGCTCGCCGACGACACCCGCCCCGCCGAGGCCCGGCTGTGGGCCCTGTGCCGCTCCGACGCCGAACTCCTGTGCGCCGGCCCCCACAACCTCGGCGCCCTCTACCTCCTCCCCGAGGTCGCCTCCCCCCGCTTCACCGGCTTCCACCAGGCCCGCACCGCGCTCAAGTCCGCCTACGCCGACCTCCTCGCGGCCACCGCCCCCTGTGCCGCACTCCCCCCGGCCGACCTCGCGCTGCGCACCGACCTCCTCTTTGCCCTGATCGAGGGCCTCATCCTCGTCCACCGCTCCACCCCGACCCGCCCCGTCCCCGCGATGGCCGCCGCCGCGGCGGACGCGGCCCTCCGCATCGCGGGCGTCCCCTCCGACCGGCTGCCGGCCCTGCGTCAGCCCTGACCGGCGGTCCCCTCCGCCCCGCTGGAACCCCCTTCCCCCGACCCGGCCGGCGTCACCGAACGCGCCCGGCGCGGGAACGAGAACCGTGACTGGGCGTACTGACCGGACAGGTTGCTAAACCGCGGCCGGCTGACGATCGCTTGACCTGTACCGAGGTCCAGGGGCGAGGCTTGAGGCATGAGTGTGGCAGATGAGCTGTTCGGTATCGCGGACGTCTCGGCGTGGATCGGTCTGGCGCCCGACACCTTGCGGTACTTCGAACGTCAGGGGGTCGTACCGTCTCCACGGCGCGACAGTGCGGGGCGCCGCCAATACACCACGGCCGACGTCGAGCTGATCCGCATGCTGGTTCATCTCCGTGGGACGGGGATGCCACTGGCCGATATCGCGCAGTTCACAGGCGCCGACGACAACGTCACTGATCCGGCCAGGCTCCGAGTGGAGTTGCTGACGGCTCATCGCCGTCGCGTCCACGATAGACGCGAGGAACTGGACCGTGCGCTCGATGTGATCACTCGGAAGATCGCGGACTTCACTGATCGGATGACGAGTTCGGTGGACCTGCTCGACCGGCCGGACTGCACGATCGCCTTCGATGTCCAGGGTGAGGGGCCACTGCTGTTCCTCGTCGGCGCACCGGCTGGGCGCGCCGGTTTCGCAGCGCTGGCACATGAGCTTGCAGGCCGGTTTACCGTCGTCACACACGATCCGCGTGGCATCGGTGCCAGCCGCGCGGTCCCAGGGATGGCTGCGCCCACGCCCGAGGTCCTTGCTGAGGACCTTGCTGCACTTGTTGACAGGTTCACCGGAGAGCCCGCCCTGTTCGTCGGTACCAGTGGTGGTGCCGTGACACTGCTGGAGCTGGGCAAGCAGCATCCTGACGTGGTCGGCCGGGCCGTCTTGCACGAGCCGCCCCTCGTGTCTCTCCTGGATGACGCAGCCCTGGCGAGCCGAGCCGCAGCAGCGTTCAAAGCCGCAGAGGCTGATCCTCAGCGGGCAGTGCAGGAGTTCTTCGACCTCAGCGGCGCTGCCCACCACACAGGACCAGATCAGACGCCTCCCGCCCATATGGCGCTACCCGAGCTGGCGGGCGAGGAACTCGACAAGAATCGCTACTTCCTGGGACGGATGGCCGGCCCCACGGTCTTCTACGTCCCCGACATCGAGGCCATCCGTCGCGTTTCGGTGACGTTGTGCGCCGGCTCGCTGAGCCATCACCAGATGGCGCGCCGGGCGACCCAAGCACTCGCTGAACTTCTGGAGCTACCTCTGGTCGACATGCCCGGCAACCACCTCGGCGCAAGCGCCGAGCCGGCAGAGTTCGCCCACGTCCTCCGGCCCCTGCTCGAACCCTGAACACAACCCGCTGGCCCCTCTTGGCCGAACGGCCCAGGAGGGGCCTTGCCATGTCGCACCCCAACTCCGCACGGCAGGTGACGAGTACGACGAAACATGGTGCGTGCTTGACGTCGATGAGTTCACGGACACCGGCCAGGCAGTGGCGGACGCTTCCCGGCAGCAGATCAGGATCTTCCTGTCGAACCCCCGCTTCGAGCTGTGGTCGGCGAGAAGCGGTCCGCCGGGCGAGACGGCCGGCGACCCGTACCCGCGGCCGGGCGGCGGTGGACCGCCCGGACGGCGGCGGAACGGCGGCGGCTGTCAGGGTGCCGGTTCGGGGACCGGGGTCGGTTCAGGGAGGGTGGACGGGCGGGCGCGGGCCGCTCGCCAGGCCGCGCCCAGGGCTACGGCGCCGGCCAGGAAGAGGAGGGTGAACCACTGGAAGTACCAGTGGCCGCCCGAGGGGTCGTAGACGGCGGCGCGGGGCCAGGCGAGGTTGATGGTCATGGTGAGGCCGTAGAGGAGGGCGAGGATGTTGATCGGGATGCCCCAACGGCCGAGGGAGAAAGCCGGGTTGCCCAACTCGTCGGTCGCTGGGGCGAGTCCGCCGCGCAGACGGCGGAGGAGCTGCGGGCCGGTGACCATCGCGTAGGCGAGGTAGAGCATGACGATGCAGGTCGTGCCGATCGCCAGCCATGCCTCGGGGGAGGAGAAGCTGAGCAGGAGCAGGGCGGCGGAGAGGACACCCACCGCCAGCGCGGGGGCGGGCGGTTGGCCGGTGCGGGGGGAGACCCGGGCGAGGGTGCGGGAGAAGGGCAGTGCCTCGTCGCGGGCCATGGAGAAGAGCATGCGGGTCGCCGAGGTCTGGATGGCGAGGGTGGCGACGGCGACCGCCACGGCCACGTCGCAGAGCAGCACCTTCCCGAGACCGTCGCCGAGCCGGCTGGTGAGTACGTACGACAGGCCCTCGGTGCCGAGGCGGCCGTCGGTGAGGCTGGGGGCGGCCAGCAGAGCGGCGAGGACGAGCAGGGAGGCGAGGACGCCGGCCGCGGTGAGGGCGGACAGGATCGTGCGTGGGGCGACCCGGCGCGGGTGGCGGGTCTCCTCGCTCATCTCGCCCGCGCTGTCGAAGCCGATCATCACGTAGGCCGCGGCGAAGGAGCCGACGAAGAACGCCGAAGCGCCACCGCCGCCGTGCACGGTGACCGAGGGGGTCCGGTCGGCGTGGGTGAAGAGCAGCACGATGATCAGCACGGCGCCGATGATCTCCGCGGTGACGCCGACCCGGTTGACCAGGGACATCACCCGGTTGTCGAGCAAATTGACCGCGGTGGTGACGACGAGCAGGGCGATCCCCAGCACCGCCGCGTTGGCCGCGCCGTCCGACGAGACCGGCGAGGTATCCGTACCGATCAGCTGGAAACCGGACCACACCGCGGGCAGCACCACCTGGAGCGCGAGCGCCGCGGCGGCCACCACCACGATCTGGCCGAGGACCATGATCCAGCCCGCGTACCAGCCGAAGACCTTGTTGCTGAGCCGGCTCGACCACTGGTAGACGGCGCCGGAGATCGGGTAGCGGGCGGCGAGTTCGGCGAAGCAGGCGGCGACCAGGAGCTGGCCGATGAGCACCGCCGGCCAGGTCCAGAAGAAGCGCGCGCCGCCGAAGGAGTAGCCGAACGCGAAGAACTGGAAGACGGTGGTGAGGACCGAGATGAAGGAGAAGCCGGCCGCGAAGGACGCGTAGCGGCCGAGGCTGCGGTGGAGTTCCTGGCGGTAGCCGAAGTCCGCGAGGCCGGCGGTGTCCTCGCTGTCCGGGCCGCTGGGCGGGTCGGGGCGGATGTCGGAAGGTGCGGTGGCGGCCATGGCCATGTCCCCCTGTCACGAATTCCTGTCGGGCGACAGAAATTAGGGACCCGGTGTTTCACCACGATGACACGTCCGTGTCCGCCGCGGGCCGAACTCCTCACGGGGCCCTCCGGGGGTTTCGGTGGGTGGGGGCGGGGGTGCGAACGGGGGTGTGGGGGCGCGCGCCCCCTGGTGGTGCGGTTGCCCCGGCGGCGGCCCGCCGGGTCCGCTTGCCGCGGTCGCGCGGGGTTATCGGGTCCGCACGCCGTGCCCCCTGCGGTCGTCTCCGGACCGGCGAGGCGGACGACGCCGATTGGTACCGCACCCAGTACGGCCGTCTCCGGGCAGGAGATCAAGGAGCTTCGCGCACTGCCGGACCGCCCGGCGGGCATGCGGATGATGCCCACCGGCCGGACCATCGCCGACGAGTGGACCAGGGCCCAGGACGGCGCCGCCCGCCGCGAGCTGTTGCACGGCTACCAGGTCCGGGTCACGCTGTGGCCCACCGAGTTGCCGGGAAGCGTACGGCCCCCTGGCCATGTCCGGCCCCCACCCGGGCGGGCCACCGGCCCAACACCCTCCGGCCGGCCGCGTGACCACCCCCGCACCACCCACGCGGCGAAAAAGAGAGGGCCCCGGCCGCGGTGAGGGGGATCAGCGGCCGGGGCGGTGGTGGGGGAGGGCTGTCGGGCATGTCAGGTGGGATGGTGTGCGGTCCAGTCCTCCCGGTAGGCGATGAGCCGGGGCCGGATCTCGTGGTCCAGCCGGTCGGCTTGGGCGCGTAGCGCGGCGGCGAACCGGGCGAGGTCGGCGGGGGCGAGGCCGTTGATCCAGTAGTCCTCGATGAGATGGACGTTGACGACCGGTTCGGGTGGTTCGGCGCTGCCGGTGTCAGGGTTGCAGTCGATACTGCCCGCGAGGATCGCCTTTTCCTCCCCCGGGCCGTATCCGCCCGGCGCCACCCGGATGAGCTGACCGTCGAACGGGGCCCGGTGGCTGATGTCGGCGAGCACGACGGGCAGAGTGTCCGGCCGCACACCTGTCTGGCTCGGGTTCTCCTCCGCCCAGCCCGGCAGATAGCCGGTAGCCGTGTATCCATTGGAGGTCGTGATCGTCCAGGTCCGCCCGGCGGCACGGACACGGCACCGAGGACGACGGGCTCCGGAGCGCGACCGCCTTGATCCTCCGCCCGCACACGTGGCGCGGTCCGCTCCGCCTTCTCCACGGCCGTCACCGGACGATCTCACGGTCGATCACGGCCACCGCCGCACGCGCGTTTCCGCTGTCACCGGTCACCGGCAACCGCTCGCCCCGGCTCTCGGCAACCCGGATCGCGTCCCGCAGCGCCTCACTCAGGCGGGCGACCATGTTCCGCAGCTCCACCTCGGACGGCTCCTGCTGGGCCAGCAACTTCACGGTGTAGCGGAGGAGTTCGCGGCCCTTCCCGAGCTGCACGGCCTCAAGGTTGTCCGCCAGCCGGGACAGGAACGAGTCCCTGGAGTCCGTGTCCAGGTAACACGGCGTGCCGTTCTCACTGGACCAGGGAAGCAACCGCCTGTTCACGCGGCCCCCCGACCTGGGAGGAGCCGTGTGCGGTCGCTCCCATCGCTCGTTCGGTGACGGGGTCGGAGCACAACCACGTCCGTTTCAGCGCCGAGATTCCCGGCGGCACGGGCTCCAGCCCGCCACCGGTTGAGCCGTTGATGCTCTGTACAAAGCTTCATAAGCCGAGCGTGACCCACCGAAAGGGCCTTTTCACTGACAGTTCCGGGACACCCGGGCCGTCGCGGCGCTACCTTCTGAGAACGCCCAAACGTCCCGTGGAGCCACCTTGAATTCTGCCTTACGCAGTGCTATGTCCGACGCTGGCCTTTCATCACGCCAGCTTGCCATGCGCGTCGGTGTATCGGGCAAGACGGTGGAGCGGTGGATCTCTGATGAAGACTTGATCCCGCACGCAAGGAACCGAGAAGACGCTTCACAAGCGCTGGGAGTTGATGCGGCGATGCTGTGGCCGAAGGCTGTCCGGAACTCGATCAAGCTCGGCGCGGACCGGGAGATCATCCGCTCGTACCCCTACCGGTCGGCCTGCCCGTCCTCGGTGTGGGGCGACCTGATCGGGGATGCCCGGTCGGAGCTGTACCTGAGCGGGTACACCAACTACTTCCTGTGGCTTGAACAGCCTCAACTCGTCGAGACGCTGCGACGTAAAATCGAGACAGGTGTACGCGTCCGCGTCCTGCTCGGTGACCCGGACGGCGAGGTGACCAGGCAGCGTGAGGCAATCGAGAGCGTGGCACTGACCGTGTCCATCCGCATCCGGATCACCCTTGAGCACTTGGCCAAGCTGGGCGCTCTCGAAGGGCTTGAGGCCCGGTTCAGTGCCCCGCAAGACGCGATGAACCACGTCTCGCTGTCGGTGTTCCGCTTTGATGACGACGCACTTGTCACGCCCCACCTGGCACGATTGGCGGGCCATGACTCCCCGTTGCTGCACCTTCGACGCACCGGGCCCGGCGGGATGTTCTCGCGATTCTCCGAGCACGCCGAAGAACTCTGGGAGCGCGGTGCCAAGATCTCACCTGCCTCGACATCCATCTCATCATGACGAGCAACACCTCACAGCGACGTCCCAAGAGGTTTTCGCGAGTAGCTTGCTCCGAGACTGTGCATAGAGGAAGTGCCCGGGGCACGGGGAACTGCGCGGCCAGCCGTCGCGGCGCGGCAGCGGGTCCGAATGCTCCGCCCGTTGCGGTCGGTTTCGGGCCGCTCGCTGTGCTGGGTGATCGTTGGCGGGCGGCGCGGCGTGTTGCCGCCGATGGGGGCATCCGCTCCGCGGCGCCGCAGCCGGCCGCTCCGCGCGCGGCGGACGCCGGGCTTCCGCGTCTCGGCCCCAAGCTCCGGGGCCTCCCGCCGCCCCGGGGCGCGGGGCCCGCGGCCCCTCCGCGTGTGCCGCGTGCCCCCGGTCCCGGCCCCCAAAAAAACAACTCACCCCTCCTGTTCCCGCTCCACCTCCGCGTTCCACTCCCGCTTCGACGCCTGCCAGCCGTCCTCGTCGGCGCCGCGGCGCCAGTAACCGGAGATGGACAGGCGGTCGCGCGGGATCTTGCGGTCCAGGCGGAGGTGGCGGCGCAGTTCCTTCACGAAGCCGGCCTCGCCGTGGACGAAGACCTGCACGTCACCCGGCGGGAAGTCGAGGGCGGTCACCGCCTCGACCAGGGACGCGCCGACCGGGCCGCCGCCGCGGTGGAGCCAGGCGATGTCCGCCTCGCCCGCGGTGGACAGCTTCTGCTCGTCCTCGGGGCCGGACACCTCGACGAAGACCTTCGCGAGGGCGCCCGGCGGCAGCTGCTCCACCGCGGCGGCGATCGCCGGCAACGCGCTCTCGTCGCCCGCCAGCAGGTGCCAGTCGGCGGCCGGATCGGGAGCGTACGCACCGCCCGGGCCCGAGAAGTGGATGCCGTCGCCCGGACGGGCCTTCGCCGCCCAGGGGCCGGCCAGCCCTTCGTCGCCGTGGTGGACGAAGTCCACGGTCAGCTCCTGGGAGTCCTCGTCCCAGGCCCGCACCGTGTATGTACGGGTCCGGGGCCACTGCTCGCGCGGCAGGTCGCGGCGGATCGCCTCGATGTCCAGCGGCTCCGGGTAGGCCACGCCCTCGGGCGGGAACAGCAGCTTGACGTAGTGGTCGGTGAAGGCGCCGATCTCCGGCGGGGTCGCCGGGTCGACACTCAGCACCACCCTGATCATGTGCGGGGTGAGCCGCTCGGTACGCACGACGGTGGCGTGCTTGGGCGTGGGGGTCCTGCGCTGCGGTCGGTCGGCCATGGGTTCCCCGCTTCTCTCGCTGATCCAACTTAGGTAAGCCTAACTGATGGCGGAAATCAACCACCGCCGCAAGAGCGGAAAGGGCAACGGGGTCCGCGCCAGGGCCCCTTCACTTCATGGCGGCAGTCGTACCTCTTGACGTACGCCGCATCCCGCCGCTTTCTTGTAGGGGTCTTTGGGAGCGCTCCCACGCCGCTCGCCCGCCCGCACGGCCCCACCCCGCACCGAAGCGTTCCGTCCCCCCACCGAGAGGAATCGCCACGTGTTCTCCTACCCGGGCTCACCGAGCCCCCCGCGCAGTGAACCGAAGCGACCGCGCGGTCCGATCGCGCTGCTGGCCGCCGCTGTCGCGGCGGCGCTCCTCGCGCTGTTCACCCTGACCGGCCAGTCGTCGGCCACGGCGGCCGCGACCCCGGTCGCCGTCCCGGCCGCAGCCCAAGCCGCCGCCGCGACCGGCAGCGGCTACTGGCACACCAGCGGGCGGCAGATCCTTGACGCGAACAACCAGCCGGTGCGCATCGCGGGCATCAACTGGTTCGGCTTCGAGACCAACAACTACGTTCCCCACGGCCTCTGGTCGCGCGACTACAAGAGCATGATCGACCAGATGAAGTCGCTCGGTTACAACACCATCCGGCTGCCGTACAGCGACGACATCTTCAAGGGCACCCAGCCGTCCAGCATCAACTACTCGAGCGGCATGAACGCCGACCTGACCGGCCTGAACTCGCTCGGCGTGATGGACAAGATCGTCGGCTACGCGGGTTCGATCGGGATGCGGGTGATCCTGGACCGCCACCGCCCGGACTCCGCCGGTCAGTCGGCGCTCTGGTACACCGCGTCGGTGCCCGAGTCGACCTGGATCACCAACCTCAAGGCCCTCGCCACCCGTTACCAGGGCAACACCGCGGTGATCGGCATCGACCTGCACAACGAGCCCCACGATCCCGCCTGCTGGGGCTGCGGGGACACCAGCGTGGACTGGCGGCTGGCCGCCGAGCGGGCGGGCGACGCGGTGCTGGGCGTCAACCCGGACCTGCTGATCTTCGTCGAGGGCGTCCAGTCCTTCAACGGCGGCTCCACCTGGTGGGGCGGCAATCTGCAGGGCGCCGGACAGTACCCGGTGGAGCTCAACGTGGCCCACCGGCTGGTCTATTCGGCCCATGAGTACGCGACCAGCGTGTCCCAGCAGCCGTGGTTCAGCGACCCGACCTTCCCGGCGAACATGTCGGCGATCTGGGACAAGAACTGGGGTTATCTGTTCAACCAGAACATCGCCCCGGTGTGGGTCGGTGAGTTCGGCACCACCCTGCAATCCACCATCGACCAGACCTGGTTGAAGACGCTGGTGCAGTACTTGCGGCCGACCGCCACCTACGGCGCCGACAGCTACCAGTGGGCGTTCTGGTCCTGGAACCCCAACTCCGGTGACACCGGGGGCATTCTCAACGACGACTGGACGACGGTGAACACCACCAAGGACGCCTATCTGGCCGGCATCAAGGCGCCGGCCTTCGCCGCAGGGGGCGCGAGCGGGGGCGCCAGCGGCGGTACGTCGTCCGGTACGTCGTCCGGTACGTCCTCGGGCACCTCCTCCGGCACCTCCTCCGGTACGTCGAGCGGCACCTCGGCCGGCACCAGCAGCGGTACGTCTTCCGGTACGTCCGCCGGCACCACCACCGGTACGTCCGCCGGCACCACCGGCGGCTCCGGCACCAAGAGCTGCACGGCCAGCCTGCACATCGACAACCAGTGGAACGCCGGCTTCACCGCGACCGTCACGGTGACCGACCCGGGCCCCTCGGCCGTCGCCGGCTGGACCGTCGGGTGGACCTGGCCGGGCGGGCAGCAGGTGACCAGTGGCTGGAGCGCGGACATCAAGCAGACGGGCGCCTCGGTGACCGCCAAGAACCTCTCCTACAACGGCGCCTTGTCGCCGAACGGCTCCACCAGCTTCGGTCTGCAGGCCAACGCGACCGGCGCGTTCACCGTACCTGCCCTGAACTGCACTCCTTCCTGACGCTCGGCGAAACGCACCCGGTACGGTCCCCGGCCGGCGGGCCCCACCTTCGTGGGGTCCGCCGGCCTCCGCCGTCCCGGGCGGGACGGGCGGGCCGTACCCCCCACGACCTCGCCGATCCGGAGAAACCACCTCGTGCGCGCCCTCTAGGCATACCGACTGGTCGGTACTAACCTCTGCCCAAATCGGACCCGGGCCCGGTCATCGCCGTCCCGGCCGCTCCGAGGTCATCGATCGGTTTCCCGTAACTCCAGGAGGGGCCGCATGTCAGCCACCCCGACGTCCTTCCACGCAGACAGACCCGGGCCGGGGGCGCCGGCCGGCGCCGGTGCCCGCACCGCGCTCTCCCGGCTCTACCGCCGCGACCTGGCCGCATACCCCGCCACCGGGCGCCGGATGGCCTATCTCGCGATCGTGGTGCTCACCACGGTCGTGCTGTACTACATGCTCTACATCCAGTACGCGGTGGCCACTTCGATCATCACGCACTTCGGCATGACCTACCGCTACTTCGTGTGGGTCTCGGTGATCGGCAACGCGGTCGGCGCCTTCGCCTCGCTCGCCGCCGGCCTGGCCGACCGCTGGGGCCGGGCGAACATGGTGGTCTACGGGCTGCTGATCGCCGCGCTGCTGGTCTTCTTCGGTCTGCCGAACGCCGGCGGCAAGGCCGCATACCTGGTGCTCTTCGCGCTGGTCAGCATCATCGAGGGCGTCGTACTGGTGGCGACTCCCGCCCTGATCAGGGACTTCTCACCGCAGCTCGGCCGGGCCACCGCGATGGGCGCCTGGACGATGGGTCCGGTCATCGGCAGCCTGGTGGTCACCAGTGTCACCAGCGGCACCCTGGACAGCTCCAGCTGGCAGGACGAACTGCGCTACTCGGCGATCTCCGGGTTCATCGTCTTCGTGGTGGCGATCTTCGCGCTGCGTGAGCTGTCGCCCCGGCTGCGCGACCAGATCATGGTGAGCCTGCGGGACCGGGCGCTGGTCGAGGCCCGTGCCAAGGGCATCGAGCCGGTCGCCGCCGGGCGCGGCGAGTGGCGGCAGATGATGCGGCTGGACGTGACCGGCTCGGCGCTGGCGATCGCGCTCTTCCTGCTGCTCTACTTCGCGGCCGTCGGCAACTTCGTGGTCTACTTCGCCACCACCTACGGCTACAGCGAGCAGCGGGCCAACGCGGTGGCGAACTGGTACTGGGCCGCCAACGCCATCGCCCTGGTGGTGGTCGGCCTGCTGTCGGACCGGATCAAGGTGCGCAAGCCGTTCATGATCGTCGGCGCGCTCGGCTCGATCGTGATGACGGCGGTCTTCGCCACCCGGGCCACCCATCCGACCACCGACTACTACACCTTCGCCTGGCTGTTCGTCGGTATCGGTGTCTTCAGCGGGGTGGCCTACGGGCCGTGGATGGCGAGCTTCACCGAGACCGTGGAGAAGCACAATCCGGCCGCGACCGCCACCGGCCTGGCGGTGTGGGGCTGGACCATCCGGATCGCGGTCGCCGTCTCGACCGCCTTCATCCCGGTGCTGGTCACCTCGGTGACCCCGCTGGTCGACCACGGGCCGCAGGTGACGGCCGCGCAGCAGCAGGCGGCGCCCGCGCTGGCCATCGTCAACGCCCATCCGCGACTCTTCGCGGAACTCGCCAAGTTCCCGCCGGGCAAGCCGCCCGCCGCCCTCGGCGCGCAGGCGATGCAGGAGGTCGGGCCGGCGGATCTCGCGGTGGTGCAGAAGGCGCAGCCGCAACTCGCGGTGCTCACCAAGTACGGGACGAAGGTGGCGAAGGCCGCGCACGACGGTCCCGGGCAGTGGCGGGACTGGTGGTGGATCTGCGTCGGCGGTCAGGTGCTGTTCCTGCCGTTCGTGTTCCTGATGGCCGGACGCTGGAGCCCGAAGAAGGCCCGCGAGGACGCCGAGCTGCACCAGCGGGCGGTCGACCAGGAGTTGGCGGCACTGGCCGCCGAGCGGGCCTGAGGCCTCGCACGCCCGCATTCGACGTCCTACTGACGGGATGTCACGAGGGCGGCCGCGGCGCCGATTCGGCGCCGCGGCCGGCGGTGACAACTGGCGAATACCGGGTCTTGACAGGGGGCGGCGGCTAGAGTCCCCGATCATGACCGAACGTCCGTTTGAGGCACTGGGGTTGAGCGCCGACGCGGACCGGGCCTATCCACTGCTGATCGCCACCCGCGGGGTGGCGGGACGGGATCTGGCCCGGAAGCTGGGGGTGTCACCGGAGCGGGCCGAGGCCGCCTGTCAGGAGCTGGCGTCCCGTGACCTGGTCCGGCTCGGCCCGGACGGCCGCTGGTATCCGCTGCCGCCGCAGTCCGGCCTGCTGCCGCTGGTCGCCCGTGCCCAGGAGCAACTCCGGTACGGCCGCGAGCTTCTGGACCGGCTCGGCGTCGAATACCAGCGGGTGCACGAGGGCCATCGCGCCGAGGAGATCGTCCAGGTGGTGGAAGGCGCGGCAGCCGTGCGGCGGCGCGTCGGCGAGGCACAGGCCCAGGCCCGGGCCGAACTGGCCATCCTGGCAAGGCCGTCGACCCGGCCGGGCGGGGACGATGTGCTGGCCTGCCCGGCCGGAGCGGGGACGGCTCCCGGGCCCGGGACGTTCACGACGGCCGGTGCCGGTCCGACCGCGGACGCGACGCCGCCTCGGTTACTCCGCCGTGTGCTCGTCGAGCGCGCCGGACTCGAGGCCCTGGGCGATCTGGCTTCGGCGGTGGCCGACACCACGCACATCCGGGTGGCCGAACGCGTACCCGTCCGGATGTGCATCGCCGACCGCGCGCTGGCCCTGCTCCCGCTCGCCACCGACGCCCCGCTGCCCGACCCGGTGCTGCTGGTGATCCGGCCCAGCGGCCTGCTCGACGCGCTGACCACCCTCTTCGACACCCTCTGGGCGGCCGGTGTCCCGCTGGTCCGCCCCGACCCCGAACGCCCGCGCGACGCGCTGCGGCTGCGCATCCTCGCGATGCTGGTCAGCGGGAGCACCGACGCCGCCATGGCCCGCTCGCTCGGCGTCGCCGTCCGCACCGTGCAGCGGCACATCGCCGCGATGCAGCGCGCCGCGGGCGTCGACAACCGCGTCCAGCTGGTCTGGCACGCCGCCCGCCACAACTGGCTGGACGACAGCCGCTCCGAGGACGACCGGTAGGCCGGCCGGAAAGCAGGGGCGGGACACCCGGCCGGGACGCTGGCCCGGGAACCGGCCCGCCCGCGTCCGGATGACGGGAAGCCGCCTCCGGGAATCGGGACCCGCAGTGTCAGGAACCCGACAAGCCCTGGGGGATTCCGGTGGGGCGAGTGAGGCACAGGTATACGCCAGCGGTCCGAGCGGACCGCGACCGGGTGGGACGCCGATGTCGAGCAGGCCCGGTGCCTTCCGTCCAGTCACAGGTCCCCAGGGAGACTCGCCTTGCGCATACCCCTTCCCAGACCGAGCCGGGCCCGGCGCGCCGCCACCGCGGTCGCCGCGCTCTCCTCGGCCGCCCTCGCCGTACTCGGGATCCAACTGCCCGCCGCCGCGACCGCGTCGGCCGCCGCCCCCGCGCGGCCCGACGTCGTACGGCAGTGCGGCGACGCCAAGCCCGGCCAGTTCGCCTGCCTCGCGCTGCGCCGCACCGACCTGCCCGCGCGGTCCGGCCTGCAGCCGCTCGCCACCACCCCGGACGGCTTCGGGCCCGCCGACCTGCAGAGCGCCTACGCACTGCCCGCCGACGGCGGCGCCGGCCAGACCGTGGCCATCGTGGACGCCTACGACGACCCCACCGCCGAGGCCGATCTGGCGGTCTATCGCGAGCAGTTCGGCCTGCCGGCCTGCACCGCCGCCAGTGGCTGCTTCACCAAGGTCAGCCAGCGCGGCGGCACCGACTACCCCGCGCCGGACCCGGACTGGGCCGGCGAGATCTCCCTCGACGTCGACATGGTCTCCGCCGCCGCGCCCAACGCGCACATCCTGCTCGTCGAGGCGGACACCCCGAACTTCGAGGATCTCGGCGCCGCGGTGGACGAGGCGGTCGCGCTCGGCGCGAAGTACGTCTCCAACTCCTATGGCACCAACTACGACAGCACCGCGGGCAGCGGCGAGGATCCCTCCGAACTCACCGCGATGGACCCGTACTACGACCACCCGGGCGTCGCGGTCGTCGCCTCCACCGGTGACGACGGCTTCGGCGTCAGCTACCCGGCCGCCTCGCAGTATGTGACCTCGGTCGGCGGCACCGCCCTCACCCGGGACTCCGGCAGCGCCCGCGGCTGGAGCGAGTCGGTGTGGAACAACACCTTCGGCGGCCCGGGTTCGGGCTGCTCGGTGTACGAGCCCAAGCCGGTCTTCCAGACCGACACCCTCTGCGCCAAGCGCTCCGTCGCCGATGTCTCCGCCGTCGCCGACCCGTTGACCGGCGTCTCCGTCTACCAGACCTACGGTGACAGCGGCTGGACGGTGTACGGCGGCACCAGCGCCTCCTCCCCGCTCATCGCGGGCGTCTACGCCTCGGCCGGCACCCCGGCGGCGGGCACCTACCCCAACTCCTATCCCTACGCGGCGAAGTCGGCGCTCAACGACGTGACCACGGGCGACAACGGCGACTGCGCCCCGGCCGGGCTGTGCACCGCGGGACCCGGCTACGACGGCCCCACCGGTCTCGGCACCCCGAACGGCCTCGCGGCCTTCCGCAGCGGCCCGCACGGCGTGATCAGCGGCACCGTCACCGACCACGCCACCGGCGCCCCGCTGGCCGGCGCCACCGTCAAGGCCGGTGACTACAGCGCCACTTCGGACGCCACCGGGGCCTACCGGCTGGACCTCCAGCCGGGCACCTACGACGTGACCGCCTCCGCCTACGGCTACTCCGCCGCGACCACCTCAGCGGTCGTCCTCACCGACGGGGCCACCGTCGCCGCGTCCTTCGCCCTCGACGCGGTCCCGACCCGGACGATCTCCGGCAAGGTCGCGGACGGCTCCGGCCACGGCTGGCCGCTCTACGCCGAGATCACCGCGGCCGGCGTGCCCGGCGGACCGGTCTTCACCGACCCCGCGACCGGCGCCTACACGCTGACCCTGCCGCAGAACAGCGGCTACACCCTGCACATCGTGGCCGACTATCCCGGCTACCAGTCCGTCGACAAGACCGTGCAGCTCGGCGCGGCCGACCTGCACCTCAATGTCTCCGTCCCGGTGGACCCGGTGGCCGCCCAGGCCCCCGGCTACGCGGTCCACCTCAGCGGCGCCACCGAGCCGTTCACCTCCACCGGCGGGCCGCCGGCCGGCTGGTCCGTCAGCAACGCCGCGGGCACGGACGGCGGTTGGACCTTCGACGACGAGGGCGACCGCGGCAACAGGACCGGCGGCTCCGGCGGCTTCGCCATCATCGACAGCGACGACATCGGGCAGGGCCTGGACCAGGACAGCTCCCTGCTGTCCCCGTCCTACGACCTGACCGGCCTGAGCAACCCGGTGGTCGGCTTCGACACCGACTACAAGGAATTTTCCAACTCCACCGCCGACGTGGACGTCTCGGCCGACGGCGGCGCCACCTGGACCACGCTGTGGGAGCGGACCACCGACTCGGTCACCGGGCCCGCGCACGTCGATCTGCCGCTCACCGACTACACCGGCAAGCCCGATGTCCGGCTGCGCTTCCACTACACCGGCAACTGGGCCTACTGGTGGCAGCTGGACAACGTCTTCGTCGGGCAGCGCAGTTACGATCCGGTGCCCGGCGGCCTGATCGTCGGCAACGTCACCGACGCCAACACCCGGACCGGTGTCAACGGCGCCACCGTCACCAGCACCGACGCACCCGGCGACCACACCACCAGCACGGCCACGCCCGACGACCCGGCACGCGGTGACGGCTTCTACTGGATGTTCTCGCACCTCACCGGCAAGCACCCGGTGAGCGCGGCGGCCTCGCACTACACCTCGGTCTCCGCGACCGCGAACGTCCCGCCGGACGGCGCCGTCGAGCGCGATCTCGCCCTCAAAGCAGGGCGGTTGACGGTCACCCCGGCGTCCGTCGCCAAGACCGTGGCCTGGGGCAAGAGCGCCACCCAGAAGGTGACGGTCAAGAACACCGGCGCCGCCCCGGCCACGATCGAGCTCGGCGAGGCCCCCGGCGGGGCGGTCATCCAGCAGGCCGGCGCGCCGCTGAACCTCGTCAAGGGCCACTACTCCCCGCTGTCGCTCACGGCACACAGCGCCAAGTCCGGTGCCAAGTCCGGTGCCGTACACGGCGGGTCGGCGACCAACGACGCCTCGGCCGCCGCCCAGGGCACCGCCGGCACCGCCTGGCAGCCGGTCCCCGATCTGCCGGTGGCCACCGGCGACAACGCGGTGGCCTCCTACCAGGGCACCGTCTACTCCGCGTTCGGCTTCACCGGCGCCGCCGACACCAGCGACCTGTACGCGTACAGCGCGGACAGCGGCGCCTGGACCAAGCTCGCCTCCGCCGCCGACACCCGCGAAGCACCGGTCCACGGGATCATCAACGGAAAGTTCTACGCGGCGGGCGGCTGGGGCGCCTCCGGCGCGCCGGACGCCAAGCTGGAGATCTACGACATCGGCGCCGGCACCTGGAGCACCGGCGCCGCCGCACCCAAGCCGTATGCGGGCGCGGGCAGCGCGGTCCTGGACGGCAAGCTGTACTCGGTCGGCGGCTGCACCGACTCCGTGTGCGGCAGCACCGACGTCACCGTCTACGACCCGAGCACCAACTCCTGGGCGAGCCTGGCCGCTTACCCCGAACCCGTGGCCTGGGAGGCCTGCGGCGGCATCGCCGGCAAGCTCTACTGCTCCGGCGGCACCGTCGACGCCGGCAGCCTGACCCACGCCTACGTCTACGACCCCGCCGCCGACTCCTGGTCGCCGATCGCCGACCAGCCGACCGACGCCTGGGGCGCGGCCTACACCGCCGCCAACGGCCAGTTGCTCATCAAGGGCGGCGCGGTCGACGACGCCGCCGAGCTGACCAACCAGGCCTGGGCCTACCAGCCCACCGACAACACCTGGACAGCGCTGCCGAACGCCAACGCCTCCCTCTACCGGGGTGGCGGCGCCAGCGGCTTCTACGCGATCGGCGGTCTGGCCGGCCAGACCCCGGCCAAGACCTCGGAAGTCCTGCCCGGTTACGACCAGACCGAGGCGGCCGACGTCAGCTGGCTCAGCGAGAGCGCCGGCACGCTGACCGTGCAGCCGGGCGCCACCGCGACCATCACCCTCACCCTCGACTCGGCCGCGCCGGAGATCAGCCAACCCGGCACGTACACCGCGTCGTTGCTCCTGGCCACCGACACCCCGTACCAACTCGCCCCGATCGGCGTCTCGATGACGGTGAAGCCGCCCGCGACCTGGGGCAAGATCACCGGCACCGTGAAGGCGTCCGGCGGCGCCCCGCTCGCCGGGGCGACCGTGCAGATCAACACCTGGGCGACGCACTACACGCTCAAGACCGGGACCGACGGCGGCTACGCGCTGTGGCTCGACACCCGCAACAACCCGCTCCAGCTGATCGTGGCCAAGGACGGCTACCAGCCGACCACGACCACCGTGAAGATCACCAAGGGGGCCACCACGACCAGTGACTTCACCCTGCTGAAGGACTGACCGCACCGGTGCGGGGCCGTCCGCGCGGCGGCCCCGCATCCGGCTGTCACGGGCGGGTCGGTGTCAGGGACTCCCTGGTCATCGGCTCGCCGCAGTGCTCGCACCGCAGGTCGGCGGCCAGTTGCTCGCCGCAGCTGTGGCGGAAGACGACCGCGGGGGTGTCCACGGCCCACTTGTCGCCCCATTGCAGCAGCCCCAGCATCACCGGGCGCAGCTCCCGGCCGGCCTCGGTGAGGTGGTACTCATAGCGCGGCGGGTGCTCGCTGTACAGCCGCCGCTCGATGACGCCGGCCTGCTCCAGCTTGCGCAGCCGGTCGGTGAGGATGTCGCGGGACGCGCCGGTGTAGCCCGCGATCCTGGAGAACCGGTGCACGCCGTAGGCCATCTCCCGCAGCGCGAGCAGCGACCAGCGCTCGCCCACGATCTCCAGCGCGGCGGCCAGCGAGCACGGGCGCACCGCGAGCGGCGCCTGGGCCATCACATGCGGTGTGTACCCGGCGGCGGGCGCGGCCGGTGCGGCGCCCACCCCTTCCTTCGTGTCCATGGCTCCAGCGTAGACCTGAGTCAGTTGTTTTTTCCTACTCACGACTGCTAGCGTCGCATCGGTCGGTTGGAAAACACAACACACAGAGTTCGGCGAGGGGAACCATGACCATCGGGAACGCGGGACAGCCGCGGCTGGCGGACGGCACACCACCCGAGCCGGCCGCCGGGCAGGACGCGGAACCGCCGCAGGACGCCGCCGCCCGCCGGCGCGCCCTGACCATCCTGGCGCTGAGCAGCCTCGGCGTCTTCGTGGTCTTCCTCGACACCACGATCGTCAATGTCGCCTTCGAGACGATCAGCCGCAGCTTCCACACCACCACCGGCCGACTCGCCTGGGTGCTCAACGCCTACAGCCTGGTCTTCGCCGCCGTCCTCATCCCGGCCGGCCGCCTCGCCGACCGCTACGGCCGCAAGCGGATCTTCCTCATCGGTCTGACCGGCTTCGCACTGATGAGCGCGCTGTGCGGCATCGCGCCCGACTCCGGCGTGCTGATCGGCGGCCGGGCCCTCCAGGCGCTGTTCGCCGCGCTGGTCACCCCGACCTCGCTCGCCCTGGTGCTGCCGGAGTTCCCGGCCTCCAAGCGGCACGTCGCCATCGGCACCTGGGGCGCGATGGGCGCCGCCGCCGCGGCGCTGGGACCCACGATCGGCGCGCTGCTCACCGAATACGCCTCCTGGCGCTGGATCTTCCTGGTCAACGTGCCGATCTGCGCGGCGGTCGTCTTCTTCGGCCTGCGGCTGCTGCGGGAGACCCGCGACCCGCAGGCATCGGGCCTGCCCGACCCGCTCGGCGTGCTGCTGGTCGCCGCCATGCCCGCCGCGCTCAGCCTGGCCATCATCGAGGGCCCGAACCGGGGCTGGTCCGACCCCCTGGTGATCGGCGGGTTCGTCCTCGCCGCCGCGCTGCTGCCGGTCTTCCTGCTGCGCACCCGGGTGGCCAGCCGGCCGGTGATGGACCTCGCGCTGTTCAAGGTCCGGCAGTTCCGGCTGGTCAACGCCGCCACCTTGCTGTTCGCCTCGGCGTTCTACGGCATGCTGCTCGGCAACATCATCTTCCTGCAGACGGTGTGGCACTACTCCGTCCTGCACGCGGCGCTCGCCACCGCCCCCAGTCCGCTGGTCGTCACCGTGCTGGCGCGTACGTCCAGCCGGCTCTCCCACCGGTACGGCCCCCGGCCGGTCCTCACGGCCGGCGCGCTGCTGTGGACGGCCGGCATGGCGGTGAACGCCAGCGTCGTCGGCGGCAGTCCGCACTGGACCACCCACTGGCTGCCCGGCGCGCTGCTGGCAGGCCTCGGCATCGGGATGACGCTGCCGGTCCAGTCCGGCGCCGCCGCCCAGTCGCTGCCACCGGCCCGCTTCGCGGTGGGCTCGGCGATCAACGCCAGCTTCCGGCAACTCGGCGCGGTCCTCGGCATCAGCGTCTTCGTCGCCGTCCTCGGCACTCCGGGCGCCTCCACGGCGGTCGCCTCCTTCCACCGGGTGTGGTGGGTGCTGGCCGCGGTGGGCCTGGCGGCCGGGCTGGTGCTGTGGGTGCCCCGGCTGCGGCGCGGACCGGTCTCCGCCGCGGCGGAGACCGCCTGACCCGCCGGTCTTCCCCCTTCTCGAACGGGTCTCGACGTCTCACGCGCGGTTCCCCGCGGCCCTTTTGGGGCCAGGCCGGCCGGGTTCGGTCGGGGGTCGGGTGCGGGCGCGTTGTGGCTTGTCGCGCCGTTCCCCGCGCCCCTTCGGGGCCCGATTGTGCCGTCGGCGGCATCCAACAGGGGCGCGGGGAACTGCGCGGCCAGCCATGGGCGGCGTGCGGTCGGGAGGCGGCCGGGAGTGTCGCGGCGGGTTCCGGCCCGCCCCGGGCGGTGCCCCGTCGGGGGCGCGGGGAACGGCGCGATCAGCCACGCACGGGCCCGCACCCGACCACTTGCTGGACCACCCCCGGCCAAAGGGGGGGCGGGGGAGGGGAAGGCCGGGCTCAGGCTGTCTTGGCCAGTGCCTCCAGCAGGCGGGTCAGCGAACCGCCGAGTCCCCAGCGGGTGGCCAGCGCCGTCAGGGCCTCCGGGTCGGCGGGCTCCGTCGGTACGGCCGGGTCGAAGGCCGGCAGCGGGACGTCACCGGCCACCCGGACCACCTTGGGCGCGACATCCAGATAGGCGCCGGCCTCGGTGATGTTGCGCCGCCGGGCCGGGGTGAGCCGGGAGAAGGGATCCGCCGCGGCGGCCCGCACACCGGCCAGGTCCTCGTAGCGGGTGATCAGCTCGGCCGCGCTCTTGTCGCCGATGCCCTTCACCCCGGGCAGCCCGTCGCTCGGGTCGCCGCGCAGCGCCGCGAAGTCGGCGTACTGGTCGGCGCGCACGCCGTAGCGGGTGGTGATGGCCTCCTCGTCGATGACGTCGCAGTCGCCGACGCCCTTGCGCGGATACAGCACCCGCACCCCGCGCGCGTCGTCCACCAGCTGGAAGAGGTCGCGGTCGCCGGTGACGATCGCGACCGGGACGGTGGCGGCGCCGGCCAGGGTGCCGATCACGTCGTCCGCCTCGTAACCGGCGACACCGATACGGGTGACGCCGATCGCGTCCAGCACCGCCTCGATCACCGGCACCTGCGGCGACAGCGTGTCCGGCACCTGCTCGACGGAGCCCTCCCCGCCGGCCCCGCCGTCGGCGCCGGCCGGCTCGTCCGCGACCCGGTGGGATTTGTACGACGGGATCAGCTCGACCCGCCACTGCGGCCGCCAGTCCGCGTCCATGCACGCCACCAGCCCGGTGGGGGAGTGGTCGGCCACCAGCCGGGCGATGAAGTCCAGCAGCCCGCGCACCGCGTTGACCGGCGTGCCGTCCGGTGCTTTCACCGATTCCGGCACCCCGAAATAGGCACGGAAATACAGGCTCGCGGTGTCCAGGAGCAGCAGCTTGCCGGGCTTGTCGTCAGTCACGGCGCCAGCATGGCACGGGCCACCGACAGACCGCCGTACCGTGGGGCGGTGACCCCGCGCCCGGCCGCCGAGCCCTTTCCCGCCCGGAGCGGGCCCGGCGGCGGCCCGGTGCGCCGGGTCGTCTCGCTGGTGCCGTCCCTCACCGAGGCCGTTGCCGTCAGCGCGCCGGGACTCCTCGTCGGCGCCACCGACTGGTGCAGCCACCCGGCGGGGCTGGACGTCGTACGCGTCGGCGGCACCAAGAACCCGGACGTGCCCGCGATCACCGCGCTCGCGCCCGACCTGGTGATCGCCAACGAGGAGGAGAACCGGGCCCCGGACCTGGCCGCCCTGCGCGCGGCGGGCCTGCCGGTCATGGTCACCGAAGTACGCTCGCTGCCCCAGTCGTTCACCGAGCTGGCCCGCGTACTGGTCGAGGGATGCGGGCTGCCCCGGCCGGGCTGGCTCGACGCGGCGCGGGCCGCCTGGCTCGACGTCACCCCGTACGCCCCCAGGCTGCGGGCGGTCGTCCCGATCTGGCGGCGGCCCTGGATGACCCTTGGCCGGGACACCTTCGCCGGCGACCTGCTGGCCGCCCTCGGCGTGGACCATGTGCACGCCGGCGACGCCGAGCGCTACCCGAGGGCCGACCTCGCCCGGCTGCCCGCCGCCGACCTGGTAATCCTGCCCGACGAGCCCTACCGCTTCACCGCCGAGGACGGCCCCGAGGCGTTCCCCGGGCTGCCCGCCGCCCTGGTCAGCGGCCGCCATCTCACCTGGTACGGGCCCTCGCTCGTGGAGGCGCCCGAGGTCATCGGGCGGGCGCTGCGGGCGGCCGTCCACCGGCCGGGCCCGGCCCGGCGGGCCCGCGGCGGCCCGGATCCCCGGGTGTGAAGAAGGCGTCAACCGGTTGCTTACGGGATTCTCATGCTGGGGCCATAAGGTGACCGGCGTGACGACGACGACCCCGCCCGGCTGGTATCCAGAACCCGGGCTCACAGGCAACGGCCCGGCCATGGAACGCTGGTGGGACGGGAACGCGTGGACCGAATACACCAGGAACGCGCCCACGGACACCCCACCGCCGGGATACCCGGTCTATCCGGGATACCCGAGCGGGTATCCGGGCGGCTATCCCGGTGGTTTCCCCGGCGGTGAGCCGTACCCCGCCGCCCCCAAGCGGCGCCGTACCGGCGTCATCGTCATCGCCGTCGTGGCCGCGCTGGTGGTGATAGGCGGCGTCATCGCCGGCGTGGTGGCTCTCGGCGGTGGCGACGACAACGGCAACGACGCCAAGGGCGCCCCGACGCCGTCCGCGAGCAGCGGTGGCCCGGGCGGTTTCGGCCAGGCCCCCGGTCCCGGCCAGACGCCGCTCGACCCCGGTGGCCCGCTCGATCCCGGCGGACCGGACGACCCGAGCGACCCCGGCGGCCCGGGAGCCGCCCCGACCGGCCCGCCGGTCGACGCCTACGACGGCATCAAGCTGCCCGTGCTCAGCGGCTGGCAGGGCAGCCCCGGCGAGCAGGGAGTGGGCGCCAGCGTCGTCACCGGCCAGTACGCGTGCCCCGGTGACGCCACCCAGACCTGTGTACGCGGCGGGGTCTTCGCCCAGCCCGCGGCGCTGCTCAAGCTCAGCTCCAGCACCCCCGAGGCCGCGGCCAAGGAGGACATCCCCCTCAACGCCTCGGACTCGTACGGCACCGCCATCTACGGCAAGACCACCTCGCACCAGGAGGTCGCGTCCAAGTCCGTCACGGTCGCCGGGCAGAAGGGCTACCTGGTCCGCTGGAAGGTGGTCACCGCCTCCGGCACCGACGGATACGTCGAGTCGCTGGTCTTCCCGTCCCCCGCGGACAGCGGCAAGCTCGTGGTCGTCCGCTTCGGCTTCGATGTCGGCGGCAAGGCGCCGGGCGTCGACCTGATGGACCAGATCGCCCAGGGCATCACCGCCGACAGCAGCGGCGGCACCGGCGGCTCCGGCACGGGCGTCTGAGCGCCGGCCTCCCGCTCCCGGCGGCCCCCCGCGGCTTTCGCGGGGGGCCGCCGTCGTGCACGGCGCCGGTCCGGCTGCGTCTCCCGCCCGCCCACCGGTCGGGCGGCCTAGAGGAACGTTTTGCCCTCGCCCCGGTAGGTCGGCACCACCGCCGTCACCCGGTCGCCCTCCACCAGCCGCAACTCGCTGAAGCGCTCGCACAGTTCGCCGGCCTTGGCGTGCCGGAACCACACCTTGTCGCCGATCCGCAGACTGTCCGCGGCGGCGCCCAGCAGCGGCGTCTGCACCTCGCCGGGCCCCTCCTGCGGGTCGTAGGACAGCCCCTCCGGCAGATACGGCACCGGCAGCCGGTCCGGTCCCGCCGCGCCGGACGCGGGATAGCCGCCGCCGAGCACCGTGACGACACCCGCACCCGGGCGCCGGACCACCGGCTGGGCGAAGAGCGCGGCCGGCCGGCCCCGGAAGGACGTGTAGTTGTCGAACAGCCGCGGCACATAGAGCCCGGAGCCCGCCGCGATCTCGGTCACCGCGTCCTCGGCCGCGGTGGTCTGCACGCTGCCCGTCCCGCCGCCGTTGACGAACTCCAGGTCGGGGGCCACCACCCGCACCGCGCGCACCGCCTCCGCGCGCCTGGCCGCCAGTTCCTTGCGGGCGGTGGACTGCATCAGCCGTATGGCCAGCGAGCGGGCCGGCCGGCCCGGGACCAGGTCGCCCACCCCCGCCACATGGCCCTCGTACGCCATGATCCCCACCAGCCGGAAGCCCGGCCGGCCCGCGATCGTCCGGGCCAGCGAGGCCATCCGCTCCGGGGTGTGCAGCGGCGAACGCAGCGCTCCCACCCGCACCCGGTCGCCCAGCTTCCGCAAAGACGTGTCGAGTTCGAGGCAGACCCGGATGGTGTGGGTGCCCTCCGCTCCCCGGGCCGCGTCGATCAGGTCGAGCTGGGCCACGTCGTCGACCATCACCGACACGCTCCGCGCGAGTCCGGAATCGGCGGCCAGCTCGGCGAAGCCCTCGCGGTCGGCCGAGGGATAGGCCAGCAGCACATCGCCGAAACCGCTACGGGCCAGCCACAGCGACTCCGCGAGCGTGAAGGACATGATCCCCGCGAAACCGTCCCGCGCCAGCACCCTTTCCAGCAGCGCCCGGCAGCGTACGGACTTGGAGGCCACCCGGATCGGCTTGCCGCCCGCCCGGCGCACGAGATCGTCCGCGTTGGCGTCGAAGGCGTCCAGATCCACGATGGCCACGGGGGCGTCGAGATGGGCGGTGGCCCGGTCGTACCGGGCCCGGTCGGCAGCGCGATCGGACATGGAGCGCAGCCTGCCAGACGGGCACTGCCCGAAGGTAGCCCCGCGCACCTCGCCCTGCCGCAACCGCACCACCGCGCAACCCCGTAGAGTGACGCCCGAGTCGCGCACGCAGAGGTCACGAGGGGGCGCCGGGTGAGTACCGGAGTGGACAACGGACAGACTCCGCCGTCTCCGTTCCCCACCCTCCGCCCGCACGCACCGCGTGCCGCCGCCGACCGGCGCGCCTCCGAGCAGCAGCCGCCGGTGCCGTCGGCGCCGCCGGCCGTACCGGAGACCGGCGCACCGCCGCGGCCCTCCGGCCCGCCGCCGCCCCCCGAGGCGGTGCCCGCGCCCGGCCGCGAGCCGGACGTCCCCCCGATACCGCCCGCCGTCCCGGTCACCGGGCGGCCTCCGGCGGCCCCCCCGCCCCCCGCGACGCCACCACCGCCGCCGGCCGCGCCGGTCCCACGACCCGCGCCGCCCGCGCCGGGACCGCCGACCGGCCCCGCGCCGTACGCGACCGCGCCCGGCGCCGTCCCCTACGCCGCCGCGCAGATACCGCCCGCGCCGCCGCTCGAACCCCCTCCTCCCGCCAGGACGGGACGACGGCGGGTCGGCCCCGCGGTGTGCCTGGTCCTCGGACTCGGGCTCATCGCCGGTGCCACGGCCGGCACGGTGATCAACCACGGGCCCCGGCAGCCCCGACCGGTCGCCGACGGCAGCGTCGAGGCGTTCGCCACCGCCCGCAACGTCTGGCGGAACACCCCGGTCGACCAGCTCTTCCCGCCCACCTACACCGAGAAGGGCGGCGGCCCCGGCGGCGCCGACCGGTCCTGGACCCGGATCGGCGTGGCGCCCCCGGCCGGCTGCGCGGGCGCCTTCGACGCACCCCTGCAAAGGACGCTGGCACCGGTCGGCTGCGTCCGCCTGCTGCGCGCCACGTATCTGGACAGCACCTCCACCACCGTCACGACCGTGGGCCTGCTCGTCACCGCGGGGGAGGCGCCCGCGATGACCGCGCTGAATCTGCGCTGGGACCGGGACGAGCTGGGCCTGCGCACCGACCTGATACCCAAGGCCGTCGCCTTCCCCCGCACCGCCGCCGCGGGCTTCGGCGACCACCAGCGCGGCAGTTGGGCGGTCCAGGTCTCCGCCGACCTGCCGTTCGTCGTGTACGCGGTGAGCGGCTTCGCCGACGGGCGCGCCGTGACGGCCCCGCAGCCCGCCCAGAAGGCGGACGTCCAGGGCGCCACCACCGCCACCGCCCAGGCCGGCCTGGGCTTCGACGTCACCGGCCTCGCCTCCGCCGTGGACGACCGGCTGCACGCCGCCGTCACCGCCGAACTCCACCCCGCCACCGCCCGGGAGACCCACGGATGAGGGTCCCCGCGCGCCGCGCCGGACGCCTGTCCACCGCGCTGGCCGGCGCCGCCGCTGCCCTGGTGCTGATCGCCCAGCCGGCCGCCGCCGACGCCGTCCGCGACGCCGACTGGGCGCTGGCCGCGCTGCACGCCCAGCAGGCGTGGCGCATCTCGAAGGGGGCCGGCGTCACCGTCGCCGTCCTCGACACCGGAGTGGACGGCACCCACCCCGATCTGACCGGCCAGGTGCTGCCGGGCAAGGACGAGATCGGCTTCGGCGCCAAGCCGGGCGACTCCACCTGGGCCCGGCACGGCACCGGGATGGCCGCGATCATCGCCGGCCACGGACACGGCAGCGACAAGGACTCCGGGGTGCTCGGCATCGCCCCGCGCGCCCGCATCCTGCCGGTGCGGGTGATCCTGGAGGACAAGGACCCGCAGCGGCAGAAGGCCCGGCAGACCCGGGGCGACGCGCTGCCCGACGGCATCCGCTGGGCGGTCGACCACGGCGCCGACGTCATCAACCTCTCGCTCGGCGACGACAGCGCCACCGCCGCGCCGGTCGCGGACGAGGACGACGCGATCCAGTACGCGCTGAGCAAGGACGTGGTGGTGGTCGCCTCGGCCGGCAACGGCGGCCAGGACGCCGACCGTTCCTCCTACCCGGCCGCCTACCCCGGGGTCATCGCCGTCGCCGCCGTCGACCAGGACGGGAAGCACGCCGCCTTCTCCACCCGCCGCTGGTACGCCTCGGTCGCCGCGCCGGGCGTGGACGTGGTGATCGCCGACCCGGACCGCACCTATTACAACGGCTGGGGGACCAGCGCGGCCTCCGCCTATGTCTCCGGCACGGCCGCGCTGATCCGCTCGGCGAATCCCCGGCTCAACCCGGCGCAGATCAAGCAGGTGCTGCAGGCCACCACCCGGCACAAGCCGGCCGGCGGCCGCAGCGACTCGCTCGGCACCGGCATGATCGACCCGGCGGCGGCGCTGGCCCTGGCGAAGCGGATGAAACCCGCGCCGGTGGCGCAGGCGCCGGCCTCCTACCCGCAGCGCTACTTCGCGCCGGGCCCGACGCCCGCCCCGGCGCCGGCCGACCCGGACCAGGTGCTGGGCGACGGCGTGGCCGCCGGGTGCGCGGCGGCCGGCGGCGGGCTCATCGTGCTGGCCGCCCTCCTGTGGTTCCGGTCGCGGCGCTCCCGCGTCCTGTGAAGGCCGCGGCGCCGCGCACCCGGTGACAGGCGCCCGGCGCCGCGGCGGTTAGGGTTCCCGGGTGGCGCTCAAGGACATCCCCGACCCCGGTTTCTCCGACGACGACGGCTCGGCGGCCCCCGCGCTGTCCGCCGCGCTAGCGGACTACGCCCGGGACCGCGCCACAGCGCGGGCCGCCGACGCCGAGCGGGCCGTGGTCGAGGCGCTGCACACGGCCCGGCTGCTGATCCCGGTGGTGGCGCTGCTCGGCGAGGCGGAGACCGGGCCGGACGGGCTGCGCCGGGACAAGACCAGCGACATGGCGGTGCCGACCATCCAGGCGCCGGACGGGCGGCGGGCCCTGCCGGCCTTCACCTCCACGGCGAGCCTGGCCCGCTGGCGGCCCGACGCGCGCCCGGTGGCCGTGCCCTTGGCGCGGGCGCTCCAGGCGCTGGCGCACGAGCGGGCCGACACGCTGCTGATCGATCTCGCCGGACCGGTGACGTACGAACTGACCGGCCCGGCACTGCGGGCCGCGGCGCTCGGCCCCGGCCGCCACGACCCGCTGGGCGATCCCGCCGTACGCGAGGCGCTGCGGGCGGCGGTGGCGGCCGAGCCGGGAATCGCCCGCGCGCACTTGAGCCCGGGGCAGCCGGGCAGCGACGGCACGCTCGGCCTGGTGCTGGCGCGCGACGCCGACGCGGCGGTCACCGGCCGGGCACTGGCGGCGGCGCTGGCCGCCGACGAGGTGCTGCGCGGCGCCCTGGTCCAGGGCCTGGACCTGGCCCTGCTGCCCGCCGACACGGCCGTGCCCGGCGAGCCGCTCTTCCGGCGCTGACGGCCGCTGACCGGCGCTGACGGGCGCTGACCAGCGCTGACGGGCGCCGACAGGACCGGGACCGCTCACCGGCCCCCATCGCGCCGTCCATGGCCGTCCACGGCCATCCATCCCTTTCCTCCCGAGATGTGGCGATCAGCGCCGACCCCCACAATGCGAAGTGCGGGCTTACTGATCATCTCTGAGGAGGTCCGATGGAGATCCGAGAAGGTCCGATGGGCCGGGAACTGGACGCGCTGCGTACCATCGACCCCCGGCCGCTGATCTGCGAATTCCTCGGCACGCTGCTGCTGGTCTTCTTCGCGGTCGGTGCCGCCGTACTGTCCGGCCAGTTCATCGGCGCCCTGGGCATCGCCCTGGCCTTCGGCTTCGTGCTGCTGGCGCTGGTCTACACGTTCGGGCCGATCTCCGGCTGCCACATCAACCCCGCGGTGACGCTCGGCATGCTGCTCGCCCGGCGGATCGACGTCCGTACCGCGGTGCTGTACGTGGTCGCCCAGCTGGTCGGCGCGATCGTCGGCGGCGCGCTGCTGCTCCTGGTCGCCGACCAGGTGCCGGGATTCCAGCGGCACGGAGCCTTCGGCACCAACGGCTACAACAGCAGGTCGGCGGTCGGCATCAACATCGGCGGTGCCTTCGTGGCCGAGCTGATCCTGACCTTCCTGCTGGTCTTCGTCTACCTCGCGGTCACCCAGCGGGTCGCCGTGGTCGGCTTCGGCGGCCTGCCCATCGGCATCGCGCTCGTGGTCGTCAACCTGATCGGCATCCCGCTCACCGGCGCCTCGGCGAACCCGGCCCGCAGCTTCGGCCCGGCCGTCTACGCGGGGAGCCCGGCGCTGAACCAGGTATGGCTGTTCCTGGTCGCGCCACTGGTCGGCGGCGCGCTCGCGGCGGTGGTCCACGAGTCCACGCATCCCGCGCTCGTCGCGGCCAGGACGGCCAGGGCGGAGGCCATCGAGGCGGAGGGGGACGCCCGCACGCGGGAATCGGAAGGACGGCAGGGCCCGGTGGGCCCGGGGGGACGCTGGGGGCGGCCGGCCGGAGACGACGGGGGACCCGGCGGCCCGGGCGGACCCGAAGGACCCGGCGGCTCAGGTCCAGGAGGCCAGGGCGGACCCGGCGGCCCGGGCGGCCCCGGTCCGGAGTAGGCCCGCGGCGGCGGCACCCCGGACCCGCGCGGCCCGGGCGCGCGGCCTCTCAGCCGTAGACCGGCCCGGTGTACTTCTCGCCGGGCCCCTGGCCCGGCTCGTCCGGGACGAGCGAGGCCTCGCGGAAGGCCAGCTGCAGCGACTTCAGGCCGTCCCGCAGCGGCGCCGCGTGGAAGGAGCTGATCTCGGTCGCGCTCGCGCTGATCAGCCCGGCCAGCGCCTGGATGAGTTTGCGGGCCTCGTCGAGGTCCCGGTGCTGCTCGCCCTCCTCGGCCAGCCCGAGATTGACCGCCGCGGCGCTCATCAGGTGGACGGCCACGGTCGTGATCACCTCGACGGCCGGCACGTCGGCGATGTCGCGGGTCAGGTCGTCGAATCCGGGGGCGCCCCCGGCGGCGGGGCCGGCCGGGGCGGAGGGTGCGTCGCTCATGCGGGACACGATATGCCCCGTCCGGCCGATTACGGCCTGCGGGCCGTGGCGGGTATAGTGGGAGAACGACCGGTCGGACACCCATGTGTCCGGCCAGCAAGTGGAGGCTCCGATCTCCCACCTGGTCGGCCCCCGGGCCGACGGGTTCCGGTCAGACGGTCACCCGAACGGCTTCCCGCCGGTCGGGCCCCGTCCGATGCGCCCCGCGGAATAGCGCGGCGGTGCTCCCGGTTGTGAGGAGCCCCGCCTGTCTACCGTATGGGGCGTTTTTTCACGCCTGGGGTACGGGGTCGGACGAGACAGACTCAAGCGCGGCCGTCGGCCAGTCGGTCGCGTCGTACAACCGAGGAGGCCCCATCAGCGCCGAGCCCCGCATCAACGACCGGATTCGCGTTCCCGAGGTGCGACTTGTCGGTCCCAGTGGCGAGCAGGTGGGCATTGTGCCGCTTGCCAAGGCCCTGGAGCTCGCGCAGGAGTACGACCTCGACCTGGTCGAGGTAGCGGCGAACGCCCGTCCTCCCGTGTGCAAGCTCATGGACTACGGGAAGTTCAAGTACGAATCGGCCATGAAGGCCCGTGAAGCGCGCAAGAACCAGGCGCACACGGTCATCAAGGAGATGAAGCTCCGGCCGAAGATCGACCCGCACGACTACGACACCAAAAAGGGTCACGTCGTCCGGTTCCTCAAGCAGGGCGACAAGGTCAAGATCACGATCATGTTCCGCGGTCGTGAGCAGTCCCGGCCGGAACTCGGCTACCGACTGCTGCAGCGGCTGGCGGAGGACGTCCAGGACCTCGGCTTCATCGAGTCGAATCCGAAGCAGGACGGCCGGAACATGATCATGGTTCTCGGCCCGCACAAGAAGAAGACCGAGGCCATGGCCGAGGCCCGCGAGGCCCAGGCCGCCCGCAAGGCCGGCCGCCAGGGTGACGGCGGCGACATCGCGGACGACGACCTGGACGACCACGAGGACCACGACGACCACGTGCAGGCATCGGACGCCGAGGACGCGCAGGAAGAGGTACCGGCGCACGACGCCGGCTGAGAACATCCCGGAGCCCCCGGCTCACGGGTCGTAATGCAGCACTGACGCTCTCCGTGCGCCTCGCGGCGTACGGGAGGGCCAGCGACGAGGAGACCACGGCGCCATGCCGAAGAACAAGACCCACAGCGGTGCCAGCAAGCGCTTCAAGATCACCGGCTCCGGCAAGGTGCTGCGCGAGCGCGCCGGCAAGCGCCACCTGCTGGAGCACAAGCCGTCCAGCAAGACCCGCGCCCTGACCGGCACGGTCGAGGTGGCCAAGTCGGACGTCAAGAAGATCAAGAAGCTTCTCGGCAAGTGACCCCCGCGCCCCCGACCGGGGCGCTCGGTCCCCTCCGGGACCCCATTCGCTTTCGGGCCGTGTGAGTACCCCCGCGGTCCCCTAGAAGGAGTCATCAAGTGGCACGCGTCAAGCGGGCAGTCAACGCCCAGAAGAAGCGCCGGGCGATCCTCGAGCAGGCCAGCGGTTACCGCGGTCAGCGTTCGCGCCTGTACCGCAAGGCCAAGGAGCAGGTCACCCACTCCCTGGTCTACAACTACAACGACCGCAAGAAGCGCAAGGGCGACTTCCGTCAGCTGTGGATCCAGCGCATCAACGCCGCTGCCCGCGCCAACGGCATCACCTACAACCGCTTCATCCAGGGCCTCAAGGCCGCCAACGTCGAGGTCGACCGCAAGATCCTGGCGGAGCTGGCCGTGAACGACGCGAACGCGTTCGCGACGCTGGTCGAGGTGGCGCAGAAGGCGCTGCCGTCCGACGTCAACGCGCCCAAGGCGGCATGACACCGCCCGCACGATGCGGTTTCCGGGCCCGCGGGTGAATGTCCCCCGCGGGCCCGTTCGCTGTCCGCGCGGCCCGGCCCGGCCGGTTCGCCGCCTCCACGGCACCCTCCAACGCCCCCACCACCGGGAAACGAGCCCCGCATGTCCACCCCCGAGCTGACCTCGCTGCGCTCCGCCCGGGTCACCGCCGCGCACCGCCTGGGCAAGCGCAGTTTCCGGGGCAAGGAGCGGCGCTTCCTCGCCGAGGGCCCGCAGGCCGTACGGGAGGCCGTCGCGCACCCCGGCGGTCCGGCCGGCCGGACCCTGATCGAGCTGTACGCCACCCCCGAGGCGGCCGAGCGGCACGCCGACCTCGTGGCCGCCGCCCGCGCCTCCGGCGCGCCCGTGCTGACCGCCACGCCCGAGGTCGTCGCGGAGATCTCCGACACCGTGACCCCGCAGGGCCTGGTCGGCGTCTGCCGCTTCCTGGACATCCCGTTCGCCGAGGTGCTGGCCGCCCGCCCCCGGCTGGTCGCCGTGCTCGCCCACGTCCGCGACCCCGGCAACGCCGGCACGGTGCTGCGCTGCGCCGACGCGGCCGGCGCGGACGCGGTGGTGCTCACCGACGCCTCGGTGGACCTCTACAACCCCAAGGCGGTGCGCGCCTCGGCCGGCAGCCTCTTCCATCTGCCGGTCGCGACGGGTGTGCCGGTGGCCGAGGCGGTGGCCGCGCTGCGCGCCGCGGGCGTACGGGTGCTGGCCGCGGACGGCGCCGGCGGCCGCGACCTGGACGCCGAACTCGACGCGGACGCCATGGGCGGGCCCACCGCCTGGGTGTTCGGCAACGAGGCGTGGGGTCTGCCGGAGGAGACCAGGGCGCTGGCCGACGCGGTGGTGCGCGTCCCCATCCACGGGCGCGCGGAAAGCCTCAACCTCGCCACGGCGGCCGCTGTGTGCCTCTACGCCTCCGCGCGCGCCCAGCGCGCTCCCGGAGGGTGCCGCAGCCTCGCGTCAACCTAGTAGGGTGGCGGCCCGGGGGCCCTGAGAGGGGGGTGGCGGGGATGGACGTAATGCCGCAGAACGGCGTCCGCAGCACGCTGAAGGAACAGCCCGGAGACCGGCAGCCCACCGAGCCCCGCCCGGCCGGACCGCCCGCCGCGCGCCCCGCCGGACCACCCGACGAGCGGCGTCCCCCGTATCCCGCCCCGGCCGACGCCGGCGAGGCCTTCGACGACCTGGGCATCGACCCGGACGACCTGCCCGACGGCCTGGTCGTCGCCGACGAGCACCACCGGGTGATCTGCTTCAACGCCGCCGCCGCCCGGATCACCGCGCTGAGCCCCGCCGACGTCATCGGCCGGCCCGTCGAGCTGGCGCTGCCGCTGGAAGACCTCGAAGGCCGCCGCTGGTGGCAGCTCACCGACCCCTATGCCGGCCTCGCCATCCGGGTGGGGCAGCCCGAGCGCAATCTGCTGCTGCCCGGCGGGCGCGAGGTGCTGGTCGTGGCCCGCTTCGTCCGCACCCGGCCCGGCGGGCCGGTCCGCCGGCTGGTGGTCACCCTGCGTGGCACCGAGGCGCGGCGCCGTACCGAACGCAGCCACGCCGAGCTGATCGCCACCGTGGCCCACGAGTTGCGCTCCCCGCTCACCTCGGTGAAAGGCTTCACCGCCACCCTGCTCGCCAAGTGGGAGCGCTTCACCGAGGACCAGAAGAAGGTCATGCTGGAGACGGTCGACGCCGACGCCAATCGCGTCACCCGGCTGATCGCCGAACTGCTCGACATCTCCCGGATCGACTCCGGGCGCCTCGAAGTGCGCCGCCAGCCGGTGGACATCGCCGCCGCCGTGCAGCGGCACGTGGACGCGCATGTCGCCGCCGGGCAGCCCGCCGACCGCTTCCACCTGCGGGTCGGCGGACCGCTGCCCGCGCTGTGGGCAGACCCGGACAAGGTGGACCAGATCCTCGGCAACCTGCTGGAAAACGCGGTGCGCCACGGCGAGGGCACTGTCACCATCGAGGTGGCACCCGCCCCGGAGACCGGGGGCGACCGTACGACGGAAGGCACGGCGGTCACCGTGAGCGACGAAGGCCCCGGCATCCCCGAGGAGTCGATGAGCCGCGTCTTCACCCGCTTCTGGCGCGGCAGCAAGCGCGGCGGCACCGGTCTGGGCCTGTACATCGTCAAGGGCATCGTCGAGGCGCACGGCGGCGTCATCGCCGTCGGCCGGGCCCCCGGCGGGGGTGCCGAGTTCCGATTCGTCCTGCCCGTCGGGACCCCCGCGTTCATGGCCTGACGGCCACCGAGCCGCCCCGACGGGCCTTGCCCCCGCCCCCCACCGCCCCCGGGGCGTCCCCGAGCGTGCCGCGCCAGCCCACTAGACTGAGGCTTTGGCATGTGTCCGGCCGGGCAGCGCCTCCCGCCGGAGGTCTGGCCCTGGGAGGCGCCCCCAACAGCACCCACTCTCGGAACGGGAAGAGATGTCGGCACCGAACAAGTCGTACGACCCTGTGGAGGTCGAGGCGTTGCAGCCGGAACAGATCGAGCGGATGCGTGACGAGGCGCTCGCCGCCATCGCGGGCGCCGCCGACCTGGACGCCCTGGCGCACGTCAAGACCGCGCACACCGGCGGCGCCTCGCCGCTGGCCCTGGCCAACCGGGAGATCGGCGCGCTGCCGCCGCAGGCCAAGGCCGAGGCCGGCAAGCGGGTCGGCCAGGCCCGCGGCGCGGTCAACCAGGCGCTCACCGCCCGCCAGGGCGAACTGGAGGCCGAGCGCGACACCCGCGTGCTGGTCGAGGAGGCCGTCGACGTCACTCTGCCGTACGACCGCGTCCAGGCCGGCGCCCGGCACCCGCTGACCACGCTGTCCGACCGGATCGAGGACATCTTCGTGGCCATGGGCTACGAGGTCGCCGAAGGCCCCGAGGTCGAGGCCGAGTGGTTCAACTTCGACGCGCTGAACTTCCCGCCCGACCACCCGGCCCGCGAGACCCAGGACACCTTCTTCGTCCAGGCCGCCGAAGGGGCCGGGGGCGCGGGCGGCGGCGAGCCGTCCGGCGTCGTGCTGCGCACCCACACCTCACCGGTGCAGATCCGCGCGCTGCTGGAGCGCGAACTGCCGGTCTACGTCATCGCGCCCGGCCGGGTCTACCGCTCCGACGAGCTCGACGCCACCCACACCCCGGTGTTCATGCAGGTCGAGCTGCTGGCGGTGGACGAGGGCCTGACCATGGCCGACCTCAAGGGCACCTTGGACCACATGGTCGTCTCGCTGTTCGGGGACGGCATGACGACCCGGCTGCGCCCGAACCACTTCCCGTTCACCGAGCCGTCCGCCGAGATGGACATGCTCTGCTACGTCTGCCGCGGCGAGTCCGTCGGCAACCCGGACCGCCCCTGCCGCACCTGCTCCTCCGAGGGCTGGATCGAGCTGGGCGGCTGCGGGATGGTCAACCCGCAGGTGCTGATCGCCTGCGGTGTGGACCCCAAGAAGTACAGCGGCTTCGCGTTCGGCTTCGGCATCGAGCGGATGATGATGTTCCGCCACAACGTCGAGGACATGCGAGACATCGTCGAGGGTGACGTGCGCTTCACCCTCCCGTTCGGGATGGAGATCTGATGCGGGTCCCGCTTTCTTGGCTGCGGGAGTACGTCGACCTGCCCGCCGGTGCGACCGGCCGCGACGTCCAGGCCAAGCTCATTTCCGCCGGCCTGGAGGTCGAGACCGTCGAGCAGCTCGGCGCCGGCGTCAAGGGCCCGCTGGTGGTCGGCGAGGTGCTCACCATCGAGGAGCTGGAGGGCTTCAAGAAGCCGATCCGCTTCTGCACGGTGGACGTCGGTGACGCCAACGGCACCGGTGAGCCGCAGGAGATCGTCTGCGGCGCCCGCAACTTCGCGGTCGGCGACAAGGTCGTGGTGATCCTGCCCGGCGGTGTGCTGCCCGGCGACTTCCAGATCTCGGCCCGCAAGACGTACGGCCGCACCTCGCACGGCATGATCTGCTCCGCCGCCGAGCTGGGCATGGGCGACGACCACAACGGCATCATCGTGCTGCCGCCGGAGCACGAGACCGGCACCGACGCGATCGGCCTGCTGGAACTCGTGGACGAGGTCCTCGACATCGCCGTCACCCCGGACCGCGGATACGCGCTGTCCCTGCGGGGTGTGGCCCGCGAGGCCGCGATCGCCTACGGGGTGCCGCTGAGCGACCCCGCGCTGATCGACGTGCCCGCGGCCAACGCCTTCGGCTACCCCGTCAAGGTCGCCGACCCGGTCGGCTGCGACCGCTTCACCGCCCGTACGGTGACCGGTGTCAACGCCGGCGCGCGCTCCCCGATCTGGCTCCAGCGGCGGCTGCAGAAGGTCGGCATGCGCCCGATCTCGCTCGCCGTGGACATCACCAACTACGTGATGATGGAGCTCGGCCAGCCGCTGCACGCCTACGACCGGACCCGGCTGGACGGACCGATCGGGGTCCGCCGCGCCGAGCCGGGCGAGAAGATCACCACCCTCGACGGGGTCGAGCGGGTGCTGGACGCCGAGGACCTGGTCATCACCGACGACCGGGGGACGATCGGCCTGGCCGGGGTGATGGGGGGCGCCCACACCGAGATCGCCGACTTCGGCTCCGACGCCGGCACCACCGAGATCGTCATCGAGGCCGCGCACTTCGCCCCGGTGCCCATCGCGCGCACCGCCCGGCGCCACAAGCTGGCCTCCGAGGCGTCCCGCCGCTACGAGCGCGGCACCGACCCGGAGATCACCTCCGCCGCCGCCCAGCGGGCCGTCGACCTGCTGGTACTGCTCGCGGGCGCCGGCGCGGAGCCCGGCGTCACCGAGGTCGTCACGCCGTCGGCCGCGCGGACGATCGCCATGCCCGCGGACCACCCCGACCGGGTGGCCGGCACCGAGTACGGCCGCCGGACAGTGGTACGCCGGCTGCGGCAGATCGGCTGCGAGGTCGACGACACCGTCCGCGCCGGGAGCGCGGCCGCGGGCACCGACGAGCTGATCGTCACCGTGCCGAGCTGGCGGCCCGACCTGTCCTTCCCCAACGACCTCGCCGAAGAGGTCATCCGGCTCGAAGGCTACGAGAGTCTGCCGTCCACCCTGCCCCGGCTGCCGTCCGGGCGCGGCCTGACCGAGTCCCAGCTGCTCCGCCGCCGGATCGGCCGGGCACTGGCCGGCGCCGGCTACACCGAGGCGCCCAGCTACCCCTTCCTCGGCGCGGAGGTCTTCGACCAGCTCGGCCTGGACGCCGGCGACGCGCGGCGCCGCACCGTACGGCTGGCCAACCCGCTGTACGACAACGAGCCGTCGCTGCGGACGACGCTGCTGCCCGGGCTGCTGGCCACGCTCCGGCGCAATGCCGGGCGCGGGACGCACGACCTGGCGCTGTTCGAGACCGGTCTGGTCTTCCGGCCCAAGGAGAAGGCCGAGGCGCCGCCGCGCCTGCCGGTCGACCGGCGGCCCACACCCGAGGAGATCGCCGCGCTGGAAGCCGCGCTGCCCGATCAGCCGCGGCGGATCGCCGTCGTGCTGGCCGGCGCGCGGGAGCAGGCCGGCTGGTGGGGCGACGGCCACCCGGCGACCTGGGCCGACGCGGTCGAGGCGGCCCGGGTGGTGGCCCGGCAGGCCCGCACCCGGCTCACCGTCCGCCAGGACCAGTACGCGCCCTTCCACCCCGGACGGTGCGCGAGTCTGCTGGCCGTCCGGGAGGACGGCACGGAGGTGCCGGTCGGCCACGCCGGAGAGCTGCACCCCCGGGTCACCAAGGCGCTCGGGCTGCCCGAGCGGACCTGCGCGATGGAGCTGGACCTGGACATCCTGGAGCGGGTGGGCGGCGCCCCGGCCACCGGACCCAGGGTCTCCACCTTCCCGGTCGCCACCCAGGACGTGGCCCTGGTGGTGGACGCCGCGGTCCCGGCCGCCGACGTCGAACAGGCTCTCCGGGACGGCGCGGGCAGCCTGCTCGAATCCCTGCGGCTCTTCGATATCTTCACCGGCCCGCAGATCGGCGAGGGCCGCAAATCCCTCGCCTACGCCCTCCGCTTCCGCGCCCCCGACCGCACCCTCACCGCCGAGGAGGCCTCCGCGGCCCGCGACGCCGCGATCACCTCCGCCACCACCCGAACCGGCGCCACCCTGCGCGGCGCCTGAGCCCTTACCGCCCCTGCGGCGACGAGCCCGCCTCCCGGCAGCCGCCGGGGGGCGGGCTTTTGCGCGACCCCGGCCCGCCGCGGTGATCCGGGCCGCGGGCCCGATGCCCGCCGCTGGCCGATGGCCGGGAGGCGTACCCGGGTGCCTTCCGAGGGGGCACCGGCGCGGCGCCCGGAGGCCGCGCTGGGCCGCGCCTGGGCATGGGGCACTCCGGCTCGCGCCGCTGGCCCTCGTTTCCGGCCCCGGGTGCCGCTCGGCGGGCTCGTGCCGCCGGGCCTCGCTCGGCGCCTCAGCGGGCGCTTCCGGGCCAGCTCACGGGGGTCCCGTGAGCCACTTGGGGGTTTCGTCGCTCTTTCGGGTGATTAACGTGGGCGTGGACGGGCGGGCGGCGGGGGAGTCGGCAGAATCGGGGGGTGCGGGCCGCGCGGGCCGCCAGGGGAGCCGGCGGATGATGGTGGGAAGAGTGGTCGGCGGGGTGCGCCGGATTCCTTGGGTGATGGCTCCTGTCGGGTGGATCGCCGTGCTGGGCGGGCTGGCGTGGTGGCTGCCGGACGGCGGTGACGTGGTGGCCGGGCTGGCCGTCGCGCCGGCGGTGACGTGCGCGGTGGGCGCGCGGCGGCGCTGGGTGCTGGGGAGCGGGCTGCTCGCGCTCGGCATGCTGGGCGGTGAGCTGGCGGACGGTTCGCCGATCGACAACGGGCCGCTGCTGGGCGCCGCGGGCACCATGCTCGCGGTGATGACGGCCGGCATGTGCACCGCGGGCCGCCGCAGCCGGATGGCCGCCGAACTGGACCGTACCCGCGAGATCGCGCTCGCCGCCCAGCAGGTGCTGCTGCGTCCGCTGCCCGACCGTATCGGCGGCTGGACGGTGGCGAGCACCTACCTCTCGGCGAGCCGCGGCGCCCATGTCGGCGGCGACTTCTACGAGGTGCTGGCCACTCCCTTCGGCGTCCGCGCCCTGATCGGCGACGCCCGCGGCCACGGCCTGCCCGCCATCGGGATGGTGGCCGCCCTGCTCGGCAGTTTCCGCGAGGCGGCCCATCAGGAGCCCGACCTGATCGGGGTCCTGCACCGCCTGGACGGCGCCCTCCACCGCCATCTGCGGGACCGCGCCGACGACCCGGCGACCGAGGAGTTCGCCACCGTGCAGCTTCTCCAGCTCGGCGAGGACGGCGAGTTCCAGGCGGTCAACTGCGGCCACCCGCAGCCGTATCTGCTCGGCCTGTGCTCCTACCCGCTGCCGCTGGGCGACCCGCTGCCCCCGCTCGGCCTGCTGGAGGACAGCGGCGCCGCCGTACCGGCCGGCGGCCGGATCGCCACGGGGGAGGGGCTGCTGCTCTACACCGACGGGATACAGGACGCCCGCGACCGTACCGGCCGCTTCTTCCCGCTGCCCGACATCGTGATCCGGGCCACCGCGCCCTCCCCGCTGTCCGGGCCGGCCGTCGCCGCCGGGCTGCGGACCGCCGTCCAGCGCCACACCGGCGGCCGGCTCGCCGACGACATGGCGGTGCTCGTCCTGGTCCGCGAGGCCGCGCTGGAAGCGGCCCCCCGGGCCGCCGAGCTGTGCTCCGGCGCGTCGGGCCGCTGACACCCGCCTTCCCCTCGCCCCATCCCACCGTACGGGTGGCCGCTCGCGCCGATCTGAGCGACTGTTGGCCGCAGCAGGCGGGTACGGAACGCGTTCTCCGGTCGTCCGAGGAGGGTACGGACGTGGCTGACGGAACAGCTGAGCAGGCAGCGGGGGAGGGCCCCTTCGCCAAGCGGGTCGCAGGCCCGGCCGCCGAGCGGGCCGCCCCGGAGGCCGCGGAGGCGGTGGCGGAACCGGTCGCCCCCCCAGTCGCACCGCCGGTCACACCGCCGGCCACCGCACCGCCCACCGCGCCGAGCCCGGAGCAGGCCGGCGAGCAGGTCGCCGAACAGGTCGAGGAAGCGGTCGGGGAACCAGCCGGCCCGCAGGCCCGGCGGCCGACCGTCGTGGTGGACGATCTGCACATCGTCTACCGGATCTACGGCGCCGGCACCGGCCGCGGCAACGCCACCGCCGCGCTGGCCCGGCTACTGCTGCGCAAGGGCTCACCCAACGTGCACACCGTCCACGCGGTCCGGGGCGTCACCTTTACGGCCTACCGCGGCGAGGCGATCGGCATCATCGGCTCCAACGGCTCCGGCAAGTCCACCCTGCTCAAGGCGATCGCCGGGCTGCTCCCCGCCGACCGCGGCAAGGTCTACACCGAGGGCCAGCCCTCCCTGCTGGGGGTGAACGCCGCCCTGATGAACGACCTGACCGGTGCCACCAATGTGCTGCTCGGCGGACTCGCCATGGGCATGTCGCAGCAGGAGGTCAGGGAGCGCTACCAGGGCATCGTGGACTTCTCCGGGATCAACGAGCACGGCGACTTCGTCTCGCTGCCGATGCGGACCTACTCCTCCGGCATGGCGGCCCGGCTGCGCTTCTCCATCGCGGCGGCCAAGAACCACGACGTGCTGATGATCGACGAAGCACTGGCCACCGGCGACCGCGCCTTCCAGAAGCGCTCGGAGGAACGCATCCGCGAGCTGCGCCGGGAAGCCGGCACCGTCTTCCTGGTCAGCCACAACAACACCTCGATCCGCGACACCTGCGACCGCGTGCTGTGGATCGAACAGGGCGAGCTCCTGATGGACGGCCCCACCGAGGAGGTCGTCCGCGCCTACGAGGACGCCGGCGGGAAGTGAACCTCCCTGCCCGGCCGACCGCCCAGGACCCGCCCGGCACGTACAGGCCCCTCAGTAGGTGTAGAACCCCGCGCCCGACTTACGGCCGAGCCGCCCCGCGTCCACCATCCGCTGCAGGACCGGCGGCGCCGCGTACAGCGTCTCCTTGTACTCCGCGTACATCGACTCCGCGATCGCCGCGACCGTGTCCAGGCCGATCAGGTCGGCGAGCTTCAGCGGGCCCATCGGGTGGGCGCAGCCCATCTCCATCCCGTTGTCGATGTCGTCGCGGGTCGCCATGCCCGACTCGTACATCCGGATCGCGGAGAGCAGATACGGCACCAGCAGCGCGTTCACCACGAAGCCGGACCGGTCCTGGGCGCGGATGGCGTGCTTGCCCAGCACTTCGGTGACCAGGTGTTCGACCCGTTTGACGGTGTCCGTGCCGGTGGTGAGCGCCGGGATCAGCTCCACCAGGCGCTGCACGGGCGCCGGATTGAAGAAGTGGACGCCCATCACCTGCTCCGGACGGGAGGTGGCGACCGCGAGCCGTACCAGCGGGATGGAGGAGGTGTTGGACGCCAGGATCGCGTCCGGGCGGGTCACCACCTGGTCCAGCACCACGAAGATGTCGGTCTTGACCCGCTCGTTCTCCACCACGGCCTCGATCACCAGGTCGCGGTCGGCGAACTCGCCGAGATCGGTGGTGAAGCTCAGCCGCTCCAGTGCCGCGTCCCGCTCCTCGGTGGTGATCTTGCCCCGCTCGGCGGCCTTGGCCAGCGAGCCGGTCAGCCGGCCGCGTCCCAGCTCCAGGGCCTCACCGGTGGTGTCGGCGACCCGGACGTCGAGACCGGCCTTCGCGCACACCTCGGCGATACCCGAACCCATCTGGCCCGCGCCCACCACGCCGACGCGCTGGATGTCACTCACTGGTCAGTCCCTCGCCTCTGCCGCATTCCCGCGTGTACCGGACAGACGTTACCGCTGCCCGGTGCGGGCGGGGGCTTCCGGGGCCGCTGATCCGGACACGGCCGCCCACTTCGCCGACACGGCGCGAAGAGGCGTTCATCGCGGGGCCGCAGGGGAGCATGGTGGGGCCGGGATTCGAGCGGCACCCGATGTGACGCTACGTCAGAGGTCTCACAGCTGGCGGCCGGTCGGCGGCCGGACCGGAGGAGGACGGATGGCAGGGCTCTCGCGCAGGACCTTCACCGTGGCGGCGGCCGCCGCGCTGGCCGGGACCGGGGCGTCCGGCCGGGCCGTCGCCGAGGCGCCGGGGACCCGGGCGCCGGGAGCCCCGGCGCCGGACCCCGCACCCGAGCCGGCCGGCCCGCACCGCACCCGTCGCCGCGAGCTGCGCGGTATGTGGATCGCCTCCGTGGCCAACACCGACTGGCCCTCCGCGCCCGGCCTTCCGCCCGCCGAGCAGCGCCGGGAACTGCTGGATCTGCTCGACCTCGCCCTCGAACGCCGCCTGAACGCCGTGATGTTCCAGGTTCGGCCGACCGCGGACGCCTGCTGGCCGTCGCCGTACGAGCCCTGGTCGCGGTATCTGACCGGAATTCAGGGCCGCGACCCGGGCTGGGACCCGCTGGGCACCGCGGTCCGCGAGGTGCACCGGCGCGGCCTGGAACTGCACGCCTGGTTCAACCCTTACCGGGTGGCGCTGACCGACGACCCCGGCACCCTCGCCCCGACCCACCCGGCCCGGCTGCACCCGGACTGGGCCGTCCCGTTCGGCGGTAAGCTCTACTACAACCCGGGCCTGCCCGAGGTCCGCCGCTTCGTCGAGGACGCGATGCTGGACGCGGTCCGCCGCTATCCGATCGACGCCGTGCACTGGGACGACTACTTCTACCCGTATCCGGTGGCCGGGCAGACCTTCCCGGACGACGACGCCTTCGCCCGCCACGGCGCCGGCTTCGCCGACCGCGACGCGTGGCGGCGCCACAACACCGATCTGCTGGTCCGCGAGACGGCGGCCCGTATCCGGCGGATCAGGCCGGCCACCCGCTTCGGCATCAGCCCGTTCGGCGTCTGGCGCAACGCCGCCACCGACCCGCTGGGTTCGGCCACCGCGGCCGGAGTGCAGACCTACGACGATCTGCACGCGGACACCCGCGGCTGGGTGCGGAAGGAGTGGATCGACTACATCGCGCCGCAGGTCTACTGGAACCTCGGCTTCGCCGCCGCCGACTACGCCACCCTGGTCCCCTGGTGGTCCGAGGTGGTGCGCGGCACCCGGGTCCACCTCTACATCGGCGAGGCGCTCTACAAGGCGGGCGCGGCCGGGCAGCCCGCCCCCTGGCAGGACCCGGCCGAACTCTCCCGCCATCTCGCCTTCGACGCCGGCCATCCCCAGGTCCGCGGCAATGTCTTCTACTCCGCCACCCAGGTGGCCGCCGACCCGCTGGGCGCGATGAGCAGGGTCGTCACCGACCATTACCCGACCCGGGTGCGCACCCCGTGAGCCGGACAGGCGGCTGAGCCACCGGCTAATTCCCTCGAACGGGCGCGCGGTCGGCTGTTACGGTCGGCCCGTGGCGAAACTGAACCAGATCATCGCGGTCGAGAAGGGCGTCAAGGCGAAGGCGCAGCAGGAGCTGACGGCGGCTCATCACGACCTGCAGAAGCCGGCGTTGCTCTCCGGAATATCGCGGACCTATCAGCCCAAGGACGAGGAGGGCGAGCAACTCCCGCCCGAGTCCACCCGGGTGCAGATCCAGGCCGAGAGCGTACTGCGGTCCACCGCGACGGCGCTGACCCGGCTGTTCGATGTGACCGCCACCAAGGACTGGGCCAACCGCGAGGCCCGCGCCGACGTCACGGTCGACGGCAGCGCGCTGCTGCGTGACGTGCCGGTGTCGTATCTGCTGTTCCTGGAGAAGCAGCTCACCGACCTCAACACCTTCGTCCGCAAGCTGCCGGTCCTGGACGCCGCCGAGTCCTGGAACCTGGACGCGTCCAGTGACGCGTGGAAGACCGAGGTGGTGCGGACCATCCGTACCAAGAAGGTGCCGCGCAACCATGTGAAGGCAGAGGCGACCGAGAAGCACCCCGCGCAGGTCGAGGTGTACTACGAGGACGTGCCGGTCGGTTACTGGACCACGGTGAAGTTCTCCGGCGCGCTCCCGGCCCGCCGAGTCAACGAACTCCTGGAGCGGGTGGAGAAGTTGCAGCAGGCGGTGAAGTTCGCCCGCGAGGAGGCGAACGGCGTCGAGGTGACCGACCAGCGGGTCGGCGACTCCGTGTTCGGGTACCTGTTCGCACCGTGATCGCGCGGTGATCGAGCGGTGCCCCCCAAGATGCCCTCCGCGGGAGCGCGGAGGGTGCGCGAGAAGCGCAAAGCTGAAACTGAGGCTTGTCGTGATGAAGGCGGTTCCAGTGAGGGTTCGAATCCCTCCCCCGGCACGAGCGCGCCGGGGTGGCCCAATCGGCAGAGGCAGACCGCGATCAATCTCAGACTCTCGCTCCAGACTCAGCAGTCGCCGCTTATCGCCGGATCGACCGGCCGCGGGCTAGGTCGTCAGGTGCCGGTTCGAATCCGGTCCGGTGCTCTTCGCGCACCGGTAGTTCAATGGCAGAACGCGACGACATCAGACTGACCTGCGGCCTCAAGTGTGCCGGCGTGTGCACGGAAGCGGCATTACCAGGGGCTCGGAGGCTGGACACGCCTCCGGGCCCCGCTGCCTGCCCCCGGCGGGCAGCAGTGCCGTCCGGCAGCGCGCAGGCTTTACGCTGGGGGGACGATGCACCGATTCACCACGCCCTGGGGCGACCTCGAACTGACCCGATTCCCGGCCGAACCGCGTGAGCAGCTGCGGGCCTGGGACGCCGCGGACGACTATCTGCTGCGGCACCTCGCCGAGCAGGGCGAGCCCGCCGGGGAGATCGTGGTGGCCGGTGACCGGTGGGGCGCCCTGACGACCGCGCTGGCCCGGTGGCGGCCCACCCAGATCTCGGACTCCTTCCTGGGTCAGCAGGCGACCCGGGCGAATCTGCGGCGCAACGCTCCCGAGGCCCAGGCGCGGCTGCTGTCCACCCAGGACACCCCGCCGGAGCGGATCGACGTCCTCCTGGTCCGGGTGCCGAAGAGCCTCGCCCTGCTGGAGGACCAGCTGCACCGGCTGGCGCCGGCCGTCCATCCGGGCACGGTGGTGATCGGTACGGGCATGGTCAGTGAGATCCACACCTCCACCCTGCGGCTGTTCGAACGGATCATCGGCCCGACCCGTACGTCCCTGGCCGTCCGCAAGGCCCGGCTGATCCTCTGCACCCCCGCGCCCGAGGCGCTTCCCGCGGGCCCGAACCCCTGGCCGCTGCGGTACACCCTGCCCGACGGCATCGGCCCGGTCTCCGGGCGCACCGTCACCAACCACGCGGGCGTCTTCTGCGCGGACCGGCTGGACATCGGCACCCGCTTCCTGCTCCAGCACCTGCCGGCCAGGACCGGCCCGGACCGGGTGATCGACCTGGGCTGCGGCAACGGTGTGGTCGGTACGGCGGCGGCGCTGGCCAATCCCGCCTCCGAGGTGCTCTTCGTGGACGAGTCCCACCAGGCCGTGGCCTCCGCCGAGGCCACCTTCCGGGCCAACGCCGACCCGGCGACCAAGGCCGAGTTCCTGGTCGCCGACGCCCTCACCACGATCCCGCCGGGCAGCGCCGACCTCGTCCTGAACAACCCGCCCTTCCACTCCCACCGCGCCACCACCGACAGCGGCGCCCGCCATATGTTCGCCTCGGCCCGCGCCGCCCTGCGTCCCGGTGGCGAGCTGTGGGTGATCGGCAACCGCCATCTCGGCTATCACCTGCGGCTGCGCAATCTCTTCGGCAACTGCGAAGTCGTCGCCTCCGACCCGAAGTTCGTCGTCCTGCGCGCGGTCAAAGGCTGACAGCACTCCTCCGCCGGGCTCCTTCGCGCCGCATGAGACCTTTGCATAAAAGTGCGGGTCGCCGTATAGTCATGCTGTCGAGCGTGGAGGAGCGGACCGATGGCAGTGCGGGTGGCGGTGGCCGGGGCCAGTGGGTATGCCGGAGGGGAAGCGCTCAGGCTGCTTCTCGGGCATCCCGGCGTGGAGATCGGGGCGGTGACCGGCAACGCGAGCGCCGGCCAGCCGCTCGGGGTACTGCAGCCGCACCTGGTGCCGCTGGCCGACCGGATACTGGAGGCGACCACCGCCGAGGTGCTCGGCGGGCACGACGTGGTCTTCCTCGCGCTGCCGCACGGGCAGTCGGCGGCCGTCGCCGAGCAACTCGGCGACGATGTCCTGGTCGTGGACATGGGCGCCGACTTCCGGCTGCGGAATCCGGCCGACTGGGAGCGCTTCTACGGCTCCCCGCACGCCGGCACCTGGCCCTACGGACTGCCCGAACTGCCGGGGGGCCGCGCGGCGCTGGAGGGGTCCAAGCGCATCGCGGTCCCCGGCTGCTACCCGACCGCCGTCTCGCTCGCGCTGGCCCCGGCGTACGCCGCCGACCTGGTGGAGCCGGAAGCGGTGATCGTCGCCGCGTCGGGCACCTCGGGCGCCGGCAAGTCAGCCAAGCCGCATCTGCTCGGCTCCGAGGTGATGGGCTCGATGAGTCCCTACGGCGTGGGCGGCGGCCACCGGCACACCCCCGAGATGATCCAGAACCTCAGCGCGGCGGCCGGCCGGCCGGTGAACGTCTCCTTCACCCCGACGCTGGCCCCCATGTCCCGCGGCATCCTCGCCACCTGCACCGCCAAGGCCAGGCCGGGGATCACCGCCGGGGACCTGCGGGCGGCGTACGAGAAGGCCTACGCCGACGAGCCGTTCGTCCACCTCCTGCCCGAGGGCCGGTGGCCGGCCACCGCCGCCGTCCACGGCTCGAACGCGACCCAGCTCCAGGTCGCGTACGACGAGTTCGCCGGCCGGGTGATCGTGATCAGCGCGATCGACAACCTGACCAAGGGCACCGCGGGCGGCGCGGTGCAGAGCATGAACATCGCCCTCGGGCTGCCGGAGGCGACGGGACTTTCCACGATCGGAGTCGCGCCATGACGGTGACCGCAGCGAAGGGATTCTCGGCGGCGGGCATCGCCGCCGGGATCAAGGAGAGCGGCGGCCCGGACGTCGCCCTCGTGGTCAACACCGGCCCGCGCCGCGCCGCGGCCGGCGTCTTCACCTCCAACCGGGTGAAGGCCGCGCCCGTCCTGTGGTCCCAACAGGTTCTCAAGGGCGGCGAGGTGACCGCCGTGGTCCTCAACTCCGGTGGCGCCAACGCCTGCACCGGCCCCCAGGGCTTCCAGGACACCCACGCCACCGCCGAGAAGGCCGCCGAGGTCCTCGGGTGCGGCGCCGGCGAGATCGCGGTCGCCTCCACCGGGCTGATCGGCATCCTGCTGCCGATGGACAAGCTGCTGCCCGGAGTCGGGCGGGCCGCCGCCGAACTGTCCGAGCACGGCGGCGAGAAGGCCGCCATCGCCATCAAGACCACCGACACCGTGCACAAGACGGCGGTGGTGACCAGCCCGGCCGGATGGGTGGTCGGCGGTATGGCCAAGGGCGCCGGCATGCTCGCACCGGGCCTGGCCACCATGCTCGTGGTGCTGACCACCGACGCCGACCTGGACGCCGGCACCCTCGACAAGGCGCTGCGCGACGCCACCCGGCAGACCTTCGACCGGATCGACTCCGACGGCTGCATGTCCACCAATGACACCGTGCTGCTGCTCGCCTCCGGCGCCAGCGAAGTCGCCCCGGAATACGGTGAGTTCGCCGACGCGGTGCGTGAGGTCTGCGGCGAGCTGGCCCGGCAGCTGATCGGCGACGCCGAAGGCGCCAGCAAGGACATCAGGATCGAGGTCGTCAACGCCGCCAGCGAGGACGACGCGGTGGAGGTCGGCCGCAGCATCGCCCGCAACAACCTGCTCAAGTGCGCCATCCACGGCGAGGACCCCAACTGGGGCCGGGTGCTGTCCGCGATCGGCACCACCAACGCGGCCTACGAGCCCGACCGGCTCGCCGTCGCCATCAACGGCGTCTGGGTCTGCCGGGACGGCTCGGTCGGCGACGACCGCGACCTGGTCGACATGCGCTTCCGGGAGGTCGTCATCACCGCCGACCTCGCCGCGGGCGCCGAGCGGGCGGTCATCTGGACCAACGACCTGACCGCCGACTACGTCCACGAGAACAGCGCGTACAGCTCATGAGCGCCGCCGACTCCCGGCCGGGGACGCCCCCGCGCAAGCACACCGCGCTGCCCAAGGCCCGCATCCTCGTGGAGGCGCTGCCCTGGCTGACCCGCCACCACGGCCGGACCGTCGTCATCAAGTTCGGCGGGAACGCCATGGTGGACGAGGAGTTGAAGGCCGCCTTCGCCCAGGACGTGGTGTTCCTGCGGCACGCCGGGCTCAGGCCGGTCGTGGTGCACGGCGGCGGCCCGCAGATCAGCGCCCAGCTCGACCGGCACGGCCTGGTCAGCGAGTTCAAGGCCGGACTGCGGGTCACCACCCCCGAGGCGATGGACGTCGTACGGATGGTGCTGGCCGGGCAGGTGCAGCGCGAGCTCGTCAACCTGCTCAACCAGCACGGCCCCCTCGCCGTCGGCATGACGGGGGAGGACGCGCACACCATCTCCGCCGTCAAGCACTATCCGCGGATCGACGGCGAGCGGGTGGACATCGGCCGGGTCGGCGAGATCACCGCGATCGACACCGGGGCGATCGAGGCCCTGCTGGGCGACGGCCGTATCCCGGTCGTCTCCTCCATCGCCCGCGCGGCCGACGACGGCCATGTCTACAACGTCAACGCCGACACCGCCGCCGCCGCCCTCGCGGCCGCCCTCGGCGCCGAGACGCTGATGGTGCTCACCGACGTGGAGGGACTGTACGAGGACTGGCCGAACAGCGACGAGGTGATCAGCCGGCTCACCGCCACCGAGCTGGAGAAGCTGCTGCCCGAGCTGTCCAGCGGCATGGTCCCCAAGATGGAGGGCTGCCTGTACGCGGTCCGCAACGGCGTGCACACCGCCCGCGTCATCGACGGCCGGGTGCCGCACGCCATCCTGCTGGAGATCTTCACCGACGAGGGCATCGGCACCATGGTCCTGCCGGACGCCCCGGACGCCCCGAATGAACCGGCAGGAGAACCCGCGGGAGAGCCCGCGGACGAACCCACGGACGAACTCGCAGAAGGAGGAGACCGGTGACCGGCAACGAGGAGCTGGCACTGCGCTGGCAGGGCTCGCTGATGGACAACTACGGCCGGCCCCGGCTGCCACTGGTCCGCGGTGAGGGCACCCGGTTCTGGGACGCCGACGGCAAGGTCTACTACGACTTCCTCGGCGGCATCGCCGTCAACGCGCTCGGCACCGCCCATCCGGCCGTCGTCGAGGCGGTGTCCCGGCAGGTCGCCTCGCTCGGCCATGTCTCCAACCTCTTCATCGCCGAACCCCCGGTGGCGCTGGCCGAAAGGCTGCTCCAGCTCTTCGGGCGGCCCGGCCGGGTGTTCTTCGCCAATTCCGGCGCCGAGGCCAATGAGGCGGCCTTCAAGATCGGCCGGCTGACCGGCCGCCGCCACATGGTCGCCACCGACGGCGCCTTCCACGGCCGCACCATGGGCGCGCTCGCCCTGACCGGTCAGCCGAAGAAGCGGGACGCCTTCCAGCCGCTGCCCGGTGACATCACCCATGTGCCGTTCGGCGACACCGAGGCGCTGCGGGCGGCGGTGAGCACCGATACGGCACTGGTCATCATCGAGCCGATCCAGGGCGAGAACGGCGTGGTCGTCCCGCCCGTCGGCTATCTGCGGGCCGCCCGCGAGATCACCGCCGCCACCGGCACACTGCTGGTCCTGGACGAGGTGCAGACCGGCGTCGGCCGTACCGGGCACTGGTTCGAGTGCCAGGCCCAGGGGGTGGAGGCGGACGTCGTCACGCTCGCCAAGGGGCTCGGCGGCGGGCTGCCGCTCGGCGCCACCGTGGCCTTCGGACCCGCCGCCGACCTGCTCACCCCGGGCGCGCACGGCACCACCTTCGGCGGCAATCCGGTCTCCTGCGCGGCCGGGCTCGCCGTGCTGGACACCATCGCCGCCGACGGCATCCTGGACAACGTCAAGCGGCAGGGCGAGAAGCTGCGGCAGGGTGTGGAGGCGCTGCGACACCCACTGGTCGATCATGTGCGCGGTTCCGGCCTGCTGATCGGTATCGTGCTCACGGAGCCGCTGTCCGCACAGGTCCAGCAGGCGGCTCAGGACGCCGGACTGCTGGTGAACGCGGCCGTCCCCGACACGGTACGGCTCGCGCCGCCGCTGATCGTCGGCGACACCGAGACGGACGCGTTCCTCCGGGCCCTGCCGGACGTCCTCGACCAGGTGCTCCGGGCCAGCCGGGAGACAAGTAACGGAGAATGACACGACGATGAGCGAGGCCCAAGCGCACGGCAACGGCCATGCCGTACCGCAGACCCGCACCGCACGGCACCGCAGGATCGTGGACATCCTCGGCCGGCAGCCGGTGCGGTCGCAGAGCCAGCTGGCCAAGCTCCTCGCCGACGACGGGCTGAGCGTCACCCAGGCGACGCTCAGCCGGGACCTCGACGAGCTCGGCGCGGTGAAGATCCGTACCAACGACGGCGAGCTGATCTACGCGGTCCCCTCCGAGGGCGGCTTCCGCACCCCGCAGGCGCCGCTCGGCGAGTCCGTCAAGGAGGAGCGGATGCGGCGGCTGGCCGCCGAGCTGCTGATCTCCGCCGAGGCCTCCGCCAATCTGGTGGTCGTCCGCACCCCGCCCGGCGCCGCCCAGTTCCTGGCCTCCTCGATCGACCAGGCCGAGGTGTACGACATCCTGGGCACCATCGCCGGCGACGACACCGTCGTGCTGATCAGCCGCGACCCAGCCGGCGGCCAGAAACTCGCCGACCACCTGCTGCGGCTCGCCCAGGGGGAGGCGTAGCGCCCGCGTCACGCCGGCGCCAGCCGTCAGTCATCCCCGCCACACCGCGCTGACCTGCCGCGTTGACGTTCCATGCGGCGGAGCGCATACTTATGCCAATCAGCGTATGCATCGTAAGGAGAGACTCGTGACCGAGCGCGTCGTACTCGCCTATTCCGGCGGCCTGGACACCTCCGTCGCCATCGGCTGGATCGCCGAGGAGACCGGCGCCGAAGTCATCGCGGTCGCGGTCGACGTCGGCCAGGGCGGCGAGGACCTGGACGTCATCCGCAAACGCGCGCTCGCCTGCGGTGCCGTCGAGGCGGAAGTCGCCGACGCCAGGTCCGAGTTCGCCGACGAGTACTGTCTGCCGGCGCTCAAGGCCAACGCCCTGTACATGGACCGCTACCCGCTGGTCTCCGCGCTGTCCCGGCCGGTCATCGTCAAGCACCTGGTGGCCGCCGCGCGCAAGCACGGCGCCGACACCGTCGCCCACGGCTGCACCGGCAAGGGCAACGACCAGGTGCGCTTCGAAGCGGGCATCTCCTCGCTGGCCCCCGATCTCACCTGCGTCGCCCCGGTCCGCGACTACGCCATGACCCGGGACAAGGCCATCGCGTTCTGCGAGGAGAAGAACCTCCCGATCGTCACCAGCAAGAAGTCCCCGTACTCCATCGACCAGAACGTCTTCGGCCGGGCCGTCGAGACCGGCTTCCTGGAGGACATCTGGAACGCGCCGATCGAGGACGTCTACGAGTACACCCAGAACCCGGCCACCCCCCGCGAGGCCGACGAGGTGGTCATCACCTTCCAGCAGGGCGTCCCGGTCGCCATCGACGGCCAGCCGGTCACCGTGCTCGAAGCCATCCAGCAGCTCAACAAGCGGGCCGGCGCGCAGGGCATCGGCCGGATCGACATGGTCGAGGACCGGCTGGTCGGCATCAAGTCCCGGGAGATCTACGAGGCCCCGGGCGCGATCGCGCTGATCACCGCCCACCAGGAGCTGGAGAACGTCACTGTCGAGCGCGAACTGGCCCGCTACAAGCGGCAGGTCGAGCAGCGCTGGGGCGAACTCGTCTACGACGGCATGTGGTTCTCCCCGCTCAAGCGGGCGTTGGACGGCTTCATCAACGAGGCCAACGAGTACGTCACCGGCGAGGTCCGGATGGTGCTGCACGGCGGCCGGGCGGTCGTCAACGGCCGGAAGTCCGCCACCTCGCTCTACGACTTCAACCTGGCGACGTACGACACCGGTGACACCTTCGACCAGTCGCTGTCCAAGGGCTTCATCGAGATCTTCGGCATGTCCTCGAAGATCGCCGCCAAGCGGGACCTGGCGCAGTGACCGCCGCGCACCCCGGCGGCCAGGACGCCGGACCGGACGCCGGTCAGGGCAAGCTCTGGGGCGGACGGTTCGCCGACGGGCCGTCCGCCGCACTGGAGAAGCTGTCCGCCTCGGTGCACTTCGACTTCCGGCTCGCTCCCTACGACATCGCCGGCTCCCGGGCCCACGCCCGGGTGCTGCACCGGGCCGGACTGCTCACCGCCGACGAGCTGGAGCGGATGACCGCCGGGCTCGACGCGCTCGAAACAGCCGTGGCCGACGGCGAGTTCACCGGCACCATCGCCGACGAGGACGTGCACACCGCGCTGGAGCGCGGCCTGGTGGAACGCCTCGGCGCCGAACTCGGCGGCAAGCTGCGGGCCGGCCGGTCCCGCAACGACCAGGTGGCCACCCTCTTCCGGATGTATCTGCGCGACCACGCCCGGATCATCGGCGGTCTGATCGCCGACCTCCAGGACGCGCTGGTCGGCCTCGCCGAGGCCCACCCGGAGCTGGCGATGCCGGGCCGCACCCACCTCCAGCACGCCCAGCCGGTGCTCTTCGCGCACCACATGCTGGCGCACGTCCAGGCGCTGTCCCGGGACGGCGAACGGCTGCGGCAGTGGGACGAGCGCACCGCCGTGTCGCCCTACGGATCGGGCGCGCTGGCCGGCTCCTCGCTCGGCCTGGACCCGGAGTCCGTCGCCCGCGACCTCGGCTTCGAGCACGGCAGCGTCGGCAACTCCATCGACGGCACCGCCTCGCGCGACTTCGTGGCCGAATTCGCCTTCATCACCGCGATGATCGGCGTCAATCTGTCGCGGATCGCCGAAGAGGTCATCATCTGGAACACGAAGGAGTTCTCCTTCGTCACCCTGCACGACGCCTTCTCCACCGGCTCCTCGATCATGCCGCAGAAGAAGAACCCGGACATCGCCGAACTGGCCCGCGGCAAGTCCGGGCGGCTGATCGGCAATCTCACCGGGCTGATGGCGACCCTCAAGGCGCTGCCGCTGGCCTACAACCGAGACCTCCAGGAGGACAAGGAGCCGGTCTTCGACTCCTGCGACCAACTGGAAGTGCTGCTCCCGGCGTTCAGCGGGATGATGGCCACCCTCACCGTGCACCGCGAGCGGCTGGAGCAGTTGGCGCCGGCCGGGTTCTCGCTGGCCACCGACATCGCCGAGTGGCTGGTCCGGCAGGGTGTGCCGTTCCGGGTCGCGCACGAGGTGGCGGGGGAGTGCGTCAAGGTCTGCGAGGCCGAGGGCATCGGACTCGACGAGCTGACGGACGATCAGTTCGCGAAGATCTCACCGCACTTGACGCCCGAGGTACGCACCGTGCTCGACGTGCCGGGCTCGCTGGCCTCGCGCAGCGCCCGCGGTGGCACCGCGCCGAGCGCGGTCGCCCGGCAACTCGCGGAGGTCAAGGCGGACTTGGCCGCCCAGCATCAGTGGGCGCACGCCAAGGACAAGTAGCCGGGCCGCTGGGCCGGGCAGCGACAAGGCAGCGGGGGCGCCGTGCGGACGGCGCCCCCGTATCCCGTGCTCCCGGTATCCCGCGCCCCCGCACCGCCCGGGCCGCGCCCCCGCACCGCCCGGGCCGGGCCCCGGCGCGGCCCCCCGCTGTCAGGCGGCTTTCGCCTTGGTCGCGTAGATGTCCACGTACTCCTGGCCGGACAGGTGCATCACCCGGCTCATCACCTCGTCGGTGACGGCCCGCAGTACATAGCGGTCGCGGTCCATGCCCTCGTAGCGGGCGAAGTCCAGCGGCTCGCCGAAGCGGACGGTGACCGGGGCGATCCGGGGCATCCCGGTGCCGCCCGGCTGCACCTTGTCGGTCCCGATCATCGCGAACGGGACCACCGGCGCGCCGGTCATCAGCGCGAGGCGGGCGATGCCGGTGCGGCCGCGGTAGAGCCGGCCGTCGGGGGAGCGGGTGCCCTCCGGGTAGATGCCGAAGATCCTGCCCCGGTCCAGCACCCGCCGGCCCGTCATCAGCGCGGCCACGCCGCCGTGCCCGCCGTCCCGGTCCACCGGGATCATGCCGCAGGTGGTGAAGAACCACGCCATCAGCCGGCCCTTGAAGCCCTTGCCGGTGACGTACTCGTCCTTGCCGATGAAGTACACCTGCCGCCGCACCACCAGCGACAGGAACAGCGAGTCGATGAACGTGACGTGGTTTCCGGCCAGGATCACCGGCCCCTCGCCGGGGATCCGCTCCACGCCCTCGACCACGGGGCGGTACAGGACGCGCATCAGCACCAGCAGGATCGCCTTGAGCACACTGCGGGACAGGCGGGAGAACAACGGACCCTCCGGGAGGTCACAGTCACAGTCACGGCCGACAGGAGCAGGGCCGACGCCGCGAGCGGCCACCGGCCCGTCCCCGAGGACGATACTTCCGCGAGGGGCGCCCGCGCACGTCGGGTTCACCTGATGGCTACGCACTGTTGACCTGCGCCCCGGACGTCACCTGCCGGCGGCCGGCCACACCTTGAGGTGAAACCGGCCACGCCGGGCCACCGGCCGGGCCGCGCCCCGGGGCGCGGCCGGATATGCAGGTCCCCATGGAAGCAGACCCCCATGGGAGCTGAGGCGCCCGCCGACCCGTATCTCCGGCCGGACGCCGTCCCGCCCGCCGAGCCGGCCGTCCACCCGCTGGGACGGTACGCGGGCATCGGCCCGCTGCTCACCGCCGAGGCCGCCGCGGAGGCCACCCCCGGGGCCGGCATCGAGGCCGCCGACCTGGAACAGGCGGTCTGGCTCCGGCTGCTGGAACTGGACGGCCCACCCGCCGAGCCCGGCCACTGGGTGCGGGGCGCGGTCCGGGACGAGGCCCGCGAGGCGGCCCGGCGCATCCGCCGCGAGCGGCCCTGCGGCGCCCCCGACACCGGCCCGGCCGACCCCGGCGACGGCAGCGGGCGGGCCGGGGACGTCGAGGGCCAGGTGCTGGCCGCCGAGCGGCACCGCGCGGTGCTGGCCGCGGTACGCCTGCTGCCCGGCCGCTGCCCAGGGGTCGTCGCGGCGCTGATGTCCCGGGCCGACCCCACGTACCAGGAGATTTCCCGCGAGTTGGGAATCTCACAGGGCAGTCTCGGCCCGCTGCGCTCGCGGTGTCTCGGCTGTCTTCGGTCGATCCTTAATTCGAGGGTTGGATCCCCGGTGAGACGGGGTAATGCACGGTAAACACTCAGCGGCAGTGGGCGCCCTTGGCCCGCGCGGACGAGACTGAGACGAGTAGCACATCTGCGCTGCCCGCCCGGAGAGTTTGTGCGATCATCGGCGCCACGGAGGCGGGGCGCATACCCGCACCAACTCCGCTCAGACACACGTCACGGGCACACATCACACCAGCGGCCGCCCGGACGGATTCGAAGGGGAGGCCTGCGCGCATGGGCATGAGCGTGACCATCTCTACGGCGGAGCACAGCGACGCCGAGAAGATCCTGAAACTCCAATACCTCTGCTACCAGGGCGAAGCGGAACTCTACGGCGACTACGCCATCGAGCCCCTCACCCAGACCCTCGACGAGCTGCGGGCCGAACTCGCCGAGGGCGTCGTCCTGGTGGCGCGGCTCGGTCAGGAGGTCGTCGGCTCGGTGCGCGGCGCGGTGGACGACGACGGCACCGCTCGTATCGGCAAGCTGATCGTCCACCCGCGACTGCAGCGGCACGGTCTCGGCGGGCGGCTGCTGGCCGCCCTCGAAGGACGCCTCGCCGCGGAAGCGGAGGCCAAGCGGTACCGGCTGTTCACCGGCCACCGCAGCCAGGTCAATCTGCGGATGTACCGCAAGCTCGGTTACGAGCAGGTGGGCGCCGCCGAGCCGGTCAGCCGCCGGCTGAGCCTGGTGCACATGGAGAAGTCCGCGCAGAGCGCCCCGCCGGCGACCTACGCGGCCACCGCCTGAACCGGACCGGGTCCCGTCAGTGACCGGTCTGCCGCGGTTGTGCCCCCGCCTCACGGGCGGCCCGGCGCAGCCACAGCAGACCGGCCACCGGGAGCGCCAGCGGCAGGAAGACGTAGCCGATCCCGAAGTCGGACCAGACGGTGGCGTCCGGGAAGGCCGAGGAGTCCACTATCGTCGCGATGCCGACGGTGAGCACCCCGATCAGCTCCGCCGAGCAGCACACCAGCGCCACCTTGCGGGCCGACTCGCCGCCCCGCCACAGGGCGAGGGTGATCACCGCGTAGACCACGCCGGCCAGCCCGGACAGCGCGTACGCCAGCGGTGCCTCGTGGTATTTGGTGCTGAGCTGGACGATCGAGCGGGACAGCGCTGCCACGGTGAAGACCGCGTAGAGCGAGAGCAGCAGCCGCCCCGGCCCGGTGCCGATGCGGTTGGGCCGCTTCTCCGGCCGCGGCGAGGAAGTCTCCGCCGCTGCCGTGCCGGCCTCGGCGGGTCGGGCCGGCGCCGCACCCACGGCCGGCCCGGTCCCGGTCTGTTGTGTCATGTCCTCAGCCACGTCCGTTACCCCAGATCTCATGCAGCCGCAGTTCCAGCACGGCCAGGACGATCCCACCGGCCGCGACGATCGCCGAGCCCCAACGGGTGCGCTCGGCCAGGGACATGAAGGCCGCGGCCGGAATCGTGCAGGCCGCGCCGATCTGGTAGGCGAGGAAGACCGCCAGGCCCTGCGCCGGCCGCTCGCCGCGGGCGAGCTGTACCACCGAGATCACCAGCTGGACCAGGGCGACCAGCGACACCACGGCCATCCCGGCGAAGTGCCAGTCCTTCGTCGGTGAGTCACGGTACGCCGCGAAGCCGCACCACGCCGCCAGCAGCAGCGCCGTGACGGTGACCGTGATGACGACCGCGTCGAGCATGGGACGACTTTATTACGGGCCTGCCGACCCGCGGCCCCCGCCCCCGGCCCCCGTCCATGGCCGTCCCCCACCAGGGCCTCTGCGGTAGCGCAGCCAGTACACATCCGTGGTGTAGGGCATCTCGATCGCCCCGGTGCCCCGCGTCGCCTCGTACGCGCCCAGCACCGACTCCACCTCGGACCGCACCCGCGCCTGCGCCGCCGCGTCCAGGACCGCGATGTGGCTCGACGACATCATCCGCTCCACCACGTCGGCGACCGTGGTCGAGTAGGGATTGGGCCAGTGCCGTTCCTCGATGGCGCCCCAGCCCGCGCGGGCCGCGAACGCCTCCCGCCAGTCGCCGGGGTCGCCCAGGCCGGCGGCCAGTGGCGGACTGGGCAGATCACGGGGAGCCAGCCGGAAGTAGATGTCCTGGAAGTCCCGCATCCAGGGCACCGAGGTGTCGTAGGTGTTCCACACCAGGGCCAGCGCGCCGCCCGGCCGCAGCAGCCGCTCCACCTCGGCCAGCGCCTCGCCCTCCTGGAACCAGTGCCAGGACTGCGCCGCCACCACCGCGTCCGCGCAGCCGTCCGGCAGACCGGTCGCCTCGGCGGTGCCGGCCGTGACCGCCACCCCCGGCAGCAGCTCCGCGATCTGCTCGCGCATCTCCCGGACCGGCTCCACCGCCAGCACCTCGGCGCCGGTCAGCGCCAGCAGCCGGGTGAACTTGCCGGTCCCGGCACCAAGATCGACCACGGTACGGCCCGACTCCAGGGGCAGGGCGTCGGCCAGTGCCGCGAGCGCCGCCAGCGGATAGGAGGGCCGGGAGCGCTCGTAGACCCCCGCGGCCCGCTGATAGCCGACTCCTGCTGCGTGGTGCACTCTCACGCGGGCTGACGGTAGCAGGATCGGATGACGTCCACGGATACCCGTCCTGACCGGCATCCGGCCTACTCTGAAAGGGCGTTCGCCGCCGCGACCCCCGTACCGCCGCCCGACCCTGCCCGGGGCGCGCCGTCCCCGATGCTGCATGCTGTTCAGTTCACAGCTGTGCAATCCACCCATGCCCCTGGTTACGGAGCAGCGAATGACCTCAGCACCGGCCTTCCCTGACATCTCCATCTCCACGGAGCGGCTGGTGCTGCGCGCGTACGAGGAAGCCGACGTGGCCTCCCTGGTGGAGATGATGGACGACGAGCTGATCACCGCGTGGACCGGCGTACCGCACCCCTACACCGAGAGCGACGCCCGCGACTTCGTGGCCCGGGCCGCGCCCGCCGAGCGTACCGAGGGCCGCGGCCTGGTCCTGGCGGTCACCGAGTTCCTCACCCAGCGGCTGGTGGGCACCGTCACCCTGCAGCGGACCGACTGGCGGATCCGCGCCACCGAGATCGGCTATCTGACCGCCGTCTGGGCCCGTGGCGAGGGATACGCCTGCGAGGCGGTGCTCGGCGTGTGCCGCTGGCTGTTCGAGCAGCAGGGCTTCGCCCGGGTCGAACTGCGCACCGCCGCCGACAACACCGCCTCGCAGCAGGTCGCGCAGAAGATCGGCTGCGTCAGCGAGGGAGTGCTGCGCGGCGCCGGACTGGTGCGCAGCCAGGCGGACGGCGGCCACTGGGCCGAGACCCGCACCGATCTGCTGGTGTGGAGCCTGCTGCCCGAGGATCTCGACGAGCAGTCCGGGCGGCGGTCCGGCGGCGACGCCTACGACACGTACACCGCGTACACCGCCTACGCGGACTGGCACTGACCGCGCCGCCCCGACCTGCCGCGCCCCGGGTTAGGGTTCTCACCCCGGGACCGTGTCCCACACATCTCCGCACTTCTCCGCACGCCGATCCGACGTGTCGCACGTGATGCCGGGCCGTGCCCGGCGGACCGGCCCACCGGGTCCCCTGTGATCCGCGACCGATCCGCAACCGATCCGCAGCTTCCGCAACCTCCTCAACTGATCCGCACCGCCATGAAGGGGCAGACGACGATGGCCGACCGGGTCACCGTGATCGGGTGGGACGGCTCACCGCCGTCCGAAGCCGCCAGCGCCGCGCTCGCCGCGGCCACCCTGGTGGCGGGCACCCGCCACCACCTCGCGCTGCCGTACGTTCCGAAGGGCGCCGAGCACATCGTGCTCGGCAGCATCGAGATCGCCGCCCGGCGGATCGCCGGCCACCGCGGCACCGCGGTCGTCCTCGCCGACGGCGACCCCGGCTTCTTCGGCGTGGTCCGCGCCCTGCGCGACCCCGAGCACGGTCTTGAGGTCGAGGTCGTCCCCGGCGTCTCCGTGGTCGCCCGGGCCTTCGCCCGCGCCGGGATGCCCTGGGACGACGCGCGGGTGGTCGCCGCCACCAGCCGTACGCTGCGCCGCGCGGTCAACGTCTGCCGCGCCCACCCCAAGGTGGCCGTGCTCACCGCGCCCGGCGCCGGGCCCGCCGAACTCGCCCTGCTGCTCACCGGAGTGCACCGCACCTTCGTCATCTGCGAGGCCCTGGGCACCGAGCAGGAACAGGTCACCGTCCTGACCTCCGACAAGGTCGCCGACCACATCTGGCGCGAGCCCAATGTCGTGCTCGTCATCGGCGGTGTCGCCTCCGCCCGCGGCATCGCGGTGCTCGGCGTCCCCCCGGCGCAGTCCGGTGGCGGCTGGATCGCCGGCCGCGACCCCGGTTTCCCCGGCCCGGTACGCGGCTGGGCGCTGGCCGCCTCCGAGTACGGCGGCCACGTGCCCGCGCAGGTCCGCGCCTTCCAACTGGCCCGGCTCGGACCGCGTACCGGCGACCTGGTGTGGGACATCGGCGCCGCCGACGGCGCGATCGCCATCGAGGCGGCCCGCTTCGGCGCCGCCGTCATCGCCGTCGACCGCGACGAGGACGCCTGCGACTGGATCACCGTGACCGCCCGGCGCGGCGGCGTGCAACTGCACGTCGTGCACGGCACCGCGCCGCAGATCCTCGAAGACCTGCCCGAGCCCGACGTGATACGGATCGGCCACGCCGACGCCGAGGTCGTCGCCGCCTGCGCCGCCCGCCGGCCCGAGCGGATCGTGACCACGGCGGCCACCCGCGACCTGGCCGAGGCGGTCACCAGGGCGCTGGAGGAGGGCGGTTACGACGTCGAGCGGGTCCTGCTGCAATCCGTCGAACTGGACAGCGACTGGGCCGAGCGGGACCGCTCGGTGACCTTCGCGCTGAGCGCCACCCGGCGCTGACCGGCCCGCTGGTCGTCCGGCCTCCCACGGCCCTTCCACAGGGGCATCCTTGACCGCGTTTGCGCTGGTCGCAGCGGTACGGGAGGGGTCCGTGTGAGATACGTCCCGAGGTGCGGACTCCTGGGCGGACGGCCGTCCGGCGGGGGGTAGGCTGACGGATCGTTGTGCCGTCGTCGTGCGTTGACGGGGTGTCGAGCTTCGCGGCACCGGGCGCCGACGTGCCGCATCCCCGGCACGCTCGTTGTTGTTCGTGGGGGGCTGGGTTGTGGACGGCACGGCGGCTGGAAGGAGCGAAACCGATGGGCGAGGGGCACGCATGACGGACACCGGTCAGATCCCCGGCGAGGGGCTACCGGGGAACGCGGTCGGGGACGCGGCTCACCAGCCGCACACCGACCTTCCCGGCAACGGCGTACCGCAGCAGCCCGGATGGGGAGCGGAGCCGCAGATCCCGCAGCCCTCGCCGGTCCCACCGGGCGGGCCGGCCCAGCAGGCCGACGAACTCGGCACACCCGCCTACGGCTTCCTCGACCACCCCGCCGCGCCCGGCTCCGGCCTGGAGGACGAGGACGACGTCCTGCTCATGCCGGGCCCGCAGGGCAGTTGGAGCGACCCGCAGCCGGTGCCGCCCCAGCGCTATGACACACCGTCGGTCCTCGACCCCGGGGTCCCGCTCCCGCTGATGGAGACGGTGGACGCCATGGGGCAGGCCGCCGCCGAGCCGATCGCCGCGCCCGCCGCCCCGCGTCGCCCGCTGCACCTGGGCCCGCCCATTCCGGACCAGCCCACCGGCGGTGTCTCGGTGCGCTCGCTGGCCGACCGCGGCCCCGCCGTCCGCCTGCCCGGGGCGCCCGGCTCCGGCCCCGAATACTTCGACGCGTCCTCGGACCCGGCGGCTGGGATTCCCGCCCAGCAGACCGGCGAGCCGTCCAGTCCGGCCGGTCCGGTGCAGGGCAGCGCGTGGCCGGCGGCTGCGACCGGCCCGGTGGCCTCTCAGCAGTCGCTCATCCCGCACGCCGACAGCACCGTTCCGTCCCAGATCCCGGCGCAGCTTCCGCCGCAGCACTTCGCCCCGGCCGCCCCGGCCGCGCCGCAGGCCCCGGCCGCCGCGCCTACCCCGCCCGCCGCTCCGGCAACCGAGGAGCCGCGATTCGCGCCCCAGGGTCCGCAGGGCCAGCAGGGTCCTGCCGCCGGCGGCGCCCTGCCCGAGCAGGTGTCCGGCGACACCGTCGGGCACTCCGCGGCCGAGCAGGTGCCGGGCGCCGCCGCGCCGCTGCCGGTGGCCGCGCCCGCCCCCGCTTCGGTGCCGCTGCCGATGCCCGACCCGGAGCCTACGGCGCAGGCCGCGACAGTGCTCCCGCCCGCGGTGCCCGAGCAGCCGGCGGTCGCGGCCGAGCCTCCCGAGGCTCAGCAGTCCTTGCCCGAGCAGGCGTTGGCCGGTGCGGTGCAGTCCCCGCCTGCGGCCTCGCTGCCCGAGCGGGCGGAGGACGCTACGCCCGAGGTCACCGCCGCGGCGCTTCCGCCGGCTCCGGTCGAGGCGCAGGCGGCCCCGGAGCCCCCGGTCGTCGAGGTCGTCGAGGTGTCCGCCGTCCCGGGCGCACCGGACGACGCGGCCACTCCGGCGGCGGGCGTGCCCCTGCCGGCCGAGGCCGTTGCGCCCCCGGCGCCCGATGTCGCGCCCGTCCCAGCGGTGTTCGCCGCCCCGCAGCCAACGGAGCCCGGCAGCGAGGCGGTCGGCGAGACCGCGTCCGCCCCGGCCCCCGCCGCCGCTCCGGCGCCCGACGTAGCCGTCGTGCCCGCGGCCGTCGTTGACAGCCCGCCCACCCCTGCCGCGCCGCAGGAGGCCGCTGTCCCCGGTGACGCCGTCGTACCGGACCCGGCAGACGCCTCCGCGAGCACCGCGCCCGTCGCCGAGGCCATAACGCCCGACGCCCCCGACCAGCAGCCTTCCCCCGAGGCCGGCCCGGTGAGCGAGGCCGGCAAGGGCCGCCGCCGTCGCGCCGCCCCGGCCGAGGAGTCCGTGGCCGCCGATCCGGACGCAGCGCCGCCCGCGCCGGACGAGGCGCCGTTGGAAGCGGAGACGGGCCCGGCGGCAGAGGCGTACGAACCGGCCGTCCGCGACGCCGTCCACCGGGTGATCCGGGAGCGCCGCGACATCCGCAACGGCTTCCGCTCCGACCCGATCCCGCACGACGTGCTGCTGCGCGTGCTGGAGGCGGCGCACACCGCGCCGAGCGTCGGACACTCCCAGCCGTGGGACTTCGTCGTCATCCGCTCGGAGAAGACGCGCGAGAAGATGCACGAGCTCGCCATGGTCCAGCGCGAGGCGTACGCCAAGTCGCTGCCCAAGGCCCGGGCCCGGCAGTTCCGCGAGCTGAAGATCGAGGCGATCCTCGACACCCCGGTCAATATCGTCGTCACCGCCGACCCCACCCGCGGCGGCCGGCACACCCTCGGCCGCCACACGCAGCCGCAGATGGCCCCCTACTCCTCGGCGCTGGCCGTGGAGAACCTGTGGCTGGCGGCCCGCGCCGAGGGGCTCGGGGTCGGCTGGGTCAGCTTCTTCGACGAGCGCCAGATGGTCGCCGAACTCGGCCTGCCCGAGCACCTGGAGGTCGTGGCGTACCTCTGCGTCGGCTATGTCGACGAGTTCCCCGACGAGCCGGAGCTGACGCAGGCCGGCTGGTCCGAGCGCCGCCCGCTGTCCTGGGTCGTGCACGACGAGGAGTACGGCAACCGGGCGCTGCCCGGCGAGGAGCCGCACGACCTGCTGGAGGAGACGCTGCGCGGCATCCGCCCGCTGGACGCCAAGGCGCTCGGCGAGGCGTGGGAGCGGCAGAAGCGGATGACGAAGCCGGCCGGGGCGCTGGGCATGCTGGAGATCATCTCCGCGCAGCTCAGCGGGCTTTCCCGGCAGTGCCCGCCGCCGATCCCGGAGCCCGCGGCGGTGGCGATCTTCGCCGGCGACCACGGGGTGCACGCCCAGGGCGTGACCTCCTGGCCGCAGGAGGTCACCGCGCAGATGGTGGCCAACTTCCTCGGCGGCGGCGCGGTCTGCAACGCCTTCGCCAACCAGGTGGGCGCGGAGATCTGCGTCATCGACGTGGGTGTCGCCTCCGAACTGCCCACCACCCCGGGTCTGCTGCCGCGCAAGGTACGGCCCGGCACCGCCGACTTCACGGCCGGTCCCGCGATGAGCCGCGAGGAGGCGCTGCGGGCCATCGAGATCGGTATCGAGACCGCCCGCGACCTGGTGTCGGCGGGCAACAAGGCGCTGCTCACCGGTGAGATGGGCATCGCCAACACCACGGCATCGGCCGCGCTGATCGCCGTCTACACCGGGGTGGACCCGGCGGAGGTCACCGGGCGCGGCACCGGTATCAACGACGAGATGCACGCCCGCAAGATCGAGGTCGTCCGCCGCGGTCTCGAACTCCACCGGCCCGACCCGGCCGACCCGATCAATGTCCTCGCGGCCTTCGGCGGGCTCGAACACGCCGCCCTGGTCGGCCTGCTGCTGGGGGCGGCGGCGCTGCGCACCCCGGTGATCCTCGACGGTGTGAGCGCCGGCGCGGCGGCCCTGGTCGCCCGTGCCATCGCTCCCGAAGTCCTGGCCGCCTGCATCGCCGGCCACCGCAGCGCCGAACCCGGCCACGTCGCCGCCCTCACCACCCTCGGCCTGCGCCCCCTGGTCGACCTCGACCTCCGCCTCGGCGAGGGCACCGGCGCCCTCCTCGCCCTCCCCCTGGTCCAGAGCGCGGCCCGCGTCATGCACGAGGTCGCCACCTTCGACGCGGCGGGCGTCACCGAGAAGGGCTGACGCTGCCGCTGGGCCCCCGGCGGCACCTCCGCCCGGGCACACCCGGGTGTGCCCGGGCGCCGCTGCCCGGCGCCCCCGGGCTCGGCGCCCTCGCGCCGGCGAGACGATCGGCTGTGCGAGCCGCGCCCCGCTGCTCCGGTCCGCGACGCTCCAGCTCCTCGGCGGACCGGCCCCACGGCCTGGTGGCCCCGGCGGACGCCGGTCATGCCGCGGGCACGGGCGGTCCAGCCTGGTGCGGTCACCCCGCCTCGGCTGCGGCGGGGTGCCGGGCCTGCCGGGGCGATCTTCGGCCGGCCCCACGCGGGAGCCGCCGAGCCGGGGCATCGCGCGGCCCCCGGGGGCACGTAATCTTGGGGCGCGGGTCGGGGGATTCGCCCGGTGAGGGATGGGGCGGCGATGGGCCGTCGGGAGAAGAAGACGATCGCAAGGAGTGGCGGATGCAGGCCCAGGACGCGCCCGCGTATCCCGTAGGGCTGCGGCTGGCCGGGCGGCGGGTTGTGGTGGTCGGGGGTGGGCAGGTCGCGCAGCGGCGGTTGCCTGCGCTGGTGTCGGCGGGAGCCGACATCCTGCTGGTGTCGCCGTCGGTGACGCCCTCGGTCGAGGCGATGGCGGCGGCCGGGGAGGTGCGGTGGGAGCGGCGGGCGTACCGGGACGGGGACCTGGACGGCGCCTGGTACGCGCTGATCGCCAGCACCGACGCCGCCGCGAACGCCGCCGCCTCCGCCGAGGCCGAGTCGCGCCGCGTGTGGTGCGTCCGCAGTGACGACGCCGAGGCCGCGACCGCCTGGACGCCCGCGACGGGGCGCACCGACGGCGTGACCGTGGCCGTACTGACCGGCCGGGACCCGCGCCGCTCGGCGGCCGTACGGGACGCGGTGGTCGCCGGGCTGCGCGACGGCACCCTGGTGGCGCCGCAGCACCGGACCCGTACCGCCGGCGTCGCGCTGGTCGGGGGCGGGCCCGGCGACCCCGACCTGATCACCGTGCGCGGCCGGCGGCTGCTCGCCGAGGCCGACGTGGTGATCGCCGACCGGCTCGGTCCGCGCGACCTGCTGGACGAACTGCCGCCGCATGTCGAGGTGATCGACGCGGCGAAGATCCCGTACGGCCGGGCCATGGCCCAGGAGGCCATCAACGCCGCGCTGATCGAGCACGCCAAGGCGGGCAAGGCCGTCGTACGGCTCAAGGGCGGCGACCCCTACGTCTTCGGCCGGGGCATGGAGGAGGCCGAGGCCCTCACCGAAGCGGGCATCCCGGTCACCGTGGTCCCCGGCATCTCCAGCGCCATCAGCGTGCCCGGCGCGGCCGGCATCCCGGTCACCCACCGGGGGGTCGCCCATGAGTTCACCGTGGTCAGCGGCCATGTCGCCCCCGACGACCCCCGCTCGCTGGTCGACTGGTCGGCGCTGGCCCGGCTGCGCGGCACCCTCGTCCTGCTGATGGCCGTGGAACGGATCGGCGCCATCGCCGACACCCTGATCGCGGGCGGCCGGGACTCCGGGACGCTGGTCGCCGTGATCCAGGAAGGCACCACCGCCGCGCAGCGCCGGGTGGACGCCACGCTCGCCACCGTCGCGGCGACGATAGCGGCCGAAGGGGTACGTCCGCCCGCCGTCGTCGTCATCGGCGACGTCGTGGGGGTCGGCCGGGCGGTGACGGCCCGTGGCTGAACCGGTCCTCCTGGACGACCCCGGGGACCCCCGACTGGCCGACTACACCTCGCTCACCGATGTGGAGCTCCGGCGGCGCCGCGAACCCGCCGAGGGCCTGTTCATCGCCGAGGGCGAGAAGGTCATCCGCCGGGCCGCCGCCGCGGGCTACGGCATGCGCTCGATGCTGCTGTCCGCGAAATGGCTCGGTGTGATGGGGGACGTCATCGAGGCGGCGACCGCCCCGGTCTATCTCGTCGATCCCGCGCTCGCCGAACAGGTCACCGGCTATCACGTCCATCGCGGGGCGCTGGCCTCCATGGCGCGCCGGCCGCTGCCCGCCCCGGCCGGACTCCTCGGCGGCGCCCGCCGGATCGCCGTCTTCGAGGACACCGTCGACCACGCCAACCTCGGCGCCGCCTTCCGCAACGCGGCCGCCCTGGACGTCGACGCCGTGCTGCTCACCCCGCGCTGCGCGGACCCGCTCTACCGGCGGGCGGTGAAGGTCTCGATGGGCAGCGTCTTCCAGGTGCCGTGGACCCGGCTGGACTCCTGGCCGGCCGGCATGGAACTCCTGCGTCGGCACGGCTTCGTGACGGCGGCCCTGTGCCTGGCGGAGGAGTCGATCACGCTCGACCAACTCGCCGCCCGCCGCGACGACAAGCTCGCCCTGCTGCTCGGCACCGAGGGCGACGGGCTGTCCCCGGCCGCGCTCCGCGAGGCGGACCTGCGGGTCGCCATCCCGATGGCCCGGGGCGTGGACTCCCTGAATGTCGCCGCCGCTTCGGCGCTGGCCTTCTACATGACGCGAGTGGCGCGGCCGTGAACGGTCCGGTCCGCTGTCAGCCGCCCTGCTCCGCCAAGAGGTGGGCCGAGGGCGAGTCCGGGCCGTAATAGGCCGGCTTCGCCGACATCAGCTCCTGGAGCGAACCGCCGGCCGTCAGCCAGCCGAGTACGCAGGAGGGCCATAACCACTGCCCCCGGGGCGTCGTGACCGGCAGCACCGTCACCTGCTGCTGGGTGGTGTCGAGCACCGCCCAGCCGCCCTTGACCAGGGGCACCGCGGCCATCCGGCACGCCGCGCGCCCCGCGCTGATGGCGCGCAGCCAGCCGGTCGCCTCGCCGACCGCCCGCGCCCGGCTGCCGAAGAGCACATCGGCGCAGTCCAGCCACCGCTGTTCGTGGTGGGCGTCGGCGTTGACGACGAAGTGCTCGTCCAGGACCTGCCGGCCCTCCGGCTGGGCGGCGCCCGCGGTGGCCCGCAGCACGACCTCACCCGACGGGGTGCGCACCGCGAGCGACAGCGCGGGCGCCCCCTCGTCGAACCCGGGCGAGGGGGGCGCCGGCGCCCGCTCCGGCCCGGTGGACGACAACGGCTGCTGCTTGGGCAGCTCATAGCGCTCGACGCTGACGAAACCGCGCAGCGCCGGCTGCCGCTCCTCACCCTCGGGAACCCCTGAGCCCTCGGGAACCGCTAAGCCCCCGGGCACTGCTGACGCATCGTCGGACTCCATGGCGGACGGCCTCCTGCTTGCGGCGGACCGCCGTCCCAACGGCTCGACACGGACGGCCGGGGCCGTTGGATCATCCGGTCGTACGGAGCGGGTGCGCGCACCCAACGACCCGCCGTCGAGGGCGGTTTCCTACCGTTACAGCACATCAAGCACGTGTTTCGGCCGCGTTACGGCAAGCGAACAAAACGTGACGCCCGCCACACCCGGTGTTGTCCGTGAGGTGGACTCAACTCGCCCCGGGCGCCTCCGCGGTGATCGTCGCGTGCAGCCGCCGGGTGTGGTCCAGCCCGCGGACCGGTCCGGTGAGCGTGCAGATCACCGTCAGCCGCGGATCGGTGGAGGACGGCCCGAGCCGCAGCTCCAACTCACCGGGCTCCACGATCCGTTCGCCGTCCCGCCCGGTGAATCCGGCCAGATCGGCCGGCACCCGTACCCGTACCCGTACCGCTTCGCCGGCTGCCAGGTCCAGCCGCTGGTAGCCGATCAGCCGCTGGACCGGCTGGACGACGGAGGCGACCGGGTCGTGCAGATACAGCTGCGCCACCTCGGTGCCCGCGCGCCCGCCGGTGTTGCGCACGGTGAAGGCGAGCCGGATCTCGCCGTCCGTCTCCGCCTGCAAGTGCTCGACGTCCAGCTCCGACCAGCGGAAGGAGGTGTACGTGAGGCCGTGCCCGAAGCCGAAGGCGGGGGTGGGGTCGATGCTGGACACCTCGCTGGCCTGGCCGAGCCGGGCCGCGAGATACGTGGACGGCTGCGCGCCCGGGTGGCGCGGCACGCTCACCGGCAGCCGGCCCGAGGGGTTGACCCGGCCGCTGAGCACTCCGGCGATGGCGCCGGTGCCCTCCTCGCCGGGAAAGAACGACTGCACGATCGCGGCGGCCTCGGTCGCCGCCCGGCCCAGTGCGTAGGGCCGCCCGGCGAGCAGCGTCAGCACCACGGGGACTCCGGTGTCCAGCAGCGCGTCCAGCAGGTCCTGTTGGACACCGGGCAGCGCCAGCGACTCCGCGTCGCAGCCCTCCCCGCTGGTGCCGCGTCCGAAGAGCCCGGCCCGGTCGCCGAGCGCGAGGACCACCACATCCGCGCCGCGGGCCAGCTCGGTCGCCGCCGCGAAGCCGTCGGTGTCGGAGCTGTCGATGCCGGCTCCGGCCGCGGTGACGATGTCACTGCCGGGGAACTCCGCGGCCAGTGCGTCGCGCAGCGTCGGCAGTCCGATGCCCGCGGGGACGTCCGGATGCTGCCCGCCCACGTGCACGGGGAAGGCGTAGCAGCCCAGCACCGCCGTCGGTGACTGGGAGTTGGGGCCGATCACGGCGATCCGGGCGGGGCGGTCCAGTGGCAGGGTGCCGTTGTTGGCGAGCAGCACGATGCTCTGCTCGGCGACCTGCCGCGCGAGTCCGCGGTTCTCCGCGCTGTCCAAGTCGATGGTGCCCCGCAGGGATTGGGGCTCGGTCAGGTCGGCGCCGGCCAGTGCGGCCGGCACCGGGTCCCAGTCGGCGTCGAGCAGTCCCAGCTCCGCCTTCTGGGTGAGCACCCGCCGCAGCGCCCGGTCGATCAGCGCCTCGTCCACCTCGCCGTCCGCGATCGCCTTCAGCAGGGGTTCGCCGAAGGTCTTCACGGTGGGCAGTTCGACGTCGACACCCGCGCCGAGCGCCGCGCCGGCCGCCTCCCCGAGGGTCGCCGCCACCCCGTGCAGGGTCTTGAGGAAGGCGATGCCGAAGTAATCGGCGACGACCGTGCCGGTGAAGCCCCAGGTGTCCCGGAGCAGGCCGGTCAGCAGCCGTTCGTCCGCCGCGGCCGGCACCCCGTCGGTGTCGGTGTAGGCGTGCATCACCGACCGCGCGCCGCCCTCGCGTACCGCCATCTCGAACGGCGGCAGCATGACGTCGGAACGCTCCCTGACCCCCATGCCCACCGGCGCGAGATTGCGCCCGGCGCGGGAGGCCGAGTAGCCGGCGAAGTGCTTCAAGGTGGCCACGATCCCGGCGGATTCGAGGCCCTGGACATAGGCGGTGCCGACCGTGCCGACCAGATACGGGTCCTCGCCCATGGTCTCCTCGACCCGGCCCCACCGGGCGTCGCGGACCACGTCCAGCACCGGGGCGAGCCCCTGGTGCACGCCCACCGAGCGCATGTCGCGCCCGATGCGCTCCGCCATCTCGCGGACCAGCGCGGGGTTGAAGGTGGCGCCCCAGGACAGCGGCACCGGATAGGCGGTGGCGCCCCAGGCGGCGAATCCGGCCAGGCACTCCTCGTGGGCCAGCGCCGGGATGCCGAACCGGCCGGCGGCGGCGATCCGGCGCTGGGTACGCAGCAGCGACAGCGCGCCCAGCGCCGCGTCGACCGGCGCGGTGCCGAACGGTCTGGTGAGCTGGCCGAGTCCCTGCGGCAGCAGCGACTCCAGCGTGACGGGTTCCTCCATCTCATGCTGGTAGGGGGCGACTTCGCCGCCCTCGTCGGAAGCCCCCACCCATACGCCGAACAACTGCGCGACCTTCTCCGGCAGGGTCATCGCGGCGACCAGCGCGTCGGCCCTGGCGGCCGGCGCCAGCGCCGGGTCACGCCAGGGGGGAGCGGCGACGCCGGAACGGGCTGAAGCGCCCGAACCGGCGGAAGCGGCGGGATCTGTCTCTTCGACCACGGTGTCGGTCACTTTCCTCCGACGCCCATCAGCCCTTGGACCAGGGCGCGGCGGGCGAACAGGTAGACGATGAGAATGGGCAGCATCGACAGCACCACCGCGGCCAGCAGGCCGGGGATGTCGACGCCGTGCTCGGTCTGGAAGTTGTAGAGCCCCAGCGTGATCACCTTCGCCGAGTCGGACTGGGTGAGCACCAGCGGGAAGAGGAAGCCGTTCCATGCCTGGAGCGCGGAGAAGACCACGATGGTGGAGAGCCCGCCCTTGGACAGCGGCACCACCAGCTGGAAGAAGACCCGCCGCGGTGAGGCGCCGTCCATCGCCATCGCCTCGTACAGGTCGGGGGTGATGTCCCGCATCACCCCGGTGAGGATCAGCGCGCACACCGGCAGCGAGAAGGCCGCCGTCGGCAGGATCACCCCGATCAGGTTGTCGTAGAGACCCGCCTTGCTGATCACGTAGAACATCGGCACGATCACCGCCTGCGCCGGGATGGCGAGCCCGAGCAGGAACAGCCGGAAGACCCCGGTGGTGAGCCGGCCCCGGCTGCGGACGATCGCGTACGACAGCGGCGGCACCAGCAGCAGCACGATCGCCACCACCGCCGCGGTGACCAGCACGGTGTTGAGGAAGTAGCGGCCGAAGCCGTTGGAGAAGTCGGCCGAGTAGTTGTCGAAGGTGAAGTGCTTGGGGAAGGCCAGCGGGCCGTTGGCCGAGTAGTCGGCGCGGCTCTGCAGGGTCGCCGCCAGCATGACGTACAGCGGCAGCCCCACCAGGAAGAGCCAGACCAACGAGCCCAGTCCGGCGAGGTAGTTGGGGTGGTTCCTACGGCGACGGCGGACCACGGGGGCGCCTTCCCGCGTGGTCCCCGCGGTCTGCGCGCTCATCACAGTCCCTCCGACGTGCTGCGCATGTCGTCGTAGCGGGAGACGCGTACGACGATCAGCGAGATGATCGTGGCGACGACCACCAGCACCAGCGCGATGGCCGAGCCGCCGCCGAAGTCGAAGCTCTTGAAGGCCTTTTGGTACATGTAGTAGGCGCTGATGGTGGTGTCCGTACCGGGTCCGCCCTGGGTGAGGATCAGCACCGTGTCGAAGGTGGTCAGACCCCCGACGACCATCAGGATCATCGAGGTGATCATGGTGTTGCGCAGCTGCGGCAGCGTGATGTGGAAGAACTGCCGTACGGTGCCGGCGCCGTCGATCTGCGCCGCCTGGTAGAGGACCTGCGGGATCGCGCGGGCCGCGCCCTGGTAGATCAGGGTGTGGAACGGCGTGTACTGCCAGGCGCCGACGAAGACCAGCACCCCGATGGCTCCGCTGCGCATTCCGAGCAGATTGCCGTCGCCGAACAGCCAGCGGGCCTGCGCGGGCACCCCGAAGTTGGGGTCGAGCAGGGCCCGCCACAGCACCGACACCGCGGTCGCGGACAGCAGCAGCGGTACGAAGTAGACCGCCGACAGCACCGCCCGGTTGCGCTGCTTGCCGGCCGCCCACACCCCGAGCAGCAGGCTCAGCGGCGTCTGCACCACGACACCCAGCACCGTGATGAGCAGGCTCAGCCACAGGCTCTGGATCATCACCGGGTCGTGCGCCAGGGCGGTCCAGTTGTCGAACCCGGCGAACCGGGGTGAACTCAGCCCGTCCCAGCTGGTGAAGGAGAGCACCGCGACCAGCACCAGCGGGACGACCGCGAACAGCACGAAGAAGAGGGTGGCCGGCACCGCCCAGGCGAAGCCCGGGCGGGCCACCGCGGCGCCGGTCCGGCGGGTGGGCCGGCGCCGCGGTACGGGAGGGGCGGAAACGGCGTCCGCCGGGGACTTGGTGAGGGTCATCGTGGTCCCCGGCTCATGAGGACGGCAGGGCCTGCATGGCCTTGATGAAGCCGTCGGCGTCGAGCTTCCCGTCGAAGAACTCCTGTACGGCCTGGTGGATGGGGGTGGTGGCGGCCGGCGGGTAGGCCTGGTCCCACGACAGCTGGAACGACGGCGCCTGCTTGACCAGGTCGAACTGGTACTTCGAGTACTCCGGGCTGGCCGCGGTGCCGAGGAAGTTCTCGGTGTTGGTGGTGGTCGGCAGATTGCCGATCGCCAACTGCGCCTTCACGAACTCGTCGGAGGACTGGAGCTTGAGGAACTGGGCTATCGCGTCGGGGTACTTGGCCTTCTTCAGCACCGAGTAGAAGTTGTTGGTGTTGCCGACGATGTCGTTCGGGTCGCCCTTGCCGCCCGTGACGGTCGGGAAGGAGCCGTAGCCCAGGTCGGACTTGACGAAGTCGGGGCTGGCGTCCTGCTGGGTGGAGTACTCCCACGAACCCATCAGTTCGAAGCCGGCCTTGCCGGCCGCCAGCAGCGCGGGCGAGCCGCCGTCGGTGAACTTCACCGAGTCGTAGGCGCTGCCGAACGCGCCCGCGTCGACGAGCTGCTTGAGCATCGTCAGCGCCTTGCGGCTGTCCGGGCTGTCCCAGGCGCTCTTGTCACCGGAGAGCGCCTTGTCGAACAGGCCGGGGCCGGCCACCCGGTCGAAGACGTACTCGTACCACATCAGCGTCGGCCACTGGTCGCCGCCGCCGAGCGCGATCGGGGTGACGCCCTTGGCCTTGAGCGCCTTGACCGCCGCCAGCAGGTCGTCCCAGGTCTTGGGCGCGGACACGCCGGCGTCGGCGAGCACCTTCTTGTTGCTGAACAGCAGGACCGGCTGGGTGCCGCGCATCGGGACGCCGTAGGACTTCCCGTCGATCACCGCGGTGTTGAACACCGAGGGCAGGAAGTCGGACTTCAGCGCCGGGTCCTTGGCGATGAATCCGTCCAGCGGCATCAGCAGGCCGGCCTTCACGAAGGGCTGGATGCTGCCGCCGCCCCAGTTGAAGAAGACGTCGGGGGCCTGCTTGGTGTTGATGATCGTCTGGAGCTTCTGCTGGTAGTCGGCGCCCGGGATGGTGTCCAGGACCGCCTTCACCTTCGAGGTCTTGTTGAAGGTGGCGACGATCTGCTTCTCCACCTTGTTGGTCGCGTCCCCGTAGACCAGGACGTGGAAGCTGCCGGAGCCGCTGCCGCCGGAGCTGCCGCCACCGCAGGCGGCCAGTGCGGCCCCCAGCGCGAGCGTCACGCCACCGGCCACGACTCTGGAGGGCCATGCGCGCTTCTTCATCCGTCCGCCTTTCGAAATATTTCGACACCATTGCCGAAATGTTCTGCGCGCTGTGACGCTAGAGTTCGACTCCGGAGGGGTCAACCCTCGGGTCCGGAGTTATCAAAGCGTTACGGCGGACGATCCCCTCCGGCCAAGCGCGCCCAAGTGCTCCCACCTCGCCTGCCGTACGCTGTGCCCCATGGAAGAAGACGAAGCGGCGAGCCGGGTGACCCTGGCCCAGGTCGCCGAAAACGCGGGCGTTTCGGTCTCGACAGTTTCGAAGGTCCTCAATGGACGCCAGGACGTCTCACGGCCGACCCGGCAGAAGGTCGAGCAGCTGCTGGAAGCCCACGGCTACCGGCGGACGGCGCGCACCGCGCCCGAGGCCCCGCTGATCGAGATCGTCTTCCACGAACTCGACGCGATCTGGGCCATGGAGCTGATCCTCGGCGTCGAGAAGGTCGCCAAGGACAGCGGCGCCAGCGTGGTGCTCACCCAGAGCGGTACCCGCCACTCACCTGGGCCCGAATGGATCGAAGGGGTGCTGCGGCGCCGCCCGCTCGGCGTGATCCTGGTGTTCTCTTCCCTGCCGCGCGAGTACAAGCAGCAGCTGGAATCGCGCTCCATCCCGTTCGTGATCATCGACCCGGCCGGCGACCCCGAGACCGACGTTCCCTCGGTCGGCTCCGCCAACTGGTCCGGCGGACTGGCCGCCACCCGGCACCTGATCGAACTCGGGCACCGGCGGATCGGCATCATCACCGGGCCGGAGGACATGATGTGCTCGCTGGCCCGGCTCGACGGCTTCCGGTCCGCGATGACGAGCGCCGGGCTGGAGATCAACCCCGGGCTCATCGCCCACGGGGACTTCCATGTCGAGGGCGGCTACGAGCGCGCGCTGGAGATGCTGCGCCGTGCCGACCGGCCCACCGCGATCTTCGCCGGCAGCGACCTGCAGGCCATCGGCGTGCTGGAGGCGGCGGGCGCGAGCGGCCTGCGCACCCCCGAAGACCTCTCGGTGGTCGGCTACGACGACGTGGCCGTGGCGAAATGGTCCCGGCCGGCCCTGACCACCGTGCACCAGCCGCTGCGCCGGATGGCCGAGGCGGCGGCCGAGATGCTGCTGCGGCTGCACGCGGGGGAGCGGACGAACACCCGGATGGAGCTGGCCACCAGCCTGGTGGTCAGGAAGAGCACGGCGCCGCCGGCCGGCTGAGGAGGGGCCGCCGCGGCCGGGCGGCCCCCGAGGCCCGCCGCCCTGGCCTCACCCCCGGGCGGCGGGCGGCAGGTCCACCAGCGCGCCCAGCGCCGCCCGGTGGCGGCCCGCCGTGCCCAGCGCGATCGCGTCGGCCTTCGCCCGCTTCAGATACAGGTGCAGCGGATGCTCCCAGGTCATGCCGATACCGCCGTGCAACTGGACCGCCTCCTCCGCCGCGTGCACCGCGACCCCGCTGACGTACGCCTGCGCCACCCGGACGGTGATCGCCGCGTCCGGTGCCCCGCCGGCCACCGCGTCCGCCGCCGCGCGCGCCGCCGCCCTGGCGTTGACCACCTCCAGCCACAGGTCCGCCAGCCGGTGCTTCAGTGCCTGGAAGGAGCCCACGACCCGCCCGAACTGACGCCGTTCCCCGAGATAGCGGACCGTCTCGTCCAGGCACCACTGGGCCACCCCCAACTGCTCGGAGGCCAGCAGGGCGGCGCCGGTCAGCAGCGCCGACTCCAGCGCGGCCGCCGGGTCCGCCCCGGCGAGCCGGCGGCCGGACGCCGCCTCGAACCGCAGATCCACCGGCGGCCGGGTCAGGTCCAGCACGCTGAACCGCCCCACCTCCGCCTCGGCCGCGGCCATTTCGTACAGACCCGGCCCCTGGGGGCCGACCGCCGGTACGACCAGCACGTCCGCCGTCAGAGCGTCGGCGACGCTGGTGACCGTACCCGTCAACCGCCCCTCGCCGTCGGCCCGTACGCCGGTCGGGAAGGGATCCCCCGGCGCGGTGGACAGCGGCACCGCGAGCGCCGCCGTCGCCGTCCCCGCGGCGAGCCGCCCGAGCAGCGCCGCGACCCCCGCGTCCCCGAGATCGCAGCCGAGCAGCGCCGAGGTCGCCAGCACCGAACTGCCCAGGAAGGCCGCCGGGGCCACCGCCGCGCCCAACTCCTCCATGACGACGGCCGCTTCCCGCGCGGACGCCCCCTGCCCGCCCAGCTTCTCCGGTACGAGCAGCCCGGCCAGCCCCAGCTCGACGGCGAGCACCCGCCACAGCGCCGGGTCGTACGGCTCCCCGCCCTCGATCCGGCCGAGCACCGCGGCCGGCGGGCAGCGGTCGGCCAGCACGGCGCGGACGGCCGACCGCAGGTCGTCCTCCACATCGGTGTAGAGCAGATTCATCGGGGGAGTTCCTTCCAGGCGGCGTCCTTGTCGGTACGGGGCTCGGCGGGCAGGGCCAGCACCCGCTCGGCGATGATGTTGCGCAGGATCTCCGAGGTGCCGCCCTCGATGGAGTTCCCCTTGGCGCGCAGATAGCGATAGCCGGCGTCCCGGCCGTAGAAGTCCACGCTGCGCGGGCGGACCATCGTCCAGTCGCCGTACCGCAGCCCCTCCTCGCCGAGCAGCTCCACTTCAAGGCCGCTGATCCGCTGGTTGAGCCCGGCGAACGCCAGCTTCAGCCCCGAGCCCTCGGGTCCGGGCGCCCCGACGGCGAGCTGCTGACGGACCCGTTCCGCGCTCAGCCGGGCGACTTCCGACTCGACCCACAAGGTGAGCAGCCGGTCGTGCAGCTCCGGGGTCCGCAGCTCGGGCCGCGCCCGCCACACCTCGGCGGCCGGTCCGATCATGCCGCCCTCGCGGGGCAGCGCCGTGCCGCCGATCGCCACCCGCTCGTTCATCAGCGTGGCCTGCGCCACCCGCCAGCCCTCGCCGACCGCGCCCAGCCGGTGCGCGTCGGGAATCCGCACCCCGGTCAGGAAGACCTCGTTGAACTCCGCCTCGCCGGTGATCTGCCGCAGCGGCCTGACCTCGACACCCGGGTCGGTCATGTCGCAGACGAAGTAGGTGATGCCCTGGTGCTTGGGCAGGTCCGGGTCGGTGCGGGCGATCAGGATGGCCCAGCGGGCGTTGTGGGCGCCGGACGTCCAGACCTTCTGGCCGTCCACGATCCAGTCCCCGGCGCCGTCCGTGCCGTCCGTGCCGTCCGCGCCTTCGCGTATCGCCCGGGTCCGCAGCCCCGCCAGGTCCGAGCCGGCGCCGGGTTCGCTGAAGAGCTGGCACCACACCTCCTCGCCGGTCCACAGCGGGCGCAGAAACCGCAGCTTCTGCTCCTCGGTGCCGTAGCGCAGGATGGTCGGCGCGGCCATCCCGAGCCCGATCCCGATCCGCCCCGGATCGTTGTCCGGCGCCCCCACCGCCGCCAGCTCCGCGTCCACCACCGCTTGCAGCGCCCGCGGCGCCCCCAACCCGCCGAGCCTCACCGGAAAGTGCACCCACGCCAGCCCGGCGTCGAACCGTGCCCGCAAGAACTCCAGCGGCTCCCCTTCCGCCGGATCCCGAGCGGCCAGCAGCCCCCGGACCTTCCCCCGCACCTCTTCCTCCCCGACCCGCATGCCGTCCTTCTCCCGCGCCATACCCACACCCTCTCCGCACGCGACCGCATACTAAGCAAGCGCTTGGAAACCTAACCGACATCGCCCACCAAAGTAAGGCCTCCGGCGGTGGGGGAGGGCCGACCCGGCGTGGTGGGCCGGCGAGGAGCGCGGCAGCGGGCGACACCGGCCTCACCCGCGCGGCGGGAACGTGCCCGAGGGACTGGTGCGTGGGGGCGCCGGGCGTCCGGCAAACGGCCGCCTGCGCCGCACGCCTGGCCCGTGCGGGTGGGAGCGGTCCGCCTCGCTCGCGGGGAACTCGCCGTCGCGGCGGGGGACCGGGCGTCTGCGGAACGGCCGCTGACGCCGCACGCCCCGGCGTGGAGTGTTCCCGGCAAGGTGGCCGCTCGGCGCTGTGCGAAGCCGTTCCGGCGGTAGCCGTGCCGGTTCGGCGGGGAGCCCGCGGTGGTCGCCCCGGGACGCCGGGCGTTCGCGGGCCCGACCGGCCCGCAGCCGCCGAGCCGTGGGCGGTGCCGGCCAGGCCCGGGCCGACGCGCGCCCTATGCCCGGCGCGGGAGGGGGCCGCTTGTCGTCGGAGGTGCCGAGGGGATCGGGTGGGCGTGGGGGGCCGGGGCGTCGAGGCCTCCGGTGAGGCGGTGGCAGCCCTGGAGGGCGGCGATGCAGATCGCTGCCAGCAGAGTGACGATCACGAAGACCACCAGCCGCTGGCGCATCAGGCGTTGCGAGGCGCCCTGCGCGCGGCGGGCGGCCGGGGTGCGGGACGACGGGTGCTGGGGGTGGGACGTACCCGACCGTACGCCGGAGGCGCCGGGGGCGCCGGACGGCCGGGACGCGGGGGCGGGGGAAGGGGTGCGGCCGGTGGTGCGGCCGGTGCCCGCGCCGGCCCGCGGCGCGGTCTGCTGCTGGGCGTACTCCTCCGCCCGGCGGCCCACCGGGCGCTCCGGGCGAGGGCCGGCCGCCTTGGGGACGCCCTCGCGGCGGGGCGCGCCGATCCCGCGGGCCTCGCGTGTCGCGATCTCGCCGAGCCGCTCCGACAACTGCACCGTGCTCGGCCGGTCCTCCGGGTCCTTCGCCAGGCACGCGTAGACCAGCGGCGCCAACGCGTCGGGCACGGCGCCCAGATCGGGCTCCTCGTGCACCACGCGATACAGCATCACCTCGGAACTGCCCTGCCCGAAGGGCGAGTCCGCGGTCGCCGCGTACGCCAGCGTCGCCCCGAAGGCGAAGACGTCGGTGGCCGGTGTCACCGCCGCCCCCCGTACCTGCTCCGGCGCGAGGAACCCGGGCGAACCGACCGCCGTACCCACATGGGTGAGCGTGCTCGCCCCGGTCGCCCAGGCGATCCCGAAGTCGATGATCCGCGGCCCCTTGGGCGACAGCAGGATGTTCGACGGCTTGAGGTCCCGGTGGACCACGCCGGCCTCGTGCACCGCCACCAGCCCCTCGGCCAGAGCCGCGCCGATCGAGGCGACCTCGGCGGCGGGCAGCACACCGTGCTCGGCGACTTTGTCGTGCAGGGAGGGACCGGGTACGTACTGGGTGGCGAACCACGGCCGCTCGGCCTCCAGATCGGCCGCGACCAGCCGGGCCGTACAGCCGCCGCGGATGCGCCGCGCCGCGGACACCTCACGCGCGAACCGGGACCTGAACTCCTGGTCCTCGGCCAGCTCCGGCCTGATCACCTTCAGCGCCACCCGCTGACCGCGCTTGTCCGCGCCGAGGTAGACCACGCCCATGCCGCCCGCGCCCAGCCGCCGGTGCAGCCGGAACGCGCCGACGACCCGCGGATCCTCGCGCCGGAGCCGCATCATCGCCATGTCTGTCCGTCCCCCTACCTCCGGTGGTGGGGGAAGGGCCCCACTCCGCTGTCCGGCCGGTCGGCCGTCCACAGCTTACGGACTCGCGTCCCCGTCCGCGCCGAAGCCCCGCAGGCGACGAGCCGTGAATTGTCGGTGCCCGGTGGGACCCTGGAGTGTGGGAGCGAGTCCTTCGAGCTCCCCGTTTCGCCAACGGACCGTCTGCCAAGGGGGATTGACGCCGTGAAAGGTGATCGAGTGGAGATAGTGGTCGACGCGGGGGACACCACCCGCACCTACGAAGTGATCGCGACCCGGGCCGGCCGCCGGGTCGAGACCGCCGTGCGCCGCGGCGTGGTGGAGGTCAGCGAGGTGACCCGCAGCGGCACGGTGGTGCGGACCGCCCGCTTCATGGCCACCCGGGTGCTCGCCCTGGTCGAGCAGCCGATCCCCCGGGACGACGCCCAGGCCGGGTGACGCGGCCGGACCGGCCGCCCCGGCCGCTCCGGCCGGCAAGACCGCCCCGGCCACCGAACCGCCCGACCCTCCCCTCGAATGCGCTACCGAAGGCCGCCCGCCGTCCCTCAGGGATCACCCTGGGGTCCGGGGGCGGTTCCTCCACCCGGAGGAGTAGCCGGGAGCCCCGCCGTCATCCTCCGGGAGGCCCGAGAAGGGGTACGAGGGCATGACGACCGGGGTGGCCGGCCGCCCCTAATGTTGCGGTCAAGCGGCGGGCGAAAGCACTCGTCCCCCGAGGTCAAGCGCCCGCCGCCCCCTCCTTCCACCGAGACAGAAACACCATGAGATCCGACCACGGCGCCCCGGGGGGGCGGGAGTGGTGGTCGCCCCAAGCGTCGTCCGCGGCCGGCCTGACGGAGTACCGAGAGGTACTCCAAGGCCCGGAAGAGCGGTCCGGGCCGGGACACACCGGTACCAACCCCGTGGGGACGGGGGCATCGCGGACGACTGCGGTTGCCCGGGTATCAGTCGATACCCGGGCATTACGCTGTCCGGATCCCGTGGAACACGCGGGGCACCGCGGACGACCGACAGCGGGGGAGAGCGGCACGTGATTCCGGCTGACGCGACACCGGCGGTACGTCCCCCCGTGCCGTCACCGGCCTCCGCCCCGCTGGTGGCCGCGCTCACCGCCTACGCGGCCGAGGCAGCCGCCCGGACCGACCCCGCCGCTCCCGCCGACCGGCCGGCCGAACCTCCACCGCCCACCGGGCCGACCGCTCCCGCCACGCCCGAACCCGAGCCCGTGTTTTCCGCCGCCGCCGATCCGGGCGCTGCCGCCCGCCGCCCCGGCGCCGTCGAACGCGCCGCGCCGACCCCGGAGCCGTCCCCCGCCATCCCCGCCGTCCCTGCCGTCCCATCCCCGCCGACCACCCCCGACCCCCGGGCCGTCGTCCTGGCCGACCGTCTCGACGTCACCGTCGTCCGGGTCGGCGGCGCCGTCGCCAAGGCGCACGCCGCCGACACCGACCCGGGCGCCCTCGCGCTGCGGCTCGCCGTCGCCGCCCACCCGCTGACGCGCGGGATTCTGCTGCCGCCGTACGAACCCGCCGGCGGAGCGCGCTTCGCGCGGGGCCGGGCGGTGAGCGTATGGCCGTACGGCCGGCCGGTGGACACCGGTGACCCGAGGGCCGCGCCCTGGGAAGAGGCGGCGGTGCTGCTGGCGCGGCTGCACGCCGTACCGCCCGGCGAGTTGTCGGGGCCGGTGCCGCCGATGCGCGGGCCGGCCAAGGCGGCCCGGGCGATGGCCCGGCTGCGCGGCGCTCCCGACAGCGCCGCGGCCCGGACCGTACGGCTGGCGTGGCGCCGGCTGCCAGCCTGGGCCAGGGACGAGGCGCCGTACGAGGGCCGTGTCGCGCTGTGCCACGGGGACTGGCACCTCGGCCAGCTGGTCCGGCACCCCGCGCCGGACGGCGACTGGCTGCTGATCGACGTCGACGACCTCGGGACCGGCGAGCCGGCCTGGGATCTGGCGCGGCCCGCGATGTGGTTCGCCGCCGGGCTGCTGGCGCCCGAGGCGTGGGCCCGCTTCCTCGGCGCCTATCAGGACGCGGGCGGCACCGCGGTGCCGGGCAGCGGCGATCCCTGGGCCCATCTCGACGTGCCGGCGCGGACGTTGGCGGTGCAGAGCGCCGCGACCGCCGTCGCCAAGGCGGCCCGCGAGGAACGCGTATTGGACGACGCCGAGTCCGAACTCCTCGCCACCTGCGCCCGTATCGCCCAACTAAAATGAACGCACCTGTTATTGCGAGGAGTTGAACAGCCCATGGTCTGCCCCAAGTGTCACGGTGTGATGCAGACGTACAACCGCAACGGCGTCCAGATCGAGCAGTGCGGCAATTGCCGCGGCATCTTCCTCGACTTCGGGGAACTGGAGGCGCTGACCCAGCTCGAAGGCCGGTGGACCCAGCCGGCTCCGCCCCCGCCGGCGTACCCGGCCCCGCCCGTCTACCAGCAGCCCGCCGCCCCGGTCTGGGCGGCGCCCTATGAGGGCGGTCACCACGGCCACGGGCAGCACGGCGGCCACCACGGCCACGGCGGCTTCGCCCACATGCTCTTCTCGTCCTGACCGGCGGCGGCCCGCGCCGCAGTCGCGTCCGTCCACGCCGGGGTCCGTCCACGCCGGGGCGGGCGCGGCACCCGGAAACGCCCGAGGGCCGGAAGCCTGATCGCTTCCGGCCCTCGGCCTGCTACCGCGTGTGGACGATACTGGGATTGAACCAGTGACCTCTTCCGTGTCAGGGAAGCGCTCTCCCGCTGAGCTAATCGTCCTCGGTGGTGCGGGTGTCGCGTGCGCGATACTGGGATTGAACCAGTGACCTCTTCCGTGTCAGGGAAGCGCTCTCCCGCTGAGCTAATCGCGCGAGGTACAGCAAAGGACCCGGTCGGGATCCAGTGGACGATACTGGGATTGAACCAGTGACCTCTTCCGTGTCAGGGAAGCGCTCTCCCGCTGAGCTAATCGTCCTTGGAGGTGGAGACGGGATTTGAACCCGTGTAGACGGCTTTGCAGGCCGTTGCCTCGCCTCTCGGCCACTCCACCAACACAGCGGGAGCTCGGGAAGATCCCCCACATCGAGCGGACGACGAGATTCGAACTCGCGACCCTCACCTTGGCAAGGTGATGCTCTACCAACTGAGCCACGTCCGCAGGTACTGCCGCTGCCCGGAAGAGGACCCGGGCTTCGACTCCGTCAGGATGTTCGCACGCCCCGACGACGAGTGGAACTCTAGCGGATTCCCGGGCCAGCTCAAAAACCGGTTTCCGCAGCGTGCCGGGGCAATGACGAGCAGTTGACGTCCGGGCGGCCCGGCGGGCGCCCGCCTAGACTCGGGACCTGCCCCGTCCAGCACCCGTCCAGCACCCGTCCAGCACCCGCCCAGCACCCTTCCGACCCCCCGCCGGCAGCCCTGCCGTCGCCGGCCGGCGGACGCGTCGGGCGACAGCTCGCCGACCGCTCAGCAGCCCTCCAGCCCACTGGGAACACACCGTGCACGACCTCGCCCCCATAGCGCGCTTCAGCCGCCGCCTCGCCTCCGACCTGCGGGATGTCACCACCGACCTCGGCGCGCTCGACTCCGCGGGCTTCTGGGCGGTCGCGGTGGACTTCGAGGGCCGTACGGTCTGCGCCCGCTTCGGTGACGTCCGCCGGCTCCCCGCCCCGGCCGCCGCCCCCGGCCGGTGGCGCGGCCCCGCCCCGCGGGCGTGGACCTCCTCGATGGACCGGGACACGTACCAGAAGGGCGTGCGCGCGGTTCGGGACCGTATCGCGACCGGTGAGGTCTACCAGGTCAACCTGTGCCGGGTGCTCAGCGCGCCGCTGGGCCCCGAGGACGGCGCCCCGCACGACATCGCCGCCCTGGGCGCGGCCCTGGAGCGGGGGAACCCGGCCCCGTACGGAGGAACGATCCGGCTGCCCGCGCACGGCGTGGAGATCGCCACCGCCTCACCCGAACTCTTCCTGCGCCGGGCCGGCGCCACCGTCGAGTCCGGCCCGATCAAGGGCACCGCCCGCACCACCGCCGACTTCCTGCCCAAGGACCGCGCGGAGAACGTGATGATCGTCGACCTGGTGCGCAACGACCTCGGCCGGGTGTGCGCCCCCGGCACCGTCACCGTGCCGGCGCTGTGCGCGGTCGAGCCCCACCCGGGCCTGGTCCACCTGGTCTCCACCGTGCGCGGCGAGCTGCGGCCGGACGCCGGCTGGCCGGAGCTCTTCGCGGCCGCCTTCGCGCCCGGCTCGGTGACCGGCGCGCCCAAATCCAGCGCCCTGCGGATCATCGGCGAGCTGGAGACCGCGCCGCGCGGACCGTACTGCGGCGCGATCGGCTGGGTGGACGCCGACCGGCGGACGGCCGAACTCGCCGTCGGCATCCGCACGTTCTGGATCGACCGGACCGACCCGGGCGGCCCGGTGCTGCGCTTCGGCACCGGGGCCGGCATCACCTGGGGATCCGACCCGGCCGGGGAGTGGGCGGAGACAGAACTCAAGGCCGGGCGGCTGCTGGCGGTAGCGTCGGGGGAGCACGCGGGAGAGCGCTCGCCGGACGGAGCGGGCCCTGACGCGGGCGGAGACGGACCCGGCGGCCGGACGGCGGCCGGGCATCGGGCGATCGGAAGGATGCTGTCGTGAGGATCTGGGTGGACGGCGGGCTGCGGGACGCCGCGGACGCCACCGTTTCGGTGCTGGACCACGGTCTGACCGTCGGGGACGGCGTCTTCGAGACCCTCAAGGCGGTGCGGGGCCGTGCCTTCGCCACCACCCGGCATCTGAAGCGCATGGCCCGGTCCGCCAGCGGCCTCGGCCTGCCCGAGCCGGACCTCGACGAGGTGGCGCGCGCCTGCGAGGCGGTGCTGGCCGCCAACCCCATGCCCCTGGGGCGGCTGCGGGTCACCTTCACCGGTGGCCTGTCCCCGCTCGGCTCCGACCGGGGCGACGCCGGACCGACCCTCGTGGTCGCCATCGGCGAGGCCTCGGCCCGCCCCGACACCACCGCGGTCGTCACGGTGCCCTGGGCCCGAAACGAGAAGGGCGCGCTGAGCGGACTGAAGACCACCTCCTACGGCGAGAACGTCGTCGCGCTGGCCCGCGCCCACCAGCACGGCGCCTCGGAGGCACTCTTCGCCAACACGCGCGGGCGGCTGTGCGAAGGCACCGGCTCCAATGTGTTCGTCGTCCTCGGCGGCCGGCTGCTCACCCCGCCGCTCGCCTCCGGCTGCCTGGCCGGCATCACCCGCGAGCTGGTCGTCGAGTGGACCGGCGCGCAGGAGGCCGATCTGCCGCTGGAGGCGCTGGCCGAGGCCGAGGAGGTCTTCCTGACCTCGTCGCTGCGCGATGTGCAGGCCGTGCGCCGGGTGGACGACCGCGAAGTGCCGGACGCCCCCGGCCCGGTGACCGCCAAGGCCATGCGGGTCTTCGCCGAACGGGCCGCCGCCGACCTCAACCCGTGACCGCCGGCCCGTCCCGACCCGCTCGGCTGGACCAGGACGACCGCCACCCCCCTGGAGAGTGACCGTGACGACGACCCTGAGGCCTTCGGGCCCCGAACGCCGCGAGGCCGACGGCAGTTGGGCGCGTTCCTACGCCGTGTGCGTCAACAGCCGTACGGTCGGCGGCATCGAGCTGGGCAGTGACCCCCGGTACGGCCTGGCGGTCGGCCGGATAACCGCGCTCGCCATCGACGAGGGCGACCGGCGGCGCGGCCGGGGCACCGTCGCGGCGCTCGCCGCCGAGGAGGTGCTGCGCTACCGGGGGTGCACCCGGGTGGAGATCGCGGTGCCGCCCGCCGCCGAGCACGCGCCGCTGATCGCCGCCGCGCTGGGGTACACCGAGATCAGCCGGAACATGGCCAAGGACCTCGGCGCGACCCGCCACCCGCTGCCGGCCGGTGGTACGACCCGGCCGCTGTCCGCCGCCGAGTACGAGACCTGGATCGAGCGTCAACACGACCATTTCGCGGGGGAGTTGATCGACCGCGGGGTGCCCCGCGACCAGGCGGCGGCCCGGGCGGCGGCCGGCTTCGCCGCGGCGCTGCCCGACGGCCAGGACAGCGAGGGCACCGCCCTGCTCTTCCTCGACCAGGCCGGCGACACCGTGGGACACCTGCTGCTGCGTGTCACCGAGCCTGCGTTCGTGTTCTCCGTCGCGGTGGAGGCGGCCCACCGGGGCCGGGGCCACGGTCGCACACTGATGCTCGTCGCCGAGAACGCGGCCCGGGAGGCCGGCGCGGCCACCATCCAGCTGCATGTCTTCGCGAGCAACACCCCGGCGCTGGGGCTCTATACGTCCCTGGGCTATCGCACGACGCTCTCGTATTTCGCCAAGTCGCTGAGCTGAGCTGAGCTGAGCTGAGTTGCGCTGAGCCGGGCCGCCGCTGTGTGCCGCGTCCGCCGGGTCCGCCGCCTCAACCCCGCGCGGCCAGCAGCCGGTCGGCGATCTCGCTGATCCGTTCGAGCAGCCCCCGCTGGTCCTTGGAACCGTCCAGCAGCTCCCCGCCGATGACATACGTCGGGGTGCCGGTGACGCCGATCGCCCGGCCCTCGGCCTCGTCGGAGTCCACCATCAGCATATGGCGGCCGTCGATCAGCGCGGTGTCCATCTCCTCGGCGTCCAGGCCGAGTTCGCCCGCCACCTCGACCAGCAGCCGTTCGCCGCGCCGGTCCAGTTCCTCGACCCTGGCCAGTACCGCCGCCGCGTAGGGCAGGCCCCGCCCCTGCGCGTAGGCCTCCTCGTACGCCTGCGCCGCCGTGAGCGCGTACCGGTGCTTCTCCAGCGGGAAATGGCGCAGTTGTACATCGAGGGCGTCGCCGTAGCGGGCGCGCAGCGCGTCCACGTCGGCCAGCGCGGTCCCGCAGTCCGGGCACTGCAACTCGCACCAGAATTCGAGGACGACGGGGGGAGCGGGGACGGTCATGCGGTCAGTCTCCCACTCCCGGAGGAGGGGACCGGTCCTCCCGCGGTCTCCCGGGGCCTTCCGGAACGCCCTCGGGACCTTCCCTGGGAGGAGGCCGTCCCCCAGATCACCCTGAACCCGGCCGTCGGCCATGGCTCCCGGGACCGCGGCGAGGCAGGATGGGGCGAGGAGTTTCCGCGGGGCCCTTGGCCGGACCTCACGGGCCGGACGGAGTGCCCAGGAGCCGCACGATGCTGACCACGACCCTTTGCGCCGCGCTGTCCGCGGCGGGCCTGGCGCTGGCGGTGCTCACCGGCTACCGCCGCCGCTATCTGCGGGCCACCCGGATCGCCGCGCTCGCCCTGCTGCCGGTGGGCCTGGCCATGGCCGGGCTGGTCACCCTCGGCCGGAGGATCGCCACCGCGGTCGGCGACTGGGCGGTGGACCTGGTCTTCAAGCCGACCGTGTGGGCCGGTTTCGTGGTGATCGGCTGCTCGGTGGCGCTCTACGGCGTCACCCGGCTGTTCTCCCGCCGCAAGCGCGGCGGTGAGGCGGCCGAGGGCGTCGGCCGGGCGTCGGCCGTCTCCCCCGGGGCGGCGGCACCGGCGCTGCCGGCCGCGCGCGGGGCCTCCGGCAAGCGGCGGGGGAGTTCGGACAGCGGTCTGTCGGACTTCGCCGACGTCGAGGAGATCCTCCGGCGGCGCGGGATCTGAGCGTGCGCCCGCGCACTTCGCCGTTGCCCGGAACCGCCGGTTCCGGTGTCCCGCGCCGACGATAATCGACGCACACTATCTGAGACGAGCCGTCTCGACTGTCGGATTCCGGCATCCGAGACGCAGGTAAACAGGCTTGTAAACTCTGCGTGTTGGAGCCCCTACGGCCCTGCCCTGCCGCGATCATCGGGCTGTGCTGACCTACCCCGGGGATCATCTGGCCCCGCCGCGGCCGGACGGTGCCGAACCGTCCGTTCGAACCCCTCCCGCCCCCCGCGTCCCCGCCGCCGCACCCTGCCCGGCGGTGGAATCCGTGCCGGCTCCGCTGATGGAGTCCGCGCCGGCCGCGGTGGTCGACCGCGTATCCGCTCCGGTGGTGGAATCCGTACCGGCGGTGCGGCCGGCCCGGCCGGTGAGGGCGAAGAGGAAGCCGAAGCCCGAGCGGGTGTTCGTCGAGCCGAAGGGGTGCCTCTACGCGCTGTCGCAGCCTCCGCTGATGCTGTTCCTGTGCGTGATCGGCGGGCTGATCGGCGGCGGCGCGGCCTGGGACCTGCTCTTCACATGACCTCAGGCGTTGGCTTCGCGCCTGCGGGCCCGGTAGGCGGCGACGTGCAGCCGGTTCCCGCAGGTGCGGCTGTCGCAGTAGCGGCGGGAGCGGTTGCGGGACAGGTCGACGAAGGCCCGGCGGCAGTCGGGCGCCTCGCAGCGCCGCAGCCGGTCCCGCTCGCCCGCGACGATCAGGAAGGCGAGCGCCATACCGCAGTCGGCCGACAGGTGGTCGGCCAGCGAGGCGCCGGGCGCGAAGTAGTGCACATGCCAGTCGTAGGCGTCGTGGTCGGTGAGCCGGGGGGTGGTGCCGGCCTCGGCGATCATCGCGTTGAGCATGCGGGCCGCGCCGGCGTCGTCCTCGGCGGCGAAGACCTCGGTGAAGCGGGTGCGGACCGCGTGCACGGCGTTGACGTCCAGCTGGTCGAGCCGGCCCACCTCGCTGACCCGGTTGCGCTCCACGAACCCCCGCAGCGCGGCGACGTCCGGGAGGCCTTCGCGTCCCTCGATCTGCGGCTGGGTGTTGACCAGGTCGACCACGCTGTCGAGCGCGCACCTGGTGTCATGGTTGATCAGCACGGAATCGCTCCCTGCCGGCGGGGTCCGCGGCTGCGGTTCCGGTGACTCTAGCGCGCGAGAGCCGTCACCGTGGGGTGTGGTCCCCACGCCGACGGCTCTCGCGCATGCGGTGGCCGGCTGCCGGACCGGTCGGGTGCGGCTTCCGGCGATCCGGGCTGTCCCCCCGAGTAGGACGGCCGCGGACGACGGGATACGGGTGTCAGCTCTCCGCGAGGATGTGCGAGAGCTCCGTATCGAGATCGAAGTGACGGTGCTCGGTGCCCGGCGGTACCGCGGCGTCCGTCCGCTTCAGGAAGGACTCCAGGGCCCGCGCCGGGGCTTCGAGCAGGGCTTCGCCCTCCGGGGAGCTGAGGGCGATGCACACGACGCCCTGACCGTGGCTGCGGGACGGCCAGACTCTGACGTCGCCGGTGCCGGTGGGGCGGTGCAGCCCCTCGGCGAGCAGGTCGCGGGCGAACACCCATTCGACCGTCTCTTCGGCACCGGTGTGGAAGGTGGCGTGCACGGCATACGGATCGGCCGTGTCGTACCGCAAGCCCGCTGGTACAGGCAGTGAGGATTCGCTCGACACAACGAGGCGCAGGTGCAGCTCGCAGCTGACCGTGGTGTTCATAAGCGCCAGGGCCTTTCGCTCAGTGTGCGCTCGGGGATTCGCACGTCGGCGAAATCGACATGCCACCTGAGAGGGCGTTGTAAACCCCTCTGAGCGGTTTGTGAAGCTTCTGGTACCTCGTCCGGCCCAGCGTTTCGGCCTGCGGAGCGGCCATTCGAGTGACGGTCATATGTCCGGTATGTTTAGAAATGCGACTACGGAGGGTAATGGGCCTGGCGAAGCCATGGCCCATGCTCCCGACCCGACTCCCGCACCCCGCTGACCATCGCGCGCCGCCGACCCTTCTCGACGCGCGGGAGGTTGCCCGGCGGGCGGTCCGGTGGTCCTGGGCCCTGATCGGGTGCGGTATCGTTGTCGGCACGCCGGGGCGATTAGCTCAGCGGGAGAGCACTTCGTTCACACCGAAGGGGTCACTGGTTCGATCCCAGTATCGCCCACCCTGGTCACTCCGCTCGTATTCCGGCCCGCGAGGGCCGGTGTCGAGCGGGAAGCTTTTTCCGGCAGCGCCGTCCGTCCTCCGACGGGCGGCGCTTTTGCGTGGCTTGCCAGCGCCCGGCGGGTCGGGGAGGGGTCAGCGGGGACCGGGGGCCGGTTCCCGGCACCACATGAACTGGCGAGGCCGGGGTCGGTGCCCCGGGCCGACATGAACGCACCCAGCCGGTCGCGGACCGGCCGTCCTCGGCGACCGTGAGGGCGACGTGCCCCAACCGCCCCCAGGGCGTGACGATCCGGCCGCCCGGCCGGGTCTGCGCCACCCATGCCCAGGGGACCCGCTCGACGGCGTACGTGGCCAACACCCGGTCGTACGGCGCTCCCTCGGGCCATCCCTCCGCGCCGTCCCCGACCTGAACATCCACCGCGATGTCCGCCGCGCGCAGCCGCTCCCGTGCCCGCGCGGCCAACTGCCGGTCCACCTCAACGCTGGTCACCCGCCCCGGGCCCGCCCGCATGCTCAGCAGGGCCGCGTTCCGTCCGGTGCCGGCGCCCAACTCCAGAACACGATGGCCGGGCTCCACCAGGAGCGAGTCCAACATGTCGACGACGACGGCCTCGCCGGACAGGCTGGAGGACGGCAGGCCCTCGGTGACCTGGGTAACGGACCCCTCGTCGGGGCCGGCGTACACCTCGTCCGCCCACCGCCGGGGGTCCGTGCTCCGATCCACCGGTACGTAGGCGCGTCCGTCCCAGTGCCACAGCCGGTCCGGCGCGAACCGGTCGCGCGGCAGCGCGTCGACGGCTTCCCGAATCCACGGGGAGCGCGACGGCCAGTCACCGCGCCGCTCCATCGCCTCCGCCAAGCGGCGGCGCCGCTCACTGAGTTGGGCTTCTTCCACGGTCCCTACTTCTTGTGCTTGCCGTCCGACGGAGCGTTGCGAAGGCACCCCCAATTCTGCCGTCCACGCGCACACTTGGGGTATGGACCGCTGGAGTCACTACCGATTCCGCACCGCCTGGCACCTCGACGCGGCGCCCGACACCGTCTACCGCGTGCTGGAGCGGCCCGACTTGTACCCCGAGTGGTGGCCCCAGGTCCGCGAGGTGCGGCAGACCGGTGACACCAGCGGTGATCTCCGCTTCCGGTCGATCCTCCCGTACGAGCTGCGGGTCACCGCGCGTTCCACCCGGCAGGACCCGCAGCGGCGCATCCTCGAAGTCGCGATGACCGGGGACCTGGAAGGCTGGGTGCGCTGGACCGTCCTCGACGGCATACCGGCCGCCGGGCCGGAACAGCCCAACGGCGGCACGCGGTTGCTCTTCGAGCAGGAAGTCGTCGTCCGCAAGCGGCTGATGCGGCTGCTCGCCATCCCCTGCCGCCCCCTCTTCCGCGCCAACCACGCCCTGATGATGCGCGGCGGCCGCACCGGCCTGCTCGCCCGCCTGGCCAGCCCCGTCCCGCCCGCGCATCTCGTTTGAAGCGGACCCCCGCCGACCGGTATGGTTCGTGACGTCCCGGGCGATTAGCTCAGCGGGAGAGCACTTCGTTCACACCGAAGGGGTCACTGGTTCGATCCCAGTATCGCCCACCATAAGCAGTTCATTGGAACCCGGTATCTTCCAGGGGCCGCCCGCCAGGGCGGCCCCTGTTGGTTGCTGGCAGCGCCCGTCCCGGCCGGGGTGGGCGCTGTGTGCATTTGGGGGCGGCTACGGTGACTCGGGGCCCGACCGGGGCGGTAGGCCCGGCAGCGGGGCCGCGGTGGGCCGCCCGGACAGCGTGCAGGCTGGCGGAGGGCTCTTTGAGCTGGTGGGTCCACGCTTTGTGCGTGCCCAGGTGACCGACGCTGGTTCGTGGTACAGGGTGCGCGGTCGTTTCCGCGTCACGTGTCCGTCGTCTCCGGCTCCGAAGTGGTGAGAGTTCGCGCAACGAGCCCTCGCAGCTCGTCCGACCGCCGACCTTCCTGTGTTTGCCAGACCAGTCGGTCATACCCGAAGCGCGTCAGGACGCTGTCTCCGCGCTTGGGGTCAACCAGGCCGGAGATGGAGCGCCGGTACCGCGCTGCCTCCGGGCCGCTGTAGTCCAGGCGCGCGGTGCCCTGCAAGACGTCGTCCGTGATGGCGAGGACTACCTGTAAGAAGTGGTCGTAGTTGGCGGCGGTGGCCTCGATACCCATCCCGATGTACAGCCACTCAGCCAGCAGGGTTTCGAGGTAGACGGTCGTGTCGTCGATGTCCGGGTCGGTGTGACCGGACACGAAGCGCTTGAAGTTCGCCTTCACTTCGGCGATCAGGTCGGTGGTCACGCGTGCTCCTTGCTCGGGATCTCCAGTTCGGCCCAGGTGACTTTGCCGCCTGTTGTGAGGAAGGCGTCCCACCGGACACTGAGCACGTCGACCAGCAACAGGCCACGGCCGTTCTCGGCGTCGTCATCGACGGCCTTGAGCACGGGCTGCTCCGAGCTGCCGTCCTGCACGGCGATGCGCAACACACCCTCGTTCAGGTGGAGTTCGACGCTCACCGGAGCGAGGACGGACAGCCTGTCCGGGTCCCGGGCGCTACTCCTGGTGGCCTTGACCGCGTTGGTGACCAGCTCGCTCACGATGACCTCAGCCGCCTCGATGAGGCGTCCCAAGTCCCACGCCCGCACCGTGTCCCTGACGAACGACCGAACTGCTCTGGGAGTGGTCGTCACCGCGGCGAATGTCGTGCGGGCGACGAGGGGGAGTGTGGTCTGTTCAGGAAACATCGGGGACCGTCGTCTCTGTGGTCGCTGCTCCGCCGGCCTCGTGCATGAGCCAGACGGTGCCGCGGATCTTCTCGGCCAGTTCTTCCCGCATGAACGCGGCCACGGCCGGGGCGTGGTGGAAGTGGTCGGAGTCCGGCACCAGGACGTTGACCACACCCTCCGAGCGGCACTCGGTGATGAGTTCCATCCAAGTGTCCAGCCGCTGACTGCGGCCTTCCTCGAAGTGCACACCCGCCAGACCGAAGCCTTGTTCGACGGAGAACGCGACTAAGGCCGTGATGAGCTTCCGGACAGCTTCCTCGTCCAGGTTGGGGAGACGACGGAGGTAGGCGACGGCAGCGATGGGATCGGGCTTCGGCTGGTGCATGGACAGTCCTTTGGAGGCCAGGCCGGACGGGGAGCCGGGTGGCTGATCGACCATCGTCACCACCTCGGCGTACTACGAGCCAAGCATCGGGCTCTTTCAATATGCAATGCCTCACAGTGAGATGACCCCCTGTGAGGTGGCATCATTGCGGGTCAAGCAGGCAGGTGCTTGCATAGCGAGGGAGCACGCACCCTCAAAATGAAGGAGGCACGAAGTGGCCGACGGAGCGAGCGGTTCGACCGTTCCCAGGCGTCAGCTCGGGCGCTACTTACGCGAGTTGCGCAACAAGGCCCGGCTGACAGTGAAGGCAGCGGCGGAAGCACTGGAGTGGTCGGAGGCGAAAATCTGGCGGATCGAGACGGGACAGACATCACTCCGAAGCCATGACGTCGAGACCATGTGCCGTGTCTACGGTGCTGGTAGTGATCTGGCCGGCGCCCTGATGGCGCTCGCGAAGGAGACAAAGGCCAAGGGGTGGTGGCACAGCTATGGCGACGTCATCCCGAACTGGCTCGACGTCTACATCAGCTTGGAAGAGGCAGCGACAGCCCTGTCCATCTACCAGTCGGAGTTGGTGCCGGGGCTGCTGCAAACCGAGGACTACGCCAGGACCTTGATCGGGACGGACAACCCTGGCGTGAACGATCAGGAGATCGAGCGGCGCGTGCAGCTACGGATCGAACGGCAAGCGTTGCTGACCCGCGTGACCGATCCTCCCGGTATCGGCGTAGTGCTGAACGAGGCAGTCATCCGCCGTCCGATTGGCAACGAGCAGATCATGGCCGACCAGCTCGCTCACCTCCTGGACGTTGGCGAGCTACCCAACCTCGCCGTCCGTGTCATGCCGTTCGTCCGCGGTATGCACTACGGCGTCATGTCCGGACCGTTCGTCATGCTGGAGTTTCCGATCAACGGCACGGGGATGCCGACCGAGCCGACCACGATCTACATCGAAGGCTTCGCCGGAGCCCTCTACCTCGACAAACCGCACGAGGTAGATCGGTACGAGCACGCGTTCAACAACATCAAGGGTGCATCGCTGAACGAGGCGGCAAGCAGGAAGTTCATCGCCGATGCTGTAAAGGAGTGGCGTAGGTGAGTAACGGCGATCTGGCCAATGCGACGTGGTTCAAATCGAGCTACAGCAACGGCCAAGGAGAATGTGTCGAGGTCGCCATAACTGGTGACCACGTGGCCATGCGGGACAGCAAGGACCCCGATGGGCCAGCGTTGGTCTTCACGGCCGCGGCATGGAGTACGTTTGTCGGAGGTGCGGCCAACGGCGAGCTTGTGCGGATGTAGACTTGTCGGCCGGACACACGAAGAAGCGCCCTTGCTCAGGTCTTGGAGCGGGGGCGCTTTGTCATAGGTGGGTGCGTCGTTGATGGTCTGACCGGTCAGCCCACGAACATCCTTTATCTGCGCACGCAGTTCTGGGGTGATGCGAGGTGTGAACACCACGGGGTCTCGGTTTGCCCCGACTGGCGGAACCGTATTCCATGACCGCCTTACTCCGATCCTGGACCGCAGGGGCCTGGAGTCCGCCGATCCGGGTCGTTCCCACTCGTGGGGGCGGCGGTCTCGCGTTCCGGGGTGCCGCGCTCCGGCCGTAAGCGCGGGCAGCCTGCTCACGCTGCTCGCGCAGGGCTCCAGCCGGTCTCAGCGGCCCATCGTTCGGCCGCCCCCATCAGCACCTCCGTGGCGGGGGCCTTGATCTGTCCGTAGTCCAACAGGTCCGGCACGCTCAAGGCCAGCCGCTGCTTGAACGCCCCCCACGCCCGGAGGGCGGCCTCGTCCGCCCGCAGGTAATCCCTGAACAGCAGTGCGAAGCGGGCATTGGGTCCGTCCCCCTCCCGAAGGTGGACGTTGCACGAGCGTGCGCCGATCGGTGGAGCGAAGACGAGCTTGCGGCACTCCCGGCCACCGGAGACCTCGATGCGGTTCCACGGCTCGGGGCGGCATCGGAAGCCGATCGCGGCGAGCAGCGGTGCGTCCCGCGCCTCCGCGACCGACCTCATCCGCACCTGCACATCGATGCAGTCCTTGGCCGGCAGGCCCGGCACCGACGTGGATCCCACATGGTCGACCGCCAACGCGAGATCACCCAGCGCATCTCGCAACTGCCGCGCAAGCAGATCGAACTCGGCCGGCCACTGAGGCCGGTACTCAACTACGGCAACCTGACTGCGCTCATCGGGAAACGGCATGCCGCCACACGCTACATCCCGGATGAGCGACGCTCCGATGACCGAAGCGATACGCACAAGATCGTGATCCACGGCTGGAGTACCAGAGGCCGATGTCCAGAGCAGCTCTTAAGAAAAGAAGGTAAAGCATATTTGGAACATGTTATTCCATTTATTCAATGCAATAACAGTACTCTGATTGGAAAAATGCAAACTGCTAAAACGCGTGGCGTCCATCACGCTGCAAGATAATTTCCCTCACAGGGCGGGAGTTGATACGATCTGATCGTTCTAGCCGAGGGAAACAAAGAAGGAAGAAGCATGATAAAGAAGCGATTTACCTTCGCTGCCACAGTTGCCGCGATCGGGTCCTTGCTGTTTCCCGCCTCCGCCCTCGCGGAGGGCGGGGCGGGTGGCAACGGCCGCAGTCCGCTTCAGGCTTATGGCTACACAATGGTGGAGACAACCCACAGCAAGTTAATAAAGAAGGATGGGAGCATCGCCGACTCCGCCGCCTCTGTTCCAGCGACGGTCTACTTCGTTCCGGGGTCACCGGCCTACGCAGGTGATACTCAGTACAGTCACTTCACTGGCCAGGTCAATTTTGGGGCCTCGGCGATCACCTTTGCTTGGAGCGATAAACTTCACTCCAACGTCTACGCCACGGCGATAGGGCCGATGTCAGAGTCAGCGTCCGCGACGAAGAACGGGAAGGGATTTGGATACGTCGACACTCACCCGAGCGTGCCCGCCAGTTACCTGTTGCATTCTTCGTTCACGACCCCGGTGGCTTCGTACTTGCTGACGATCAATGAGTCCTTCCCGACGGCCGCCGGAACGCAGATCATCAGCACCCAGTTCGCGTTCTACATCGGACTCATCTGAAGTTCCCCATCGGCAGGACCTGATTCCTTCGGTATGCCCTATACTTTGTCAGATGTGTGAGAAGCCTAGAGCCATGCCGAGGAACGATCGCAAGGAAGAAGATGTCTTTCTCCGCCTGAGAGAAACAGCCGAGCTGGTGATGCATGACCTTCAAGGGGACGCCGTCACCACCCATCCGACTCTCGATTTCTCGGGCCCCGATGCGTCAGGGTTGGTAATTGTACTGCTGACCGAGTCGTCCGGCGCAGCCCGTGGATTCGGCGTACAGGTAAGTGGGACGAGCCAAGAGGTCTTGTACACGATGGCGGATCGCATCCCGGAGGTATACGTCGATCTGTACGCGGTCGGTCTCCCTCTGGTTCCTGGCACCCAGCGACCTGCCGTTCCCAGGGTGGCCGGAGAACAAGTGGTGTGGCTTGATCCGAAAGGTGAGAGCGCCTGGTCCTGTCCCATCGGCAGATACGGACAGAACGATGCTGACTGATCACACGCGGTCAAGGACGGCCTGATTCGCCGCGGGTGGGGCCGGAGCGGATTATCGTCTCCACTGCGGCCCCACCTGGCTGTTCGCCCCGCCCACAGCCGACATGACCGATGACCGCTGCCGCCGTGGTTTGCGCGATGGTTCATTGCGTTCGGGCATCCCGGTCGTGCCCAGGAAAACATCCGGGTGGCTCTGCAGGACCTCGTTGTGGCGACCAGGGCCCTCGTTGTAGCGGACATGTCGGGAACGGCATGGCCGCACCCTCACGTGGGCGTCTTTTCCGGCTTGCGCCCCTGCGGCCTCTCTGCTGCGGTAGGCGGCACATTCCGACTCATTCCCAGGGCACCGTGCAAGGGGCCCAGCCGGTCGGCAGGTGGGCGGCCAAGCATTAGCGATACAGGGGCTGAGACCACAAGATCGTGTGACGAGCTCTTGGCGACTTGCTGGATGAGTGCCAGCGAGTCGGCCGGGTTGAGCGCGGAAGCGCGGAGGTGGTCGAACGACGCGGCGTAGCCCGCCAGTTCGCCCGGGTGCTCCAGGTACAGCGTTCCGGTGAGGTTCTCCAGGCAGACGGTGTCCGGGTCTCGCTCTCCGGCGAAGCCGAAGATGACGAACGGGCCGTTCAGCCCGGCATGGGATCCGGCGCTGTGCGGCAGCACCTGGATCGTGATGTGCTGCGAGTTGGTCACCTGCATGTCCGCGGCAAGATGGTCATCGACCTCTGATGTCCTCGGCGGATCATGATCGGAGCCGTCAGCGGATCGCCGCGGCTACCAGCCCAGTGCTTCGCCGCAGCGCTCGGCGAACTCACTGAGGTTTGTCAGCACGATGTCCGCTCCGGCTTCACTCAGCTCGCCGGGAGTGCTCCTGCCGCTGGCGACTCCTACGGCGAGAGCGCCCGCATCGAGGGCCCCGCGGATGTCATGAGGCGTGTCCCCGACCACGACCGTGCGTCTGCCGGCGAAGGTGTCGCCGTACTTCTCCGAGGCTCGCCTCCGTGCCTGGCGGACCAGATCGGTGCGGTCGCTGCCGTCGTCGCCGTAGCCACCCACGCTGAAGTCGAGGCCGTCGCCGAGGCCGAGCGCGTTGAGCTTGGTCATGGCGATGGGACGTATGTTGCCGGTGACCATTGATTGCACGGAGCGCTGAGTGGCGCACGACGCGATGGCTTCGCGTGCTCCGGGCAGGACGGTACCGACTTCGCACATGCGGTCGGCGAGCTGTTCGGCGCCCGTCGCCAGGGCGGCGTAGAAGTCGCCGAACAAGGCCTCCGGCCCGTCAATACCGTTCAGGCACAGCGTCTCCGCGATGATGGCCCGGTCCGTCCGTCCGGACATGTCGGCCAGATCGCCCAGCGGTTTGCCGGTCACCCGCAGGAAAGCCCGCTCATAGATCGCGCGGCTGACGCCGCCGCCTATCCGGACCAGGGTGTGGTCGATGTCCCAGAGGATGAGATGTCGGAGTGAAGCGGCCTCGCTGGGGGCGGCGTCGGTCGTAGGCATGGGCGACAGGGTAGAGCGCCGGCTCGTCAGCGCCCAGATCGTTGCCGGGCCCGTGGCGGCCCCTACCGCGTGGTCGGCCCCACGGGCGGGGCGGCGAGCTGGGTGATGAGGAAGTCGAGGCGTTCGTCCTGGCCGGCCCGGGGGATGCGGTCGGTGGCCGCGAGGACGGCCATGCCGTGCAGTGCGCTCCAGGTGACTTCGGCGAACAGTTCGCGTCGCTGGTTGTCCGGGGGGAAGCAGTTGACGAACTCGTCGAAAGCGGCCCGCAGCGGGGGCGGGGTCTCGGCGCTCGCGAACTTCAGGTCGGTGGGGAGGATAAACATGGCCTGGTACAGGGCGGGCCGCTCGGTCGCGAAGTCCAGGTAGGCGCGGCAGACGGCGCGCAGGGGCTGTCCGGGATCGGGGGCGGTCTGCCGGGCGCGGCGCAGCTGGGCGGTGAGTTCGGTGAAGCCGTCCAGGGCGACGGCGCTCACGATGGCGTCCTTGCCGTTGAAGTGGCTGTACAGCACCGGCTGGCTGTACTCGACGCGTTCGGCCAGCCGCCGTGTCGTCACCGCCTCCCAGCCCTCGGTCTCCGCGAGTTCGCGCGCGGCCGTGATGATCAACTGATGGCGGTGGGCGCGTTCGCGTTGGCGGCGCTCGCTGATGGCGGACATGGCTCCACGATAGCAACGCTAGAGATCCTGTCGAGGATCGAGCAACGTCGTCGCCGTTCATCGGCACCGCCCGCCGGGCGGAAAAAGCCGGTGCGCACGGATCGGCCGATCAGCAGACTGGTCGCATGATCGGATCAGATCCCAAGGCGGATCTTCGGGTGTACTTGCAGGACGCCCGCGACGTACTGCTCTGGAAACTCGACGGGTTGTCGGAGTACGACATCCGCCGCCCCATGACCCCGACCGGCACCAACCTGCTGGGACTGGTCAAGCACGCGGCCGGCGCCGAAGCGATGTACTTCGGCGAGACCTTCGGGCGGCCGTTCGACGCGCCGCGGCCCTGGATCACCGGCGAGGGGGAGCCGAACACGGACCTGTGGGCGACCGCCGACGAGACGCGGGAGCAGATCGTCGGGCTGTACCGGCGGGTGTGGGCGCACTCGGACGTGACGATCGAATCGCTGGACCTGGCCGCGGTCGGTCGGGTGGCCTGGGGGTCGCGCAGCGAGGTGACGCTGCACCGGGCCCTCGTCCATATGATCGCCGAGACCGACCGGCACGCCGGGCACGCCGACATCGTGCGGGAACTCATCGACGGAGTCGTGGGCCAACGGACCGGGAGCGGCAATGTCGCGCCCGGCGACACGGCGTGGTGGGGGCGGCACCGGAGCCGGGTGGAGCGTGCCGCCGGGGAAGCCGGGCGGGGCGCGTAGAAGCGGCCGCGGGTGCCCTTCGTCAGGCGCGGTGGGCGGTGAGCGTCCGCTCGATCGCCGGGCCGAGAAAGGCAAGAGCCAGCTCTGCCCGGCGGGTGATCCACTGGTCCGTGGCGGGGCCGGGGTCGCCGTAGCGGCGTCGCCGGATGTCGGCCACCACCTCGGCGGGGGCGCCCAGTTCGGTGAGGACGTCGAGCGCCTCGCCCTTGGTGATCAGCCGGCCGCTGCGCAGCGTGGTCGCCGCTCTGGCCAGCGTCAGCAGACCGGAGTCGACCCAGATGTCGCGGGTGAAGCGCTCCGGGTGGTCCAGGGCCGGTCGCCAGAAGCCGGCCAGGTCCCTGACGACGAAATCGGCGAGCTGCTCGTCGGTCACCGGCGGCAGCAGACGAGTTGGTGGCGGCCCGTACAGCACGCGGCCGAACAGGTGCAGCTCGCGGCGCGTCACCGCGGTGACCGGGCGGCTCATCAGTTCCTCGAACGCCCAGGTGAGATGGGAGCGCTCGGGATCGTCCAGCTCCGCCGCCGCGAGGTAACCGCAGTGCAGCCTCGCCGCCAGCGGGACGGCGCGGCCGAGACTCTCGTGCGCCTCGCCGAGCTGTCGTTCTTCCGCCGCCGTGCAGGGCCGTTCGAGGACGGCGATCAGATCGAGGTCGCTGCGACCCTGCTGGTAGTCGCCGCCGCCGAGCGACCCATGGGCCCACACCGAGACCAGCGGTACGACCGGCCGGACGGTAGTGAGGAAGCGGTCGAGGAGCTGCTCGGTGACCTGATCTGCCATAAGGCCAGTCTGGGCCACCGCGTCAGGACGCCGCAGGCACTCATCCTTCCCCGCGGGAAGCAGGTAGGGCCCCTCCCGCGGCATGGCGGAGCGGCACCCGGCGTATCAGCGGTCCCTGGGGCAGCAGGTGTCGCGGGGCCGGGCAGGGAATGTGTCCTTCGTGTGTCCGGGGTCTTTACGGCACCGCTGCGGATGGATTAGAACGACAGTGGTCCGATGTTAGTTGGCCCCCACAGCCATCCCCGCAGGAAGTCGACCTGGCATGCCCATGTACAGGGCGTATTCATCGGATCACTGCTCATCACCCGCGGTCGAGTGTCGTACAGCCCTGGAGGGCATCGTGCAGATCAACCCCGTGTACCGGAGAGGCCGGCTCCGGCGCGCTCTCTCGCTCTGGTCGGCGCTGCTCGCCGCACTCGCGGGCTTCGTCCTGGTCGACTCCGGCAGCGCCCTGGCGGCGACGGGCGCGACCACCGCGTGGCACAAGGGTGCCTTCGACCTCGACCCGGCAGGGGTCGTCAGCCGGTCCGACATCGTGCTCGGATCGCCGAACGTGAACCCCACCGGGTCCATCCCGCTGGGCAACGGCTCGCTGGGCGTGGCCGCTTGGGCGGCGGGCGGCTTCACCGCGCAGCTGAACCGCTCGGACACCATGCCCGACCGCAAGTCGCCCGGCCAGCTCAACATCCCCGGCCTGTCGGTGATTTCACACGCGGCCGACTTCACCGGGCGGCTGGACCTCACCGACGGCGTGCTGCGTGAGTCCGGCGGCGGCATGTCGATGAAGGCATGGGTGGCGGCCGGCAAGGACGAGCTGATCGTCGACGTCTCCGGCGCCGATCCCGCCATCGCGCAGACCGCCACCATCAACCTGTGGTCCGGGCGCAAGCCCGCCGCCCAGGTGTCCGGCACCGTCGGCACCCTGGCCGAGACCTGGGTGGACGGCGGCCCGCCGATCGGCAGCGGCAAGACCTTCGGCTCGCTCGCGGCCATCACCGCCGGCGGCCGCAAGGTGCAGACCACGGTGGCGAGCCCGACCCAGGTGAAGGTCAGTTTCACCCCGCACGCCGACGGGACCTTCCGCGTCGTGGTCGGATCTCCCGCCTGGAACGGCGGTGACGCCAAGAAGACCGCAGCCAGGACCGCGACCAAGCTGATCGGCGCCGACGCGACCGCGCGCGAGTCCGCGCTGATCTCCGCCCAGGACAAGTGGTGGAAGCACTACTGGACCAACTCCGGCCTGATCGAGATGAATTCGGCGGACGGCAGCGCCGCCTACATCGAGAACCTCCGCACGCTCTACCTCTACGAGGAAGCCGCGTCGATGAAGGCGGGCATCTACCCCGGCAGCCAGGCCGGTGAGGCCGACATGTTCGCCTGGGACAAGGACACCCAGACCTGGACCCCGTCGGCGTACTGGCTGTGGAATCTGCGCACCCAGATATCGGCCAACATGAGCTCCGGCAACTACCAGCTCAACACGCCGATCTTCGACATGTACGCCAACGACACGGCCGCCATCGAGGCGTGGACCAAGCTCGCGATGGGCGGCCTGCCCGGCTCCTGCGTGCCCGAGACCATGCGCTTCAACGGCAACGGCCTCGACATCCCCACCGGCAACTGCAGCCAGGCCAGTTCGCCGAACTGGAACGCGCTGGACATCTCCAGCGGGCCCGAGGTCGCGCTCTACATGTGGGAGCAGTACCAGGCCACCGGCGACCTCAAGACGCTGAAGAAGTACTTCCCCTTCATCAAGTCGACCGCCGAGTTCCAGCTCGCCTACCAGACCGTCGGCCCCGACGGGCTGCTGCACGCCAACGCCAACGCGCACGAGACCCAGTGGGCCGTCCAGGACCCGACCACCGACATCGCGGTGGACCGTACGCTCTTCCCGATCATCGAGCAGGCCGCGAAGAAGCTCGGCACCGCCCGCACCACCGACGCCGCGCTGGTCAAGCAGGTCACCAAGGCCGAGACCGAGATCCCGCCGTACCCGCGGACCGACCAGGCCACCCGCACCCAGCTGCTCAACCCGGACTACACCCAGGCCGAGACGGCAGCGGCCGACGCCACCGGCACCGACATGATCGCGATCTCCTACCAGCCCGCCGCGGCGCGCCAGAACGGGGAGAACATCGAGCTGGAGCCGCTGTGGCCCTGGAACACGGTGAGCGACCAGGACAGCAACCTCTTCTCGCTGGAGCAGCGCAGCTACGTCCACCGGCCCAACAAGGGCGGCAACGACTGGTCGATGGACGCGATCGACGCGGCCCGGCTGCAGAACCCCGCCGAGGTGCGCAGTGACCTGATCTCCATCACCGAGGGACACCAGGTCTACCCGAACGGCTTCGCCGACCTCGGCAACAGCGTCGGCTACCAGCCCTACATCGAGCAGGAGGCCGGCGCCGCGACCGCGGTGAACGAGGCCCTCGCCCAGGACTACGACGGCATCATCCGCTTCGCACCGGCCTGGCCGAGCGACTGGGAAGGCAGCGGCAGCGTCTACGTCCAGGACAAGACCAAGGTAGATGTCCAGGTGCAGGGCGGCACGCTCGTCACCGCCGCGATCGAGGCCGGCACCACCGGCAACCAGCAGGTCAAGAACCCCTGGCCCGGACAGCGGGTCGAGGTCGTCAACGGCAAGAACGGCAAGGTCGTCCTCAAGCCCACCACCGCCGACATCCTGAACGTGCCCGTCAAGGCGGGCTCGTCGTACCTCGTGCAGCAGGTCGCGGCGCCCACCACCGCCCTGTCGTACGCGAAGGTGACCGGCACCGCGCCGACCGCGGCCCGCCACCTCGGCGGCGTCCAGATCGGGCTCGACAAGACCGCCCCGACCGGCACCGCCACCATCGGCACCGTCCTCGGCGCCACCAACTCCGCCTACGGCCTGAACCAGGTCGACTACACCGGCTCGACCGGCGCCACCACCACCGCCTCCGTCGTGAACGGCCTGACCGCGCGCACCACCGGCACGGGCGCCAAGAAGACCGGCAGCGACATGTACTTCGACATCGGCAACGACACCGCCGCCACCAGCGCGTACGACGCCCAGCTGACGGTGTCCTACTTCGACGCCGGGACCGGATCCGTCTCCGTGCAGTACGACGCCGGGCCCAGGGACAGCGACCACGTCGCCGGCACCATCGCGCTCACCGGCAGCCAGACCTGGAAGACGGCCCGGTTCAGTGTCGGCGGAGCGTACTTCGGCGGCCTGGAGAACGCCGGCGCCGACTTCCGGCTGCACTCCGCCACCCCCATCACCGTGCACAGCGTCGGCGTGACCGTCACCGGGCCCTGGGTGCCGAGTCAGCACGCCTTCCCGCCGGCCCCGGCGATCACCACCCCGCGCAGCGGGGCGACGGTCAAACTCGCCTCCCCGATCGCGGGTACGACGATCCCCGACGGCGTCGTCACCGTCCACGAGGGCTCCGCGTCCCTGTGCGCCGCGACCGCCGACGCCACCGGTGCCTGGAGCTGCGCCCCCAGCGGCGGCCTCACCCCCGGCCGGCAGACCGTCACCGCCACGGTGACCGACCCGACCGGCCTGGTCAGCGACGCCTCGGCCGGGCTCAACTTCGACGCCTCCGACCTGCCGCCCGGCACAGCGGTCGTCGGCTCGGTGGTCGGCGCGACCAACTACGCCTACGGGATGAGCGAGGACGAGAAGCCCTCGGGCGGCTTCGACGGTCCGACGACCGCCTCGGTGGTCGACGGCCTGACCGCGCGCACCAGCACCCAGAGCAACATCTACTTCGACATCGACGACTCGATCGCCCACTCGGGCTTCTACTCGGCGACGTTCACCATCTCCTACTTCGACCAGGGGTCCGGCTCGTTCGCCGTGCACTACGACAACGGCTCCTCCGACCCGTACAAGTCCACCTCCAGCATCCCGCTGACCGGGACCAACACCTGGAAGACCGCCACCGTGAGCGCCTCGGACGCCTTCTTCGGCGGCTCCGAGCACTCCGGCGCCGACTTCCGGCTCCGCAACGGCGGCGGTCAGGTGACGGTGCACAGCGTCACCGTGAAGATCAGCGGTGACGGCGTGCCCGACGCCGTCCACTTCGCCCCGCCCGTGACGATCACCTCCCCGGCGGCCGGCGCGACCGTCACCTCCACCCCGACCGTCTCGGGAACCGCCGAGCCGGACGCCACGGTGACCGTGAAGGCCGAGGGGACGACGCTCTGCACCACACCGGTGGCGGACGACGGCACCTGGACCTGCGCCTCGTCGGCCACGCTGGCCGCCGGAGCGCACACCCTCACCGCGAGCGCCGCCGACGTAACCGGCAGCAGCGCGGCGGCCGCCTCCGCCGCGGTGACCGTGCAGTGACCGACCGCTGACCGATCGCACACGTCAGCGCGACTCCCCAACGGCCGGGGCCCCGCCCACCCGGGGCCCCGGCCCGCTGCGCCGGACGCACTGCCGACACATATGACTTGCCGGGCTCGGTACGATTCGAAGGTACGGCGGCCGTCGCGGCCGTCCGTCACCCGTCACGTATCACCCATGTCAGGAGCAGACCGGTGTCAGACCTCCGTGTGATCATCAAACGCGATTCCGCCGAACCGGAAGAGCGAGTGGTCACGACGGGCACGACCGCCGCCGAACTGTTCCAGGGCGAGCGCTCCGTGATCGCCGCCCGGATCGCCGGCGCGCTGAAGGACCTCGCGTACGAGATCGCCGACGGCGACGAGGTCGAGCCGGTGGAGATCACCAGCCAGGACGGCCTCAACATCCTGCGGCACTCCACCGCGCACGTGATGGCCCAGGCCGTCCAGGACATCTTCCCGGACGCCAGGCTCGGCATCGGCCCGCCGATCAAGGACGGCTTCTACTACGACTTCGACGTCGAGAAGCCGTTCACCCCCGAGGACCTCAAGGCCATCGAGAAGCGCATGCAGGAGATCCAGAAGCAGGGGCAGCGCTTCGCCCGCCGGGTGGTGACCGACGACGACGCCCGCGAGGAGCTCGCCGCCGAGCCGTACAAGCTGGAGCTCATCGGCATCAAGGGCTCATCGGCCGGCTCCGAGGACGGCGCGGACATCGAGGTGGGCGGCGGCGAGCTGACCATCTACGACAACCTCGACCCGAAGACCGGCGACCTGTGCTGGAAGGACCTCTGCCGCGGCCCGCACCTGCCCACCACACGCGCCATCCCGGCCTTCAAGCTGATGCGGAACGCCGCCGCCTACTGGCGCGGCAGCGAGAAGAACCCGCAGCTCCAGCGGATCTACGGCACCGCCTGGCCGACCAGGGACGAGCTCAAGGCCCACCTGGAGTTCCTGGCCGAGGCCGAGAAGCGCGACCACCGCAAGCTCGGCGCCGAGCTGGACCTGTTCTCCTTCCCGGACGAGCTGGGCTCCGGCCTGGCGGTCTTCCACCCCAAGGGCGGGGTGATCCGCAAGGAGATGGAGGCCTACTCGCGGATGCGCCACGAAGAGGCCGGCTACGAGTTCGTCAACACCCCGCACATCAGCAAGGCCAAGCTCTTCGAGACCTCCGGCCACCTGCCGCACTACGCCGAGGGCATGTTCCCCCCCATGGAGTTCGAGGGGCAGGACTACTACCTCAAAGCCATGAACTGCCCGATGCACAATCTGATCTTCGACGCGCGCGGCCGCTCCTACCGCGAGCTGCCGCTGCGGCTGTTCGAGTTCGGCACGGTCTACCGCTTCGAGAAGTCCGGCGTGGTGCACGGCCTGACCCGGGCCCGCGGCTTCACCCAGGACGACTCGCACATCTACTGCACCAAGGAGCAGGTGCCCGACGAGCTGGACTCGCTGCTCACCTTCGTGCTGAACCTGCTGCGGGACTACGGGCTGAACGACTTCTACCTGGAGCTGTCCACCCGCGGCGACTCCGACAAGTTCATCGGCTCGGCCGAGGAATGGGCGGAGGCCACCGAGCAGCTGCGCCAGGCGGCCGGCAAGCAGGGCCTCGAACTCGTCATGGACCCGGGCGGCGCGGCCTTCTACGGTCCGAAGATCTCGGTGCAGGCCAAGGACGCCATCGGGCGCACCTGGCAGATGTCCACGATCCAGGTCGACTTCCAGCAGCCGGCCCGCTTCCACCTCGAATACACCGCGGCCGAAGGCTCACGGCAGCAGCCGGTGATGATCCACCGGGCGCTGTTCGGCTCCATCGAGCGCTTCTTCGCGGTGCTGCTGGAGCACTACGCGGGCGCCTTCCCGGCGTGGCTGGCCCCGGTCCAGGCGGTCGGCATCCCGGTCGGCGACGCGCATGTGCCCTACCTCCAGGAGTTCGCCGCCGAGGCGAAGCGCAAGGGGCTGCGGGTCGAGGTGGACGCGTCCTCGGACCGGATGCAGAAGAAGATCAGGAACCACCAGAAGCAGAAGGTGCCGTTCATGATCATCGTGGGCGACGAGGACATGACCGGCGGCACGGTCTCCTTCCGCTACCGGGACGGCACCCAGGAGAACGGCATCGCCCGTGACGCGGCGCTGGCCAAGCTCGTCGACGTGGTGGAGCGCCGGGTCCAGGTCTGAGCCCGGCCAGGTCCCCGCGGCCCCCGGCTCGCTGCTCGCTCAGCGCGCCGGGGGCCGTTCGTCGTCGCGGGTGAAGATCTGGATCAGCCAGGAGGAGAACGCACCGGTGACGGCGCCCAGCAGCGCGAGGCCGCCGAACATCATGAAGCTCGCGATGGTGCGGCCGCCCGCGGTGACCGGGGTGACATCGCCGAAGCCGACCGTGGACAGCGTCGAGCACGCCCACCAGACCGAGTCGCCGAAGGTGCGGATGGTGGAGCCGGGGGCATCGCGCTCCAGCTGGTAGACAGCGAGCGCGCCCGCGAAGCCCAGCAGGACGGCGCTGACGCCCGCGTAGGCGATGACCCGGCTGTAGAGGCTCAGCAGCGGCCGGTCCAGCCGGGCCTGGACGGCGTCGTAGAGCCGGACCATCCGCAGCGGACGCAGCAGCGGCAGCGCCACCACCACCGTGTCCAGCAGATGGTGGCGCAGATAGGACGGGCGCAGCGGGTGGCCGCCGAGCCGCCAGCGGACCACGTAGTCGAGGACGAACAGCGCCCAGGTGGCGAAGATGACGGCCAGCCAGAAGGCGCGCCAGCCGTCCGGCAGGCCCCGGGCCAGGACGTGCACGGTGTAGGAGCCGAGGAAGACCAGCGAGGCCACGAACAGCGGGATCTCGGTCCGGGCGATCCACCGGGACAGGCGGCTGTCGGCGTCCATCCGGTCAGGATCGTCGCAGCTTCCCGCGCGGGGCCCGCCGACACGCTTCCGTGGGGTGAAGTCCTATGCTTCTCGGCATGACGAGTGAGCCGGAACACCAGAACGGGGTGGGGGAGCCGGACGCCTTCCAGCGGCTGTGGACCCCGCACCGGTTGGCGTACATCCAGGGTGAGAACAAGCCCACCGGCCCGGGCGCCGGCGACGGTTGTCCGTTCTGCGCGATCCCGGCGAAGTCGGACGAGGACGGCCTGGTCATCCACCGCGGCGCGCAGGTGTACGCGGTGCTCAATCTGTACCCGTACAACAGCGGGCACCTGATGGTGGTGCCGTACCGGCACGTCGCCGACTACACCGAGCTGGACACGGCCGAGACGGTGGAGCTGGCCGAGCTGACGAAGCACGCGATGACGGCGCTGCGGGCGGCGTCGGGGGCGCACGGCTTCAACATCGGGATGAATCAGGGCGCGGTGGCGGGGGCCGGGATCGCCTCGCATCTGCACCAGCACGTGGTGCCGCGCTGGGGCGGGGACATGAACTTCATGCCGGTGGTGGGGCACACGAAGGTGCTGCCGCAGCTGCTGGCGGACACCCGCAAGATCTTGGCTGACGCCTGGCCGGAGTAGCCGTCGGCCCAGCGACTCGCGGTCGTCGCCGGATCTTCCACCGGTGGCGGGCCGGTCGCGCGGTTCCCCGCGCCCCTGATGTGACCGGCCTTCGCGACCAAGGCTCACCACCCAGGGGCGCGGGGAACCGCGCGACCAGCCACGACGGGGCGCACCCGGATCGCGCACCCCGGGCGGGCAGCCCTACGCGTCGTAGGCGTCGGCCTTCCGCGGCTCCACGCCCTGGACCATGCCGCCCAGGACCATCGAGCGGTTGGTGAACTGTGAGGTGTCCACGCCGTTCTCCTGCATGACGTGGATCGCGGCCCCGTGCACGGCCCGCAGGACCGGGGTGGCGGCGCGCAGCGCGTCGTCGGCCATGAAGCGGTGCTGCCAGGGCTTGTCGGCCCAGGTGTGGCGCAGTCCGAAGGGCTCGGGCAGCTTCAGGGAGCCGCCGAGGTAGTTCAGGATCCCGGGGAAGCGGGTCAGCGGCGCGCGGGCGGCCAGGCGTACGACCTCACCGGTGTCGATCAGCGGCAGCGATACGGTCTTGGTCTCCCAGAACTTCACCGGCTTGGTGATGGTCTTCTCCTTGGCCGGCGGCCCGGAGGTGAACAGGCCGTCGATCGGCCCGAGGGCGTGCCCGGTGACCTCGACCCGCAGGGTGTGGGCCAGGACGGTGACCGTGACCATGAGGGTGATGACCAGATTGCCGTCCCAGAGCACGAACTGGATGCCCAGGTAGTGGCGGCTGCCCTTGCCGAACTGCTGCTCGTTGCATATCCGCTGGATCTCGAAGTCCTTGACGGAGTAGCCCTCGACCTCCGAGCCGCTGGGGCGGGAGATCTTGCCGGCGCCCGCGCCGGTCGGCACCACGACCCAGTGGCGTATCGAGGCCTTGGGGAAGCCGCCGGTGTGCAGCGGACCGCGTTCGAGCATCCGCAGCCGGTCGTGGATGGCGCGGATCACGTCCCAGCTGCGGAACGGGTGGATCTCGGCCAGGCCCTCGCGGGGGACGAGCTCCTCGGCCATGTGCCAGGAGCCCCAGCGGCTGCCCATGCCGAGTATGCCCTTGGGGCCGGCGTAGAAGACCACGTTGCTGTTCTGCTCGGCGGACAGCTTGGCCAGGCTCTGCCGCAGCGACTCGGCGCGGATCTGGTCGGGATTGCGGGGGACCGCCTGGGGGATCTTGGCGCCGACGCCGCTGCCCTTGACCAGGCCGTCCCAGCGGTCGCGCAGATCCTTGGCGGTGCGCTCGCAGATCCGCTTGGACCAGTACCAGCCGATGACGGGGGCGATCATCACCACCCGGAAGTACTCGTGCCAGAAGCCGGTGAAGGGCGGCCGGATGGCCAGCAGCACGGCGAAGCCGACCGCGACGGCGAGCACGATGCCGCCGAAGGCGCCGGCGCCCTTGCGCTTGCCGCTGAGCGCCGACAGCGTCTTGCGCAGCTGGAAGGCGCCCAGCCACACCAGGACGCCCGGCAGGAAGAGGACGCCGAAGACGATCATCAGGACCGACAGCCGGTCGTCACGCTCTTTGCGGATGCGGTTGGCGGCCAGGCAGTGCTCGACGACCGACTGGGGCTCCACACCGAAGGACTGGACGAGCTCGTTGCGCGAGGCGCCGAGCATCCGGGTCTGGACCGCGTGCGCCCACGCCTCGCCGAGATTGGGCTGGAACAGCGACATGCGGGGCGCCGAGACGGCCGCGCCGTCGTTGATGCCCACCAGGGCCTCGACGGGGGAGTCCCGATACGCCGCCGAGGCGAGCGCCTGGGTGGCGGCGGTGCCGCCGTCCATGCCCGTCAGCGGGACCTGCGCCCCCGGGCTGAAGTCGAACCCGTTCGTCACCGCGGCCCCCAGCCGGTCCGATTCCGCCCACTGCCTGCCAGCATTCCTACAGTGCTTCCGACCGGCCCATTCCCCACAGACCGTCACATCACACGTTCGGAGCACCCACCACATTAGCGGCGCGGCGGCCCGCGAGGTGGCCGCGAGCCGCCGATTGGCCGGTGGAGGATGCCGATCTGCCGTGCGGAGGCGCCGAGTTGGGGCGTATCCCGCCAGGGGCTGACGTATTTTCGGCCGTTCACCCCGCCCGCCGGGTCTCCTCCTGTCGCGGCTTCGCGGCGAGCCCCGCGGGCATGGGGCTCGTGGCGGGTGTAGTGCCCGCTGAACCGTCCGGTGCCGGGGGGGAGGGGGGAGAGAGCGGGCGCAGGTGCACCGCGCGGCGGCCGATCCCGATCCCGGGAACGCCGGCGCGGACCACCGACCGGCCGGGACCGCCCGGGCCGTCGTCGCACGGGGGTCTTTCGACCCTCCCGTCCCCGCCGCGGCCCGTCCGTACACGGGCGGGGAGCGGTGGAGGCGGTGCCACAGGTGTTCGGCGACCGGGGGCTGGCTACGATGGGCCATCCGGCGGCCGGCCAGGTCGCCACGCTCCACCGCTGTGCTCGTCGTCCCACCGCTCCACCTCGTCGTCCGTCGCCGCCCGCCGTCGCCTTTCGTCATCCCCCGGCGGGGTGCGTCGCCGTTCGTTCCGATCCACCGACCCGTCGGGAAGGCCATGCTGAACAAGTACGCGCGTGCGTTCTTCACGCGTGTTCTCACGCCGTTCGCCGCGTTTCTCATCCGCAGGGGGGTCAGCCCGGACACGGTGACCCTGCTCGGTACCGCGGGAGTCGTCGCGGGCGCGCTGGCCTTCTACCCCAGGGGCCAGTTCTTCTGGGGCACCGTGGTGATCACCCTGTTCGTCTTCTCCGACCTGGTCGACGGCAACATGGCCCGCCAGATGGGCCGCTCCAGCCGCTGGGGCGCCTTCCTGGACTCCACCCTGGACCGGCTCGCCGACGCGGCCGTCTTCGGCGGCCTGGCCCTGTGGTACGCGGGCCACGGCGACGACCAGGTGCTGTGCGCGGTGTCCATCTTCTGCCTCGCCAGCGGCCAGGTGGTCTCCTACACCAAGGCGCGCGGCGAGGCGATCGGCCTGCCGGTGAACGTCAACGGTCTGGTGGAGCGCTCCGAGCGGCTGGTGATCACCCTCGTGCTGTGCGGACTGTCCGGCTTCCACCGGACGTTCGGGGTGCCCGGCATCCAGTGGCTGCTGCCGGTCGCGCTGTGGGTCGTCGCGGTGGGCAGCGCCGTCACCCTGGTCCAGCGGGTGGTCACGGTCCGCCGGGAGTCCGCCGAGGCGGACGCCGCGCTGGCCCGTGAGACCGCGGACCACGGGAGCGGCGTGTGAGGGAACGCGGACCGGGGGAGCGGCGCGTGCGGGAACGCCAGTTGGAGGAACGCCTCACCGACGGCCTTTACGGACTCGGCTGGAGCGCCGTCAAGACGCTCCCCGAGCCGGCCGCCCGGGCGTTCGGCCGCCGCGCCGCCGACCTGGCGTGGCGGCGGCGCGGCAAGGGCGTCCAGCGGCTGGAGGCGAATCTGGCGCGCGTGGTGCCGGACGCGACCCTCGAGGAGCTGCGGGAGCTGAGCAGGCAGGGCATGCGCTCGTACCTGCGCTACTGGATGGAGTCCTTCCGGCTGCCGACCTGGAGCAAGGACCGTATCCGGGCCGGCTTCGACCCCCTCGACGTCCGCTATCTGACCGACGGGCTGGCCGCCGGACGCGGGGTGATACTCGCGCTGCCGCACATGGGGAACTACGACCTGGCCGGCGCCTGGGTCACCACCAAGCTGGAGACGCCCTTCACCACCGTCGCCGAGCGGCTCAAGCCGGAGACGCTCTACGACCGGTTCGTCGCCTACCGCGAGGGCCTGGGCATGGAGGTGCTGCCGCACACCGGCGGCGCCGCCTTCGGCACCCTCGCCCGGCGGCTGCGGGCCGGCGGCCTGGTCTGCCTGGTGGCCGACCGGGACCTGTCGGCCGGCGGCGTCGAGGTGGACTTCTTCGGCGAGCGGACCCGGATGCCGGCCGGCCCGGCCATGCTCGCCCAGCAGACCGGCGCGCTGCTGCTCCCGGTCACCCTCTGGTACGACGAGACCCCCGTCATGCGCGGCCGGGTCCATCCGCCGGTGCCGGTGCCGGACGGCGGCGACCGCGCGCACCGCAACCGGGTGATGACGCAGGCGCTGGCCGACGCGTACGCCTCCGGGATCGCCGAGCACCCGCAGGACTGGCACATGCTGCAGCGCCTGTGGCTCGCCGACCTCACCCCCCGCCCGCCCGCGGCCGGCGGGGCCGCGCCGCCGGTGGCCACCCCGGTGGACCCCGAGGGGGCGGACCCGGGCAGCGGCAGCGGCCGTTCCCCCGACCCCGCAGCCGACCCCGCGTCAGACCGCTCCTCCGACCGCCCCTCCCACCGCCCCGGATCGGAGAACCGTTGAGGATCGGGATCGTCTGCCCGTACTCCTGGGATGTCCCCGGCGGCGTCCAGTTCCACATCCGCGATCTCGCCGAGCATCTGATCGGCCTCGGGCACGAGGTCTCGGTGCTCGCCCCCGCCGACGACGAGACACCGCTGCCGCCCTACGCGGTCTCGGCCGGACGGGCCGTACCGGTGCCGTACAACGGCTCGGTGGCCCGGCTCAACTTCGGCTTCCTGTCCGCCGCGCGGGTCCGGCGCTGGCTGCACGACGGGAACTTCGAGGTCGTGCACATCCACGAGCCGACCTCGCCGTCGCTCGGCCTGCTCGCCTGCTGGGCCGCGCGGGGCCCGATCGTGGCCACCTTCCACACCTCCAACCCGCGCTCGCGGGCGATGATCGCCGCGTACCCGATCCTGCAGGCCGCGCTGGAGAAGATCCGGGCCCGGATCGCGGTCAGCGAGTACGCCCGGCGCACGCTGGTGGAGCACCTCGGCGGCGACGCGGTGGTCATCCCCAACGGGGTCGACGTGGACTTCTTCGCCCGCGCCGAGCCGCGCGCGGAGTGGCAGGGCGACACGATCGGCTTCATAGGGCGGATCGACGAGCCGCGCAAAGGCCTGCCGGTGCTGATGAAGGCGCTGCCGAAGATCCTTGCCAGCCGTCCCGGGGTCCGGCTGCTGGTGGCCGGCCGGGGCGACACCGAGGAGGCGGTGGCGTCGCTGCCCGCGCGGGCCCGGGACCGGGTGGAGTTCCTCGGCATGGTCAGCGACGAGGACAAGGCGCGGCTGCTGCGCAGCGTTGACCTGTATGTGGCGCCCAACCTGGGCGGCGAGAGCTTCGGGATCATCCTGGTCGAGGCGATGTCGGCGGGAGCGCCGGTGCTCGCCAGCGACCTCGACGCCTTCGCCCAGGTCCTCGACCAGGGCGCGGCCGGTGAGCTGTTCGCCAACGAGGACGCCGACGCGCTCGCCGAGGCGGCGGTGCGGCTGCTCGGCGACCCGGTCCGCCGCGCCGAGCTGAGCGGGCGGGGCCGGGCGCATGTGCGCCGCTTCGACTGGTCGGTGGTCGGCGGCGACATCCTCGCGGTGTACGAAACGGTCACCGACGGCGTGGCCCGCGTGGTGACCGACGAGCGCACCAGCTTCCGGGCGCGCTTCGGCCTGGCCCGGGACTGACAGCGGGGCCGCGACCCGCTGCCCGGGACCGACGCCGGGCCCCGGCCCGCCCTCCGCCCGGTACCGGACCGGCCGTCCGGCCCGCCGGGGGCCCGGCCGCCGCCGCGGGCAGGGGTAGCCTTCCGCCCGTGAGCACCATCATCTGGGTCGCGGTGGCGATCATCGCGATCGGCCTGTATCTGAGCTGGACCGCCGGGCGCCTCGACCGGCTGCACGCGCGGATCGACGCGGCCCGGGCCGCCCTGGACGCGCAGCTGCTGCGACGCGCCTCGGTGGCCCAGGAGTTGGCGACCGCCGGCGTACTCGATCCGGCCGCCTCGATCGTGCTCTACGAAGCCGCGCACGCGGCCCGGCAGGCGGACGCCGAGCAACGCGAAGTGGCCGAGAGCGAGTTGAGCCAGGCGCTGCGGGCGGTCTTCCCGGAGGTCGCGGCCGTCGCCGAGGTACGGGAGGCGCCCGGCGGCACCGCGGCCATCGGCGAACTCACCCAGGGCGTACGGCGGGTGCCGCTGGCCCGGCGCTTCCACAACGACGCGGTACGCGCCGCCCGGGCGGTCCGCAGGCACCGGGTGGTGCGGTGGTTCCACCTGGCGGGCCACGCCCCCTTCCCGCTGGCCTTCGAAATGGACGACGAACCGCCCGCCGCGCTGACCACCGAGGGCGGCGCGACCGCGTTGTGAGCCACCCGGGGAGCCACTCGCGGCGGATTGGCCCTTTCCGCTCCCGGCCGGTGGACGCAGGATGGTAGGAAAGGCTTTTTCAGCCAGGAGCAGCCAGGAGTGAGGTCACCGTGTCCACCACACCGTCCACCAGCACGACCCCCGAGACCGGCACCGCGCGGGTCAAGCGCGGCATGGCCGAACAGCTCAAGGGCGGCGTGATCATGGATGTCGTCACCCCTGACCAGGCCAGGATCGCCGAGGACGCCGGCGCGGTGGCCGTCATGGCGCTGGAGCGGGTGCCCGCCGACATCCGCAAGGACGGCGGGGTGGCCCGGATGTCGGACCCCGACATGATCGAGGGCATCATCGCCGCGGTCTCCATCCCGGTGATGGCCAAGTCCCGTATCGGCCATTTCGTCGAGGCCCAGGTCCTCCAGGCGCTCGGCGTCGACTACATCGACGAGTCGGAGGTGCTCACCCCCGCCGACGAGGTCAACCACGCCGACAAGTTCGCGTTCACCACCCCCTTCGTCTGCGGTGCCACCAACCTCGGCGAGGCGCTGCGCCGGATCACCGAGGGCGCGGCGATGATCCGCTCCAAGGGCGAGGCCGGCACCGGCAATGTCGTCGAGGCGGTGCGCCACCTGCGCCAGATCAAGGGCGAGATATCCCGGCTGCGCGGCCTGGACCACAACGAGCTGTACGCCGCCGCCAAGGAGCTGCGTGCCCCGTACGAACTGGTCAAGGAAGTCGCCGAACTGGGCAAGCTGCCGGTCGTGCTGTTCTCCGCCGGCGGCGTGGCCACTCCCGCCGACGCCGCCCTGATGCGGCAGCTCGGCGCCGAGGGCGTCTTCGTCGGCTCGGGCATCTTCAAGTCCGGCGACCCGGCCAAGCGCGCCGCGGCCATCGTCCGCGCCACCACCTTCTTCGACGACCCCAAGGTGATCGCGGACGCCTCCCGCAACCTCGGCGAGGCCATGGTCGGCATCAACATCGACACGCTGCCGGACGCCGAGCACTACGCCAACCGCGGCTGGTAGTCCGCCATGACCCGCACTCCCACCATCGGTGTCCTGGCCCTCCAGGGCGACGTCCGGGAGCACCTGACGGCGCTGGCCGCGGCGGACGCCGCGGCCGTGCCGGTCCGGCGGCCCGAGGAACTCGCCGCGATCGACGGCTTGGTGCTCCCCGGCGGCGAGTCCACCACCATCTCCAAACTGGCCGCGCTCTTCGGGCTGTCCGAGCCGCTGCGCGCCGCCATCTCCGGCGGACTGCCGGTCTACGGCACCTGCGCCGGACTGATCATGCTCGCCGACAAGATCCTCGACCCCCGGTCCGGCCAGGAGACCTTCGGCGGCATCGACATGATCGTGCGCCGCAACGCCTTCGGCCGGCAGAACGAGTCCTTCGAGGCGTTCGTGGACGTGCGCGGCGTCGTCGGCGGGCCGGTCGAGGGGGTTTTCATCCGCGCCCCGTGGGTGGAGTCGGTCGGCGCGCGGGCCGAGGTGCTGGCCGAGCACGAGGGCCATGTGGTCGCCGTCCGGCAGGACCGCGTGCTCGCCACGTCGTTCCACCCGGAGCTGACCGGGGACCACCGGGTCCATGAACTCTTCGTGGACATGGTGCGCACCTCGGGCTGACGCGGTCCCGGTAGGATCGGCGGCGCGACGAAGAACAGCATTGGGTGACGCGAAGGAGACAGTCGGATGTCCGGCCACTCTAAATGGGCTACGACCAAGCACAAGAAGGCCGTGATCGATGCCAAGCGCGGCAAGCTCTTCGCGAAGCTGATCAAGAACATCGAGGTTGCCGCCCGTACCGGCGGCGCGGACCCCGACGGCAACCCGACGCTTTTCGACGCCATCCAGAAGGCGAAGAAGAGCTCGGTGCCCAATAAGAACATCGACAGCGCGGTCAAGCGCGGGTCCGGCCAGGAGGCCGGCGGCGCCGACTACCAGACGATCATGTACGAGGGCTACGGGCCGAACGGCGTCGCGGTCCTCATCGAGTGCCTGACCGACAACCGCAACCGCGCCGCCTCCGACGTCCGGGTCGCCATGACCCGCAACGGCGGCTCGATGGCCGACCCGGGCTCGGTGTCGTACCTGTTCAACCGCAAGGGCGTCGTCATCGTCCCCAAGGGCGGCCTGGGTGAGGACGACGTGCTGGGCGCGGTGCTGGACGCGGGCGCCGAGGAGGTCAACGACCTCGGTGAGTCCTACGAGGTGATCAGCGAGGCCACCGACCTGGTGCCGGTCCGCAAGGCCCTCCAGGAGGCCGGGATCGACTACGACTCGGCCGAGGCGAACTTCCTGCCCACCATGCAGGTCGAGTTGGACGAGGACGGGGCGCGCAAGATCTTCAAGCTGATCGACGCGCTGGAGGACAGCGACGACGTGCAGAACGTCTTCGCGAACTTCGATGTCTCCGACGAGGTCATGGAGAAGGTCGACGCGTAGCGGCGGGCATGCCCGCCGTACCGGGGCGGGCCGAGCGGGAGGAAGACACCCGCTCGGCCCGCCCCGCGCTGTCGGTGCCAGGCGATAGCCTGCGAGAACGGCGGGCACGGGCGGACGACGGTACGGAGGGGAGGGCGCGATGCGGGTACTCGGCGTCGATCCGGGGCTGACCCGGTGCGGGGTCGGCGTGGTGGACGGCACCGCGGGCCGCCCCCTGGCCATGGTCGGCGTCGGTGTGGTGCGCACCCCGGCGGACGCCGAGATCGGCCGCCGGCTGGTGCTGATCGAGCAGGGCCTCGAAGCCTGGCTGGACGAATACCGCCCCGAAGTGGTCGCCGTGGAGCGGGTGTTCAGCCAGCACAACGTACGGACGGTGATGGGCACCGCCCAGGCCAGCGCGGTGGCCATCCTGTGCGCGGCCCGCCGCGGCCTGCCGGTGCATCTGCACACCCCCAGCGAGGTCAAGGCCGCCGTCACCGGCAGCGGCCGGGCCGACAAGGCCCAGGTGGGCGCGATGGTGACCCGGCTGCTGCGGCTGGACGCGCCGCCGAAACCGGCCGACGCCGCCGACGCGCTGGCGCTGGCCATCTGCCACATCTGGCGCGGCACCGCCGCCAACCGCCTCCAGCAGGCCGTCGCCGCGCACAAGTCCGCACGAACCCAGGAGCCCGTCACGTGATCGCCTTCGTCAGCGGCCCGGTCGCCGCACTCGCCCCGGACACCGCGGTCATCGAGGTCGGCGGCATCGGCATGGCCGTGCAGTGCGCGCCCGGCACACTGGCCGCGCTGCGGATCGGCCAGCCCGCGCGGCTGGCCACCTCGCTGGTGGTCCGCGAGGACTCGCTGACGCTGTACGGCTTCGCGGACGACGACGAGCGGCAGGTCTTCGAGCTGCTGCAGACCGTCAGCGGGGTCGGGCCCAGACTGGCGCAGACCATGCTGGCCGTGCATGCCCCGGACGCGCTGCGGACCGCGGTGGCCGCCGGGGACGAGAAGGCGCTGATGGCGGTGCCCGGTATCGGTAAGAAGGGCGCCCAGCGGCTGCTGCTGGAACTCAAGGACCGGCTGGGGGCGCCGACGGGCCCCGCGGGCGCCCGCGGCATCGGCAGCTCGGTGGGTGCTTCCTGGCACGAGCAGCTGCACGCCGCGCTGCTCGGCCTCGGCTACGCCAACCGGGAGGCGGACGAGGCGGTCGCCGCGGTCACCCCGCAGGCCGAGGCCAGCGACCGGCCCAATGTCGGCGCGCTGCTGCGCGCGGCCCTGCAGACCCTCAACCGGACCCGCTGAGCACCCCGGACCCCCGCCCCGCCCGCCGGGTGACCGCGCCGCCACTCCCCGTGGCGGCCCGGCCGCCCGCCGACCCGAGAGACCACGATGAACTGGGACGACGCCACCGCCGAGCCGGAGCGCCTGGTCGCCTCCGCCGCCGACCACGACGACCAGGCGGTCGAAGCGGCGCTGCGCCCGAAGGACCTGGGCGAGTTCATCGGGCAGGAGCGGGTCCGCCAGCAGCTCGACCTGGTGCTCAAGGCCGCCCGCCAGCGCGGCGGCACCGCCGACCACGTGCTGCTCTCCGGCGCCCCCGGCCTGGGCAAGACCACCTTGTCGATGATCATCGCGGCCGAGATGGGGGCGCCGATCCGGATCACCTCAGGCCCCGCCATCCAGCACGCCGGCGACCTGGCCGCGATCCTGTCCTCGCTCCAGGAGGGCGAGGTGCTCTTCCTCGACGAGATCCACCGGATGTCCCGGCCCGCCGAGGAGATGCTGTACATGGCGATGGAGGACTTCCGGGTGGACGTGATCGTCGGCAAGGGACCCGGCGCCACCGCGATCCCGCTGGAGCTGCCGGCCTTCACCCTGGTCGGGGCCACCACCCGGGCCGGACTGCTGCCGCCGCCGCTGCGCGACCGCTTCGGCTTCACCGGCCACATGGAGTTCTACGCGCCCGCCGAGCTGGAGCGGGTGATCCACCGCTCGGCCGGGCTGCTGGACGTCGAGGTGGACCTGGAGGGCGCCGCGGAGATCGCCGGGCGCTCGCGCGGCACCCCGCGGATCGCCAACCGGCTGCTGCGCCGGGTCCGCGACTACGCCCAGGTCAGGGCCGATGGAGTGATCACCCAGGAGATTGCCGGGCAGGCCCTGGAGGTCTACGAGGTGGACGCCAGGGGCCTGGACCGGCTGGACCGGGCGGTGCTGCACGCGCTGCTGAAGCTGTTCGGCGGCGGCCCGGTCGGCCTGTCGACACTGGCGGTCGCGGTGGGTGAGGAGCGGGAGACGGTGGAAGAGGTCGCCGAGCCGTTCCTGGTCCGCGAGGGCCTGCTGGCCCGTACTCCCCGGGGGCGGGTGGCCACCCGGGCCGCCTGGACGCACCTCGGTCTGGTGCCGCCGCAGGGCGCCGCGGGCCAGCTCTTCGGGGGCCAGGGCCCCGGGGGTCAGGGTTCCGGCGGCCACGGTCCTGGGAGCCAGGGGACAGGTGGGACGGGACCGGGACAGACCGGGCTGTTCGGACCGTGACCGCGGCCGGACTCGCCCATTCAGGAACCCGGGTGCGATGCTTGGCGTTGTTCAGGCGGCGAGCCAGCGCTTAGACTCCGCCGACGCCCTTCCTCCGGATCGGCACCCACATCCCGAAATCCAGGTCGGTCCCCACACCGGCCGCGCGAAGGAACGTCCACACCGTGAATGCTGTCACTCTCCTCCCCTTGATCCTCATCGTCGGCGTCATGTTCCTGATGACGCGGTCGGCGAAGAACAAGCAGCGTCAGGCCTCGGCGATGCGCAACCAGATGGAGCCGGGCGCGGGCGTCCGTACCATCGGCGGTCTCTACGCGGTGGTCAAGGAAGTGAACGACGAGACGGTGCTCCTGGAGCTGACCGACGGCGTGCACGCCCACTTCGCCAAGAACGCCGTCGCCACGGTGCTGAGCGAGGGTGAGTTCAATCGCATCGTGCACGGCATCGAGCCGGAGGAGATCGAGGACGCCGACGCCGACGACGCGGTGGTCGAGGACGACGCGACACCGGAGGCCGTGTCCGGCTCCGAGGACGCCCGCCCCGACCTCCTGAAGAAGGGCGCCGAGGACGGTCCCGTCGAGCTGAGCAAGGCCGGGGAGGCGCAGGAGCAGGACGGCTCCGGCGCCGGCTCCAAGTAGGGTCCGGAACACTCGTGGCCACCCCCTGAGCGCGCAGGCTCGGGGGCGGTAGGACAGGGAGAATCAAGAAGGTGGCAGCAGCCAATAAGGGCCGCAGGTCCTCGGGGAGCCAGGGGTATCCCGGGCGCGCACTGGCCGTGATCCTCATCGCCCTGGTGGCGCTGACCGGAGGGATCTTCCTCTCCGGCCACAAGACACCGCGGTTGGGCATCGACCTCGCCGGCGGTGTCAGCATCACGCTGACCGCCAAGCCCCACCAGGGCAGCGCGGTCACCAAGGCCAACATGGACACCGCGGTGAACATCATCAACCAGCGCGTCAACGCGCTGGGCGTCTCCGAGGCCGAGGTGCAGACCCAGGGATCGAACACGATCATCGTGGACATCCCCAAGGGCACCAACGCCGCCCAGGCCGAGAAGCAGGTGGGCACCACCGCGCAGCTCTACTTCCGGCAGGTGCTCCAGCAGGTCGCGGGCACGCCCACCAAGCCCGCTCCCGCCCCGAGCCCCTCGGGCGCCGCGACGCCGAAGCCCTCCGGGACGGCCACACCCAAGCCCTCCGGCTCGGCCACCCCCTCCGGCTCGACGTCGTCGTCGAAGTCCACCGCCACCCCGTCGTCCGGGTCCACCCCGCAGGGCCGGGCGCTCAGTGACGCGCTGAAGGCCCCCACGCCGGTCCCGACGAGCCCCGCGTCCACCCCCGGCGCCGCGGACACACCGCCGCCGGCCACCACGCCCACCGCTCCGACGACCAACACCACCCTGCCGGCCGCCCTGCAGACCAAGATGGACAATCTGGACTGCACCAACGCCGAGCAGCGCGCCAACGCCAGCGGGGTCAACAACCCCAAGGACCCGGTCATCGCCTGCGGCCAGCAGGGCAAGCAGTGGATCAAGTACGCGCTCGGCCCGTCCCTGATCGACGGCAAGAACGTCTCCAGCGCCAGCTCCGGCTTCGACACCCAGCAGGGCAACGGCTGGGTCGTCAACCTCAGCTTCGACCACACCGGCGCCAGCAAGTTCACCACGGTCACCGGTAACCTCGCCTCGCAGGCGCCGCCGAACAACCAGTTCGCCATCGACCTCGACGGCAATGTGATCTCGGCCCCCTCGGTCTCCCAGGCCCTGGTCGGCGGCAGCGCCCAGATCTCCGGCAGCTTCACCCAGCAGAGCGCCGACGACCTGGCGAACGTGCTGAAGTTCGGTTCCCTGCCGCTGTCCTTCAACATCTCGGACACCACCAGCGTCTCCGCCGCCCTCGGCGGTGAGCAGCTGCGCGGCGGCCTGATCGCCGGCGCCGTCGGCCTGGCCCTCGTGGTGCTCTACATGTTCGCCTACTACCGCGGCCTGGCCGGGGTGGCGATCGTCAGCCTCCTGGTCTCGGCCGCGCTGACCTACACGATCATGTGCCTGCTCGGCCAGGCGATCGGCTTCGCGCTCAACCTGCCGGCGGTCTGCGGCGCCATCGTGGCCATCGGTATCACCGCCGACTCCTTCATCGTGTTCTTCGAGCGGATAAGGGACGAGTTGCGGGAGGGACGCTCGCTCCAGCCGGCGGTCGCCCGCGGCTGGCCGCGCGCCCGGCGCACCATCCTGGTGTCGGACTTCGTGTCCTTCCTCGCCGCCGCGGTGCTGTACGTGGTCTCGGTCGGCAAGGTCCAGGGCTTCGCCTTCACCCTCGGCCTGACCACGGTGCTCGACGTCGTGGTGGTCTTCCTGTTCACCAAGCCGCTGATGACGATCCTGGCCCGGCGGCCGTTCTTCGCCCAGGGACACAAGTGGTCCGGCCTCGACCCGAAGAGCCTCGGTGTCAAGGCCCCGCTGCGCCGTGTCCGCCGCATGCCCAGCTCCGAGACGAAGGAAGCCTGATGTCCAAGCTCGGCAATCTCGGTCACCGGCTGCACCGGGGCGAGATCAGTTACGACTTCGTCGGCAAGCGCCGGATCTGGTACGGGGTCTCGATCCTGATCACGATCACCGCGATCATCGGCCTGGCCGTCAACGGTCTGAAGGAGGGCATCGAGTTCTCCGGCGGTGCCGTCTTCAACACCCACAAGACGTCGATGTCCGTCACCGAGGTGCAGAACAAGATCGCCGGCGACACCGGCGGCAACGACGCGACCGTGCAGAAGCTCGGCAACGGCAGCGTCCGCATCCAGGTCGGCGGGGTGTCCACCCAGCAGTCCCACACGATCCAGGACGCCATCGCCAAGGACCTGGGGGTGTCCTCGACCACGATCGACGCGGAGATCGTCGGCCCGAGCTGGGGCAAGGAGATCTCCAACAAGGCCCTGGAAGGCCTGATCATCTTCCTGGTGCTGGTGGTCATCTATCTGGCCATCGCCTTCGAGTGGCGGATGGCCGCGGCGGCGCTGGTCGCGCTGCTGCACGACCTCACCATCACCACCGGTGTCTACGCCATCGTGGGCTTCGAGGTCAGTCCGGGTACGGTCATCGGTCTGCTGACGATCCTCGGTTACTCGCTCTACGACACCGTCGTCGTCTTCGACGGTCTCAAGGAAGCCAGCAAGGACATCACCAAGCAGAACCGCTGGACGTACAGCGACATCGCCAACCGCAGCCTCAACAGCACCCTGGTGCGGTCGATCAACACCACGGTCGTGGCGCTGCTGCCGGTCGGCGCGCTGCTGTTCATCGGCGGCGGCATCCTCGGCGCCGGCACGCTCAACGACATCGCGCTCGCGCTGTTCGTCGGCCTCGCCGCCGGTGCGTACTCCTCGATCTTCATCGCGACCCCGATCGTGGCGGACCTCAAGGAGCGCGACCCGCAGATCAAGTCCCTGCGCAAGCGGGTGCTGGCCAAGCGGGCCTCGGACGCGGCCAAGGCCAAGCAGGCGCTCGCCAACGGCGAGCCGGCGCCCGACGAGGACCTGGACGACGGTCCGCTGGGCGACGAGCTCGCGGGCGACGAGGAGGGCACCCCGGCTGCGGCCGGTGTGGTCGGCCAGCGCGGCCAGGGCCCGGCGGCCGGCGTCAGCCGTACCGCCCGCACCCAGCCCACCAACCGCGGCAACCGGGGCGGTCGCGGCCGCCCCTCCGGCAAGCGCCGCTGACCGCGGGCCGCTCCCGCCACCCGTCACCGCTCGCCACTGTCCGTCGCCGCCCGGTCCGCCACTGGACCGGGCGGCGACGGCCGTTCCGGGGGCCGTGAGCCGGACGGCGACCCGGTACGTTGTCCCAGCCGACGGAACCGACGAGCACCGACGAACACCGACGAACACCGAAAGAGGTTCGATGACCACGACGGAAGCCGCCTCCGTGGAGCTGCGGGACCTGCTGCTCTCCCGGATCAGGGACGTGCCGGACTACCCCCAGCCCGGCGTGACCTTCAAGGACATCACCCCGCTGCTCGCCGACCCGGTCGCCTTCAACGCGCTGGTGGACGCCCTCGCCGGGCTGTGCCGCCGGCACGCCGCCACCAAGGTGGTCGGCCTGGAGGCCCGCGGCTTCATCCTGGCCGCGCCCGCCGCCGCCCGGGCCCACCTGGGCTTCGTGCCGGTCCGCAAGGCCGGCAAGCTGCCCGGGGAGACGCTGGGCAAGACCTACGACCTGGAGTACGGCACCGCCGAGATCGAGGTGCAGACCGACGCCTTCGCGCCGGACGACCGGGTGCTGGTGATCGACGACGTGCTGGCCACCGGCGGTACCGCGGAGGCCGCACTGGACCTGGTCCGCCGGGCCGGGGCCACCATCGCCGGAGTGGCCGTACTGCTGGAGCTGGAATTCCTGGACGGCAGGGCGCGGCTCGCCCCGGCCCTCGGCGGCGCCCCGCTGGAGGCCCTGATCACCGTCTGACCTGCCCGGACACCTCGGGAGGCCCGATCCGGAGCCGGGGGGCGGGCATCGCGGCGCGATACCGGTGCCCGCCCGCGGTCCCCCGCGCCCTCGGCCGCCCGTCTCGCGCCGCGGGTCGATACGATGGAAGTTCCACCGCGTGAGGAGTGCTCTTGCCAGACCAGGCCCAGCCTCGCGACGCCACGGACGGGACAGAACCGGCGGCCGGCCGGACGGACATCCCCGCCGACAGCGCCGGGACGAAAAGCCAGGCCCCGCCGGCGACTCCCGCCGTGCGCCCTGTCCGCACGCCCGGCAGCGTGGCCCCGACCCGCCCCGGCGCCTCCTCCAGCCGGGTCCGCGCCCGGCTGGCGCGGCTCGGCGTCCAGCGCTCCAGCCCGTACAACCCGGTGCTGGAGCCGCTGCTGCGCGTCGTGCGGGGCAACGACCCCAAGAGCGACAGCACGCAGCTGCGGCAGATCGAGGCGGCCTACCAGGTCGCCGAGCGCTGGCACCGCGGCCAGAAGCGCAAGAGCGGCGACCCGTACATCACCCACCCGCTGGCCGTGACGACCATCCTGGCCGAGCTGGGCATGGACTCCGCCACCTTGATGGCGGGGCTGCTGCACGACACCGTCGAGGACACCGAATACGGCCTGGACACCCTGCGCCGCGACTTCGGCGACCAGGTGGCGCTGCTGGTGGACGGCGTGACGAAGCTGGACAAGGTCAAGTTCGGCGAGGCCGCGCAGGCCGAGACGGTCCGCAAGATGGTCGTCGCGATGGCCAAGGACCCGCGGGTGCTGGTCATCAAGCTCGCCGACCGGCTGCACAACATGCGCACCATGCGCTATCTCAAGCGGGACAAGCAGGAGAAGAAGGCCCGCGAGACGCTGGAGATCTACGCCCCGCTGGCCCACCGGCTGGGCATGAACACCATCAAGTGGGAGCTGGAGGACCTCGCGTTCGCGATCCTCTACCCCAAGATGTACGACGAGATCGTCCGGCTGGTCGCCGAGCGCGCCCCCAAGCGCGACGAGTATCTGGCGGTCGTCACCGACCAGGTGCAGCAGGACCTGCGGGCGGCCAGGATCAAGGCCACCGTCACCGGGCGCCCCAAGCACTACTACAGCGTGTACCAGAAGATGATCGTCCGGGGCCGCGACTTCGCGGAGATCTACGACCTGGTCGGCATCCGGGTGCTGGTGGACACGGTGCGTGACTGCTACGCGGCGCTCGGCACCATCCACGCGCGGTGGAATCCGGTCCCCGGCCGGTTCAAGGACTACATCGCGATGCCCAAGTTCAACATGTACCAGTCGCTGCACACCACGGTCATCGGCCCCAGCGGCAAGCCCGTCGAGCTGCAGATCCGTACCTTCGACATGCACCGCCGCGCCGAGTACGGCATCGCGGCGCACTGGAAGTACAAGCAGGAAGCGGTGGCCGGCGCCTCCAAGGTGCGCACCGACAGCCCGCGCTCGGACAAGAAGGACGACGCGGTCAACGACATGGCGTGGCTGCGCCAGCTGCTGGACTGGCAGAAGGAGACCGAGGACCCCGGCGAGTTCCTGGAGTCGCTGCGCTTCGACCTCTCGCAGAGCGAGGTCTTCGTCTTCACCCCCAAGGGAGACGTGATAGCGCTGCCGGCCGGGGCCACCCCGGTCGACTTCGCCTACGCGGTGCACACCGAGGTCGGCCACCGCACCATAGGCGCCCGGGTCAACGGCCGGCTAGTGCCGCTGGAGTCCACCCTGGACAACGGCGACACGGTCGAGGTCTTCACCTCCAAGGCGGCCGGCGCCGGGCCGTCCCACGACTGGCTGGGCTTCGTCAAATCACCGCGGGCCCGCAACAAGATCCGCGCCTGGTTCTCCAAGGAGCGCCGCGAGGAGGCCGTCGAGTCCGGCAAGGAAGCCATCGCCCGCGCGATGCGCAAGCAGAACCTGCCGATCCAGCGGGTGCTCACCGGCGACTCGCTGGTCACCCTGGCGCACGAGATGCGCTACCCGGACATCTCCGCGCTCTACGCGGCGATCGGCGAGGGCCACATCACCGCCCAGTCCGTGGTGCAGAAGCTGGTGGACGCGCTCGGCGGCGAGGAAGGCGCGACCGAGGACATCGCGGAGATCACCACTCCGACCCAGGGCCGCAGCAAACGGCGGGCCAACGCCGACCCCGGCGTCATCGTCAAGGGCGTCAGCGATGTGTGGGTCAAGCTGTCCCGGTGCTGCACCCCGGTACCCGGCGACCCGATCATCGGATTCGTCACCCGGGGCAATGGCGTCTCGGTGCACCGCGCGGACTGTGTGAACGTGGAGTCGCTGTCCCACCAGCCCGAGCGGATCATCGACGTCGAATGGGCGCCCACCCAGTCCTCGGTCTTCCTGGTCGCCATCCAGGTCGAGGCGCTGGACCGCTCCCGGCTGCTGTCCGACGTCACCCGGGTGCTGTCCGACCAGCACGTCAACATCCTCTCGGCGGCCGTGCAGACCTCCCGGGACCGGGTGGCCACCTCCCGGTTCACCTTCGAGATGGGCGACCCCAAGCACCTGGGCCACGTCCTGAAGGCGGTCCGCGGGGTCGAGGGCGTCTACGACGTCTACCGGGTCACCTCGGGCCGGCACTGAGCCGGCACCGACCCGCCGGACGCGGACGAACGGCCGCATGGCTGCGGGGCGGGACCGAAAAGGTCCCGCCCCGCAGCCATACGATGCCGTGCCGGTCAGCCGCCGAACTCCTGCATGCCCTTGAGGGCGGAGTCCAGCAGCGCCTGCCGCCCGTCGAGCTCCGCCTGCAGCTTGTCCGCCTTGGCGTTGTTGCCGGCCGTCCGGGCCGTCTCGATCTGCTGGTGCAGCTTCTCGACGGCCGCCTGGAGCTGCCCGGTCAGGCCGGCCGCCCGCGCCCGCACCTCCGGGTTGGTCCGGCGCCACTCGGCTTCCTCGGACTCCGCCAGCGCCCGCTCGACGGTGTGCATCCGCGCCTCGATCCGCGGCCGGGCGTCGCGCGGTACGTGGCCGATGGCCTCCCAGCGCTCGTTGAGCGTGCGGAACGCGGCCCGCGCCGACCTCAGATCGGTCACCGGCAGCAGCTTCTCCGCCTCGGTGACCAGCTCCTCCTTCAGCGCCAGATTGTCGCGCTCGGAGCTGTCCCGCTCGGCGAACACCTCGGAGCGCGCCGCGAAGAACACGTCCTGGGCGCCGCGGAAGCGGTTCCACAGGTCGTCCTCGGCCTCACGCTGGGCGCGTCCGGCCGCCTTCCACTCCGCCATCAGCTCGCGGTAGCGGGCCGCGGTAGGCCCCCAGTCGGTCGAGTCCGACAGCGACAGGGCCTCGGTGACCAGTTTCTCCTTGGTCCGCCTGGCCTCCTCGCGCTGCGCGTCCAGCGACGCGAAGTGCGCCTTGCGGCGCTTGGAGAACACCGAACGGGCGTGGCTGAAGCGGTGCCACAGCTCGTCGTCGGCCTTGCGGTCCAGCCGCGGCAGGCCCTTCCAGGTGTCCACCAAGGCCCGCAGCCGCTCGCCGGCGGTGCGCCACTGCTCGCTCTCGGCCAGCTGCTCGGCCTCGGCGACCAGGATCTCCTTGGCGCTCTTGGCCTCCTCGGTCTGCTTCGCCTTGGCGGCCTTGCGCTCCTCGCGCCGGGAGTCCACCAGCGCGACCAGGGCGTCGAGACGCTCGCCCAGTGCTGCCAGATCCCCCACCGCGTGCGCTTCGGTCACGCTGGCCCGCAGATGCTCGATCGCGGCCAGGGCCTCCTTCGGGGCGAGGTCGGTGGTCCGCACCCGCCGTTCCAGGAGGCCGATCTCGACGACGAGCCCCTCGTACTTGCGCTCGAAGTAGGCGAGGGCCTCCTGGGGGGAGCCCGCCTGCCACGAACCGACCTCCTTCTCCCCCTCGGCCGTACGCACGTACACGGTCCCCGTCTCATCGACGCGGCCCCACGGGTCGCTGCTCACAGCGCCTCCTCCACGTGATGCCCCCACCGAATCGCACCCGGCGGGCATCGTCCACAGTTTCTCTCCGGCCGGGCCGCACGCCCTGACCGGTTCAACGCCAACATAGGCGACCGGCGGCCCGGCTGTCCGCATCCGATACGGGGCCCGATCGTGATTCAGATACCGATCAGGTCTCGGCGCCGTGCGTCCCGCGCGGGGGCCGGTCCGCCGCCGGCCGCCCGCGGTCCCGCTCCCGGGGGATCAGGACTTGGTGACGGTCGCCTTGTTGATCACCACGGTGGCGTTCGGGTGGCCGTCGCCCTGGCCGGAGTCCTCACCGGCGCCGGCGATCTTGGTGAGCACCTTCAGGCCGTCCGGGCCGATGGTGCCGAAGGGGGTGTAGCTGGGGGCCAGCGGGCTGTCCTTGTAGACCAGGAAGAACTGGCTGCCGCCGGTGTGCGCCTGGCCGGTGTTCGCCATCGCGATGGTGCCCGCCGGGTAGGTGACGCTCCCACTGGCGTCGGCCTTGCCGAACGCGGTCAGGTTCTCGTCGCCGATGGTGTAGCCGGGGCCGCCGCTGCCGCTGCCGGTCGGGTCGCCGCACTGGAGCACGTAGATACCGGTGGTGGTCAGCCGGTGGCACTTGGTGTGGTCGAAGAAGCCCTTGGCCGCCAGGAAATTGAAGGAGTTGACGGTCTCCGGCGCCTTCGCCGCGTCCAGCGCGATCGGGATGGCGCCGCAGGTGGTCTGCAGGGTGAAGGTGTACTTCGCTGTCTTGTCGATCGACATCGCCGGTTCGGTCTTCCACTGCTGCGTCCCCGGCGAGCCCGGCGCGGGCTTGCTGCACGGGTCCTTGACCGCGGCGGCCTTGGTGGCGGGGGCGGACGCGGACGGGCTGGCGGCCTTCGCGGCGGTGGTCTTCTTGCCGTCGCTGTCGAAGGCGCCGCCGAGCCACGCGCCGCCGACGGCGGCGATGACGACCACGGCGACCGCGGCGATGATCGAATTGCGCATCCGCGACTTGTGCCGCAGCTGCACCCTGCGCTGCTGCTGACGCTCGAACTTCTCCCGGGCGAGCTGCCGCCGCCGCTGGTCCTTGGTGACCACTTCGCCGTCTCCGTCGTTAGTGTCGTGTGTGCCGTCTGTCCGGCACGCCGTCTGTGGCTTTCCTCTGTGGCTGTCCGTGCCGTCCGGCGCCGTCTGATGTCGTCTGGTTGTCGTACGTGTCGTCTGTGCCCTGTGCCGCAGATCTTCGCGTTCCGCAAGCGCGCAGTCCAGTCCGCGTACCAGCCGACGCGCGCACGATACGAGTTCGCGGCCGTCGTACGGTCGCCGGTAGGCTCCTTCAACGGATCGTGCACCACCGAGCTGTGAATCGGCGATCTTGACGCGACCCCCGATCCGCCGGGCGGTCGACACTTCCCGCGGACGACAGAAGGACGAACGTGCTCATTGCCGGGTTCCCCGCCGGGTCGTGGGGCACCAACTGTTATGTGGTCGCCCCCGCCGCCGGTGAGGAGTGCGTGATCATCGACCCGGGTCACCTCGCGACCCAGGGCGTCGAGGAGACCCTCGCCCGGCACCGGCTCAAGCCCGTCGCCGTGATCCTCAGCCACGGCCACATCGACCATGTCGCCTCCGTCGTGCCGGTCTGCGGCGCCCATGACGTCCCCGCCTGGATCCACCCCGAGGACCGCTACATGCTCAGCGACCCCGAGAAGGCCCTCGGCCGGGCCATCGGGGAGCAGCTGATGGGCGAGCTGACCGTGGGCGAGCCGGCCGACCTGCGGGAGCTGACCGACGGCTCGGCGCTGCGGCTGGCCGGCCTGGAATTCTCCGTCGCGCACGCGCCCGGCCATACGAAGGGGTCGGTGACGTTCCGGCTGCCCGAGGCCACCGACATCCCGTCGGTGCTGTTCTCCGGTGACCTGCTCTTCGCCGGCTCCGTCGGACGCACCGACCTGCCCGGCGGCTCCACGGCCGAGCTGTACGAGTCGCTGGCCCGTGTGTGCCTGCCGCTCGACGACTCGACCGTGGTGCTGTCCGGCCACGGCCCCCAGACGACCATCGGCCGCGAGCGCGCCGCCAACCCCTACCTGGGTGAGGCGGCCCGCGGCCCCGGCGCCGGCGACCCGGCTCCGCGACGAGGATTGTGACTCCCGCTGTGACTTCCCCTGTGACCCCCCCTGCGACCTCGCCCATGAGAACGTTCCAGGCCCCCAAGGGCACCTACGACCTGCTGCCGCCCGACTCCGCGACCTTCCTCGCGGTGCGCGAGGCGATCGCCGCGCCGGTGCGGCGGGCCGGCTACGGCTATGTCGAGACCCCCGGATTCGAGAACGTCGAACTCTTCTCCCGCGGTGTCGGCGAGTCCACCGACATCGTGACCAAGGAGATGTACACCCTCACCACCAAGGGCGGCACCGAACTCGCCCTGCGCCCCGAGGGCACCGCCTCGGTGCTGCGCGCGGCCCTGGAGGCCAATCTGCACAAGGCCGGCAATCTGCCGGTCAAGCTCTGGTACTCCGGCTCCTACTACCGCTACGAACGGCCGCAGGCCGGCCGCTACCGGCACTTCTCGCAGGTCGGCGCCGAGGCGATCGGCGCCGAGGACCCGGCACTCGACGCCGAGCTGATCATCCTGGCGGTGGACGCGTACCGCTCGCTCGGCCTGAGCGGCTTCCGGCTGCTGCTGAACTCGCTGGGCGACAAGGACTGCCGACCGGCCTACCGGACCGCCCTCCAGGACTTCCTGCGCGGCCTGGACCTGGACGACGAGACCCGCAAGCGGATCGAGATCAATCCGCTGCGGGTCCTGGACGACAAGCGCGAGTCCGTCCAGCGTCAACTGGCCGATGCCCCGCTCATCCGTGATCACCTGTGCGAGGCCTGCCGGGAGTACCACGAGCAGGTGCGCGGGCTGCTGACCGGGGCCGGGGTGGCCTTCGAGGACGATCCGCGGCTGGTCCGGGGCCTGGACTACTACACCCGCACCACCTTCGAGTTCGTGCACGACGGGCTCGGCTCGCAGTCGGCGGTCGGCGGCGGCGGGCGTTACGACGGCCTGTCCGAGATGATCGGCGGCCCGTCGCTGCCCTCGGTCGGCTGGGCGCTGGGCGTGGACCGCACCGTGCTGGCGCTCCGGGCGGAGGGCATCGAGCTCCCGCTGCCGGCCGCCACCGATGTCTACGCGGTGCCGCTCGGCGAGGAGGCGCGGCGGGCGCTGTTCGGCGCGGTCACCGCGCTGCGCAGGGCCGGTGTCGCCGCCGACTTCGCCTACGGTGGCAAGGGCATGAAGAACGCCATGAAGTCGGCCAACCGGTCCGGCGCCCGCTTCGCGCTGGTCGCGGGGGAGCGGGATCTGGCCGAGGGCGTGATCCAGCTCAAGGACCTGGTGACCGGGGAGCAGGGTCCGGTGGCGCTCGACGAGATCGTCGTCACGGTCACGGAACGGCTGGCCTGAACACCGCGTCAGCGCCGCGTCGCGGGAAACCGGGGCGGTCAGGACTTATTCCGTCCTGACCGCCCTGGTGCACAATGAGGGGTGCCCGCCCCACGGCCCCAACAGAGATCGGCGATCATGACGACTTCCGCTCTTGACGAGACGCGAACCGACGGAGAACCGGAACCGCGCCCCGCCGACGGCATCGCCGCGGGACGCGCGTACAGCTGGCTGCTGGTGATCTGCGGCGCGCTCGGCACCCTCGCCGCGTTCGTGATCACCTACGACAAGTTCCGGCTGCTGGAAGACCCCAGCTTCGTGCCCGGGTGCAGCCTGAACCCGATCATCTCCTGCGGCAACATCATGCAGAGCAAGCAGGCGGCGGCCTTCGGCTTCCCCAACCCGATGATCGGCCTGATCGCCTACCCGGTCATGATCTGCGTGGCCGTGGGTGTGCTGGCCGGTGCCCGCTACCGCCCCTGGTTCTGGCTGGGCCTGCAGGCGGGCACCCTCTTCGGGGTCGGTTTCTGCACCTGGCTGCAGTACCAGTCGCTCTACAGCATCGGCTCGCTCTGCCTGTGGTGCAGCCTGGCCTGGGTCGTGACGATCGCCGCTTTCTGGTACACCGCCGTGCACAACATCAAGCACCGGATCATCAAGGTGCCGGAGGGCGCCCGCGCCCTGGTGCTGGAGTTCCACTGGGTGGTGCCGGTGCTGTGGTACGGCGTCATCGCCACCTTGATCCTGCTGCGCTGGTGGGCGTACTGGAAGACGCTCGTCTGATCGGGCCGGCCGCACTGTCGTACCGGTGACCTAGGCTTCGAGGTGTGGAGCCAGATCTGTTCACCGCCGCCGCGGAAGACCGTCAGGAGCGCGACCCCAGCAGCAGTCCGCTCGCCGTGCGGATGCGCCCGCGCACCATCGACGAGGTGGTGGGCCAGAAGCATCTGCTGCGGCCCGGCTCGCCCCTGCGCCGGCTGGTGGGGGAGGGCGCCGGCGGGCCGGCCGGGGCCTCCTCGGTGATCCTGTGGGGTCCGCCCGGCACCGGCAAGACCACCCTGGCGTATGTGGTGAGCAAGGCCACCAACAAGCGGTTCGTGGAGCTGTCCGCGATCACCGCCGGGGTCAAGGAGGTCCGCGCGGTCATCGAGAGCGCCAAGCGCCAGGCCGGCGGCTATCAGCGCGAGACCGTGCTGTTCCTGGACGAGATCCACCGCTTCAGCAAGGCCCAGCAGGACTCGCTGCTGCCCGCGGTGGAGAACCGCTGGGTGACGCTGATCGCGGCCACCACCGAGAATCCCTACTTCTCGGTGATCTCCCCGCTGCTGTCCCGCTCCCTGCTGCTCACCCTGGAACCGCTCACCGACGACGACCTGCGCGATGTGCTGCGCCGCGCGCTGACCGAGGAGCGCGGTCTGGGCGGCGCGGTCACCCTGCCCGAGGACACCGAGAGCCACCTTCTGCGGGTCGCGGCCGGCGACGCCCGCCGGGCGCTGACCGCGCTGGAGGCCGGGGCGGGCTCGGCGATCTCCCAGGGCGAGGACGTCATCACCCTGGCCACCCTGGAGGAGTCCGTCGACCGGGCCGCGGTGGCCTACGACCGGGACGGCGACCAGCACTACGACGTGGCCAGTGCGCTGATCAAGTCCATCCGCGGCTCCGATGTGGACGCGGCGCTGCACTATCTGGCCCGGATGATCGACGCGGGCGAGGACCCGCGCTTCATCGCCCGCCGGCTGATGATCTCGGCCAGCGAGGACATCGGCCTGGCCGACCCCACGGCGCTGCCGACCGCGGTCGCCGCGGCGCAGGCGGTGGCCATGATCGGCTTCCCCGAGGCGTCGCTGATCCTCAGCCACGCGGCGATCGCGCTGGCGCTGGCCCCCAAGTCCAACGCGGCCACCACCGCGATCGGCGCCGCGCTGGCGGACGTACGGGCGGGGAAGGCGGGCCCGGTGCCGCCGCATCTGCGGGACGGGCACTACAAGGGCGCGGCCAAGCTCGGCCACGCCAAGGGCTATGTGTATCCGCACGACGTGCCCGGCGCCATCGCCGCCCAGAACTACCTCCCGGACGAACTGCTCGGCCGCCACTACTACAACCCGACCCGGTACGGCGCGGAGGCACGCTACTTCGACGTGCTGGAGCGGGTCAGGGAGCGGCTGGGCGGTGGCGGCGAGTGAGCCGCGGCAGTGACCCGCGGCGCGGTCCGCGCGGGCCGGAATGCCGCGCGCAAGGGACGGGTTAGCCTTGACGCGTGCGCGTGCGCCGCGGCGGCCGAGGGCCGCCGGGGCGCTTCCTCCACTTCGGGACGCGGCTGACTGAGCGCCGACGGGTTCGTCCCGCGGGCAAGGGGTTCCCGGGACGAAGCACGCGCGCCGGTCCGTCATGGCAATGGGCTAAGGTAAGCCTTACCTAACTTATTCGGAGGTTTGACGCAGGTGAATCAGTCGCGTCCCAAGGTCAAGAAGTCCCGGGCGCTGGGCATCGCGCTCACCCCCAAGGCGGTCAAGTACTTCGAGGCACGCCCCTACCCGCCGGGTGAGCACGGGCGTGGTCGCAAGCAGAACAGCGACTACAAGACCCGCCTGCTGGAGAAGCAGCGGCTGCGTGCCCAGTACGACATCAGCGAGCGGCAGATGCGCCGCGCCTACGACCGCGCGAAGAAGGTGTCGGGGCAGCGGACCGGTGAGGCGCTGATCATCGAGCTGGAGCGCCGCCTCGACGCGCTCGTGCTGCGCTCCGGGCTGGCCCGCACGATCTACCAGTCCCGCCAGATGGTGGTCCACGGCCACATCGAGGTCAACGGCCGCAAGGTGGACAAGCCGTCCTTCCGGGTGCGCCCCGAGGATGTCGTCCAGGTCCGCGAGCGCTCCCGCGAGAAGACCCCCTTCGCGGTCGCCCGCGAGGGCGGCTGGGCCGGCGAGGGCGAGACCCCGCGCTATCTCCAGGTCAACCTCAAGGCGTTGGCGTTCCGCCTGGACCGCGACCCCAACCGCAAGGAGATCCCCGTCCTCTGCGAGGAGCAGCTCGTCGTGGAGTTCTACGCCCGCTGACCCCTCCGGGGGTCCCCCGGTGCCAGGCCCGCCTGCCGCCCCGGCGGCGCCCTTCCCGGGCGGCCGGGTCCGGGCCCGCGTGCGCTGGGCGGTGCCTCATGGGGGCGCGGGGAACTGCGCGGCCGGCCACGGTGTTGCCGCGGGTCGTCAGCGGCCCGAAGGGGCTGTTGCTGTCGTTGCCGGGCCGCGGGCCGGTGGTGGGTTCCTCGCGCGGTTCCTAACTCGTGGGCCCGGCCGAGGCGTTGCGGTGCGGCCGGGCGGTCGCACCGCGCCGCACCCCGTCGCGGCGCGTTGCGGGTGCGCAGGCCCGGCGCGATAAGGTCGAAGTCCCATCGGCGCGGTGGGACGACAGGGCGAACAGCGAGGAGAGCGGCAGCGTGTCCGGTGGAGAGGTGGCCGGCCTCATCGTGGCGGTCTTCTGGGCGATCCTGGTGTCGTTCCTCGCCGTGGCGTTGGCCCGGCTCACCCAGACGCTCAAGCGCACCACCGCGCTCGTGGCCGGGATCACCGAGCAGGCCGTACCGCTGCTCGGCGAGGCCTCCGAGGCGCTGCGCACCGCCCACACCCAGCTGGACCGGGTGGACACCATCACCTCCGACGTGGCCGAGGTGACCGCCAACGCCTCCGCGCTCTCCTCCACCGTCGCCTCCGCGTTCGGCGGCCCCCTGGTGAAGGTCGCCGCCTTCGGCTACGGGGTGCGGCGCGCGGTCGGCCTGCAGACCGGCGACGCCGGCCGGGCCCGGGCCAGGACCGTCAAGGGCAAGGTGGTGCCCGCCGCCCGGCGTGGCCGCCGCCGCAACCGCACCGAGGACTGAGGGCTGAGGTTCTATGTTTCGCCGCCTGTTCTGGTTCTTCACCGGCGCCACCACCGGTGTCTGGGCCACCGTCAAGGTCAACCGCGCGCTGCGCCGGCTCAGCCCGGACAGCCTGGCCGCCACCGCCGCCGACCGCGCGCTGGAGACCGGCGCCCGGCTGCGGCTGTTCGCGCACGATGTACGGGCCGGGATGACGCAGCGCGAAGGCGAACTCCACGACGCCCTCGGCCTGCGGGGCAAGACCGACACCCCGGGCCTGCCCCCCGCCCGCAAGGAGACCCGGGCGCTGTCCGCCCAGGACCCCGACTTCCCGGCACCGCGCCGGGGCATCACGCACGACGCTGCGAACGAGACGTATCGCGGGTACGAAAACCGGAAGGACGAACACTGATGGAGTCGGCAGAAATCCGCCGCCGCTGGCTGCGCTTCTTCGAGGAGCGCGGGCACACCGTCGTGCCGTCGGCGTCCCTCATCGCCGACGACCCGACCCTGCTGCTGGTCCCGGCCGGCATGGTCCCCTTCAAGCCGTACTTCCTCGGTGAGGTCAAGCCCCCCTTCAAGCGCGCCACCAGTGTCCAGAAGTGCGTCCGCACCCCGGACATCGAAGAGGTCGGCAAGACCACCCGGCACGGCACGTTCTTCCAGATGTGCGGCAACTTCTCCTTCGGCGACTACTTCAAGGAAGACGCCATCAAGTTCGCCTGGGAGCTGCTCACCACGCCCCAGGACAAGGGCGGTTACGGCCTGGAACCGGACCGGCTCTGGATCACCGTCTACGAGCGGGACGACGAGGCCGAGGCCATCTGGCGCGACGTCGTCGGCGTCCCCGCCGAGCGCATCCAGCGTCTCGGCATGGGCCCCAACTTCTGGTCCATGGGCGTACCGGGACCCTGCGGGCCCTGTTCCGAGATCAACTACGACCGCGGCCCCGAGTTCGGCGTCGAGGGCGGCCCGGCCGTCAACGACGAGCGGTACGTGGAGATCTGGAACCTGGTCTTCATGCAGTACGTGCGCGGCGCCGGCGAGGGCAAGGAGGACTTCCCGATCCTCGGCGAGCTGCCCGCCAAGAACATCGACACCGGCCTCGGCCTGGAACGCCTGGCGATGATCCTCCAGGGCGTGCAGAACATGTACGAGACCGACACCCTGCGTGTCGTCATCGACAAGGCCACCGAACTCACCGGCGTCCCCTATGGACGGGCCCACGACTCCGATGTGGCGCTGCGGGTCGTCGCCGACCACATGCGTACGTCCATGATGCTCATCGGCGACGGCGTCACCCCCGGCAACGAGGGCCGCGGCTACGTCCTGCGCCGCATCATGCGCCGCGCGATCCGCAACATGCGGCTGCTGGGCGCCACCGACCCGGTCGCCGCCCAGCTGATCGACGTGGTGCTCTCCACCATGGGCGAGCAGTACCCAGAGCTGCTCACCGACCGCAAGCGGATCGAGACGGTGGCACTGGCCGAGGAGGCCGCCTTCCTCAAGACCCTCAGGGCCGGCACCAACATCCTGGACACCGCCGTCAGCGAGACCAAGGCGGGCGGCGGCAGCGTCCTGTCCGGCGCCCAGGCCTTCCTGCTGCACGACACCTGGGGCTTCCCGATCGACCTCACCCTGGAGATGGCCTCGGAACAGGGCCTGTCCGTGGACGAGGACGGCTTCCGCCGGCTCATGAAGGAGCAGCGGGACCGGGCCAAGGCCGACGCCCGCGCCAAGAAGACCGGCCACGCGGACCTGTCCGCCTACCGCGAGGTCGCCGACCGCTCCGGCACCACCGAGTTCACCGGCTACACGCGGACCGACAGCGAGGCCACCGTCGTCGGCCTGCTGGTGGACGGCCTGCCCTCGGCCGCCGCCACCGAGGGCGACGAGGTCGAGATCGTGCTGGACCGCACCCCGTTCTACGCCGAAGGCGGCGGTCAGCTCGCCGACACCGGCCGGATCAGGCTGGACTCCGGCGCCGTGGTCGAGATCCGCGACGTCCAGCAGCCGGTGCCCGGCGTCAGCGTGCACAAGGGTGTCGTCCAGGTCGGCGAGGTCACCCTGGGCGCCGTCGCCGACGCCCGGATCGACCTGGTGCGCCGCCGCGCCATCGCCCGCGCGCACAGCGCCACCCACCTGACCCACCAGGCGCTGCGCGACGCGCTCGGCCCCACCGCCGCCCAGGCCGGCTCGGAGAACTCACCGGGCCGCTTCCGCTTCGACTTCGGCTCGCCCACCGCCGTGCCCGGCAGCGTCCTCACCGATGTCGAGCAGAAGATCAACGAGGTGCTGGCCCGCGAACTCGACGTCACCGCCGAGGTGCTGCCGATCGCCGAGGCCAGGAGGCAGGGCGCCATCGCCGAGTTCGGCGAGAAGTACGGCGAGCAGGTCCGCGTCGTCACCATCGGCGACTTCTCCAAGGAGCTGTGCGGCGGCACCCATGTCGCCAACACCGCCCAGCTGGGGCTGGTCAAGCTGCTCGGCGAGTCCTCGATCGGCTCCGGAGTGCGCCGTGTCGAGGCCCTCGTCGGCGTCGACGCCTACAACTTCCTGGCCCGCGAGCACGCCGTGGTCGCCCAGCTCACCGAGCTGGTCAAGGGCAGCCGTCCGGACGAGCTGCCCGACCGGATCTCCGGGATGCTCGCCAAGCTCAAGGACGCCGAGAAGGAGATCGAGCGGTTCCGCGCCGAGAAGGTGCTCCAGGCCGCCGCCGGTCTGGCCGCCTCCGCCGCCGACGTCAAGGGCGTCGCCCTGGTCACCGCGTCGGTCCCGGACGGCACCGGCGCCGACGACCTGCGCCGGCTGGTGCTGGACGTCCGGCAGCGCGTCCCGGGCGACCGCCCGGCCGTGGTCGCCCTGTTCGCGGTGTCCGACGGCCGCCCGCTGACCGTGATCGCCACCAACGAGGCCGCCCGGGGGCGCGGGATCAAGGCCGGCGAGCTGGTCCGGGCCGCCGCCAAGACCCTCGGCGGCGGTGGCGGCGGCAAGGAGGACATGGCCCAGGGCGGCGGCCAGGACCCCGCCGCCGTGCCGGAAGCGATCGAGGCCGTACGGCGGCTCGTCGCCGAGAAGGCATGACGGCCCCCGGGGTGGCGGAGGAGAGCCCCGGCGCGGGCGGGCGGCCCGAGCCCGGTATGCGGCGCGGGCGCCGGATCGCCCTCGATGTCGGGGACGCCAGGATCGGCGTCGCGTCCTGCGACCCCGACGGCATCCTCGCCACCCCGGTGGAGACGGTGCCCGGCCGGGACACCGCCGCGGCGCTGCGCAGGCTCGCCGCGATCGTGGCGGAGTACGAGCCGATCGAGGTCGTCGTCGGCCTGCCCCGGTCCCTCAACGGGACCGAGGGCCCGGCGGCGGCCAAGGTCCGGAGCTTCGCCCAAAGTGTGGCGAAAGTCATCACACCCGTGCCGGTGCGCCTGGTGGACGAGCGGATGACGACGGTGAGTGCCACTCAGGGGCTGCGCGCGTCCGGTGTGACGTCGAAAAAGGGACGCTCCGTGATCGACCAGGTGGCGGCGGTCATCATCCTGCAAAGTGCCCTGGAGACCGAGCGCGTGTCTGGTAAAGCTCCGGGCGAGGGCGTCGAAGTAGTCATCTGATCGCGATACGGTAACGTTCCGCGCGACACGGCGGCACCCTCAGGGTGCCGCCCGTTTCGCAGGGTCGGCAGGCCCAGTGCCGACCGCTCACCAAGGGGATCGATGACCGACTATGGCCGGGGCTCCGGCTCCGAACCGTGGCACCCCGAGGACCCGCTCTTCGGTGATGTGTACGACCAGGGCCACGGCTACCCGCAGCAGCCCCAGCATCCGCAGCAGGATCCTCAGCAGCAGCCCCCGCATCAGGAGGACGGCGGCTGGCAGGACCCGTATGCCACCGGTCAGCAACCCCCGTACCCCCCGCAGCAGGGATACCCCCAGCAGCCGTACCCGCAGCAGGGGCAGTACCCGCAGCAGCCGCACCAGCCCCAGCAGCCGCAGAACCAGCCGTACGGTCAGGGCCAGCCCCAGCAGCCGTACCCGCAGGGCCAGCCGCAGCAGCCGTACCCCCAGCAGGGCTACCCGCAGCAGGCCGGCTACGACCCGTACGACACCGGCTCGCACCAGACCGGCGGCTACGGCCAGCAGGACCCGTACGGCGGGCAGCAGCAGCCGCAGGACCCCTACGGCCAACCCGACTTCTACGGGCAGAACGGCTATCCGCCGCCGCAGCAGCCGCAGTACCGGCAGCAGCAGATGCCGCAGCAGCAGGGGCAGGGCGCTCCGGGGCAGGACCAGGGCCTCGGCCAGCCGGTGCCGGGCCAGCCGGTGCATCCTCAGCAGGGCCAGCAGGCCGGGCAGTCCGTGCCGTCGCAGGCCCAGCCGGGCCACCCGCAGGAGGCCGGCGCCCGGCCATCGCGCACCGCGCCCGCCGACCCGGGCGGTTGGGACCCGGAGGAGGAGGGCGACCCGCGCGAGCACGCCTTCTTCGCCGACCGCCACGAGGACGACGACGCCGGCTCCGTCGCCCCGGCGGACACCGGCCGGCGGTCGGGCAAGTCGCAGCCGAAGGGCGGCAAGAAGCGGCGCAGCGGCTGCGCCTGCCTGGTCCTCGTCGTGGTGATGGTCGGTGGTCTCGGCGGCGTGGGCTACTTCGGCTACAGCTTCTACCAGAGCCACTTCGGCCCGGCGCCGGACTACACCGGAGCCGGTACCGCCACCGATGTCCAGGTGACGGTCCCCACCGGTGCCACCGCCGCCGTGATCGGCCGCCTGCTCAAGGACGCCGGCGTCGTCAAGAGCGTCGACGCCTTCGTCTCGGCGGCCGACAAGAACACCAAGAGCCGCGGCATCCAGTCGGGTGTGTACGTCCTCAAGTCGCAGATGTCCGCCGCCGCGGCGGTCACGCTGATGCTCGACCCCTCGTCGCAGAACGCGTTCATCATCCCCGAAGGGACCCGCGACCAGCAGATCTACGCCATGGTCGACAAGCGTCTCGGCCTGGCCGCCGGCAGCACCGCCAAGGCGGCCAGGGCCCAGGTCAAGAACCTCGGTCTGCCCGCCTGGGCCGACACCAGCAACCGCGTCAAGGACCCGCTGGAGGGCTTCCTCTTCCCGTCCCGCTACAGCGTCGCCAAGGGCATGAAGCCCGAAGCGCTGCTGCGCCAGATGATCGGCGAGGCCAAGAAGCAGTACGCGCAGTTCGACATGGCCGCCGAGGCGCGGAAGCAGGGCCTCACATCGCCGCTGCAACTGCTCACCGTCGCCAGCCTCGTGCAGGCCGAGGGCAAGACCGACGACGACTTCCGGAAGATGGCCAAGGTCATCTACAACCGGAAGGACCCGTCCAACACGGTGACCAACGGACTGCTCCAGTTCGACTCGACCTACAACTACATCCGGGGCGCCAGCAGCACGAAGATCTCCCTCCAGGACATCAAGACGCTCAAGGACACGTACAACACCTACGTGTACAGGGGCCTGCCGCCCGGGCCGATCGGGAACCCCGGCATCGACGCGCTCAAGGCCGCGATGAACCCGGACACCGGCAACTGGTGGTGGTTCATCTCGCTGGACGACAAGACCACGAAGTTCACCGAGACCAAGGCCGAGTTCGACAAGCTCTACGCGCAGTACAACGCCAAGTAGGACCAGGACGCCCTTCCGTGGAAACGACCGGACAACCGGGCCGGCGCCGCGCGGCCGTGCTCGGCTCGCCCATCGCGCACTCGCTGTCACCGGCGCTGCACCGTGCCGCCTACGCCGCCCTCGGGCTGGACGGCTGGCGGTACGACCGGTTCGAGGTGGACGAGGCCGGGCTGCCCGCCTTCGTCGAGGGGCTCGACCCGGCGCTGTGGGCGGGTCTGTCGCTGACCATGCCGCTGAAGCGGGCGATCATCCCGCTGCTGGACGGGATCAGCGACACCGCCGCCTCCGTCGAGGCCGTCAACACCGTGGTGCTCGGCGCCGACGGCGGTCGCCGGGGCGACAACACCGATATCCCGGGCATGATCGCCGCCCTGGGCGAGCGGGGGGTCACCTCGGTGCCCTCCGCCGCGGTGCTCGGCGCCGGCGCCACCGCCTCCTCCGCGCTGGCCGCGCTGGCCAGCATCTGCGACGGCGAGGTGACCGCCTATGTCCGCGGTCCGGCCCGCGCCGCCGAGATGCGGCGGTGGGGCGAGCGGCTCGGCGTCACCGTACGCACCGCCGACTGGGCCGACGCCGCCAAGGCGCTGGCCGAGCCGCTGGTGATCGCCACCACCCCGGCCGGGGCCGCCGACCATCTCGCCGGAGCCGTCCCCGACCACCCGGGCGCGCTCTTCGACGTGCTCTACGATCCCTGGCCGACCGCGCTGGCCGCCGCCTGGTCGGCCCGCTCCGGCGCCCTCATCGGCGGCCTCGACCTGCTGGTCCACCAGGCCGTCTTCCAGGTCGAGCGGTTCACCGGCCGCGCTCCGGCCCCGCTCGCTGCCATGCGCGCGGCCGGTGCGGCGGCGCTGGCCGGCCGGCGCCCCGGGCCGTAGGGGCGGACCGGCCGCCGTCCGTACGCTGGACCGGCGTCCGGCGGCGGGCGGCGGGCGTGGGAGGATCGGAAGGCAGTACCGGGACGCCGACGGGGGCGGACAAACCCGGCTTTGTCGAGTCGAAGGAGCACCGTTGAGCAGGTTGCGCTGGCTGACCGCGGGGGAGTCGCACGGCCCCGCGCTCGTCGCGACACTGGAAGGGCTGCCGTCCGGCATCCCCGTCACCAGTGACATGGTGGCGGACGCCCTCGCCCGGCGGCGGCTCGGCTACGGACGCGGCGCCCGGATGAAGTTCGAGCGGGACGAGGTGACCTTCCTCGGCGGCGTCCGGCACGGCCTGACGATGGGCAGCCCGGTGGCCGTGATGGTCGGCAACACCGAGTGGCCCAAGTGGGAGCAGGTGATGGCGGCCGATCCGGTGGACCCGGAGATCCTCGCGAGTCTGGCCCGCAACGCGCCGCTGACCCGGCCGCGCCCCGGCCACGCCGACCTGGCCGGTATGCAGAAGTACGACCTGGACGAGGCCCGCCCGGTGCTGGAGCGGGCCAGCGCCCGCGAGACCGCCGCCCGGGTCGCGCTCGGCGCCGTCGCCCGCTCCTACCTCAAGGAGACCGCGGGCGTCGAGATCGTCTCCCACGTGGTGGAACTCGCCGGGGCCAGGGCGCCCTACGGCGTCGTCCCGGTCCCCGCCGACCAGGAGCGGCTGGACGCCGACCCGGTGCGCTGCCTCGACGCCGACGCCAGCAAGGCGATGGTCGCCGAGATCGACCAGGCCCACAAGGACGGCGACACTCTCGGCGGCGTCGTCGAGGTGCTCGCCTACGGAGTGCCGGTCGGCCTCGGCTCCCATGTGCACTGGGACCGCCGGCTCGACTCGCGGCTGGCCGGCGCCCTGATGGGCATCCAGGCCATCAAGGGCGTCGAGATCGGCGACGGCTTCGAACTCGCCCGGGTGCCCGGCTCGCGGGCCCACGACGAGATCGTGCCCACCCCTGACGGCGTCCGTCGCGCCACCGGCCGCTCCGGCGGCACCGAGGGCGGCATGTCCACCGGCGAGGCGCTGCGGGTGCGCGCCGCGATGAAGCCCATCGCGACGGTGCCGCGCGCGCTGGCCACCATCGACGTCACCACCGGCGAGGCCGCCCAGGCCCACCACCAGCGCTCCGACGTCTGCGCGGTCCCGGCGGCCGGCATCGTCGCCGAGGCGATGGTGGCGCTGGTGCTCGCCGACGCGGTCGCCGAGAAGTTCGGCGGCGACTCGGTGGCCCAGACCCGGCGCAATGTGGCCGACTTCCTCGACCACCTGGCCATCCGGTGACCGCCGCCGCGGGCGGACCGCCCGCCGTCGTCCTGGTCGGCCCGCCGGGAGCCGGCAAGACCACCGTCGGCCGGGCGCTGGCCGAACGCCTCGGCCTCGGCTACCGGGACACCGACGCCGACATCGAGGCGCTGGCCGGCAAGCCCATCGCCGAGATCTTCATCGAAGAGGGTGAGGCGCACTTCCGCGAGCTGGAACGCACCGCCGTCCGCGACGCGCTCGCCGGACACGACGGGGTGCTCTCGCTCGGCGGCGGCGCCATCCTGCACGACGGCACCCGGGCCCTGCTGGCCGGCCTGCCGGTGGTCTTCCTCGACGTCAGCCTGCGCGACGCGGTCCACCGGGTGGGCCTGGACGCGCCCCGGCCGCTGCTGGCCGTCAACCCCCGGCAGCGCTGGCGCGAGCTGATGGAGCAGCGCCGCCCGCTCTACACCGAGGTCGCCCGCGCCGTCGTCAGCACCGACGACCGCACCCCGCAGGACGTGGCCGCCGCCGTCCTGGACGCACTCCAACTGAAGGACGCATGAGCGAGAACCCCCTGGCCGCCCCGCCCACCCGGATCACGGTCGGCGGCACCGCGGGCACCGAGCCGTACGACGTGCTCGTCGGCCACCAGCTGCTCGGTGAACTGCCCGGGCTCATCGGGCCCAAGGCGCTGCGGGTGGCCGTACTCCACCCCGAGGCGCTGGCCGGCACCGGTGAGGCGATCCGCGAGGACCTGGCCGAGCAGGGCTACCAGGCCATCGCCATCCAACTGCCCAACGCCGAGGAGGCCAAGACCGCCGAGGTCGCCGCCTACTGCTGGAAGGCGCTCGGCCAGACCGGCTTCACCCGCACCGACGTCATCGTCGGTGTCGGCGGCGGGGCCACCACCGACCTGGCCGGCTTCGTCGCGGCCAGCTGGCTGCGCGGGGTGCGCTGGATCGCGGTGCCCACCACGGTGCTCGGCATGGTGGACGCGGCGGTCGGCGGCAAGACCGGCATCAACACCGCCGAGGGCAAGAACCTGGTCGGCGCCTTCCATCCGCCCACCGGGGTGCTGTGCGACCTGGCCGCGCTCGACTCGCTGGCGGCCAACGACTACGTCAGCGGGCTCGCCGAGGTCATCAAGGCCGGCTTCATCTCCGACCCGGCGATCCTCGACCTGATCGAAGCGGACCCGGCCGCCGCCCGGGACCCGCGCGGGCCGCACACCGCCGAACTCATCGAGCGGGCCATCCGCGTCAAGGCGGAGGTCGTCTCCGCCGACCTCAAGGAATCCGGGCTGCGGGAGATCCTCAACTACGGGCACACGCTCGCGCACGCCATCGAGAAGAACGAGCGCTACAACTGGCGGCACGGCGCGGCCGTCTCCGTCGGCATGGTCTTCGCGGCCGAACTCGGCCGCCTGGCCGGGCGGTTGGACGACGCGACCGCCGACCGGCACCGCAGCGTGCTGGCAGCGGTGGGGCTGCCGTTGACCTACCGCGGCGACCAGTGGCCCAAGCTGGTGGAGAACATGAAGGTCGACAAGAAGTCGCGGGGCGACCTGCTCCGCTTCATCGTCCTCGACGGCCTGGCCCGGCCCACCGTCCTGGAGGGCCCCGACCCGGCGATCCTGGTCGCCGCCTACGGCGAGGTCTCCTCGTGACCCGCCCGGTCCTCGTCCTCAACGGCCCCAACCTCGGCCGGCTCGGCTCCCGCGAACCCGATGTCTACGGCGCCACCTCGTACGCCGGCCTGGTCGAGGAGTGCCGGACCTTTGGCGCGGAACTCGGCCTCGACGTCGAGGTCCGCGAGACCAACGACGAGGCGGAACTCATCGGCTGGCTCCATGAAGCCGCCGACGGCCGCATCCCGGTGGTCCTCAACCCCGGCGCCTTCACCCACTACTCCTACGCGATGCGTGACGCCGCGGCCCAGCGTACCGCCCCCCTCATCGAGGTCCACATCTCCAACCCCTACGCCCGCGAGGAGTTCCGCCACACCTCCGTCCTGGCGGCGGTCGCCTCCGGCACGGTGGCGGGCTTCGGCCTCGCCTCCTACCGCCTCGCCCTCCGCGCCTTGGCCGAGGCCCCACCCACCCGCTAGCCATCCTGCGGGGCTCGCCGGGCTGCGTGGCTGCGGTTTCGTTCCCACGTGCGGGTCCGTCGTGCCTGGCCGCGCAGTTCCCCGCGCCCCTGGGGGGTGGGTGGTGTGGTTCGTTGTCGGGTGCGGGTGCGTTGTGCCTGGTCGCGCAGTTCCCCGCGCCCCTGCGGGGCTCGGCCGGGCGATTGCCCCAGGTCTCGCCGGACGGCGCCCGTTGGGGGCGCGGGGAACTGCGCGCTCAGCCCTCCACCGGCCGGTGGCCCGGAAACGGCCGTAACCCGTCCCGGCGGGGCCGGGCGCGCGGCAAGCAGCCAGCGGGGAACCGCGCGCTCAGCCCTCCACCGGCCGGTGGTCCGCGAGCGGCCGTCGGCCGGCGGAGGCAGGGGTCCGGGCCCCTGGGGCCCGGGGGTTCATGGAGGCCCCGCCCGGGGCATGTACCGTTCGGTGTCGAACGGTGAGTCACCGGCGGAGCCTGGAGTGGGGCGAGATGCAGCAACCTGTGGGGGCGGCCGGGGGGAACGGGACCGGGCACTTTCCGCTGGGGGCGCCCACGCCCGTGCAGGCGCCCGGGTCGCCGGGGCCGATAGCCGTGCTGCTGATCGGCCCGGCGGGAGCCGGCAAGACGACCATCGCCCGGCACTGGGCGGACACCCGCGGCGCCCCGACCGCGCACATCAGCCTGGACGACGTACGCGAGTGGGTCCGCTCCGGCTTCGCCGACCCGCAGGCCGGCTGGAACGAGCACTCCGAGGCGCAGTACCGGCTGGCCCGCCGCACCTGCGGCTTCGCCGCCCGCAACTTCCTGGCCAACGGCGTGTCCTGCATCATCGACGACGCCGTCTTCCCGGACCGCCCCGCCGTCGGCCTCGGCGGCTGGAAGCGGCATGTCGGCCCCGGCCTGCTGCCGGTCGTCCTGCTGCCCGGGCTGGATGTCGTCCTCACCCGCAACGCCGCCCGCTCCGGCAACCGCCGCCTCTCCGACGAGGAGGTCGCCCGTATCCACGGCCGGATGGCCGGCTGGTACGGCTCCGGGCTGCCCATCATCGACAACTCCCAGTTCGACGTCGCCTCCGCCGCGGCCGCCCTCGACCAGGTGGTGGCCCGGGCCGCCCAGGGCCCGCCGGTCCGCTGACCGGGAAGGCGCCACGGCGCCCCGCCGGGATTCGCACGGTCGGCGCATACCGCAAGCCCCGCCCGGAGCGAAGCCTTACGCTCACGACATGGCTGACGTGCATACGACCCGCAGGGCCCGGCTGCGCGACCGGTGCGCGGCAACCGGGGTCACCGCCGCCCTGGTGACCGGACCAGCCAATGTGCGCTACCTCACCGGCTGCGCCCCGCAGGGCGCCGCACTGCTGGTCGGACCCGGCCCCGAGGACACCCTGGTGCACCTGCGCCCGCCGCCGGAGGACCCGGACCGGGACGAGCCGCCGGACGACCTGCGCTCGATCGTGCTGCCCACCCCGGACGGCGACGCGGCGGTGGCCGCCGCCGAGCTGGCCGGGGAGCAGCGGGCCGGCTCACTGGCCGTCGAGGAGCACCACCTCACCGTCACCCGCCACCGCGCGCTGCGCTCGGTGACCGCCGGCCTGCCGCTGTCCGACCTCGGCGGCGCGGTCGAACAGCTCCGGCTGGTCAAGGACGAGCACGAGATCGCCGCGCTGCGGATAGCGGCCGAGATCGCCGACCAGGCCCTCGGCGAGCTGCTGGAGTCCATCCTGGTCGGCCGTACCGAGCGGCACCTCGCGCTGGAGCTGGAACGCCGGCTGGTCGACCACGGCGCCGAGGGCCCCGCCTTCCCCACCTCGGTCGGAACCGGCCCGAACTCCGGCACCGCCCGCCACCTGCCCAGCGACCGCCGGGTCGAGGAGGGCGACTTCCTCACCGTCCGGCTCGGCGCCCGCTACCGCGGCTACCGCTGCGAAGTCGGCCGTACCTTCGTCATCGGAACCGCTCCCGCCTCCTGGCAGATCGAGCTCTACGAGCTGGTCTTCGAGGCCCAGCGGGCCGGCCGCGAGGCGCTGGCACCCGGTGTGGCCTGCCGCGACGTCGACCGGGCCACCCGGCAGCCGCTGATCGCGGCCGGCCACGGCGAGGGTCTGGCGCCCTGGTCGGGCCACGGTGTGGGTCTCGAAATCGACGAGGACCCTCGGTTGTCCCCTGCGGCCATGGGTAAGCTGGACGCTTGCGTGCCGGTCACCGTCGAACCGGGAGTCCACCTTCCGGGCCGCGGCGGCGTTCGGATCGACGACACGCTCGTCGTACGCCCCCTGGCGGACGGCGGACCGGAGCTACTCACCATCACGACCAAGGAACTGCTCGCTCTGTGACGGGCGCGGGATTTCCTGGTCCCGAAGCAGCATTTTCAGGAGATTCCGCAACCGTGGCCACCACGAACGACCTCAAGAACGGCCTCGTGCTCAAGCTCGACGGCGACCAGCTCTGGACCGTGGTCGAGTTCCAGCACGTCAAGCCCGGCAAGGGCCCCGCCTTCGTGCGCACCAAGCTGAAGCACGTGCTCTCCGGGAAGGTCGTCGACAAGACCTTCAACGCGGGCCTGAAGGTGGAGACCGCCAACGTCGACAAGCGCGGCATGCAGTTCTCCTACAAGGACGGCACCGACTTCGTCTTCATGGACACCGAGACCTACGACCAGATCAACGTCACCCCCGAGGTCGTAGGCGAAGCCGCCAACTACCTGCTGGAGGGTTTCGAGGCGGTCGTCGCGATGTACGAGGGCGCGCCCCTCTACATCGAACTGCCCGCCTCCGTCGAGCTGGTCATCGAGTACACCGAGCCCGGCGTGCAGGGCGACCGCTCCACCGGCGGCTCCAAGCCCGCCCGCCTGGAGACCGGTTATGAGATCGGTGTCCCGCTGTTCATCACCACGGGTGAAAAGGTCAAGGTCGACACCCGTACGGGCGACTACCTCGGCCGGGTGAACAGCTAACCGTGGCTGCCCGGAACAAGGCCCGAACGCGCGCTTTCCAGATCATGTTCGAGGCGGAGCAGCGGGGTGCCGCCCCCACGTCCGTCATGGCGGACTGGATCAGGCTCGCCCGGACCGACGACCGGCAGCCGCCGGTCACCGAGTACACGCGGCAACTGGTCGAGGGCTACGAGGCGCACGCCTCGCGGATCGACGAACTGCTGGCCGGCCACTCGGTCGGCTGGACGCTCGACCGGATGCCGGTGGTGGACCGCAGCCTGCTCCGGCTCGGCGCCTATGAGCTGCTCTGGGAGGACGACGTCCCGGACGCGGTGGTGCTGGACGAGGCGGTCCAGCTCGCCAAGGAGTTCTCCACCGACGACTCGCCGTCCTTCGTCAACGGACTGCTCGGCCGGCTGATGGAGCTGAAGCCGACGCTCACGCTCTAGCCGACGCTCACGCTCCAGCCGACGTTCCGGCTCCGCCCGGCCCACTCGGCGGAGCCGTCACCAGGCCCGACAGCAGAAGGTGAACATTCTTCTGCTTCGGGCCTGGTGTCCGTCCGCGTCCCTGGCCTAGATTCCGGCGCATGCCGAACGCCCACGACCCGGACGGCCGCACCCCGGACGACGACGCCGTCCTGGACCGCCTCGCCGCGCTGCGGACCGCCGACCTGCCGGTGCGCGGCGGCCGGACCATGGCGTATGTCTACGACTCCGGGCTCGCCGGTCTCGATGAGCTGGCCGCCCGCGCGCAGGCCGCCTTCGCGGGCGTCAACGGCCTCGACATGACGGTGTTCCCGAGCGTGGTCGCGCTGGAGAACGACGTGGTGGGGCGGGCCGCCGCGCTGCTCGGCGGCGGTCCGGCGACGGCCGGCACCTTCACCAGCGGCGGCACCGAGAGCTGTCTGCTGGCCGTGCTCACGGCCCGGGAGTACGCGCGGAGCACCGCGGGGGTGACCCGGCCCGAGATCGTCCTGCCGGTCACCGCGCACCCCGCCTTCCACAAGGCCGCCCTGCTGTTCGGGCTGACCCCGGTGACCGTACCGGTGGACCCGCTGACCTTCCGGGTACGGGCCGCGGACATGGAGGCCGCGCTGACCGGCCGCACCGCGCTCGCCGTGGTCTCCGCGCCCTCGTACGCGCACGGTGTCGTCGACCCGGTGGCCGAGGTGGCGGCGGTCGCCGCGGCGCGCGGGGTGCTCTGCCATGTGGACGCCTGTATCGGCGGCTGGTATCTCGGGCACCGCCGGCTGGCCGGTGACATCGCGCCGCCGCCCGCCTTCGACCTGGGCGTGCCCGGGGTGACCTCGCTGTCGGTGGACCTGCACAAGTACGCGTACACGCCCAAGGGCGCGTCGGTGCTGCTGTTCCGGGACACCGAGCTGCGCCGGCACGGGTGGTTCGCGCACGCCTCCTGGCCGGGCTACCCGGTGGTGAACCCGACGCTGCAGGGCACCAGATCGGCCGGGCCGCTCGCCGCCGCCTGGGCGGTGCTCCAGCGGGTGGGCCCCGGCGGATACACCGAGCTGGCCCGGCGGGTGCACAGGGCGACGGGCCGGCTGGTGGAGGGGGTCGGGCGGATTGAGGGGCTGCGCGTACTCGGCGCGCCGGAGGCGTCGCTGGTCGCGGTGGCCTCCGCCGACCCCGGCCTCGACCCCTTCGTGGTCGCCGACGAGATGCGGCCGCGCGGATGGTACTTGCAGCCGCAGCCCGCCGCGGCCGGGTCACCGGCCAATCTGCATCTGACGGTGACGGCCGCGGTCGCCTCCGACGAGCGGATCGACGAACTGCTGGCCGAACTGGCCGCGGCGGTGACCCGGGCCCGCGCCCACGGCCCGGCCGCGGTGGATCCCGCCATGGTGGAGCTGGCGGCGGCGCTCGATCCGGACACCCTCGGTCCGGCCGAGGTCGCCCTCGCCCTGGAGTTCGCCGGTGTCGCCGCGGACGGCGCGCTGCCGGAGCGGATGGCTCCGGTGCTGGCCGTGCTCCAGGCCCTGCCGCCCCGTCTGACCGAACGGCTGCTGCCCGAGGTGGTCTCCCGGCTGTACCGGGCTTCCGGGGCCGCTGGGGCCGACTGAGGGCCCGCGCCGGGCGTCCGGGGCGCCGCCGCCCGAGGACTCCCGGGCGGCGGGACGTTTCTGCAAGTCAGGCGGTGAGCCGCCGGCTCACGCCTCTTCGTGCTGGACCGCGCGGCGGGCGTCCGTGTCCAGCACGCCCCAGGCGATCAGGTGCTCGGTGAGGACCGAGGGCGACTGGTCGTAGATCACCGCGAGGGTGCGCAGGTCGTCCTGGCGGATGGAGAGCACCTTGCCGTTGTAGTCACCGCGCTGGCTCTGGATGGTGGCCGCGTAGCGCTGCAGCGGGCCGGCCTTCTCCGGCGGGACCTGGGACAGCCGCTCCAGGTCGAGCACCAGCTTCGGCGGCGGCTCGGCGGCGCCGCCGGGGGTGGTGCCGGGCAGCAGTTCCTGGACCGGCACCCCGTAGAAATCGGCGAGCTCGGCGAGGCGCTGCACGGTCACGGCGCGGTCGCCGCGCTCGTAGGACCCCACGACCACTGCCTTCCAGCGGCCCTGGGACTTCTCCTCGACACCGTGCAGTGACAGCCCCTGCTGCGTGCGGATAGCGCGGAGCTTTGCTCCGAGCTGCTTGGCGTAATCGCTGGACATATGGCTCCCCGGACGAAACTCGGTGACTCACTGTGAGGTTACGCAGCGTAATCCGTGCTCGTCAAGCCGAAAGGGTCCGTCTGGTCTCTGACCTGGGCGGCTCCGGGTCACGAGGCGCCCACCTGATACGGTGGTCGCGTACCTCTGACGTCCTTTAATGCCCGTCCCGTGAGGCGGGGAAGGAGGTCCCCGGCCCATGGCCGAAGACCGCACTACCACCGTACCCGCATCCGCCCGTCCGGTGCTGGAAGCGCCGGACATCGCGCGCGTCATCACCCGCATCGCCCACGAGATCGTCGAACGCGCCAAGGGCGCCGACGACGTGGTGCTGCTCGGCATCCCGACCCGCGGTGTCTTCCTCGCCCGCCGGCTCGCGGACAAGCTCGCCGAGATCACCGGCCGCGGCGCCGCCGTCGGCTCGCTGGACATCACGATGTACCGCGACGACCTGCGGCTGCACCCGCCGCGCGCGCTGGCCCGTACCGAGATCCCCGGGGACGGCATCGACGGCCGCCTGGTCGTCCTGGTGGACGACGTGCTCTTCTCCGGCCGGACGATCCGGGCCGCCCTGGACGCCCTCAACGACATCGGCCGCCCCCGCGCCGTGCAACTCGCCGTCCTCGTCGACCGCGGTCACCGCGAGCTGCCGATCCGGGCCGACTACGTGGGCAAGAACCTGCCCACCTCGCTGCGCGAGACCGTCAAGGTCCTGCTCACCGAGGAGGACGGCCGCGACAGCGTCCTGCTCGGCCAGCAGGCCCCGCGGCGGGATGTCCCGGCCGACCCCGAGGAACGGCAGGACACCGCGCGTCAGGACACCGCGCCGCCCGCGGGGTCCGCGGCGGACCAGTAGCGCCCTCCCGCCGGCCCCGGTAAGGGTCCGGCGCTTCCGCGTGCCCTCGTCCCGCCCGCCGCCCTCCTCGCACACCCACGCCATATCCCGGAGCACCCTGTGAAGCGCCATCTGATCTCGGCCGCCGACCTCACCCGCGACGACGCCCTCCTCGTCCTCGACACCGCCGAGGAGATGGCCCGCGTCGCCGACCGCCCCATCAAGAAGCTGCCCACCCTGCGCGGCCGGACCGTGGTCAACCTCTTCTTCGAGGACTCCACCCGGACCCGGATCTCCTTCGAGGCCGCCGCCAAGCGGCTGTCCGCCGACGTCATCAACTTCTCCGCCAAGGGGTCCTCGGTCTCCAAGGGCGAGTCGCTGAAGGACACCGCGCTCACCCTGGAGGCGATGGGCGCCGACGCGGTCGTCATCCGCCACCACACCTCCGGCGCCCCGCACCGGCTGGCCACCTCCGGCTGGATCAACTCCTCGGTGGTCAACGCCGGCGACGGCACCCATGAGCACCCCACGCAGGCACTGCTGGACGCCTTCACCATGCGCCGCCACCTGTCCGGGGTGGGCCGGGACCTCGACGGGCGCCGGATCACCGTCGTCGGCGACGTGCTGCACAGCCGGGTGGCCCGGTCCAACGTGCTGCTGCTCACCACGCTCGGCGCCCGCGTCACCCTGGTCGCGCCGCCCACCCTGCTGCCGATCGGCGTCGAGAACTGGCCGTGCGAGGTGTCCTACGACCTGGACGCGGTGCTCGCCACGTCCGACGCGGTGATGATGCTGCGGGTCCAGCGGGAGCGGATGAACGCCGCCTTCTTCCCCACCGAGCGCGAGTACGCCCGCCGCTACGGCCTGGACGGCGGCCGGATGGCCGTACTGCCCGAGCACGCCATCGTGATGCACCCGGGGCCGATGAATCGCGGCATGGAGATCACCGCCGAGGTCGCCGACTCCCCGCGCTGCACCGCCGTCGAACAGGTCGCCAACGGCGTCAGCACCCGGATGGCCGTGCTCTACCTGCTGCTCGGCGGCTCCGAGCCCGCCATCTCCGCCGCCCGCACCGACAACTCCCGCGCCGACCGCGCCGACCGCACGGACCGCGCCGACACCGCCCGTACCGAGGAGAGCCAGTAACCATGAGCGATACGAACAGGACGCTGCTCCGCGGGGTGCGGGTCCTCGGCGGTGAGCCGCGTGACGTCCTCATCGAGGGCGGGAACATCGCGGAGATCGGGACCGGGCTGCCGGACCGGGGCGTGCCGACCGTCGTCGAGGGCGACGGCGAGGCGGTGCTGCTGCCCGGCCTGGTGGACCTGCACACCCACCTGCGCGAGCCCGGCCGCGAGGACTCCGAGACCGTGCTGACCGGTACCCGCGCCGCCGCGGTCGGCGGGTACACCGCCGTGCACGCCATGGCCAACACCTTCCCGGTGGCCGACAGCGCCGGTGTCGTGGAGCAGGTGTGGCGACTCGGCCGCGAATCCGGCTACTGCGACGTCCAGCCGGTCGGCGCGGTCACCGTCGGCCTGGGCGGCAAGCAGCTCGCCGAGCTGGGCGCGATGGCCGACTCCGCGGCCCGGGTCCGGGTCTTCTCCGACGACGGCAAGTGCGTCGACGACGCGGTGATCATGCGCCGCGCCCTGGAGTACGTGAAGGCGTTCGACGGGGTGATCGCCCAGCACGCCCAGGAGCCGCGGCTCACCGAGGGCGCCCAGATGAACGAGGGCGTGGTCTCCGGCGAGCTGGGCCTGACCGGCTGGCCGGCCGTCGCCGAGGAGTCGGTCATCGCCCGCGATGTGCTGCTCGCCGCGCACGTCGGCTCCCGGGTGCACATCTGCCACCTGTCCACGGCCGGCTCGGTGGAGATCGTCCGCTGGGCCAAGTCCAAGGGCTGGGACGTCACCGCCGAGGTCACCCCGCACCACCTGCTGCTCACCGACGAGCTGGTGCGTTCGTACGACCCGGTCTACAAGGTGAACCCGCCGCTGCGCACCGAGGCCGATGTACTGGCCCTGCGCGAGGCGCTGGCCGACGGCACCATCGACTGCGTGGCCACCGACCACGCCCCGCACCCGCGCGAGGACAAGGACTGCGAGTGGGTCGCCGCCGCCATGGGCATGGTCGGCCTGGAGACCGCGCTGTCGGTGGTGCAGCACACCATGGTGGACACCGGGCTACTGGACTGGGCGGGCGTCGCCGACCGCATGTCGGCCCGGCCGGCGGTCATCGGGCGGCTGGCCGGACACGGCCGGCCGATCGCGGTGGGAGAGCCCGCCAACCTCGTCCTGGTGGATCCCGCATACCGTGGAACGGTCAATCCCGCGGGCTTCGCCTCGCGCAGCCGCAACACCCCCTACGCGGGGCGCGAACTGCCGGGCAGGGTGCTCGCCACCTTCCTGCGGGGCCACGCGACGGTCATCGACGGGAAGCTCACGTGACACCCTCGACTCTGCTGACACCCCTGGCGGCCGGCGCCGCCCAGGCCGCGGGCAAGCACTCCGCCAAGGTCACCCACTGGACCGACCGGATCGGCTGGATCGTCGGGCTCGCGCTGTTCGTCGCGCTCGTCTACTGGCTGATGCGGCAGGGCTGGCAATGGCGCCGCACCCTCCAGGGCGGCCTGCCCGAACTGCCGCAGGCCACCGAGGAGACCGGCCCGCCGCTGCTGGAGTTCGACGGCCGCTACCACGGCAGCACCACCGCCGGCCGCTGGCTGGACCGGATCGTGGCGCACGGCCTCGGCGTGCGCAGCAAGGTCCACCTGGTCCTGACCGAGCAGGGGCTGGACGTGGACCGCACCGGCGCGCCCGGCTTCTTCGTCCCCACCGCCGCCCTGCGCGGCGCCCGGCTGGACAAGGCCATCGCCGGCAAGGTGCTGACCGAGGGCGGCCTGCTCGTGGTGACCTGGGAGCACGGCGGCATCCTCGTCGACTCCGGTTTCCGCTCCGAGCGCGCCGCCGACCACCCCGCGTGGGTCGAGCGCCTCAACGCCCTCAGCGGCGACCGGGCCGTGACCTTCACCGACACCGAGCAGCACGACAAGAGCGAGCAGCACGACGAACGCGACAAGGAAGGCGCACGATGACGACCTCCGCCCGGGCGGGCAGCCCGCCCGCCGTACTCGTCCTGGAGGACGGCCGCACCTTCCGCGGCCGCGCCTACGGAGCGGTGGGGGAGACCTTCGGCGAGGCCGTCTTCTCCACCGGTATGACCGGCTACCAGGAGACCCTGACCGACCCCTCCTACCACCGCCAGGTCGTCGTGATGACCGCGCCGCACGTCGGCAACACCGGGGTCAACGACGAGGACGCCGAGTCGAGCCGTATCTGGGTGGCCGGCTATGTCGTACGCGACCCCGCCCGGGTCCCCTCCAACTGGCGCTCCCGGCGGACGCTGGACGACGAACTGACCGCCCAGGGCGTCGTCGGCATCAGCGGCATCGACACCCGCGCCCTGACCCGCCACCTGCGCGAGCGCGGCGCGATGCGGGTCGGCATCTTCTCCGGTCCCGCGCTCGGCGCCGCCGCCGACGACGGCGCCCTGCTCGCCCGGGTCCGGCAGGCCCCGGAGATGACCGGCGCCCACCTGTCCGCCGAAGTCGCCACCCGGCAGCCGTACACCGTCCCGGCGATAGGCGGGAAGCGCTTCACCGTCGTCGCCCTCGACCTCGGGATCAAGGGCATGACCCCGCACCGGATGGCGCAGCGCGGCATCGAGGTACGGGTGCTGCCCGCGACCGCGAGCGTCGAGGACGTCTACGCGGCGGATCCCGACGGGGTGTTCCTGTCCAACGGCCCCGGTGACCCGGCCACCGCCGACCTCACCGTCGTCCAGGCCGTGCTGGAACGCGGCACGCCACTGTTCGGCATCTGCTTCGGCAACCAACTGCTGGGCCGGGCCCTCGGCTTCGGCACCTACAAGCTCAAGTACGGCCACCGCGGCATCAATCAGCCGGTGCGGGACCGCGTCACCGGCAAGGTGGAGGTCACCGCCCACAACCACGGCTTCGCGGTGGACGCGCCGCTGGACCGGGTCAGCGACACCCCGTACGGCCGCGCCGAGGTCAGCCATGTCTGCCTCAACGACGACGTGGTCGAGGGCCTGCGGCTGCTCGACCGGCCGGCCTTCAGCGTCCAGTACCACCCCGAGGCGGCCGCCGGCCCGCACGACGCCGCGTACCTCTTCGACCGCTTCGCCGACCTCATGGAGGGCCAGCGTGCCTAAACGCACCGATATCCAGTCCGTCCTGGTCATCGGCTCCGGCCCGATCGTCATCGGCCAGGCCGCCGAGTTCGACTACTCCGGCACCCAGGCCTGCCGGGTGCTCAAGGCCGAGGGCCTGCGGGTGGTGCTGGTCAACTCCAACCCGGCCACGATCATGACCGACCCGGAGATCGCCGACGCCACGTACATCGAGCCGATCACCCCGGAGTTCGTCGAGAAGATCATCGCCAAGGAGCGGCCGGACACCCTGCTGCCCACCCTGGGCGGCCAGACCGCGCTCAACACCGCGATCGCCCTGCACGAGGGCGGTGTGCTCGCCAAGTACGGCGTCGAGCTGATCGGCGCCAATGTCGAGGCCATCCACAAGGGCGAGGACCGCGAACTGTTCAAGGGCGTGGTGGCCGCGGTCCGGGAGAAGATCGGCCACGGCGAGTCCGCCCGCTCGGTGATCTGCCACACCCTGGACGACGTCGTGAACGGCGTCGAGACCCTCGGCGGCTATCCGGTCGTGGTCCGCCCCTCCTTCACCATGGGCGGCGCCGGCTCCGGCTTCGCCCACGACGAGGAGGAACTGCGCCGGATCGCCGGCCAGGGCCTGACGCTGTCGCCGACCACCGAGGTGCTGCTGGAGGAGTCCATCCTCGGCTGGAAGGAGTACGAGCTGGAGCTGATGCGCGACAAGCACGACAACGTGGTGGTCGTCTGCTCCATCGAGAACTTCGACCCCATGGGCGTGCACACCGGCGACTCCATCACCGTCGCCCCCGCGATGACGCTCACCGACCGCGAGTACCAGGTGCTGCGCGACATCGGCATCGCGGTGATCCGCGAGGTCGGTGTCGACACCGGCGGCTGCAACATCCAGTTCGCGGTCAACCCCGAGGACGGCCGGGTCATCGTCATCGAGATGAACCCCCGGGTCTCCCGCTCCTCCGCGCTGGCCTCCAAGGCCACCGGCTTCCCGATCGCCAAGATCGCCGCCCGGCTCGCGGTGGGCTACACCCTGGACGAGATCCCCAACGACATCACCGAGCAGACCCCGGCGTCCTTCGAGCCCACCCTCGACTACGTGGTGGTCAAGGTGCCCCGGTTCGCCTTCGAGAAGTTCCCGGCCGCCGACGCCACCCTCACCACCACCATGAAGTCGGTCGGCGAGGCGATGGCCATCGGCCGCAACTTCACCGAGGCGCTGAACAAGGCGCTGCGCTCGCTGGAGAAGAAGGGCTCGCAGTTCGACTTCGTGAGCCCGGTGGACCCGGCGGACAAGGACGCACTGCTGGCCACGGCCGCCGTCCCCACCGACGGCCGGATCAACACCGTGATGCTCGCGATGCGGGCCGGCGCCACCGCGCGGGAGGTCTTCGAGGCCACCAGGATCGACCCCTGGTTCGTCGACCAGCTCTTCCTGATCAAGGAGTACGCGGACGAACTGGCCGCCGCCGACCGGCTCGACCCGGAGCTGCTGGCCGAGGCCAAGCGGCACGGCTTCTCCGACGCCCAGATCGGCGGCATCCGCGGCCTGCGCGAGGACGTGGTCCGCGAGGTCCGGCACGCGCTCGGCATCCGCCCGGTCTACAAGACGGTGGACACCTGCGCCGCCGAATTCGCGGCCCGCACGCCGTACTTCTACTCCTCCTACGACGAGGAGAGCGAGGTCGCGCCGCGGGAGAAGCCCGCGGTGATCATCCTCGGCTCCGGCCCCAACCGCATCGGCCAGGGCATCGAGTTCGACTACTCCTGCGTGCACGCCTCCTTCGCGCTGCACGACGCCGGCTACGAGACCGTGATGGTCAACTGCAACCCGGAGACGGTCTCCACCGACTACGACACCTCCGACCGGCTCTACTTCGAGCCGCTCACCCTGGAGGACGTGCTGGAGATCGTGCACGCCGAGACCCTGGCCGGGCCGGTCGCCGGGGTCATCGTCCAGCTCGGCGGGCAGACCCCGCTGGGCCTGGCGCAGGCCCTCAAGGACAACGGCGTGCCGGTCGTCGGGACCCCGCCCGAGGCGATCCACCTCGCCGAGGACCGCGGCGCCTTCGGCCGGGTGCTGGACGAGGCGGGCCTGCCCGCGCCCAAGCACGGCACCGCGATCTCCTTCCCCGAGGCCAAGGCCATCGCCGACGAGATCGGCTACCCGGTGCTGGTCCGCCCCTCCTACGTGCTCGGCGGGCGCGGTATGGAGATCGTGTACGACGAGACGCGGCTCGCCTCGTACATCGCCGAGTCCACCGAGATCGGCCCCGACCGGCCGGTGCTGGTCGACCGCTTCCTGGACGACGCCATCGAGATCGACGTGGACGCCCTCTACGACGGCCACGAGCTCTACCTCGGCGGCGTCATGGAGCACATCGAGGAAGCCGGCATCCACTCCGGCGACTCGGCGTGCGCGCTGCCCCCGATCACCCTCGGCGGCCACGACATCAAGCGGCTGCGGACCTCCACCGAGGCGATCGCCCGCGGGGTCGGGGTGCGCGGGCTGATCAACATCCAGTTCGCACTGGCCGGGGACGTCCTCTACGTCCTGGAGGCCAACCCGCGGGCCTCCCGGACGGTGCCCTTCACCTCCAAGGCGACCGCGGTGCCGCTGGCGAAGGCGGCCGCCCGGATCTCCCTGGGCACGACCGTCGCCGAACTGCGGGCCGAGGGCCTGCTGCCGGCCACCGGCGACGGCGGTGAACTCCCGCTGGACGCGCCGATCTCGGTCAAGGAGGCGGTGCTGCCCTGGAGCCGCTTCCGCGACGTGCAGGGCCGCGGGGTGGACACCGTGCTCGGCCCGGAGATGCGGTCCACCGGTGAGGTGATGGGCATCGACGCGGTGTTCGGCACCGCCTACGCCAAGTCCCAGGCCGGTGCGTACGGTGCGCTGCCGACCAAGGGCCGCGCCTTCATCTCGGTGGCCAACCGCGACAAGCGCGCGCTGATCTTCCCGGCCCGCGCGCTGATCGAGCACGGTTTCGAACTGCTCGCCACCTCGGGCACGGCGGAGGTGCTGCGGCGCAACGGCGTCGAGGCGCGCGTGGTGCGCAAGCAGAGCGAGGGCGTCGGGCCCGGCGGCGAGCCCACCGTCGTCACCCTCATCCACGAGGGCGAGGTCGACCTCATCGTCAACACCCCCTTCGGCACCGGGGGCCGCCTCGACGGCTACGACATCCGCACGGCCGCGGTCGCCCGCGGCATCCCCTGCCTCACCACCGTCCAGGCCCTCGCGGCGGCCGTCCAGGGCATCGACGCGTTGACGCGTGGCGACATCGGGGTCCGCTCCTTGCAGGAGCACGCGGAGCGGCTGATCGCGGCCCGAAGCCTGTGACCTGCGGTCAGCTCGCCCCCGGGTGCCGCCGCGGCCCGCGGGGCGGGCTCGGGGTGTGCGGTGCGCCTCAGGGGCGCGGGGAACTGCGCGGCCGGCCGTCGACGGGTTGCGGGTCGTCACCGGCTGACAGGGGCTGTTTCTGTCGTGTCCGGGCCGCTGGCCGGTGGTCGGTTGCTCGCGCAGTTCCCCGCGCCCCTGGGGGGCGCCCGCGCGGCGGCGGCCGCAAGGAGGACGCACAGGCCCGCGCCCCCGGAGGGGGCGCATTGGATGACGTAGAGGCGAAGCCATGTACCCCCTTTTCTTTCGGCTCGTGTTCCGGCGGATGGACCCCGAGCGCGCGCATCACCTCGCGTTTCGGTGGATCCGGCTGGCCGTGCGGATCCCGGGGCTGCGGGACGTCGTGGGCGCGGTGCTGGCGCCGCGGTACGAAGCGCTGCGGACGGACGCGCTGGGGCTGCGGATGAGCGGGCCGTTCGGGCTGGCCGCGGGGTTCGACAAGAACGCCGTGGCGATCGACGGCATGGCGATGCTCGGCTTCGACCATGTCGAGATCGGGACCGTCACCGGGGAGGCCCAGCCGGGGAACCCGAAGCGGCGGCTGTTCCGGCTGCTGCCGGACCGCGCGCTGATCAACCGGATGGGGTTCAACAACGACGGCTCGGCCGTCGTCGCCGCCCGGCTGGCCGCCCGGCGGGAGATCGTCCGCACCACCGTCGGGGTCAACATCGGCAAGACCAAGGCGGTCACCGAATCGGGTGCCGTCGCCGACTATGTGACCTCCACCGAGCGGCTGGCGGCCCACGCCGACTACCTGGTGGTGAATGTGTCCTCGCCGAACACCCCGGGCCTGCGTGATCTGCAGGCCACCTCGGCGCTGCGCCCGCTGCTCACCGCCGTCCGCGAGGCCGCCGACCGCACGGTCACCGACCGCCGGGTGCCGCTGCTGGTGAAGATCGCCCCCGACCTCGCCGACGAGGACGTGGACGCGGTGGCCGACCTCGCCCTCGAACTCGGCTTGGACGGCATCATCGCCACCAACACCACCATCGCCCGCGAGGGGCTCGGCCTGCGGTCGGCGCCCGACCTCGTCCGGCAGACCGGCGGCCTGTCCGGCGCCCCGCTCAAGGAGCGCTCGCTGGAGGTGCTGCGGCGGCTGTACGCCCGGGTCGGCGACCGGCTGGTGCTGGTCGGCGTCGGCGGGATCGAGGACGCCGAGGACGCCTGGCAGCGGATCCTGGCCGGCGCCACCCTCGTCCAGGGCTACAGCGCCTTCATCTACCGCGGTCCGTTCTGGATGCGCGCGATGCACCGGGGCCTGGCCGCCCGGCTGGCGGCCGGCCCGTACCCCACCCTCGCCGACGCGGTCGGCGCCGACACCTGGAAGGCAACCGTATGACCGCCGCTGAACCGGCCCCGGACTCCCCGCTCGGCCCGGAGCCCGGCCCCGAACCCTTCGGCGCCCGGCTGCGCCGCGCCATGGACGCCCGCGGGCAGCTCTGCGTCGGTATCGACCCGCACGGCTCCCTGCTGACCGACTGGGGCCTGAACGACGACGTGGCGGGCCTGGAGCGCTTCTCCCTGACCGTGGTGGAGGCGCTGGCCGGCAGCGTCGCCGTGCTCAAACCGCAGTCCGCCTTCTTCGAGCGCTTCGGGTCGCGCGGCGTGGCCGTGCTGGAGCGGACGGTGGCCGCGGCCCGGCAGGCGGGCGCGCTGGTGCTGATGGACGCCAAGCGCGGCGACGTCGGCTCCACCATGGCCGCCTACGCCGCCGCGTATCTCGACCAGGACGCGCCGCTGTTCTGCGACGCGGTGACGGTCAGCCCGTTCCTCGGCTTCGGCTCGCTGCGGCCCGCGCTGGACGCGGCCAGGATCTCCGGTGCGGGCGTCTTCGTCCTGGCGCTGACCTCCAATCCGGAGGGCCCCGAGGTGCAGCGGGCGATCGCGGACGACGGCCGGAGCGTCGCCCAGGTGGTCCTGGACCACATCGCGGCCGAGAACGCCGGCGCCGAGCCGCTCGGATCGGTCGGCGCGGTGATCGGTGCCACCCTCGGCGAGGCCGGTGCTGACCTCGCGGTGAACGGGCCGCTGCTGGCTCCCGGTATCGGCGCCCAAGGGGCGACCCCGGCCGGCCTGCCCCGGGTATTCGGCGACGCGGCGCCGAATGTGCTCCCGAGTGTCAGCCGCGATGTGCTCCGGCACGGCCCCGATCCGGTGGCACTGCGGAATGCGGCCGCGGCATATGCCGAAGAGGTGCGGACGGCGATCACCGGAGCGCGCGCAAAGCACCGGAACGGAGCCGGTGACGGGGAAAATACCGTCCGGTGAGGCAGCCGGAAAACGCCGGGAAAAAGGGCCGGATTCAACCACTTGGCCCATTGGCCCGGAAACCTGTTCCGCTTTGCCCCAAATATCCCGCCGGATCAAGGCTGACCAGGACTTTTCGTCTGTTCTCGCTGACTTGGACCGTTCGGACCGCTAGTCTCCGACAGGAGCGCGCCGCCCAGGCGCGCCGCGTGTCGCCCCGTAACTGCGGGGCGGACAACGGTCCATATCCGATTGCTCTACATCCGAGGTGACGTAGGCGTGGCACTTCCGCCCCTTACCCCTGAACAGCGCGCTGCCGCGCTCGAAAAGGCCGCCGCGGCTCGCCGGGAGCGCGCCGAGGTCAAGAACCGGCTCAAGCACTCCGGCGCATCGCTGCACGAGGTCATCAAGCAGGGCCAGGAGAACGACGTCATCGGCAAGATGAAGGTCTCCGCACTGCTGGAATCCCTTCCCGGCGTCGGCAAGGTTCGCGCCAAGCAGATCATGGAGCGGCTCGGCATCTCCGAGAGCCGCCGGGTCCGTGGTCTCGGCTCGAACCAGATCGCCTCCCTGGAGCGGGAGTTCGGCGGCAGCGCGGCCTGACCGATCCCTCTGTGGTCCCGGTGCACCGGGGAACCAGGGATAATCGCTCCATGAGTCCTGCAGTCTCCCGGGGGGCGGCCCGCCCCCTCGCTTCGCAGGGGGCCAGTCCGGCCCCCCCGGTCAGACACCCGCGGCTGACCGTGCTCTCCGGCCCCTCCGGGGTCGGCAAGAGCACGGTCGTCGCCCACCTGCGCACCGTGCACCCCGAAGTCTGGCTCTCGGTCTCCGCCACCACGCGCAGGCCGCGGCCCGGCGAGGAACACGGTGTCCAGTACTTCTTCGTCGACGACGACGAGTTCGACAAACTCGTCGCCAACGGCGAACTGCTCGAGTGGGCCGAGTTCGCCGGCCATCGCTACGGCACTCCGCGCCGGGCCGTGCTCGACAAACTCGCGGCGGGCGAGCCGGTGCTGCTGGAGATCGATCTCCAGGGGGCCCGGCTCGTCCAGCAGTCGATGCCGGAGGCCCGGCTGGTCTTCCTCGCGCCGCCCAGCTGGGACGAACTCGTCCGCCGGCTCACCGGCCGCGGCACCGAATCGGCCGAGGTGATCGAAGAGCGGCTGACCGTCGCCCGGGTCGAACTCGCCGCCGAATCGGAGTTCGACGAGACCCTTGTCAACACCTCCGTCGAGGATGTAGCACGCGAGCTGCTATCTTTGATGGAGATTGCATGATCACCGCAATCGTCCGGTCAGTAGCAAGGCCATCAACAAGTAGGGGTAGGTAGAGCGTGTCCTCTTCCATCACCACGCCCGAGGGCATCATCAACCCGCCGATCGATGAGCTGCTCGAGGCCACCGACTCGAAGTACAGCCTGGTGATCTACGCGGCCAAGCGCGCGCGGCAGATCAACGCGTACTACTCCCAGCTCGGCGAAGGCCTGCTGGAGTATGTCGGACCGCTGGTGGACACCCACGTCCACGAGAAGCCGCTTTCCATCGCGCTGCGCGAGATCAACGCGGGCCTGCTGACCTCCGAGGCCGTCGAGGCACCGCCGATCAACTGAGGCGTTCGCCACACCCTGGGCCCGGCGGAAGCGACCGCCGGGCCCGTGGTGTGTCATGGGGTGGGCGCGGACCCTCGGCGGCCCCCGCTCCGGCCGCCCCGGGCGGCCTCCGGGCGGTACGTACGGTGGGAGAGACGATGAGCGAGCAGGGCACGCCGCGGATCGTGCTGGGCGTCAGCGGCGGCATCGCCGCCTACAAGGCGTGCGAGCTGCTGCGGCGGTTCACCGAGTCCGGGCACGACGTACGGGTGGTGCCCACCGACTCCGCGCTGCACTTCGTCGGCGAGGCCACCTGGGCGGCGCTGTCCGGCCACCCGGTCACCACCCGGGTCTGGGACGACGTCCACCAGGTGCCGCACGTCGGCATCGGGCAGCACGCCGACCTGGTGGTGGTCGCGCCCGCCACCGCCGACACGCTGGCCAGGGCCGCCCACGGCCTCGCCGACGACCTGCTGACCAACACCCTGCTCACCGCCCGCTGCCCGGTGGTCTTCGCCCCCGCCATGCACACCGAGATGTGGGAGCACCCCGCCACCCAGGAGAACGTCGCCACGCTGCGCCGCCGCGGCTGCGTCGTCATCGAGCCCGCCTCGGGCCGGCTGACCGGCGCCGACACCGGCAAGGGCCGGCTGCCCGACCCGGCCGAGATCTTCGAGGTCTGCCGCCGGGTGCTGACCCGCGGTCCGGCCGAGCCCGACCTGGCCGGCCGCCATGTGGTGATCAGCGCCGGCGGCACCCGCGAGCCGCTGGACCCGGTCCGCTTCCTCGGCAACCGCTCGTCGGGCAAGCAGGGCTACGCGCTGGCCCGTACCGCCGTCGCCCGCGGCGCCCGCGTCACCCTGGTGGCCGCCAACACCGGCCTGCCCGACCCGGCCGGCGCCCGGGTGCTGGCCGTCGGCACCGCCGAGCAGCTGCGCGAGGCCGTACTCAAGGCCGCCGCCGACGCGGACGCGGTGGTGATGGCCGCGGCGGTGGCCGACTTCCGGCCCGCCGTCTACGCCGCCGGCAAGATCAAGAAGAAGGACGGCGAGGAGCCCGCGCCGATCGCCCTGGTCCGCAATCCCGACATCCTCGCCGAGCTGTCCGCCGAACGGCCCAGGCCCGGCCAACTGGTGGTCGGCTTCGCCGCCGAGACCGACGACGTCCTCGCCAACGGCCGCGCGAAACTCGCCCGCAAGGGCTGCGACCTGCTGGTGGTCAACGAGGTCGGGAACGGCAAGGCCTTCGGCACCGACGAGAACGAGGGCGTCGTACTGGGCGCCGACGGCAGCTCGACCCCGATCCCGCACGGCCCCAAGGAAGCCCTCGCCGACCAGGTGTGGGACCTGGTCGTCGCCCGATTGGCCTGACCCGGCGCGCCGGGTCCGGCTGATGCTTTTCCCGTACTTACCGCGCGGGTCCTGGACATGGTGGCGCAGGTCATGGCATATCCAATGGGCGAGATGCCGGATGCGCCCGGCGACTCGGAGGATAAACTAACCGCGGAGGCCGGGCGCAGCCCCGCGCCCTCCACCCATATGTGAGCCAGCAGCCGCTGCAACCCCAGGGAGCGATGTGTCCCGCCGTCTGTTCACCTCGGAGTCCGTCACCGAAGGACATCCTGACAAGATCGCTGACCAGATCAGCGACACCATCCTCGACGCGCTCCTCACCGCCGACCCCACATCCCGGGTCGCCGTCGAGACGTTGATCACCACCGGCCAGGTGCACATCGCGGGCGAGGTGACGACGACCGCCTACGCGGACATCGCCAGCCTGGTGCGCAACAAGATCCTGGAGATCGGCTACGACTCGTCCAAGAAGGGCTTCGACGGCGCCTCCTGCGGCGTCTCGGTGTCCATCGGCGCCCAGTCGCCCGACATCGCCCAGGGCGTCGACACCGCCTACGAGAAGCGGGTCGGCGCCGATGACGCGGACGACGCCGACGACCTGAACAAGCAGGGCGCCGGCGACCAGGGCCTGATGTTCGGCTACGCGTGCGACGAGACGCCCGAGCTGATGCCGCTCCCGATCCACCTGGCGCACCGGCTGTCCAAGCGCCTCACCGAGGTCCGCAAGAACGGCACCATCCCGTACCTGCGTCCCGACGGCAAGACGCAGGTCACCATCGAGTACGACGGCGACAAGGCGGTCCGCCTCGACACCGTGGTGGTCTCCTCGCAGCACGCCTCGGACATCGACCTGGACTCGCTGCTCGCCCCCGACATCCGCGAGTTCGTGGTGGAGGTCGAGCTGAAGGCACTGCTCGACGACGGCATCAAGCTCGACACCGAGGGCTACAAGCTGCTGGTCAACCCCACCGGCCGGTTCGAGATCGGCGGCCCGATGGGCGACGCCGGACTGACCGGACGCAAGATCATCATCGACACCTACGGCGGCATGGCCCGCCACGGCGGCGGCGCCTTCTCCGGCAAGGACCCGTCCAAGGTCGACCGCTCGGCCGCCTACGCGATGCGCTGGGTCGCCAAGAACGTGGTCGCGGCCGGCCTCGCCGCCCGCTGCGAGGTCCAGGTCGCCTACGCCATCGGCAAGGCGGAGCCGGTCGGACTGTTCGTGGAGACCTTCGGCACCGAGAACGTGGAGGTGGAGAAGATCGAGCTGGCCATCGGCCAGGTCTTCGACCTGCGTCCGGCCGCCATCATCCGCGACCTCGACCTGCTGCGGCCGATCTACGCCCAGACCGCCGCGTACGGCCACTTCGGCCGCGACCTGCCGGACTTCACCTGGGAGCGCACCGACCGGGTGGACGCGCTGCGCGCCGCCACCGGCCTGTAGTCCCCGCCGGCCGCCGCGGCGCCCGCGGCTCGCCGTACGACCGGGCCCGGCCCCTGCTGACAGGGACCGGGCCCGGGGTGTGTCCGCGTCCGGTCCGCGCGGATCGTGCGGCCGGCCGGCGGCCGGCGCGGCGGAAGCTGTCCGAGGTGTCTGGTAGGAAATCAGGGTGAGCGGCGAGAACGGGCAGGACCAGCGGCGAGCCGGGCAGGAGGCCCCCGGCGGCGAACAGCTCGCGCTGATCCGCGCGACCGTCCGCAAGACCCGGGCCAAGCCCCGAACCTGGCACGGCGCCGCCCTGGCCGAGGGGCTGCCGGTCGCCCGGGTGCTGGTCGACAAGGGGCTGCTGCACCTCGACCAGTTCTTCGACTACGCCGTCCCCGCCGCGATGGACGCGGAGGCCCGGCCGGGCGTACGGGTCCGGGTCCGTTTCGGCGCGCGGGTGGTCGGCGGCCGCCGTGAGGGCGGCACCCTGCATGACGGCTTCATCGTCGAACGCCGCACCGACAGCGACTACGCGGGCCCGCTCGCCCCGCTCGCCCAGGTGCTGTCCGCCGAGCCGGTGCTCGCCCCGCCGCTGCTGGCGCTGTGCCGCCGGGTCGCCGACCGGTACGCCGGAGCGCTCGCCGATGTCGTCCAGCTCGCCGTACCGCCCCGGATGGCCCGCGCCGAGCGCAAGCCGTCCCCCGAACCGCTGCCGTACCCGCCGGCGCCGGAGCCCGGCAGCTGGACGCGCTACGGCACCGGCCCCGCCTACCTCCAGGCACTCGGCCGCGGCGACACCCCCCGAGCGGTCTGGCTGGCGCTGCCCGGGCCGCACTGGCCGCGCGAACTCGCGCTGGCCATGGCGGCCACCCTGGCCGCCGGGCGCGGCGCGCTGGCCGTGCTGCCCGACGGGCGGTCCGCCGCCCGGGTGGACGCCGCCCTCACCGAGGCGATCGGCGCAGGCCACCATGTGATGCTGACCGCCGACGCCGGCCCGGAGCAGCGCTACCAGCGCTGGCTCTCGGTCAGCCGCGGCGCGGTCCGGGCGGTGATCGGCACCCGCGCGGCGATGTTCGCGCCCGTCGCCGACCTCGGCCTGGTGGCGCTGTGGGACGACGGCGACTCCAGCCACGCCGAACCGCACGCCCCGCAGCCGCACGCCCGGGACGTGCTGCTGCTGCGGGCCCGCGAGGAGCGCACCGCCTTCCTGCTCGGCGGGATCACCAGCACTGTGGAGGGCGCCCAACTGGTGGACAGCGGCTGGGCGCTGCCGCTGGCCGCGAGCCGCGACGAGGTGCGCGCTGCCGCCCCCCTGATCCGTACCGTCGGCGACGGCGACCAGGCCCGCGACGAGGCCGCCAGGGCCGCCCGGCTGCCGTCGCTGGCCTGGCAGGTCACCAAGGAGGCGCTCACCCGCGGCCCGGTCCTCGTCCAGGTGCCCCGCCGCGGCTACGTACCCAGGCTCGCCTGCGACCGCTGCCGGGAACCCGCCCGCTGCTCGGCCTGCGCCGGGCCGCTGGAGCTGCGCGAGCAGACCGGGACCCCGCACTGCGGCTGGTGCGGGCGGCCCGCCGCCGACTGGCACTGCCAGGAGTGCGGCGGCTTCCGGCTGCGGGCCCAGGTGGTCGGCGCCCGGCGCACCGCCGAGGAGCTGGGGCGGGCCTTTCCCCGGGTGCCGGTACGCACCTCGGGGCGCGACGCCGTGCTCGCCACCGTCGGGGCCGCGCCGGCGCTGGTCATCGCCACCCCGGGCGCCGAGCCGGTGGCGGACGAGGGCTACGCGGCGGCGCTGCTGCTGGACGGCTGGGCGCTGCTGAACCGCCCTGACCTGCGGGCCGGTGAGGAGGCGCTGCGGCGCTGGGCGCTGGCCGCGGCGCTGGTGCGTCCCGCTGCCGAGAACGGCACGGTGGTGGTGCTCGCCGAGGCCACACTGCGGCCGGTGCAGGCGCTGGTGCGCTGGGACCCGGCCGGGCACGCGGTGCGGGAGCTGGCCGAGCGGGCCGAGCTGAGGTTTCCGCCGGTGGCGCGGATGGCCTCGGTCACCGGGACACCGGCGGCGGTCGCGGACTTCATGGAGCTCGTACGGCTCCCGGCCGGCACGGATCTGCTCGGGCCGGTGCCGCTGCCGGTGGCCGGGCCTTCCGGAGCCGGGCGGGGGCGCGCGGGTGCCCCGACCCCGCCGCCGGGCGAGATGTGGGAGCGGCTCCTGCTGCGGGTGCCCCCGGGGGCGGGCGCGGCCCTGGCGGCGGCCCTCAAGGAGGCGCAGGTGCAGCGGGTGACCCGGGGCGCTGTCGAACCCACCTTCATCCGGATCGACCCGCCGGACATCGGCTGACAGGACGCCGGACCCGGGCGGGGCGGTGCGGGCGGACCCCGGCCCGCCGAGCGGTCGGCCGGCGGACGAGGGCCCGACAGGGGTCAGCCGTTACGGGGACCGGGCAGGGACGGGCTGGGAGCGGAGGAGGCGGCCGGGCCGGGCAGGGCGGGAACGGCGTCCTCGCGAGGGGCGCCGAGCGGGAGGGGGAGGGCGGGCGGCATGGAGCGGGCGGCGGGGACGGTCGCCGCGCCGCGGACCGCCTGGTCCTCGGGGTCGGCGGAGCCGGGACGACGGCCGCCGTAGCGGCGGTGCACGGCCTGCTTCGTCACACCCAGCGCGGAGCCCACCGCGTCCCAGGAGAAGCCGAGCGAGCGGTCGAACTCCACCGCGGCGGTGACCAGGGTCTCCACGCTGTCGCGCAGTTCCTGGGCGAGCCGCACGGTGGGGGCCGGCGCCCGGCCGTAGACGACGAATCCGGCGGTGGGGCCGCTGCGGCGCGGCCGGTAGACATTGCCCAGCTGGGCGGTCAGAGTCCGCAGCGCGTCCACCTGGCGGCGGACCCTTTCGATGTCCCGCACCAGCAGGTGCAGGCTTGCCCGTGCCTGGGCGTCAGGAGTTGCGTGGTCGGGCATCAACAGGCCTCTCCAACCGACGGTTACAAGGAACGGGCCGCGCGGCTGAGCGCGCGTGGACCCGTTTTCGGTCAAACTCTCTTGACCAACGCGCCACCGCCCCATGGAGTCACGCAAAACGGGACGTTGCCCACCCGCAGGGGGGCGCGCGACGGGCGCGCGCCGTCCGCCCCGGTGCGGCCCTAGAATTGGTGCCTGCCCCGCCAGTGCCCGCGATCCCCGCGGCGCCCGTATCCCCAGGAGAGGCCCGCGTGCCCGTCAAGCCCATCCGCCTGTTCGGCGACCCGGTGCTGCGCATGACGGCGCAGCCGGTCACCACCTTCGACCTCGAACTGCGTCATCTGGTCAGGGACCTGACCGAGACGATGCAGGCGGCTCCCGGCGCCGGCCTGGCCGCGCCCCAACTCGGCGTCTCCCTGCGGGTGTTCACCTACCACGTGGAGGGGGAGCTCGGACATCTGATCAATCCGGACCTCAGCCTCAGCGTGGAGGAGCAGGACGGCCCCGAGGGCTGCCTGTCGCTGCCGGGCCTGCAGTACGACTGCAAGCGGGCGTTCGGTGTCGTCGCCAGGGGCTTCAACATGTACGGCGACCCGGTCACCGTCGAGGGCACCGAGCGGCTGGCCCGCTGCATCCAGCACGAGACCGACCATCTGGACGGCATCATCTTCATCGACCGGCTCGACGCGGAGCAGCGCAAGGAGGCGCTGCGGGCGATCCGGGAGGCGGACTGGGCCGGGGAGCAGACGCCGCAGGTCAGGATCTCCCCGCACGACACCTTCGGGCGCGCCCTGTGAGGCGGCGTCGCCCGCCGGCCGCTACCGTCGCAGCCCGTACCGCCCACCGAGAGGCACACCCCGCACGATGAGGCTCGTCTTCGCCGGCACCCCCGAGGCCGCCGTACCCGCACTGGACGCCCTGCTCGCCTCCGACCGGCACGAGGTCGTGGCCGTGGTGACCCGGCCCGACGCGACCGCCGGGCGGGGCCGCAAGCTGTTCGCCAGCCCGGTCGCCGAGCGCGCGGCCGAGGCTGGCATCGAGGTGCTCAAGCCGGGCCGGCCGCGCGAGGAGGACTTCCTGGCCCGGCTGCGGGAGATCGCGCCGGACGCCTGCCCGGTGGTGGCCTACGGGGCGCTGCTGCCCAAGGTGGCGCTGGACGTGCCGCTGCACGGCTGGGTCAACCTGCACTTCTCGCTGCTGCCGGCCTGGCGCGGTGCCGCACCCGTGCAGCACGCGGTGATGGCCGGCGACGAGGTGACCGGGGCGTCCACCTTCCTGATCGAGCAGGGGCTGGACTCCGGGCCGGTCTACGGCGTGATCACCGAGGAGATCCGTGCCACCGACACCAGTGGTGATCTGCTGGGCCGGCTCGCGCACAGCGGCGCGCGGCTGCTCACGGCGACGATGGACGGCATCGAGTCCGGCGATCTGGTGGCCCGGCCGCAGCCGGCCGACGGCGTCACCCTGGCGCCCAAGCTCACGGTGGAGGACGCGGCCGTCGACTGGGCCGCCCCCGCGCTGCGGGTGGACCGGCTGATCCGGGGCTGCACGCCCGCGCCCGGGGCGTGGACCCTGGTGGCCGGCGAACGCCTCAAAGTGGGCCCGGTCGCCCTTGCCCCCGCCGCCCGGCCCGACCTTCCTCTTCTCGCCCCCGGTGAGCTCTCCGTCGCGAAGGACGCGGTTCACGTCGGCACGGGCAGCCACCCGGTCCGCCTCGGTGAGGTCCAGCCCCAGGGCAAGAAGCGCATGCCGGCCCCCGACTGGGCCCGCGGGGCCCGCATCCCGTCCGGCACCCTCCTGGGCTGACGCCCCGGGGCCACCGGCTCCGCACGCCGTGCCCCCCGCGGTCGTCTCCGGACCACCGGCCGACGGTGGCTGCTCGCGCAGTTCCCCGCGCCCCTTGTGGGGTGTCGCTGTCCGTGGGTGGGTGCGGCAGCGTCGTGGTTGCCCGCGCAGTTCCCCGCGCCCCTGACGGGGCACGTTTCCGCTCGGCGGTTCCACCCAGGGGCGCGGGGAACTGCGCGACAAGCCGTCGCGGCGCGGCAGTGAGCCGGTGAGCCCGGCCCGCTGCGGGGGCTGTTTCGGCCGCGGGCCGGAGGGGCGGAGGGACCCCGGGGCGCGTGGGGGTCGCTGGCAGGCGGTTACGCTGGGCGGGGATCATTGGACCGTACGAGAAAAAGCGGAGCACCTTTCACGTGACGCAAGCACCCGGGCGCCGCCCGCAGGGCAAACCGTACCGCCGGCCCCAGCGGGACCCCGTACGGATTCTGGCGTTCGAGGCGCTGCGGGCGGTGGGGGAGCGGGACGCCTACGCGAATCTCGTGCTGCCCGGGCTGCTGAAGAAGGCCGAGGCGGAGGCGGTCAAGAAGGGCGGGACCTTCGACCGCAGGGACGCCGCGCTGGCGACGGAGCTGGTGTACGGGACGCTGCGGCGGCAGGGCACCTACGACGCGGTGATCACGGCCTGCGTGGACCGGCCGCTGCGCGAGGTGGACCCGCCGGTGCTCGACGTGCTGGCGCTGGGGGCGCACCAGCTGCTGGGCACCCGGATCCCCGCGCACGCCGCGGTCTCCGCGAGCGTGGAGCTGGCCCGGGTGGTGCTCGGCGACGGCCGCGCGCGGTTCGTCAACGCGGTGCTGCGCAAGATCGCCGCCAACGACCTGGACGGCTGGCTCGCCCAGGTGGCGCCGCCGTACGACACCGACCCCGAGCAGCATCTCGCCATCGTGCACTCGCACCCGCGCTGGATCGTCGCCGCGATGTGGGACGCGCTGGGCGGCGACCGGGCCGGGATCGAGGACCTGCTGGCCGCCGACAACGAGCGGCCCGAGGTCACCCTCGTCGCCCGCCCCGGACGCAGCACCCCCGAGGAGATCGCCGCCTCGCTGCCGCCCGACTCGACCGAGCCCGGCCGCTGGTCGCCGTACGCGCTGCGGCTCGCGGAGGGCGGCGACCCGGCCGCTGTCGAGGCGGTGCGCGACGGCCTGGCCGGGGTGCAGGACGAGGGCAGCCAGCTGGTGGCCGCCGCGCTGGCCGCCGCCCCGCTGGACGGCCCCGACGCCCGCTGGCTGGACGTCTGCGCCGGCCCCGGCGGCAAGGCGGCGCTGCTGGCCGCGCTCGCCGCGCAGCGCGGCGCCCTGCTGGTCGCCGCCGAGAAGCAGCCGCACCGGGCCCGGCTGGTGAGCCGCGCGCTGGCCGGGAACCCGGGTCCGTACCAGGTCGTGGTCGCCGACGGCACCCGGCCGGTGTGGACCCCCGGCTCCTTCGACCGTGTGCTGGTCGACGTGCCCTGCACCGGCCTGGGCGCGCTGCGCCGCCGCCCGGAGGCACGCTGGCGGCGCCGCGCCGGGGACGTGGCCGGCTTCGGCCCGCTCCAGCGCGGCCTGCTCACCGAGGCGCTGCGCGCGGTCCGGGTCGGCGGTGTGGTCGGCTACGCCACCTGCTCGCCGCACGCGGCCGAGACCCGCGCGGTCGTCGACGACGTGATGGCCGGCGGCCATGCCCCCGCCGCCGAACTCCTCGACGCCCGCCCGCTGCTGCCGGGCGTCCCGGCGCTGGGCGACGGCCCGGACCTCCAGCTGTGGCCGCATGTGCACGGCACCGACGCGATGTACCTGGCGCTGCTGCGCCGGACCGGCTGATGGGGCGTCATGGGCGGCGGCCCGGGCCGTGGTGCGGCGCCGGCGCGGAATCTGGTTTGCTGGCCGCATGACCGTGCAGATCAGTCCCAGCATCCTGTCCGCCGACTTCGCCCGGCTCGCCGAGGAGGCCGCCGCGGTCGAGGGAGCCGACTGGCTCCACGTCGATGTGATGGACAACCACTTCGTGCCCAACCTCACGCTCGGCGTTCCGGTCGTCGAGGCGCTGGGCCGGGCGACCGCGATCCCGCTGGACTGCCATCTGATGATCGAGCAGCCGGACCGCTGGGCGCCCGCCTTCGTGGAGGCGGGCGCGGGTTCGGTCACCTTCCACGCCGAGGCCGCCGCGGCCCCGGTCAAGCTGGCCCGGGAGATCCGCGCGAAGGGTGCCAGGGCGTCGATGGCGCTCAAGCCGGGGACGGCGGTCGAGCCGTACGAGGACCTGCTGCCCGAACTCGACATGCTGCTGATCATGACGGTCGAGCCCGGCTTCGGCGGCCAGGCGTTCCTGGACATCATGCTGCCCAAGATCCGCCGCACCCGGGCGCTGATCGACCGCTACGGACTCCAGATGTGGCTCCAGGTGGACGGCGGTGTCTCGGCCGAGACCATCGAGCGCTGCGCGGCGGCCGGCGCCGACGTCTTCGTCGCCGGATCGGCCGTCTACGGCGCCGACGACCCGGCCGCGGCCATCCGCTCGCTGCGCGACCGGGCCACCGCCGCCCGCGCCCACTGAGCGGGAGGGAGGGGACCGGCCCCCGGCGGCGAACGTCCCGCGACCGCGCCGCGACAGCGCCGGGAACGGGGCGCGAACGGCGCGGAATACGGCCCCGGTACGGCGCAAGCTACGCGCCCGTAACCCCGGGAATCTGGGAGCATGAGCAGGGAGCGGATCAGATGGGCTACCGGGGAGAGGCGACGTGAGCACAGGCCGCGCACAGCTGCGTATGGGCCCGGGCGAGATGGTCCAGGCGGCGGCGATGGCACGTCGCTTCTACCTGGAGGGCAAGTCGAAGATCCAGATCGCCGAGGAGTTCGGGGTCAGCCGCTTCAAGGTGGCCCGGGTGCTGGAGACCGCCCTCGAACGCGATCTGGTACGGATCGAGATCCGGGTCCCCGCCGAACTCGACGCCGAACGCTCCGACGCCCTGCGCGCGCACTACGGGCTGCGCCACGCCGTCGTGGTGGAGACCCCCGCCGACCAGGCCGACGCCCCCGACCCGGAGAACCTGGGCGCGGTCGCCGCCGACCTGCTGGGCGAACTGGTCAGCGACGGCGATGTGCTGGGCCTGGCCTGGGGCCGTTCCATCATCACCATGGCCAACGCGCTGGAGCGCCTCGCGCCCTGCACAGTGGTGCAGCTCACCGGGGTCTACGACGTGGGCACCGCCGAGCGCGGCTCGGTGGAGGCGGTCCGCACCGCCGCCGCCGTCTCCGGCGGCGAGGCGCACCCGCTCTACGCGCCGATGGTGCTGGCCGACTCCGCCACCGCCGCCGCGCTGCGCAACCAGAGCCAGATCGCCGCCGCCATGGGCTACTTCGACAAGGTGACGGTCGCGGTGGTGTCCATCGGGTCCTGGGAGGCCGGGGTCTCCACCGTGCACGACTCGCTCACCGAGGCCGAGCGCGAGCACTACGCGGGCCTGGGGGTGGCCGCCGAGATGTCCTCGCACCTGTTCGACGCGCAGGGCCGCCGGGTGGGCCGCGACCTGGGCGAGCGCTGCGTCACCATCGAGGCCGACCGGCTGCGCCGGATCCCCGAGGTGCTGGCCATCGCCGGCGGCATGCGCAAGGCCGCCGCCATCGACGCGGTGCTGCGCTCGGGCCTGGTCACGAGCCTGGTCACCGACACCGCCGCCGCCGACCACCTGCTGCGCGCGCCCGCCCCGGCGCCGCGTCCGGCCCTGGACCGCGCCGACCCCGACGGGCCGTGAGGCCGGGCGCCGCCGCCGGGTGATCCCGGGCGCGCTGCCGCCGCCGCGCCGATCAGGTGTGGCAGCATCGGCGCATGCTCGTGCTCGACCTGGCCGGAGTCCGCGACCGGCGGGCCTTCATGGACCGCTGCGTCGCCGACCTGCATCTTCCCGACTGGTTCGGCCGCACCTGGGACGCCCTCGCCGACTGCCTCACCGACCTGTCGTGGTGGCCCGCCGAGCCGGGGGGCCGGCAGCTGCGGGTGCGTGACTGGCAGGGATACGCGGCGCAGATGCCGCGCGAGTGGCGGATCGTGAAGGACGTCCTGCGCGACGCGGAGCTCTTCTGGCGGCACACCGACACCGAGCTGGTCGTCGTCCTGGAGGACGGGCAGCTCACCCCGGACCCGGAGATCCCCGGCGCCCTTCCCTGACCGGGGGCCCGCCCGGCCGTTCAGGCCTGGGTGGGCAGCCTGCCCCGGTTCTGCAGGATGTACAGCGCCGCCAGCGAGGGGGCGATGAGCAGCCCGGCGACACCGGCCACCGCGATGAGCACCCACAGCGTGGGGCCGGGCGAGGCGGCGGCCGAGATCCGCAGATGGGTGCCCAGCAGGAAGGGGTACTGCGCCACACCCCAGCCGGTGACGACCGCGGCCACCGCGACCGCGGCCAGCGAGCGCTCGGCGAACGGTCTCCTGACCGCCATCAGGTACAGACCGGCGATCCCGCACAGCGCGGAGACGATGACCAGCCCCAGCCCCCGGTGGCTCAGCTGGTGGAACAGCCGCGGCGAGTCCGAGTGGATGACGAAGACACCGGCCAGGCACACCACCCCGGTCACCGCGCCCGCCAGCAGCGTACGGGCGCGGAATCCGGCTTCCAGCACGCCGCTGCCCTGGTGCCGGGCGTCCACCGTGAGGAAGACCGCGGACAGATACGCGCAGACCACCACCGCGAGGACGCCGCCGAGCGCCGAGGTCGGGTTGATCCAGCTGCCCACCGCGTCGCCGTGCCCGCCTGACGGCACCCGGCCCGAGGCGACCGCCCCGGCCACGCTGCCGAAGCAGTAGGGGGTCAGCACCGAGGAGACGGCGAAGGCCACTCCGTACAGCCGCTGTTCGGCGGTCCGCAGGGCCGCCTTGCGGAAGGCGAAGCCCGACCCGCGCAGGACGATGCCCAGCACCGCGAGGCCGAGCGGGATGTAGAGGGTGGTGGTGATCGCCGCGAAGGCGCGGGGGAAGCCGCTCCAGAGCATCACCAGGCAGTAGATCAGCCAGGTGTGGTTGGCCTCCCAGACCGGGCCCACGGACACGTCGATCAGATGGCGGACGCTCCGGCCGCGCCGGGCGCCGCCAGCGGTCAGATCCCAGAAACCGGCGCCGAAGTCCGCCCCGGCGAACAGCGCGTAGGCCACCACGCCGACGAACATCAGGGCCGCGACCGCGTTGCTCATCCCCGGTCACCGCCCGAGCGGCCGTTGCCGTTCCCGCCGCCGTCCCGCCCGCCGTTGCCGTTCCCGGCGTCCACCAGCGGCCGTTCCGGACCGTAGGGCACCTGGGCGACGTCGTCGCCCTCGCTCTGCCACTGGCGGGTCAGCGTGCGCAGCACGAGCATCGCCGCGACCGCCACCGCGATGTAGATGGCGAGCACGACGGCGAACAGCGGCCACACATTGCCCACGGTCGTCACGGCGTCCCGGGTCAGCAGCAGCCGCACCACCGTCCACGGCTGGCGGCCCACCTCGGTCACCACCCAGCCGCTCTCCAGGCTCACCACCGAGACCAGTCCGCTGACGGCGGCGCAGCGCAGGAACCAGCGGTTGGCCGGCACCTCGCGCCGCCGCCACCACAGCCAGGCGAACCACAGCACGAAGGCCAGCATGGCGGAGGCGGTGCCGACCATCACGTCGAAGGCGAGATGCACCACGCTCACCGTCGAGTCGTCCGGGCGCACCGCCGGCGGGATCTCGTTGAGCCCCTGGATGCGGGTGGACGGGGAGAATCCCGCCAGCAGGGAGGCGACATCCGGCAGCGAGACGCCGTAGCGCGGCCGGCCGTCGTGCAGGACGCCGAGGATGGTCTCAGGGACATGGGTGCTCGTGGTCGGCACCAGTTCGATCGCGGCGAACTTCCTCGGCTCGTTGTTGAACACCTGGCGGGCGACCACGTCGCCCACGTAGAACTGCACCGGCACGGCGACGGCGGCCACCAGGAAGCCGATCAGGAATCCCAGCCGGTGGTAGTGGTTGCGGCGCCCCTTGAGCAGCCCGACGGCGTAGACCCCGCACACCGTGAACCCGGCCACGATGTAGGCGGCGATGAACATGTGGATCGTCTCGAACCAGAAGGCGCCGTTGAAGAAGACCTGGTCCGGATGGACGTCGACCACCCGGCCGCCCCGCAGCACGATGCCGCCCGGCTCGTTCATCCAGCTGTTGGCGGCCACCACCGAGGCGGTCCCGCCCAGCCCGGAGACGACGACCGGGATCCCGGTCCAGAAGTGCGCCCAGGGGGAGAGCCGCTTCCAGCCGTAGATGTAGATCGAGACGAAGATGGCCTCAAGGAAGAAGAACAGCCCCTCGATGGCGAAGGGGAAGCCGAAGGCGGCGCCGTACTTCCCCATCAGACCGGGCCAGAGCAGGCCGAGTTCGAAGCTCAGCACGGTACCGGTCACCGCTCCCACCGCGAACAGCACCGCGGCCGCCTTCGACCAGCGCAGGGCGAGCAGCAGGGCCTGGCCGTCGGCGTGCCGCAGACCGCGGTAGTTGGCGATCATCATCAGCGTGGTCAGCGCCACCCCGAAGGGCACGATGATGATGTGGAAGCCCAGCGTGAAGGCCATCTGCTCGCGGGCGGGCAGCAACTGGGACGGATCGCCGGCCGATGCGACGACCTGGACCAGGGCCTCCTGAGCGGCGCGCGTGGACAGCATTCCCGCATCCTTCACGGGTCCGCCCGGCCGTGCTCACCGCCACTACGCCCCCGCCGCGGCTACCACCCGTTCGGGTGGCGGAGGGCGGTGCGTACGGGTCACGGCGTGCCGGGCAGCTCCTGCCGGGCGCCGGTACGCGAGGCCCGCTCGACGGTGTCGATCTCCCGGTGGCGGGTCAGGGCGTGGGCGAAACCGGGGGTGTCGCGGGTCCCGTCGCGGAGGTCGGCGGCGAAGCGCGCGTACAGCGCGGCGACACCGCTCGCCTGCCGGGTCAGCCCGCCCGGCAGGTCCGTCGTGTGCTGCTCGGGCACCGCGAGCTTCGACACCGCGCTGTCCTCGCCCCGGCCGCCCTCCAGCGTCAGATCGGCGACCTGCATATTGCCCCAGGCGGGCGAGGAGATCACCAGGTCGCCGTCGGCGCCGTTGATCTCCCAGTGGAAGTTGTTGCCGCGCGAGGTCCCGCCGCGGTAGAAGACCGAGGCCGCGGCGCCGCCGGCCAGTGTGCCGGCGACGGCGATCTGGTCCGCCACGGTGAACGGGACGACTCCGCCGTCCTCGACCACGGTGGCCTCGGTGCGGGCGCTGACCAGGTTGGCGGACAGGCTCGCGAAATCGCCCAGCACGGAGTGCAGCGCGTCCAGCGCGTGCGTGGCGGCGGAGGCGAGCGGCGTGGCGCCGTTGGCCGCGTCGAACCAGTACGCGTTGCCGCGCAGGTGCACCTTGTCGCCCCAGACCATCCCGGAGCCCACCATGGTCGTCCCGAGGACGTCCCCGATGTAGCCCTGCCCGATCAGGTCGCGGGCGTAGCGCACCTCGGGCGCGTACCGGCCCTGGAGGCCGATCACGGTCCGCAGCCCGGCCCGCTCGGCGCGCCCGGCCAGTTCGGTCGCCTCGGCGAGGTTCCTCGCCAGCGGCCACTCGCTGTAGACCATCTTCCCGGCGTCGAGGGCGGCGGTGATCACGTCGAAGTGCGCCGGGACCTTCACGGCGACCACCACCAGGTCCACCCCGGGGTGGGCGATGAGATCCTCGTAGCGGTGGAAGGCGGCAGCGACGCCGTACTGCTCGGCCGCCGCGGCGGCGGACTCGGCCCGCGAGGTGCTGATGGCCCGCAGTTCGTAGTCCGGCAGCGCGCTGACCACGGGCACGTGGCTGATGGACGCCCAGCCGCCCGTGCCGGCTCCGACGATGCCCACGCCGATCCTGTCCATGCTGATCGCCTTTCCTGCGGCTCTCGCGGGGCTCGTGCGGGGCTCGCGCGGCTCCTGGGGCGAAAAATACGCCGCGCCGGGGCCGGAGCGAGGGTTTGGGCCCGGCGGCGGCGCGTCCCGCAGCCTGTCCCCGCCCCTACCGGTGCCGGCCGGGTACTGGCTGCCGCGCGGCGCCGGCCGCACCGTGGGTGATGGGCGGCTGCGGGCGCCGCGCCCTGAGGTGGTCACGGACCGCAGGAAAGGTCAGCCCATGACGACGGACAGGACGGACAGCATGCGCACGCCCTTCGGCTTCGCCTCCACCACCGACGACGTGATCGCCGGGGTGGATCTGACGGGGCGCCGGGCCGTGGTGACCGGCGCCTCCTCCGGTATCGGCATCGAGACCGCGCGGGCGCTGGCCCGGGCCGGCGCCGAGGTGACCCTCGCCGTGCGGCGCCCGGCGGCCGGCGCGGAGGTGGCCGCCGGCATCCGCCGTGACACCGGCAACGACCGCGTGTCCGTACAGCCGCTGGACCTGGCCGACCAGGACTCGGTCCGCGCCTTCACGGCCGGCTGGGACGGGCCGCTGCACATCCTGGTCAACAACGCCGGCATCATGGCCCTGCCGGAGCTGGAGCGCACCCGCGAAGGCTGGGAGATGCAGTTCGCCACCAACTTCGTGGGCCACTTCGCGCTGACGGTGGGTCTGCACCGCGCGCTGGCCGCGGCGGGCGGGGCGCGGATCGTATCGGTCGGCTCCAGCGGAAGCCTGTTCTCGCCGGTGGTCTTCGAGGACCCGCACTTCGACTTCCGCCCCTACGACCCGCTGCTGGCCTACGCCCAGTCCAAGACCGCCGGCACGCTGCTCGCGGTCGAGGCGACCCGCCGCTGGGCGGGTGAGGGCATCTACGCCAACGCGCTGAACCCCGGCGCCATCGCCACCAACCTCCAGCAGCACACCGGCGGTCTGAAGAGCCCCAAGGAGCGCCACAAGACGCCCCGGCAGGGGGCCGCCACCAGTGTGCTGCTGGCCGCCTCCCCGCTGCTCGACAAGGTCGGCGGACGCTACTTCGACGACTGCAACGAGGCGCCCACGGTCTTCAGCCGCCCCGCCGACCACTCCGGCGTCGCCTGGTACGCGCTCGATCCGGCGGTCGCGGAGCGGCTGTGGGACACCACCCTCGACCTCATCGGCGGGGGAGCGGCGGCCGGGGGCCGCTGACGGGCGAGCCGGCCGGGCGCGCCCGGCCCCGGTCAGCTGTCGGGGAGCCGCCAGCCCCGCTCGCCGGCCAGGCGCAGCGCGGCTTCCGGTCCCCAGGAGCCGGCCGCGTACGGGAGCGGTTCGGGGCGGTCGCGCAGCACCGGGTCGCAGACCTGCCACAGCCGGACGATCTCCTCGGCCCCGGTGTAGAGCGTGTGGTCCCCGTGCATCGCGTCGAGCAGCAGCTTCTCGTACGCCTCCAGGGGCTCCACCCCCGGAAACGCCGTCTCGAACCGCAGCTCCAGGCGCGCGTCGGCCAGCGCCAGCTCGGGTCCGGGCTGCTTGGCGCGCAGGACGACGGTCATCCGCGGCTCGTCGGTGAGTTCCAGCACGAGTTCGTTGGGGCCGGCCTGCTCGCGTGAGGCGGTGTCGAAGAGGGTCTCCGGCGGGTTGCGGAAGCCGATGGTCACCAGCCGGCGGGACTGCCCCATGGACTTGCCGGTGCGCAGCAGGAAGGGGACGCCCTGCCAGCGCCAGTTGTCGATCCAGGCGCGGGCGGCGACGAACGTCTCGACGTTCGACTTGGGATCGACCCCGTCCTCCTCGCGGTAGCCCTCGTACTGCCCGAAGACGACCTCCTTCGGGTCGAAGGGGCGCAGCGACTGGTAGAGCTTGTACTTCTCCGCCCGCAGTTCCTTCGGGGCGATCCGCACCGGCGGCTCCAGGGCGACGAAGCCGAGGATCTGGCACAGGTGGGTGGTGACCATGTCGCGGAAGGTCCCGGTGCCCTCCATGAAGGCGGCGCGGCCCTCGATGCCGATGTCCTCCGGCACGTCGATCTGCACATAGGCGATGTGGTCGCGGTTCCAGGCCGGCTCGAACAGGCCGTTGGCGAAGCGCAGCGCCAGGATGTTCTGCACCGCCTCCTTGCCGAGGAAGTGGTCGATCCGGAAGACGCGGTCCTCCGGCACCACCTGGTGCACCGCCTCGTTCAGCGAGCGCGCGCTGGCCTCGTCGCTGCCGAAGGGCTTCTCCATGATCAGCGCGGCGTCCTCGGCGATGCCGGTGGCGCCGAGCATCTGGATCATGGCCTTCATGCTGCTGGGCGGTACCGACATGTAGACCAGCGTCCGCACCGAGTCCCCGGCGTCCTGCCGGGCCTGGCGTACGGTCGCGGCCAGCGCCTCGCCGTCGTCGGCGGACGAGGTCTGGAAGGTGATGTGCCGGGCGAAGGCCGCCCACGCCTCGTCGTCGAAGGCGTCCGCGGCGTGCTCGCGCACCTTCGCCGCCAGCCGCTGGTGGAAATGCTCGTCGCTGCCGGGGGAGTGCCGTCCGGAGCCGATGACGGTGAACCGCTCGGGCAGCATCCCGGCCCGGAAGAGCTTGTACAGCCCGGGGAAGAGCTTGCGGCCGGCCAGATCGCCGGTCGCGCCGAAAAGAACGAGGACCTGCGGGTTCGACGGGGCTGCGAGGGTCCGGGCGGCAGAGGTCATGGCGTCTTCTCGCTCTCGGGGTCGGCATCGCCTGCGAACAAGTCTGCGCCCGCCCCGCCCCGCCGTCCTGTTGGGCCCGGCCGCTCCGGGACCGGGGGCCGGGGACGCCGCCGGGGCGGATCGGGGATGATGGGAACAGGAGCCGCAGCCCCGTCCGATGCCGGCCAGGCGCCGGTCCGGTGCTGACTCCCGCCCGCCGCCCCGGTGAAATTTCGCAGGTGAGAGAGTCGGTATGCGTTTCCTCAATGATGTTCGGCCCGGATACGACCTGACGTACGACGACGTCTTCATGGTGCCGCGGCACAGTACGGTCGGCTCCCGCCACGCCGTCGACCTGCGCTCGCCCGACGGCACCGGCACCACCATCCCGCTGGTGGTCTCCAATATGACCGCCATCGCGGGGCGCCGGATGGCCGAGACGGTCGCCCGGCGCGGCGGCCTGGTGGTCATCCCGCAGGACATCCCGATCGAGGTGATCGCCGAGGTGGTCGGCTGGGTCAAGCAGCGCCACCTGGTGCTGGACACCCCGATCACGCTGGCGCCCGGCCAGACCGTCGCCGACGCGCTGGCGCTGCTGCCCAAGCGGGCGCACGGCGCGGGCGTGGTGGTCGACGGGGGCCGCCCGGTCGGCGTGGTGACCGAGTCCGACCTGACCGGGGTGGACCGCTTCACCCAGCTGTCCGAGGTCATGTCCAGGGACCTGCTGCTGCTCGACGCCGACCTCGACCCGCGCGAGGCCTTCAACCGGCTGGAGGACGCCCACCGCAAGCTCGCCCCGGCGGTGGACGCCGACGGACGGCTGGCCGGCATCCTCACCAGGACCGGCGCGCTGCGCGCCACCCTCTACGAACCCGCCGTGGACGGCGGCGGGCGGCTGCGGATCGCCGCCGCCGTCGGTATCAACGGCGATGTGGCCGGCAAGGCCGAGCAGTTGCTGGCGGCCGGGGTGGACACCCTGGTGGTGGACACCGCGCACGGCCACCAGGAGTCCATGCTGACCGCGGTCCGCGCGGTGCGCCGCCTCGACCCCCGGGTGCCGGTGGTGGCCGGGAACGTGGTGGCCGCCCACGGCGTACGGGACCTGATCGAGGCCGGCGCGGACATCGTGAAGGTCGGGGTCGGGCCCGGCGCGATGTGCACCACCCGGATGATGACCGGCGTCGGCCGCCCGCAGTTCTCCGCGGTGCTGGAGTGCGCGGCCGAGGCCCGCAGGCACGGCAAGCACGTCTGGGCCGACGGTGGCGTACGGCACCCGCGCGATGTCGCGATGGCGCTCGCGGCCGGCGCGTCCAATGTGATGATCGGTTCCTGGTTCGCCGGTACGTACGAGTCGCCCGGCGACCTCCAGCAGGCCGCCGACGGCCGGTTCTACAAGGAGTCCTTCGGGATGGCCTCGGCCCGCGCGGTGCGCAACCGGACCAGCGAGGACTCGGCGTACGACCGGGCCCGCAAGGCGCTGTTCGAGGAGGGCATCTCCACCTCGCGGATGTTCCTGGACCCGGTCAGGCCCGGCGTGGAGGACCTGATCGACGCGATCATCGCCGGGGTGCGCAGCGCCTGCACCTACGCGGGGGCCGCCGACCTGGCGGAGTTCGCCGAGCGGGCGGTGGTCGGCGTGCAGAGCGCGGCCGGCTACGCCGAGGGCGAGCCGCTGTACGTGAGCTGGCAGTAGCCGTGCCGCTCAACGAACTCGACGAGCGCATCGTGCACGCGCTGGCCACCGACGCCCGCCGCTCCTACGCCGACATCGGCGCCGAGGTGGGTCTGTCCGCGCCGGCCGTCAAGCGCCGGGTGGACCGGCTGCTCGCGGTCGGCGCGATCACCGGCTTCACCGTACGGGTCGATCCGGCCGCGCTCGGCTGGCAGACCGAGGCGCTGGTGGAGCTGTACTGCCGGCACAACACCTCTCCTTCCGACATCCGCCGCGGCCTGGCCCGCTACCCGGAGGTGGCCTCGGCCTCGACCGTCACCGGCGAGGCGGACGCCGTGGTGCAGGTCTTCGCCGCCGATGTACGGCACTTCGAGCAGGTGCTGGAGCGGATCGCCGGGGAGCCGTTCGTGACCCGGACCAAGTCGGTGCTGGTGCTGTCGCCGCTGCTGCGGCGCTACGGGGCCGGCGGCCCGGACTGAGCCGGCCGCCGGGGTGTTCGCCTCTTCGGCCGGTGCCCGATATTTCCTTCGTGGGAACGTTTCAGCCGTTTGGCTGGGGTTAGCCGCATTTACGGGGCCAGACGGGCCCCGGGCAGCCCCAGGAGGCGACATGATCACGCGTGACCAGATACCCCAGGTCGTGGGCCATCCGGTTCATGACTCCCAGGGGAAGAAGATCGGCGACGCCCAGCACATGTACCTGGACGACCGCACCGGCGAGCCGGAGTGGGTCACCGTCAAGACGGGCTTCTTCGGCAACAACGAGACGTTCATCCCGACGCGTTCCGCCCGGCTGAGCGAGGAGCACCTCGAGGTCCCGTACGACAAGGACCAGGTCAAGGGCGCGCCCAACGTCGACGTGGACTCGGGCGGCCATCTCTCGGTCGAGGAGGAGCGGCACCTCTACCGCTACTACGGCCTGGAGACCAGCGGCACCTCGGCGGACACCGGCCAGGAGAAGGGCGCCGACGAGGACACCGGCGCCGCGGCGGGCGCGGCCGGTGCCGCGGGCGCCGCCGGGGGCGGTATGAACCAGCCGGAGCGCGGCGCCCCGGACGCCGACGCCGAGAAGGCGTCCGCCGGGACCGCCATGGGCACCGGCGGGGCGGCCGGCATGTCCGGGAGCGAGGCCGGAGCCGGCACCGGCCATAGGGCCGGTCCGCACGGCTTCGCCGAGCAGCGGTCGGGTATCGAGGACGACGCCATGACCCGCTCCGAGGAGGAGCTGCACATCGGGGTCGAGCGCCGCGCGGCCGGCAAGGCCAGGCTGCACAAGTACGTCGAGGTCGAAGAGGTCGAGCAGACCGTACCGATCCGGCACGAGGAGGTCCGGCTCGAACGTGAGCCGATCACCGAGGAGAACCGCGGCGCCTCCTACTCCGGCGCGGACATCAGCGAGGCCGAGCACGAGGTGGTCCTGCACGAGGACCAGCCCGTCATCGACACCGAGGTGGTTCCCAAGGAGCGCGTCCGGATGCGCGTCGAGGAGCACACCGAGCAGAAGAAGGTGCAGGGCCGCGTCCGCAAGGAGCGGATCGAGACGGACCTGAACCCCGAGGCCGACGACTCCTCGGGTTCGGCGGGCGACCAGGGCGGCCGCGACGACCCCCGCTTCCGCTGAGCCGATCCGCCGGCCCTCCGGCGGCGCCTCCGGCCCCGGCCGCCCCGCACCAGCGGGCGCGGCCGGGGCCGCGTCATGCCGCGATCCGGGCGGCCGGTCCGGCGCCCCGCGCAACGAATCGCCGCCCGGGCGCCCCAGGACGCAACGAATCGGCCGCCGGGCCGCAATGATCGCGTCTTGCCGCCGCCCCGCGGAGCCCCGTAGCGTCAGTGGGACCGTACACACCTTGGCTGACCAGGCGAAAGAGGCCCCATGGCGCCGTTGCGCACCGCCCTGCTGCAAGGCCCCGGCGGCAGTCCCGGCGGCGTCGCGGAGAGCCTGGCCGTGCTGGAGGAAGCCGCCGGGCGGGCGGCCGGTCTGGGGGCGCGGCTGCTCGTCACCAGTGAGATGTTCCTGACCGGTTATGTGCTCGGCGCCGGGGACCCGCGGCTGGCCGAGGCGGCCGGCGGGCCGGCCGAGCGGCGGGTGGGGGAGATCGCCGCCCGGCACCGGATCGGCATCGTCTACGGAGGCCCCGAGCGGGACGGCGGGGCGGTGTTCAACACCGCCCGGTTCATCGGACCGGACGGCGAGGCGCTGGCCGCCTACCGCAAGGCCCATCTGTTCGGCGATTTCGAGCGCGAGGCCTTCACCCCGGGCGCCGAGCCCGTGGTGCAGGCCGAGCTGGACGGCATCCGGATCGGCCTGCTGATCTGCTACGACGTGGAGTTCCCCGAGGCGGTCAGGGCGCACGCGCTGGCCGGTACCGAACTGCTGGTGGTGCCCACCGCGCTCATGCGCCCCTATGAATTCGTGCCGCACACCCTGGTGCCGGCCAGGGCGTACGAGAACGGGCTGTACATCGCCTACGTCAACCGCTGCGGCCCGGAGGGCGACTTCCACTTCACCGGGCTGAGCTGCCTGGCCGGCCCGGACGGGGTGGTACGCGCCCGGGCCGGCGGGGACGGCGAACTGCTGGTCGCCGACGCCGATCCGGCGGCGCTGCGGGCCGCCCGCGCCGAGACCCCGTATCTGACCGATCGCCGCCCGGAGCTGTACGGCTCGCTGGCCCGCTCCGGTGCCGGCCCCGGCAGCACGCACGGTGCCGATCCCGCCCCCGACCGCGCCGCCCGTGAAGCCGCCAGGAGAAGCGCCCCATGACGTCCGTGCCCACCGCCGTCCACGACGAGCAGCACGTCGAGGCGCAGACGCAGCCGCCCGTCACCATGTTCGGCCCCGACTTCCCCTACGCCTACGACGACTACCTGGCGCACCCGGCCGGCCTGGGGGCCGTACCGGCGACCGAACACGGCACCGAGGTCGCGGTGATCGGCGGCGGGCTGTCCGGGATCGTCACCGCCTACGAGCTGATGAGGATGGGGCTGCGGCCCGTCGTCTACGAGGCCGACCGGATCGGCGGCCGGCTGCGGACCGTGGGCTTCGACGGCTGCGACCCGGGGCTGACCGCCGAGATGGGCGCGATGCGCTTCCCGCCGTCCTCCACCGCCTTCCAGCACTACGTGGACCTGGTGGGCCTGACGACCAGGCCGTTCCCCAACCCGCTGGCGCCCGGCACCCCCTCGACCGTGGTGGACCTCAAGGGCCGGACGCACTACGCGACCACCGTGGAGGACCTGCCCGAGGTCTTCCACCAGGTGATGCGCGCCTGGAACGCCTGTCTGGAGGAGGGCGCCGACTTCTCCGCGATGCAGCGCGCCCTGCGGACCCGGGACGTACCCCGGATCCGCGCGCTGTGGTCCGCGCTGGTCGAGAAGCTCGACAACCAGACCTTCTACGGCTTCCTGTGCGACTCCCCGGCCTTCGCGTCCTTCCGGCACCGCGAGATCTTCGGCCAGGTCGGTTTCGGCACCGGCGGCTGGGACACCGACTTCCCCAACTCCATCCTGGAGATCCTGCGGGTGGTCTACACCGGCGCCGACGACGACCACCGCGGCATCGTCGGCGGCAGCCAGCAGCTGCCGCAGCGGCTGTGGGAACGAGCCCCGGACAAACCGCTGCACTGGCCCCGCGGCACCTCGCTGCGCTCGCTGCACGACGGCCGGCCCCGCCCGGCGGTCACCGCGCTGCACCGCACGGCGGGCAACCGGATCACCGTCACCGACGCCACCGGCGACATCCGCGGCTACCGCGCCGCGGTCTTCACCGCGCAGAGCTGGATGCTGCTGTCCAAGATCGCCTGCGACGAGTCGCTGTTCCCGATCGACCACTGGACGGCCGTCGAGCGCACCCACTACATGGAGTCCAGCAAGCTGTTCGTCCCCGTCGACCGGCCGTTCTGGCGGGACGTGGACCCGCGGACCGGCCGGGACCTGATGTCGATGACGCTCACCGACCGGATGACGCGCGGCACCTACCTGCTCGACGACGGCCCGGACCGGCCGGCCGCGATCTGCCTGTCCTACACCTGGGGCGACGACAGCCTGAAGTGGCTGCCGCTGAGCGCGCACGAGCGGATGGAGGTGATGCTCACCTCGCTGGGCGAGATCTACCCGGGGGTGGACATCAGAAAGCACGTCATCGGCAACCCGGTCACCGTCTCGTGGGAGAACGAGCCCTACTTCATGGGCGCCTTCAAGGCCAACCTCCCCGGTCACTACCGCTACCAGCGGCGGCTGTTCACCCACTTCATGCAGGACGCGCTGCCGGCCGACCAGCGGGGCATCTTCCTGGCCGGCGACGACATCTCCTGGACCGCCGGGTGGGCCGAGGGCGCGGTGCAGACCGCGCTCAACGCGGTGTGGGGCGTCATGCACCACCTCGGCGGCGCGAGCGACCCGGTCAACCCCGGCCCGGGCGACGTCTACCACGAGATAGCGCCGGTGCTGCTGCCCGAGGACTGACCGCCCGCGGTGAGGGTCAGTCGTCCAGCGGGGTGAGCAGGAACCTCCCGACCAGGGCGACGCCCGCGTCCAGCCGCAGCACGCACTCCTCGTAGGCGTCCTGCGAGCCGCGCAGCGCCCACAGCAGCCGGGACGCCGCCCAGGCGGCGTCCCGGGCCCGCTCCAGACTCCAGGCGCCGATCAGATGCGTCAGCGGCTCGGCATGCTCCAGTACGTCCGGGCCCGGCATCAGCTCCTCCCTGACCCGGATCTCGATCCCGGTCAGCACCTCGCCCACCCGGTCGAAGTCGCCCTCCAGCGTGGGCGGTGCGCAACCGGCGGCCCGGCAGGTGTCCACCACGGCCAGCGCGAGGTCGTGCCCCACATGGGCGTTGATCCCGGCCAGCGCGAACTGGACCGGCGCGATGCCGCGATGGGAGCGCAGCCGCAGCAGCGCGCGCCAGCAGGCGGGCGGGCGCCGGCCCGCCGCGTCGTCCTCGACCGCGGCCAGATAGCGGCCCGCGAAGCGCGCCGCCAGCTCACCGGCGGCATATCCGTCGCTGAACGCCCCGGCGGCCAGCCGCCGCCGCACCTCCTCCGTCACCGACAGATAGACGCGGTTGAAGACGGCCACCCCGTCACCCCGGGGGAGTGCCGCGTTCAGCGCCCGCATCCGGGAGAGCACCTGCCCGACATCCGCGGGGCCCGGGCGCCGTGCCGTGGTCATGTGCCAAGCGTCCCAGCGGCGGCCCGGCCGCCCGGCGCCCGCGCCGTGGTATCGCCGGAAAGGATGAAGCGGGCCGGAAAGGATGAAGCCTGCTGGAAGGGACGAAGCGCGCGGGAGTGAGCGGCCCCGGCCCGCCGTCACCGCCCCGGGAACGGGCTACAGGGCGCCGGCGTCCCGCGCCGCCCAGACCGAGGGGAAGTGCGGGCGGAAGCCGAGCTCGTCGCGGATACGGACGGTCGAGACCACGCCCTCCCAGGCATCCGGCAGCGGGCGGTCCGCCATGCCCTCCGGGACCTCCGCGCCGTTCAGCCAGTGCAGTTCGACCGCGCTGACCGGGGCGTCGTCGGCGATGTTGTAGGCGCGGCCGGCGATCCCGGGCGCGTACAGCAGCCGGAGCAGGCCCTGCGACACATCCGCGTGGTGCACCGTCGTCAGCCGCTGGTGGGCCGGCCAGTGCGCCGCCCAGCGCAGACTCGCCGCCAGATGCGGGTCGCCCTCGCCGTAGACGAAGGCCAGCCGGCCGATCCGCACGTCGAGGCCGCTCTCCCGGTGCAGCGCCAGCAGTCCCTCCTCGGCGGCGCGCTTGGACTGGGCGTAGGCACCCCACATCAGCGAGCCGGGGATCGGCTCGTCGTCCTCCACGGCGGGCCGGCCGCGCCCCGCGCCATACACCACACAGCTGCTGACCTGGACGAACCGGGTGACGCCCGCGTCCCGCGCGGCCCGGCCGAGGGCGAGCGCCGCGTCCCGGTTGACCTCCCAGGCCTCCTCGTCGGGGACGCCGCGGAAGGAGGCCGCCACGTTCACCACAGTGTCCGCCCCCTCGACCGCCGCGCGCACGTCGGCCGGCTCCCGCAGCTCACCGACGACCGTCTCGGCGCCCAGCCGGGTCAGCGGCTCGGCCCGGGCGGCGTCGCGCACCAGTATCCGCACGCTGTCGCCGCCCGCCCCTCGTCCCAGCAGCCGCGGGACGAACCTGCGGCCCACCTGCCCGGTCGCCCCGGTGACCAGAATCCTCATACCGTGCTCCTCATGCCCTGCTCCTCATGACGTGTTCCTCGTCGCCGATGCCGCCGCGCCGGGATCGCCGTGCCTGGCCCGCGGGTCGCGACCGACCAGAGCAGCCTGCGGGACCGGCCCGCCGGCCGGGAGAGACCGCCTTATCCGGGGAGTGGCGCTCCCTGGATAGCCCCTGGCCGCGGCGGGCCCCGCCGACGCATCCTGGGAGGTGTGAACCGATCGGAGCTCGCCGACTTCCTGCGCCGTTGCCGCGTCCGCCTGAGCCCCGGCGACGTGGGCCTGGCCGAAGGCGCCCGGCGCCGCACCCCCGGGCTGCGCCGCGAGGAGGTCGCCCAGCTGGCGGGCATGTCGGTGGACTACTACACGCGCCTGGAACAGGGCCGCGGTTCCCGCCCGTCGCGCCAGATGCTCACCGCGATCGCCCGGGCGCTGCGGCTGAGCGCCGACGAGCGGGACCACCTGTTCCACCTGTCGGGCGAGGAGCCGCCCCGGGAGACCGGCGCCGGCGGGCATGTGCGCCCGGGGCTGCTGCTGGTGCTGGACCGGCTGTACGACACCCCGGCGCAGGTGATCACCGACTTCGGTGACGTCATCGCGCAGAACACCATGGCCGCCGCCGTCTTCGGCGACATCTCGGCGCGTCCGCCCCGGGCGCGCAACATCATCCGGCGGCTGTTCACCGATCCCGGGGCGCCGGAGCTGTTCCCGGCCGAGGACCGCGGGACGCTGGCCCGCAACCATGTGGCGGGGCTGCGGGCGGTGGTCGCCGCCCGGCCCGACGATCCGCGGCCCGCCGCGCTGGTCGCCGAACTGCGCGCGGTCAGCCCGCTGTTCGCGCGGCTGTGGGAGGACCACGAGGTGGCGGTGCGGCGCTTCGACGTCAAACGCGTCCTGCACCCGGTGGTCGGCGAGCTGGTCCTCGACTGCGAGGTGCTGCTGAGCGCCGGACACGATCAGCGGCTGATCGTGCACAGCGCCCGTCCCGGCACCGAGTCGTACGATCGGCTGCGGCTGCTCCAGGTGGTGGGTCTGCAGGACCTGACCACCGGCTGATATCGGCCCGGCCTTGCGCCCTTTTTCGCCAACTCCCCTGCTTGGTAAGGGTGATGACGGCGCGCGCCTGTGCCATGGCGTATTCGCGCGGCATGTAATTATGCGCGGTCGGCCCCAACAGAGCGTGGCGGGCCGCTACCGTAATGAGCACGGTCCGGCGGGCTCGATTCCCCCGTGCGTGCCCGCCGGGCCCCTTCTTCCCCTCGGTGCCCAGGCACGCCGGACGAGCGTCCCGAGCGGGACGCTCCGACCGACCGCCGGACGGTGGCTAGTCCACCGGCGCCGGGGACGGTACGGAGGGCGCGGGGGAGCCGGTGACCGCCCCGGCGGGGGTCCGCACCACGCCGGCGCCCAGCACCAGGCCCATCGCCAGCACCGTGACCAGGACGAAGGACGCGGTCAGCGAACTCGCCCCGGCGATCCCCCCGATCGCCGCCGGGGCGATCAGGCCCGAGGTGTAGGTCACGGTGGCCACCCCGGCGATCGCCTGGCTCGGCACCGGACCGCGCCGCCCGGCCGCCGCGAAGCACAGCGGCACCACCGTGGACACCCCGACGCCGATCAGCGCGAAGCCGCCGATCGCGGTCACCGGGGAGTGCGAGGCCACCACCAGCGCGCTGCCGACCGTCGCGACCACTCCGCCGACCCGCAGCGTGGTCACCGCGCCCAGTCGGCGCACCGCGAAGTCGCCCAGCAGCCGGGTGGTCACCATCGCTGCGGAGAAGCCGGTGTAGGCCAGCGCGGCGATCGCCGCCGAGGCGTGGGTGACGTCCTTGAGATACACCGCGCACCAGTCCGAGCTGCCGCCCTCGGCGAAGGTGCCGCAGAAGCCGATGGCGCCGATCACCAGGGCCGCGCGCGGCGGCAGCGCGAACCGCGGCGGGGCCTTGTCGTCGGCGCCCGGCCGGACGTCCGGCGCCGAGGCGCACACCAGCAGGGCGATCACCAGCAGCAGCGCGGACATCGCGCCCAGATGGACCCGGGCGTCGATGTCCAGGTGGGTCGCCGGCACGCCGATGCCGGCGCCGACCAGGGTGCCCAGGCTCCACATGCCGTGCAGGCCCGACATGATCGACTTGCCCTTGCGCTCCTCGACCGCGACCCCCAGCGCGTTCATCACCACGTCCGTCATACCGGCGCTGGCACCGAAGAGGAGCAGCGCCAGGCAGAGCCAGGGCAGCCCGGGGGCCAGCGCCGGCAGTGGCAGGACCACGCACCACAGGCCCAGCAGCAGCCGCAGCGCGGCCCGCGAGCCGAACCGGTGCATCAGCCGGCCGGCCAGTGGCATCAGCAGCGAGGAGCCGATCGCCGGGCAGACCAGGGCCAGTCCCAACTGGCCCGCGCTCAGGTGCAGATGGTCCTTGATCCAGGGGATACGGGTGGCGAAGGTGCCGTTCGCCGCGCCATGCACGGCGAAGGCGATGGCGATGGTCAGATGGGCCCGGCGGGCCGAAGCGGGGGCGCGCCCGGTGGCGTCAGCGCTCTGCATGGTCGGTAAACTATCAGGAAGGCTCCCTGAAGGATAAGGAGTTTTCCGGTCTGGAAGGATCGCCGCATGACCGTGACCCGCGCGCTCCCCGGGCGCAACGCGTCGCCCCGCACCGCCCGCGTCATCAACGACCGGCTCGCCCTGCGGCTGCTCCAGCAGGAAGGGCCGCTCACCGCGGGCCAGTTGAAAGAACTGACCGGCATGTCCCGGCCCAGCGTCGCCGATCTCGTGGAACGCCTCCAGGAATCCGGATTGATCGAGGTGGTCGGCGAGACGGGGGAGGCCCGGCGCGGCCCCAACGCGCGGGTCTACGGGATCGTCGCCCACCGGGCGTACGTCGCCGGGCTCGACGTCCGGATCGAGAGCATCGCGGTCGAGATCGCCGACCTGCTCGGGCGCACCGTCGCCCACGCGGCCCTGCCGGTGGAGGCCGGCGCCCGGCCCGAGCGCATCGTCGCGGACGGGATCGCCCTGCTGGAGGACACCGCCCGCGCCGCGGGCGCCGCCGCCGGGCTGCACACCGTCGTCTTCGGCGCGCCCGGGCTGGTGGATCCGGTGACCGGGCGGCTCAGCTCCTCGGGGGCGCTGCCGGCCTGGCACGGCGACCTGGTGGACGAGGTGCGCGAACGCCTCGGAGTGCCGGTGCTGCTGGAGAACGAGGTCAATCTGGCGACCGTCGCCGAGCAGCGCAGCCGGCCGGCCGGGGACGCCGACACCTTCGTCCTGCTCTGGATCGGCGGCGGCGTCGGGGCCGGCGTCGTCCTGGACGGGCGGCTGCGGCGCGGTATCTCCGGCGGCGCCGGCGAGGTCGGATTCCTGCCGATCTCCGGATCGGGCGAGCTGCCGACGGCCACCGACTGCGACAACGGCTACCACGGACTGGTCGGCAGCCGGGCGGTGTGCGCGCTGGCCCGGTCGCACGGGCTGCCCGCCGGACCGGCGTCCGACGCGGCGGCGGCCGGGGCAGCGGTGCGGGCGGCGGTGGCGGCCGGGTCCGCCGGACAGGCGTTCCTGGCCGAGCTGGCCGCCCGGATCGCGGTCGGGACGGCGGCGATCTGCGCGGTGCTCGACCCCGGGCGGGTGGTGCTGGCCGGCGAGGTCGGCCAGGCGGGCGGGCCGGGGCTCGCGGCGCTGGTCGAGGAGCGGCTCGCCCGGCTCTCGCCGCTGCGGACCCTGGTCGAGGTCACCGGCGTCGAGGGCGGCCCGATCCTGCGCGGCGCGGTCATCACGGCGGTGGACGCGGCGCAGGACGTGCTGTTCGCCCCGGGGGCCTGAGCCCCCGCCCGCGCCCGGACGCGCCGTCAAACTCCGCCGCCGTGTGAGGGACCGCACAGGAATCGGCTGGGCCCGGGGGTGGCGGGCGTGGCACCATGGGTCGCGTATCAGTGACGTTTGCGCACTCCGGGGTCGGTGAAATTCCGAACCGGCGGTTACAGTCCGCGACCCGACCGCTGCCAGCGGCCGGTTGACCAGGTGAAACTCCTGGACCGACGGTTAAAGTCCGGATGGGAGGCAGTGCGCGGCGGGCGTTGTTCACGGTACGCCGCCGCACGGCGGGCCACGCGGGAAGCGTGGGTCCGCGAGTGTTCCGGTGTGCGGGGAGCGGCGTTCCGCTCGAAGTCCCACAACGCCCCGGAGTCCGTGCCCGAAGAGGCAGGAGGACCCGGTGGCCACCGCCATGGAGACCGACGCGATGCGTCGCGCCGTCGCGCTGTCCGCTCGCGCGCTCGGCGACACCGCCCCCAATCCCGTGGTGGGCTGCGTGATCCTGGACGCGTCCGGCGCCGTGGCGGGCGAGGGCTGGCACCGGCGGGCGGGCGGTCCGCACGCCGAGGTGCACGCGCTGCTCGCCGCCGGGGAGCGGGCCAGGGACGGCACCGCCCTGGTCACCCTGGAACCCTGCAACCACACCGGCCGGACCGGCCCCTGCGCCCGGGCGCTGATCGAGGCCGGCGTCGCGCGGGTCGTCTACGCGGTCGCCGACCCCAGCCCGGCCGCGGCCGGCGGCGGGCGGACGCTGCGGGAGGCCGGGGTGGACGTGGACAGCGGGCTGCTCGCCGAGGAGGCCGAGGCGGTCAACATCGCCTGGCTCACCTCGGTCCGGCTCGGCCGCCCCTATGTGCGCTGGAAGTACGCCGCCACCCTCGACGGCCGGATCGCCGCCGCCGACGGCTCCAGCCGCTGGATCAGCTCCCCGCAGTCCCGCCAGGACGTGCACCGGCTGCGCGCCGAGGCCGACGCGGTGGTGGTCGGCTCCGGCACCCTGCTCGCCGACGACCCCCAGCTGGCGGTGCGCGGTGTCGACGGCGCCACCCAGCCGCTGCGGGTCGTGGTGGACACCCGGGCCCGTATCGCCCTGGCCGCCCGCGTACTGGACGACGCCGCCCCCACCCTGGTCGTCGTCGGCGAGGACGCCGACACCGCCCACCTGCCCGGCGTCGACATCGCCCGGCTGCCCTACGCCGAGCCGCCCGGCCCGCATGCCGCGCCGACCGGCCCCGGCGGCATCGACATCACCGCCCTGCTCGCCGAACTGCACGGCCGCGGGGTGCGCTCGGTGCTGCTGGAGGGCGGGCCGACGCTCGCCGGGGCGTTCGTCGCGGCCGGCGCGGTCGACACCGTGACCGGCTACCTCGCGCCCGCCCTGCTCGGCGCCGGCCCGGCCGCGCTGGCCGACGCAGGAATCAGCACCATCGCGCAGGCGTTGCGGCTCGACGTGATCGATGTCGTACGCCTCGGGCCCGACCTGCGTGTTTCCGCCGTCCCCGCGGTCCCCGCCGTTCCCACCGGTCCGGCCGCCTCCGCGGTCCCCGCCGCCCCCGCCGTCCCCCAGGAGAGCTGAAGTGTTCACCGGAATCGTCGAAGAACTGGGTGAGATCACCGCCGTCGAGGACCTCGGCGACGCCTCCCGCTTCACCGTCCGCGGCCCCGTGGTGACCGAGGGCGCCAAGCACGGCGACTCCATCGCCGTCAACGGCGTCTGCCTGACCGTGGTCGAGTTCGGGGACGGCGCCTTCACCGCCGATGTGATGGCCGAGACGCTGAAGCGCTCCAGCCTCGGCGCGCTGTCCCCCGGCTCCCGGGTCAACCTGGAGCGTCCGATGGCGCTCGGCGGGCGGCTCGGCGGCCACATCGTGCAGGGCCATGTGGACGGCACCGGCACCGTACTGGACCGCGCCCCGGCCGAGCACTGGGAGATCGTCACCATCGCGCTGCCCGCCGAACTCGCCCGCTACGTGGTGGAGAAGGGCTCCATCACGGTGGACGGCATCAGTCTCACCGTGGTGGACGCGGCCCCGGACCGCTTCACCGTCAGCCTGATCCCGACCACCCTCGCGCTGACCACCCTCGGCATCAAGCAGCCGGGCGACCCGGTCAACCTCGAAGTGGACGTCATCGCCAAGTATGTGGAGAAGATGATGCCCGGCGCCGCTCCCGCGGGGACACCGGAGCCGGGGGGCGTCGTATGAACGTGGTGCACGGGCTGAACAGCGAGGCGTTCACCGCCTTCCACCAGCACGTCATGTGGTCCGACATGATCGGCAACCTGCTCGGCCTGGCCGCCCTGGCGCTGGGCTGGCGCCGCGCCCTGCTGACCTGGCCGGTCCAGCTGCTGTCCGGCGCGGTGCTGGTGGCCGCCTTCTGGGGCGCGCACCTCGGCGGCGGTGTCGGCAAGCAGTTCGTGGTGATCACCGTCGCGGGCTGGGGTTGGTACCGCTGGCGGCACGGCGCGGCCGGCGACGGGCGGCTCGCCGTCCGCTTCGCGACCTGGCCGGAGCGGGCGGTGCTGGTCGCCGCCACCGGGCTGGGCACCGTCGCGGTCGCCTCGCTCTTCCTGGCCTTCCCCTCGCTGTCCTGGAACCCCTGGCCGGACGCCTACATCTTCACCGGCACGCTCGCCGCGATGGTCGCCCAGGCGCGCGGCTGGGTCGAGTTCTGGTTCGCCTGGCTGGCCGTCGACCTGGTCGGGGTGCCGCTGAACTTCCACAGCGGCCTGCCGTTCTCCGGCCTGGTCTACATCGTCTACTTCGTCCTGGTGATCGCCGGAATGTACTCCTGGTGGCAGCAGACCCGGCGGCGAACCCCCGCGGTCCCGGACCGGACCGAGTCCCCGAGCACCTCCATCGTCTCGGAAGGAGCGACGGCATGAACACCGTGACCGCGCCGCAGCACCAGCAGGATTCACCGCAGGAACCGCGGCCGGATCTCCGGCCGGACATGCGGGACGACTGGTACGACGACGGCGCCCTGGTCCTCGACACGGTCGAACGCGCCCTCGCCGAGATCGCCGCGGGCCGGCCGATCGTGGTCGTCGACGACGAGGACCGGGAGAACGAGGGCGATCTGATCGTCGCCGCCGAGAAGATCACCCCGCAGATCGTCGCCTTCATGATGAGCGAGTGCCGCGGGCTGATCTGCGTGCCCATGGAGGGCACCGAGCTGGACCGGCTGGACCTGCCGCAGATGGTCGCCGCCAACACCGAGTCGATGGGCACCGCCTTCACCGTCTCGGTGGACGCGACCGGCGCGCACGGCGTGACCACCGGGATCTCCGCCGCCGACCGGGCCGCCACCATCCGGCTGCTGGCCGAGCCGTCCGCCGCCGCGGCCGACTTCGTACGCCCCGGCCATGTCTTCCCGCTGCGCGCCCGGCCCGGCGGGGTGCTGACCAGGGCCGGCCACACCGAGGCCGGTGTGGACCTGGCCCGGCTGGCCGGGCTGCGGCCGGCCGCGGCCATCGTGGAGATCGCCCGCGAGGACGGCACCATGGCCCGGCTGCCGGAACTCGTCCCCTTCGCCCGCAAGCACGGCCTGGCGATCATCTCCATCGAGGACCTCATCGCCTACCGCCGTTCGCTGAAGCCGGCCGTCCGCCGTGAGGCCAGCACCCGGCTGCCCACCACCTACGGCGACTTCCGCGCCTACGGCTACCGCAGCGCCACCGACGGCGTGGAGCACATCGCGCTGGTGGCGGGCGATCTCGGCGACGGCCACGACGTGCTGGTCCGGGTGCACTCCGAGTGCCTGACCGGCGACGTCTTCGGCTCCCAGCGCTGCGACTGCGGCCCGCAACTGCAGGCCGCGCTGCGCAAGGTCGCCGAGGCCGGACGCGGTGTGGTGCTGTATCTGCGCGGCCACGAAGGGCGCGGCATCGGCCTGATGTCGAAGCTGCGCGCGTACGAACTCCAGGAGCGCGGCCGCGACACCCTGGACGCCAATCTGGAACTCGGCCTGCCCGCCGACGCCCGCGACTACGGGGTCGCCGCCAGTGTGCTGGCCGACCTCGGGGTGCGTTCGCTGCGGCTGATGACCAACAACCCCGCCAAGACCGGCGCCCTGGTCAGCCATGGCCTGGACGTCAGGGGGCGCGAGCCGATGCCGGTCGCGCCCGGGGAGCACAATCTGCGGTATCTGCGCACCAAGCGCGACCGGATGGGCCACGATCTGCCGTGGCTCGACCCGGCGGCCCCGCCGACCGCGGGAACGCCACCGACAGCTGAGCACCGAGGAGAGAAGTGAGCGGTAAGGGCGCCCCCGAGCTGACCGTGAAGAACTGCGAGGACCTGCGGGTCGCGGTGATCGCGGCGCAGTGGCACACCCAGGTGATGGACGGCCTCGTCGACGGGGCGGTCCGCGCCCTGCACGAGCTCGGCATCGACGAGCCGACCCTGCTGCGGGTGCCGGGCAGCTTCGAACTCCCCGTCGTGGCCAAGGTGCTGGCCGGACGCGGCTACGACGCGATCGTGGCGCTGGGGGTGATCATCCGCGGCGGCACCCCGCACTTCGAGTACGTCTCGCAGGGCGTCACCGCCGGCCTCACCCAGGTCAGTGTGGACACCGGAGTCCCGGTCGGCTTCGGGGTGCTGACCTGCGACACCGAGGAGCAGGCACTGGACCGGGCCGGACTGCCCGGCTCGAACGAGGACAAGGGGCACGAAGCGGTCACCGCGGCCGTCGCCACCGCCGCCATCCTGCGCTCGGTCGCCGAACCCTGGCGCTGACCGGCCGGCCGTTCCCCGTACCCTAGGACCACCATGGCCAACAAGACATTCGAGGAGCTCTTCACCGAGCTCCAGCACAAGGCCGCCACCGGCGACCCCAGCACGTCCCGCACCGCGGAACTCGTCGGCAAGGGCGTGCACGCGATCGGCAAGAAGGTGGTCGAGGAGGCCGCCGAGGTGTGGATGGCGGCCGAGTACGAAGGCCCGGCCGCCACCGCCGAGGAGATCTCCCAACTGCTGTACCACGTTCAGGTGATGATGGTCGCCCGGGGAATCTCGCTGGACGACGTGTACGCCCATCTGTAGAGAAGATCGGGTACACCCGGCCGCCGTCCCGAGTCGTCCGCGCCCCCTGAGCCCAAGCGCCCCTGAGTCCCAGAGCACCCGAGCATCCCAGCCCCCGAGACAAGGAATCCGTCCTCATGCTGCGCATCGCCGTCCCCAACAAGGGCTCACTGTCGGTACCGGCGGCGGAAATGCTGCATGAGGCCGGATACCGCCAGCGCAAGGAGTCCAAGGAACTCGTCATGGTCGACGCCGACAACGGCGTCGAGTTCTTCTACCTGCGGCCGCGCGACATCGCCATCTACGTCAGCAACGGCCGCCTGGACATCGGCATCACCGGCCGCGACCTGCTGCTGGACTCCGGGGCCAACGCCGAGGAGATCCTCGAACTCGGCTTCGCCCGCTCCACCTTCCGCTTCGCCGCCAAGCCCGGCACCGCCACCGGCGTGCAGGACCTGGGCGGGATGACGGTGGCCACCTCCTACGAGGGCGTGGTCGAGAAGTACCTCGCCGACCACGGGGTGGACGCCGCGGTGGTCCACCTCGACGGCGCGGTGGAGACCGCGATCCAGCTCGGCGTCGCCCAGGTCATCGCCGACGTGGTCGAGACCGGCACCTCGATGCGCAACGCCGGTCTGGAGACCTTCGGCGAGCCGATCATGCGCTCCGAGGCCGTGGTCGTCCGCCGGGTCGGCGCCGACGGCGAGGTGGACGTCAAGGTGCGGCAGTTCCTGCGCCGGCTCCAGGGCGTGCTGGTCGCCCGGCGCTACGTGATGATGGACTACGACATCCGGGTGGAGCAGGTCGAGCGGGCCGTCGCCCTGACCCCCGGCCTGGAGTCGCCCACCGTCTCGCCGCTGCATCACGAGGGCTGGGTCGCGGTCCGCGCCATGGTCCCCACCGCCGAGGCCCAGCGCATCATGGACGAGCTGTACGACCTCGGCGCCCGGGCCATCCTCACCACCGGCATCCACGCCGCCCGGCTGTGACCCCGGCCGACGGCCGCCCCGCCGTACGCGACGACCTGCCGGTCACCTTCCGGCCGGTCGTCACCCGGGTGGTGCTGCTCACCATGGGCGCCGCGCTCTTCGCGGTGCTCACCGCCGTCGCGGTGGCCATGCCGCACGACGGCCAGGCACCCTGGAGCACCGGCGAGCGGGTCGTGGTGAGCCTCACCGGGGCGTTCTTCAGCTCGGTGCTGGTGCTGCTCAGCCGGCCCAAGGCGGTCGCCGACCCGGCCGGGCTCACCGTCGTCAACCTCATCGTCAAGCGGCGGCTGGCCTGGCCGGAGGTGCTCGGCGTCCATCTGCGCAACGGCGACGCCTGGGTGCACCTCGACCTCGCCGACGGCACCAGCCTGGCCGTGATGGCGATCCAGCCCGGCATCGCCAAGCAGCGGGCACTGCGGGACGCGCTGCGCCTGCGCACCCTGGTGCAGGAACTGGGCGAGGCCCGGGGCGACACGGCGGACGAATCGCACTGACCCCCCGCCCGTACGACAGGGCCGGCGCGGCACACCGGACCCACCCGGGGCGACCCCGCGGCCGACGCCTGTATACCGTCCTTCGCGTCACCGGCCGCAGTGACTACCCTGGAGCGACGGCGCCCACCGCGCCCGCCCCGCACCCCCTCCCGCCGTACCGCCCGCGGGGCCCCGACAGCCCGAGGAGTGACTTCCCCAGCCCGATGGACGAACCGTCCGGTAGTACCCGCGCCGCCCCTCCCGCCCCGACCCCTTCCACTCCGGCGGGCGGAGCGGCGGCATCATGAGCTCCTCCCTGCTGCTGCTCGCAGCGGCCCTCGTCCTCATCCTCGCCAACGGATTCTTCGTCGCCGCCGAGTTCGGGCTGGTGACCGTGGAACGCCCGGCCGCCGAACGCGCCGCGGCCGAAGGCGACCGCCGTGCCCGCAGCGTGGTGGCGGCACTGGGCAAACTCTCCTTCCAGCTGTCCGGCACCCAGCTCGGCATCACCATCACCTCGCTGGTCGTCGGCATGCTGGCCGAACCCGCGCTGGCCGACCTGCTGACCGGGCCGCTCGCCGCGCTCGGGATACCGGACGGCGCCGCCGCCGGCTTCGCGGTCGTGCTCGGCATGATCGTGGCCTCCGCCGTCCAGATGGTGATCGGCGAGCTGGTCCCCAAGAACTGGGCGGTCGCCCGGCCGCTCGCCGTCGCCCGGATGGTCGCCGGACCGCAGCGCGCCTTCTCCACCGCCTTCCGGCCGCTGATCGAACTGCTCAACCGCACCGCCAACCACCTGGTGCGGATGCTCGGCGTCGAGCCCGCCAACGAGCTGGCCTCGGCCCGCACCCCCAGCGAGTTGGTGTCGCTGGCCCGGCACTCGGCGCTGGCCGGGGCGCTGGAGCAGGACACCGCCGACCTGTTCGTCCGTACCCTCTCGCTCGGCCACCTCACCGCCGAGAACGTGATGACGCCGCGGGTACGGGTCAGCGCGCTGGAGGACACCGCCACCGCCGCGGACGTCCTCAACCTCACCCGGGCCACCGGCCTGTCCCGCTTCCCCGTCTACCGCGAGCGGCTGGACGACATCACCGGCATGGTCCACCTCAAGGACGCGCTCGCCGTCCCGGCCGAACTCCGCGACCGCACCCCGGCCGGCCGGATAGCCGTCCCCCCGCTGCTGGTCCCCGAGACACTGCCCGGCCAGCTGCTGCTGGAGATGCTGCGCAGCCAGCAGCCGATCGCGGTCGTGGTGGACGAGTACGGCGGCACCGCCGGTGTGGTGACGCTGGAGGACATCGTCGAGGAGCTGGTCGGCGAGGTCCGCGACGAGCACGACGCCGTCGACCTGCCGGCCCTGGCCCAGGCCCCGCCGGAGAACGGCCACCCCGCGTGGACCGCCGACGGCGGCTGCCGGATCGACACGCTGGTCCGGATCGGCCTGCACGCGCCCGAGGGACCCTACGAGACGGTGGCCGGACTCGTCGCCGACCTGCTGGCCCGTATCCCGGAGGTCGGTGACACCGCCGAGCTGCCCGGCTGGCGGCTGCGGGTCGAGGAGGTCGGCCACCATCGCGCGGAACGGGTGGGAATCGTGCGTACCGGCCTCGGCGCGGGGGAGGAGAAGGCCCGATGAGCGCACTCCAACTCCTGCTGGCCGTCCTGCTCGTGCTCGGCAACGGCTTCTTCGTCGGCGCGGAGTTCGCCCTGGTCTCGGTCCGCCGCAGCCAGATCGAACCGCTCGCCGCCGATCAGCGCCGGGCCCGTACGGTCCTGTACGGCCTGGAGCACCTGCCGCAGATGATGGCCGCCGCGCAGTTCGGCATCACCGTCTGCTCGCTGACCCTCGGCGCGGTCGCCGAACCGACCCTGGCGCGGGTGCTGGAGCCGGTGTTCACCGCGGCGCGGATGCCGGAGGGGCTGGTCCACCCGGTGGGCTATGTGCTGGCGCTGGCCCTGGTGGTCTCGCTGCACCTGGTGATCGGCGAGATGGTGCCGAAGAATCTGGCGATGGCCGCGCCGGAGAAGACCGCGCTGTGGCTCAGCCCGGGCCTGGTGGGCTTCGCCCGGGTGTTCCGCCCGGTCATCGCGGTGCTGGGGGCTTGCGCCCGGCTGATCCTGCGGGCCTTCCGGGTCGAACCGAAGGACGAGGTGGACGCGGTGTTCACCAGCGCCGAGCTGACCGTCCTGGTCGAGGACGCCCGGCAGGCCGGGCTGCTCGACTCCGACGAGCAGGAGCGGCTGGAGGACGCGCTGGAGCTGGGCACCCGCCCGGTCACCGAGGTGCTGCTCCTTCCCGGCGAGCTGATCACGCTGGCGCCCACCGCGACCGCCCGCGAGGTGGAGGAGCTGACGGTACGCACCGGGTACTCGCGCTTCCCGGTGGCGTCACCGGTCGGTGACGATTCCGGCTACCTCGGCTATCTGCACGTCAAGGACGTCCTCGACGTGGAGGACGCGGACCGGCCCGTGCCGCGGCGGCTGTGGCGCCCGATCACCAGGCTGCGGGCCGACCTCCCGCTGGACGACGCGCTCACCGCGATGCGGCGGGCGGCCTCCCACCTGGCCGCTGTCGCGGACTCCTCGGGCCGCGTCCTGGGCCTGGTCGCCCTGGAGGACGTCCTCGAAATGCTGGTGGGCGAGGTCCGCGACCCCGCGCATCGCTCTGCCCCGGTCCCAGCGCCGGCACCGGCACCGCCCGAGGGCGGCACCGGCACCGTCCGGGTCGGGTCCCTCCGCCAGTAGCCGGACCTCCGGCCGGTGGTGGGTCGCCCGCGCAGTTCCCCGCGCCCCTTCGGGGCACGATTCTCCGCCCGGGGCGACTCGGGACCGTCCGGGGCGGGTTGCTCCGGCAGTAGCCGGACCCCCGGGCGGGTGGTGGGTTGCTCGCGCAGTTCCCCGCGCCCCTGGCGGGGCCGGATTCTTCGCCGGGGGTGACGTGGGGGCGTCCGGGTGGGGTGCTTCCGGCGGTAGCCGGGCCTCGGGCCGGTGGTGGGTCGCTCGCGCAGTTCCCCGCGCCCCTACGGGGCGCTCCCGCCCTCGGGTCGGAGGAATCGTGCCCCGTCAGGGGCGCGGGGCTGTGTTTTTTGTGCGGCTGCCGCCGCGTGGGCGCGACAAGCCACGACGGGGCAGATGGGGCCGTGCCGCACGCGAGGGGCGCGGCTAGTCCGCCGGGTCCGGGGGCGGGACCCCGGGGCTTCGCCCCGAGAGGACCTCGCCGTAGGCCTGCATGAGGTCCGGCAGCCGCAGCGTGGAAAGCTCGTCGCGGCTCGGGTTCGACGGATACTCCGACAAGCGGAGGTCCCGGTAGGCGCAGCTCTTCTCGTACAGCGTGCGCAGCAACCGCCCGTTGCCCAGCTCATCGATCCAGCCCTGGTCCACCACATGCGCGCTGATGGCGCGCAGCTCCTCCAGCGCCTCCTCGTCCCAGCGGTCGCCGTTGTCGTTGGCGAGCACCTCGCCGATGCGGGTGAGTTCCAGCGGGCGGTAGCTGGGGAAGTCCACCCGGGTGGTGAAGCGGGAGCTGAGGCCGGGGTTGGTGGCGAGCAGGCGGTCCATGCCCTCCGGGTAGCCCGCCAGGATCACCACCAGCCGGTCCCGGTTGTCCTCCGCGCGCTTCAGCAGCACCTGGAGCGCCTCGTCGCCGTACGCGTCGCCCTTGCTGTAACCGGAGTTGGACAAGGCGTACGCCTCGTCGACGAACAGCACCCCGCCGAGCGCCGAGTCGATCAGCTCATTCGCCTTCACCGCCGTCTGGCCGAGGAACTCGCCCACCAGGTCGGATCGTTGGGCCTCCACCAGATGGTCGCCGCCGAGCAGCCCGAGCGCGTAGAAGACCCGGCCGAGTATGCGGGCCACCGTGGTCTTGCCGGTGCCGGAGGGCCCGGAGAAGATGAAGTGCCGTTTCGGCGGCTGCACCGGCAGGCCCTGGCCGGAACGCAGCCGGGACATGCGCAGCTGGGCGGACAGCGCCTTGACCTGCCGTTTGACCGGCTCCAGGCCGACCATGCGGTCCAGCTCGGCCAGCGCCTGGGTGAGCAGTACGGGATCGGAGCCGCCCAGCGGCAGCTGCGCGGGGAGGGAGCCGGCCAGCGGGGCCGCCGCCCGGTCGCGTATGCCGTCGTCCAGCGGTCCGGGGCCCAGCAGGGCCTCGTCCAGGTCGGGGCCGGGGCCGGCGCCGACCGCCGGGTCCGCCAGCAGGGACGGCTCCAGGTCGGCGCCCTCGGGTATCGCCTGGCCGGTGCCCGCGCCGGCCAGCGACACCGCGGCCAGACCCACGCCCTCGTCCAGGCCGTCGTCCGACTCGTGGATCGCGGCCAGCCGGGCGGCGGTGTCCATGAAGGCCGGGTCGACCCGGTGCACCGCCCGGTAGAGCGGCACCGCGGCGGCGGTACGGCCGGTGCCCTCATAGGCCCGGGCCAGCCAGTAGCGCAGCTCCTTGCGCTGGGGCTGCTCGCTGCGGCAGCGCATCAGGGCGGCGGCCAGCAGCGGCTCGGCCTGCCCGCACATCTCCAGCCGGACCCGGGCCATGCCGCCGAACAGCCCGGCCTCGATGCCGAGCACCGGATCGCCGAGCAGCGGCTCGGTGTGCCGGACCAAGTGCTCCCAGTCCTTGACCAGATAGGCCCGGCAGCCGTGCAGGAAGCGCACCTGCGGGTCGGTGTCGATCGGCGGACAGTCGGCCAACGCCCGGTCCAGCTCGGCGACATGGCGGCCGTCCAGCCAGTGCGAGGCGTGCGCCAGCAGCAGATCGCGGCTGGTCTCCAGCACCGGCTGCACCCACCAGCCCAGCCAGTACCAGGAGTTGAGGGTGCGACGGTGGGCGGCGCGCTGTTCGCCGAAGCGGTCCCGGTGCCGGTACATCTGGAGCAGCGCGGTCGAGGTGTCGGCGCGCAGCGCGTGCAGGCCCAGCCAGGCGTCCGCCATGCCGGGGTCCATCCGCACCGCGGACCTGAACTCCTCCTCGGCCTGGACGTAGGCCCCCATGGTGTACGCGTCGACTCCGCGCAGCCAGGCCAGATCGGCCGGGGAGCCCGGACGGTCGGTGCCGAAGTCCATCAAGTCCCCACCAATCCGTCCCCCGCGCCGACTCCGCCTCATCCCAAACCCAGGCCCGCGGGCTGGAGTTGAGGCAGGCAGCAGCATCCCCATTGCTGCCGCGCCGCCCTCTTTCGGCATCGTACCCGCGATACTCGCGCCGCCGTAGGGTGCCGTGGGAAGCCGGACCGCGGCGGGCGTCGCGACATGAGGGTGCCGAGGCGGTGACGGTGCGTGAGTCCGCCGGGCCGACAAGAGCGGCATTCCGGTCACCGGGACAGGGCGAAGCCCCCGGTCACGGGGGAACAACCGGGGGCTTCGCGTCTGCTGAGCAGCTGTTTCCGGCCGCTTGTTGAAAACGTAATTGCTGGATACCCGGGTGGTCAAGCAATGTCGCGGCAGCTTGCGCGGACCCGTGGCCCCCCGCAGCAGGCCGCCGTCAGCCGGTCACCCGTCGTGACCCCGCAGGGCCGCCGGTGTCCGCCGCGCCCCTCCTGTCACCGCCCGGTAGCCGTCCACCGTCTGGTGGATCAGCAGATCCGCGAACGGCCGGGACGGGTCGGCGGCGAAGTGGGCGTCCTCCTGGCGGTTCCAGCCGGTCCAGAAGTGGGCCAGTTCCGGCCCGTCCCGCAGCAGGCCGCGCTGCCGGGAGGTCCCGGCGTCGACCTCCAGCCACAGCAGCAGCGCCAGATACGGGCGCAGTGCCAGCCGGCCGGTGCCCACGCCCTCCAGCAGCACCACCGGCGCGGCCGGCACCTCCCGCTCGCCGTCGAAGCGGCGCGCCACCCAGTCGTAGACCTGATGGCGGGCGGTCCGGCCCCGCGCGAGCGGGGACAGCACCTGCTCGGTCAGCCGCCCGGTCCAGGCGAACGGCTCCTCGTGGGTGGCCAGATCGTCCGTATGGACCACCGGGGCGCCCGCCAGTTCCGCCGCCAGCCGCTTCGCGAACGTCGTCTTCCCCGATCCGGCGTGCCCGTCCACCGCGATCAGCCGCACCGGCCCGCAGGACGGCTCCAGCAGGGGCAGCAGAGCGGCCAGCCGGTCCGGAGTGAGGTCGTCTCCCATGAACGCCGAGCGTACGGCTCCGCCCGTGTCCGCGCCCCCGCGAGCCTCCCGGGACCTTCCGGCCCGGTGCCGGCCGGGCGGCGTCGCGTCATGGCACGGACCTGCGCCGATGCGCCGCGGCTGGGTGCGGGTGATCGGCTTTGCGTCTACCGTGGTCCGGGTGAGCGACTCCCTGCCCGGTGCGGCCGACCTGTACGTCTTCGATCGTCTCGAAATCGCCCGCCGCGCCACCGCGGACGCCGGGCTCGACGCGCTGCTCATCTCACCCGGCGCCGATCTGCGCTATCTGACCGGCTACCAGGCCCATCCGATGGAGCGGCTGACCTGCCTGGTGGTCCCGGCCGCAGACGAGCCCTTCCTGGTGGTGCCCGCGCTGGAGAAGGCGGCGGCCCAGGCGTCCCCGGTCAGCGGGCTCGGTATCGAGATCACCGGTTACGCCGAGACCGACAACGCCTACGAGCTGATCGCCCGCCGGCTGCCGGTGAACACCCGGCTGTTCGCCGTGGACAACCACATGTGGGCCGAGAAGCTGCTGTCGCTGGAAGCGGCGCTGCCCGGCGCGCAGGCCACGCTGGCCGGCGACCTGCTGTCCTCGCTGCGGATGCGCAAGAGCGCCGCGGAGGTGGCGGCGCTGCGCAGGGCCGGCGCCGCGATCGACGAGGTGCACGGCAGGATCGGCGAGTGGCTCAGGCCCGGCCGCACCGAGCGCGAGGTGGCCAGGGACATCGCCGCCGCCATCATCGACGCCGGGCACGCCACGGTGGACTTCGTGATCGTCGGCTCGGGGCCGAACGGCGCCAGCCCGCACCACGAGGTCTCCGACCGGGTGATCGAGAGCGGCGACCCGGTGGTGGTCGACATCGGCGGCACCCTCCCGGAGGGCTACTGCTCCGACTCCACCCGCACCTACGCGGTCGGCGAGCCGCCCGCCGCCTTCCGCGAGCTCTACGAGGTGCTGCTGCGCGCCCAGACCGCGCAGACCGAGGCGATCCGCCCCGGGATCACCGCCGAGGAACTCGACGCGGTCGGCCGCGACCTGATCACGGAAGCGGGCTACGGCGAGCACTTCATCCACCGCACCGGCCACGGCATCGGCCTGGAGACGCACGAGGAGCCGTACATCGTGGCGGGCAGCGGACGTCCGCTGGAGCCCGGGATGGCCTTCTCGGTGGAGCCGGGGATCTATCTGCCCGGCAGCTTCGGCGCGCGGATCGAGGACATCGCGGTGTGCACCCCGGACGGCGGCGAGCGGCTCAATCTGACCGGACGTGACCTGGTGGTTCTGCCCGGCTGACCGCCAGTGGTCCAGACCGATATTGGTACGCGGCGCGCGGCGGCAAACGCTGGTGGAAACGGCGGCTGAGCCGCGATAGTGGTCGTCACCCGCCGTTCCGCCCCACCAGGCACAGGCGGCGCTTCCCACTCATGCCGAGGGAAACGAGGGGACTCACGCCATGACCGACAACGCGCCCCGGCGTGCCGTACTGACCGCCGCGCTCGCGGTGGCCGCCTCCGCCGCGACCGTGTCCGCCGCGAGCGCCGCCCCGGCGCCGGCCGGTGCCTCCGGGGCCGCGCCGCACCGCGGCGGCGCCGGACCGGCGCCGGACGACGCGCCCGTCGACTACCACGGCTGGACGTCGTACCCCGACTGGCTGTTCGGCGCGCACCGGGGCACCCTCCCGGTGCCCGGCCGGCGGCCCGGCGTGCGGATCGCCCGGGCGACCGGCACCTTCGACTACACCGACCCGCACACCGGCGCCACCGCCACCTGGGAGTCGGCGTCCTGGACCTCCCCGGTCCGCCGGGTGCCGCACCCGGCCACCGAGCTGATCTCCTCCTGGAACGCCGACACCCCGGCCGGCACCTGGATCCAGGTGGAACTGCTCGGCACCTACACCGACGGCGCCGCCACTCCGGCCTACGTCATGGGCCGCTGGACCGCCGGCGACGGCCCGGACGACATCCGGCGCACCTCGGTCGACGGCCAGAGCGACGGCACGAGCAGCATCTGGACCGACACCTTCTCCATCGACGACGCGAGCGCGGGCCGGCTGCTGGCCTCGTACCGGCTGCGGCTGACCCTGTTCCGCAAGCCCGGCAGCCGGCTGACGCCGACCGTGTGGCGGCTGGGCGCGATGGCCTCGACCATCCCCGACCGCTACACCGTGCCCGCCTCGGTGCCGGGCGCCGGCGCCGGCCACGAACTGCCGGTGCCGCGCTACTCGCAGGACATCCACAAGGGCCAGTACCCGCAGTACGACAACGGCGGCGAGGCCTGGTGCAGCCCCACCTCCTCGACCATGGCCGTCGAGTACTGGGGCCGCGGGCCCACCGCCGCCCAGACCGCCTGGGTGGACCCCTCCTACGCCGATCCGCAGGTGGACCACGGCGCCCGCTACACCTACGACTACCAGTACGAGGGCTGCGGCAACTGGCCCTTCAACGCGGCCTACGCCGCCACCTACCGCGACCTGCAGGGCGTCATCACCCGGCTGCGCTCGCTGAACGACGTCGAGCGGCTGATCAGGGCCGGCATCCCCGTGATAACGTCCCAGTCCTTCCTCGCCGGGGAACTCGACGGAGCGGGCTACGGCACCTCCGGCCATCTGATGTGCGTCGTCGGCTTCACGCCCGAGGGCGATGTGGTGGCCAACGACCCGGCGAGCGCGAGCGACGACGTGGTGCGCCATGTCTACAAGCGGGCCCAGTTCGAGACCATCTGGCTCCGTACCAAGCGGATCAACGCCTCGGGCGGGATCAGCGGCGGCACCGGCGGCGTCTGCTACCTCTACTTCCCGGCCGAGCCGTCGCCCGGCCAGCGGCGGGCCCTCGCCTCGGTGGGCGTCGTCTGACCCTTCTCCCGGTCCGCCGGAGCGTCGGACGGGCCGCCCCTCCCGCGGCGGAGGGGCGGCCCGTTTTTCGGTACAAGTGGTAGAGACCAATTTGTGGATTGCTCTAAAGGTCTGGACCAACTCATTGACGGGTGACCGGCAGCGCAGGATTCTGCTGCCATACCCCCCACAGAGAGGTCCGACGTGAGACGACTCAAAGCTCTCGTTTCGGGTGCCGCAGCCGCTGTGCTCGCCATCGCGGGACTCGGCGCCGCCACGGCGCTGGGCGCCGGGCAGGCCAGCGGCGCCACCGCGGCGACGAACGCGCTGAGCAGCAACTGGTACGCCGCCGCGCCCTACTTGATGCCGCTGGACAACAACCCGCCGGACGCGGGCCAGATCATGGACGCCACCGGGCTGAAGGCCTTCCAGCTCGCCTTCATACTCGCGCCCAACGGCGGTGGCTGCAGCCCCACCTGGGGCGGCACCAGCGCCGTGTCCTCCGACACCGCGGTGGGCGGCGTGATCTCGGCGATCCGAGCCAAGGGCGGCGACGTGTCCGTCTCCATCGGCGGCTACGGCGGCACCAAGCTCGGCCAGGCCTGCTCCGACTCGGCGTCCACGGCCGCCGCCTACCAGCAGGTCGTCAACAAATACCAGCTCAAGGCGATCGACTTCGACCTGGAGGAGCCGGAGTACGAGAACACCGCGGCGGTCGCGCACGAGATCGGCGCGGCCAAGATCCTGCAGCAGAACAACCCGGGCATCTACATCTCGGTGACCACCGCGGGCACCGCGGCCGGCACCGGCTGGTTCGGCCAGCAGATGCTCAACGAGGCCAAGGCGCAGGGCTTCACGCCCAACAACTTCTCCATCATGCCCTTCGACGGCGGCTTCAACGGCGCGGCCTCCCAGACGAGCGCGCTCACCGCGTTCAACGGCCTGCTCAAGACCACCTTCGGCTGGGACACCGCGACCGCCTACGCCCACGAGGGCTTCTCCGGCATGAACGGCCGCAGCGACTCCGGCGAGTACTTCTACCAGGCCGACTTCCAGACCGTGCTGGACTACGCGACCAGCCACGGCATGGGCCGCTTCACCTTCTGGTCGCTCAACCGCGACCGCCAGTGCAACCCGCCCGACAACGGCACCACTTCCGGTGTGTGCAGCAGCGTGACCCAGGGCGCCTGGGACTTCGCCAAGTACTCGGTGCGGTTCGCCGGCGCGACCCCGCCCACCGGGCCGACGACCCCGCCCACCTCACCGACCCAGCCCCCCGGCGGCGGCTGCGCCGCCCTCACCCAGTGGACCTCGACCGCGGTCTACGTCGGGGGCAACGAGGTCGCCCACAACGGCCACAAGTGGAAGGCCCAGTGGTGGACCACCAACGAGGAGCCCGGCACCACGGGCCAGTGGGGTGTGTGGGTGGACGAGGGCGCCTGCTGACACCTGGTCAGGACGGCCGGTGGAGGCTGTCCTGAAATCGACGGCGGGCCCGCGGCGACAGCTGCCGCGGGCCCGCCGTCGCATCTGCGCGTCCCCGCATTGCGCGTTTTCGCATATACCCATGCCGGTTGTTGTTGGCTGAAAACGGACGCCGGATCTCCGGTTTCGTGTTTCGCTCCGAACAGGTGATCAGTAGCCTCGTGCGCAGCATCATGCATCATGCATCCGACGCCCGGTGCTCCCCGTACCCGGCGAACCTCCGTAGCTGACGCGCCCGTTGAGCCCTCTACCTGGAGAGACCGACCGTGACCGACCGACCGTCCTGGGCCCCGCAGGGTATCGATCTCACCGTGCCCAGCGTCTCGCGGATCTACGACTACTTCCTCGGCGGCTCGCACAACTTCGAAGTCGACCGCGCCGCTGCCAGGATCGCGCTCCAGGCCCTTCCCGGCATCCCTAAAATCGGCCAGGCGAACCGGGCCGTGATGCGCCGCGCGGTGCGCTTCGCCACCGAGCGCGGCATCACCCAGTTCCTGGACATCGGCTCGGGCATCCCCACCTTCGGCAATGTGCACGAGGTGGCGCACGCCGCCAACCCCGACGCCCGCGTGGTCTACGTCGACAACGACCCGGTGGCCGTCGCCCACAGCCGTGCCGTGCTGGAGGGCAACGAGGGCGCCACCATCGCCTCGGCGGACCTGCGCGACCCGCGGTCCGTCCTGGACAACGAAGAGACCCGGCGGATGCTGGACTTCGACCGGCCGATCGCGCTGATGCTGGTCGCCGTCGTGCACTTCCTGTCCGACGAGCACCGCCCGGCCGAGGTCATCGCCACCCTGCGGGACGCGCTGGCGCCCGGCAGCGTCATGGTCATCACCCACGCCACCCTGGAGAACGTCCCCGTCCCCGCCAGCCAGCGCGGCGTGCAGGAGGCGTACAACCGCACCGCCACTCCGCTGATCATGCGCAGCGCGGCCGAGCTGGAACCTTTCTTCAACGGCTTCGAGATCGTCGAACCCGGCATCGTCCCGCTGCCCTACTGGCGGCCCGACGCGCCGGTGGGCGACGACGACGAACCCGCCGTACTCAACGGCCTGGCCGGTGTGGGGCTGAAGGCGTGACCGCGCGGCGGGCCCTGGGCGAGCGGGACACCGGACACCAGGTGACCCCGGACGACAGCCTCCGCAGGTTCGCCGCGATCTGGAGCCGGGCGATCTACCCGGTCACCGCGACCTCGATGACCCGCGCCGAGTTCGAGGACCACCTGGTGCCGGCCGCCCGGCTGCTGCGCGACACCCTGCGGGCCCCGCGCTTCGACCCGAGGCCCGCCGCCCAGGTCGGCAGCGCCCTGGTGGCCGCGCACTGCACCGACCCCGAGGCGCTGCCCAGCATCCTCGGCGTCATCGACGCCTATCTGGTGCTCTACTGCCCGCCCGAGCCAGGCCTGCCCGCCGACGAGAGCCGGGCCCGCTGCGCCCGCCTCCAGCACGCGGTGGCCGTCGGCTTCTCCCAGGCGCTGCGCGAACGCACCCTGCACGAGCAGGAATCGCTGTCCCGCGCCGCGCTGGCCGCCCAGGCCGACGCCGAGAGCGCGCTGGCCGCCAGTGAGGCCCGCTTCCGCGCGGTCTTCGAGGGCGCCGCCGTCGGCATCGGCATCGCCGACCTCGACGGCCGGGTGCTGGAGGTCAACGACGCGCTGGCCCGGATGTTCGGTGGCCACTCCCACGCCATGCGGCGCAACGTCAGCGAATGGGTGCACCCGGACAACGACCCGGGCATCCGCGGCGTCAACGCCGAACTCGTACGCGGCGAACGCGAGAGCTACCGGATCGAGAAGGCCTACCCCCGCGCCGACGGCAGTGTGCTGTGGGCCAACGTCCAGGGGGCCCTGCTCCGCGACGTCTCCGGCCGGCCGCAGTACCAGCTCGCCCTGTTCGAGGACATCACCGAACGCCGGGGCCTGCTGGACCGGCTGCGCCACGAGGCCACCCATGACGCGCTCACCGGCCTGCCCAACCGGGTGCTGTTCTTCGAGCGGCTCGACCAGGCGCTCACCGAGGACGGCGACACCAGCCGGATCGGCGTCTGCTACCTCGACCTGGACGGCTTCAAGGCCGTCAACGACAGCCTCGGCCACGAGGTCGGCGACCGGCTGCTGGTCGCCGTCGCCGAACGGCTCAGCGCCTGCGTCACCTCGCCCGACCAGCTGGTCGCGCGGATCGGCGGCGACGAGTTCGTCGCCCTGTACGCCGACCCGCCGAACCTGCGCGCGGTCACCGATCTGGCCGGCCGCATCCTGGACGCGCTGGCCGCCCCGGTCCTGCTCGACGGCCGGGAACTGCCGGTGCACGGCAGTATCGGCATCGTGCACGGCCCGGTGGGCGGCCGGGAAGCGGCCGATGTGCTGCGCAGCGCGGACATCACGATGTACAGGGCCAAGGAACTGGGCGGCAACCGCTACGAGGTCGCCGACCCCGACGCGGACGCCCGCGCCATCACCCGGCACGGCCTGACCAACCGGCTGCCCGGCGCTCTGGAACGCGGCGAGTTCTTCATCGAGTACCAGCCGCTGATCGGGCTGGAGGACGGCTCCGTGCACGGCGCCGAGGCCCTGGTCCGCTGGTGCCACCCGGTCCACGGGGTGCTCGGCCCCGACCAGTTCATCCCGCTGGCCGAGCACACCGGCCAGATCGTGCCGCTGGGCCGCTGGGTGCTGGAGCAGGCCGCCCGGCAGGCCCGCGACTGGCAGCGCGCGATGGACGGCGGACGCGCCCCCCGGGTCAACGTCAACCTCTCGCCGATCCAGCTGCACCACCCCGGCCTGGTGGTCGAGGTCGCCCGGGTGCTGGACGAGACCGGACTGGCACCCGAGTCGCTCTGCCTCGAAGTCACCGAGAGCGCCCTGATCGGCGCCGACGAGGAGCAGCTCAAGCCGCTGCGCCGGATCGCCGACCTCGGGGTGTCGATAGCGCTGGACGACTTCGGCACCGGCTACTCCAACCTCTCCTCGCTGCGCTGGCTCCCGGTCAGCGTGCTCAAGCTCGACCGCGCCTTCACCCGCGGTATGCGCCGGCAGCCCGCCGACCCGGTCGACCTGAAGATCGTCGAGGGCATCGTCTCGCTCGCCCACGGGCTGGGGCTGACCGTCACCGTTGAGGGCGTGGAGACCCGCAACCAGGCCGAACACCTGCGGGCGCTGGGCTGCGACACCGGCCAGGGCTGGTACTACGCGCGTCCGGGCCCGCCCGAGCTGCTGCACTGCCTCACGCTGGCCGACGCGAGCTGACCCCGGGGCCCCGTCCGGCGGACCCGCAGGTGCGGTCGCGGACCGGTGGCGTGATGGAATCGCGGGGTACGCGTACGGGTGACCAGGCTCGCCCGCCGAGCCGCACCCCCGTGGAGTCCCCGCTGAACAGCGCCGCAGCCGAGGCCTTGTCCGTCATCTGCCTGCTCGCCGTGCTCGCCTTCGCGGTGGCGCGCCCCCGGGGCCTGCCGGAGGCGGTGGTCGCGCTGCCGGCGGCCGGGCTGCTCATCGCGGTCGGCGCCGTCGGCCCCTCGGACGCCTGGGCGCAGATCAGGGAACTGGCCCCGGTCGTCGGCTTCCTGGCCGCCGTGCTCGTACTGGCCGAACTCTGCGCCGACGACGGACTGTTCACCGCGGCCGGCGAAGCGGTGGCCCGCGCCTGCCGGGGCGAGCCGCAGCGGCTGCTGGCCGGGGTGTTCGCGGTTGCCGCGCTCGTCACCGCGGTGCTCAGCCTGGACGCCACCGTGGTGCTGCTCACCCCGGTGATCATCGCCACCGCCGCCCGGGCCGGCGCCAGGCCCCGGCCGCATGTCTACGCCTGCGCGCACCTGTCGAACTCCGCCTCGCTGCTGCTGCCGGTCTCCAACTTGACCAACCTGCTCGCGTTCACCGCCGCCGGGGTGTCCTTCCCCCGGTTCGCGGCGCTGATGGCCGTGCCCTGGCTGCTGACCGTCGGGATCGAGTATCTGGTCTTCCGCCGGTACTTCGCCGCCGACCTGGCCGTCACCGGACACCCCCCGGAGGCCGGCGATCCCCCCGCCGTACCGGTGTTCACCCTGGTCACCCTGGCGCTGACGCTGGCCGGTTTCGCGGTCACCTCGCTCGCCGGGGTCAATCCGGCCTGGGCGGCGCTGGCCGGCGCGCTGGTGCTGGCCGGCCGGGCGCTGCGCCGCCGCCGGACCACGGTGCGCGGCCTGGTGGTGGCGGCCGGACCGCTGTTCTGCCTGTTCGTGCTGGCGCTGGGCATCGTGGTCAAGGCGGTGGTGGACAACGGGCTCGCCGACGCCGCCGGCCGGGTGCTGCCGGGCGGCGACGGCCTGCTCGCGCTGCTGGGGGTCGCCGGGTTCGCCGCCGTGCTGGCCAACCTGATCAACAACCTGCCGGCGGTCCTCGCGCTGCTGCCGCTGGTCGGCGGGAGCGGCCCCGGACCCGTGCTCGCCGTGCTGATCGGCGTCAATCTGGGACCCAACCTGACCTACGTCGGCTCGCTGGCCACCCTGCTGTGGCGCCGGGTGCTGCGCGAGCACGGCACCGACGCCTCGCTGCGGACCTTCACCCGGCTGGGCCTGCTGACCGTACCGCCGACGCTGCTGGCCGCCACGGTGGCGCTGTGGGCGGGGCTGCGGGTCGTCTGACGCCCGCCCGCGGGTGCCTTCGCGGCCTCAGCGCCGGGTGAAGGTCGTCGGAGCGCCGAGCCCCTGCGAGCCCTCGTCGAAGGTGAGTGCCCCGTCCGTCATCGTCACCCGGTAGCGGTTGTCCTTCGAGCACGTCAGGGTGCTGGCCGGGTCCGTGGTGTGCGGCGACCTGGCCGCGAACACGATGGTGGCGCCGTCCACCTCGTACAGCTCCAGGGATTCGGTGCAGCCGTCGTTCTTCCCGGTGTCCTGGTCGTGGATGTCGCTGACCTGCTGCCCGACCAGCTGGCCCCGGCTGCCCGCGTGCAGGGTGACGGTGACCTTGTAGCTGTCGGTGTGCAGGCCGAAGGAGTAGTTGCCGTCCGGGTTGCCGGGCCCGGTGCCGACCCAGGTGCCCACCCACGAGGCCGGCAGCGCGTCGGGGTCGGGGCTCGGGCCGTCGGCCGGGGTGGTGGACGCGCCGCCGCTGCCGCCGGTCGAAGCGGCGTCGTCCGCGCCGGACCCCAGCAGGTTGTCCACCAGCAGGCCGGTCAGCGCGAGGACGGCCGCCGCGGCCACGGCGGCCGCGATCAACAGGCCCCGGCGGCTCTTCGGGGCCGGGGGCGGCGGCACCGGCCGGGGCACGACCGGCGGCGCCGGGGCGGGCCCACCCCGACGGGTGTCGGCCGCTTCGGTGCGCCGATCGGACGGCGCCGGCCCGGGCGGGGAGGGGACGGTCAGCGGAGCCGTCGCGACGGGCGCGCCGGTCGCGGGCGGCCGGCCGAGCGCGGCCCGCATCTCCGCGTCCCGCGCCGCGAGTTCCGCCGCGAGGCCGGGCGGCTGCCGCAGCGTCCAGCCACCGCTGGCGCGGTCCCCTTCCGGCAGCAGCCCGGCGGCCGTCCCGGCGGCCGGGCGCTCCTCGGGCCGCTTCGCCAGGCAGGCGCGCACCAGCGGCAGCAGCGCCCCGGGCACCCCGTCCAGATCCGGCTCCTCGTGGACCACCCGGTAGAGCAGCGCGGGCGTGGAGGGCTCCTCCCCGGGCCGGTTGAACGGGCCCCGGCCGGTGGCCGCGTACACCAGCAGCGCACCCAGCGCGAAGACGTCCCCCGGCTCGGCGGAGACCCCCGCGGTGGCCTGCTCGGGCGCCATGTAGCCGGGGGAGCCGATCACCCCGCCGGTGCGGGTGTGCCGGGAGTCGTCGGCGGCGCGGGCGATGCCGAAGTCGATCAGCAGCGGGCGGGTGCCGGGCAGCAGTACGTTCGACGGTTTGACGTCCCGGTGGGCGAGCCCGGCCCGGTGCACCGCGTGCAGCCCCTCGCACAGCTCGGCGGCCAGCGCGGTCAGCGCGTCCTGCGGCAGCGGGCCGTGCCGGGTCACCCAGTCGGACAGCGACGGGGCGGCCACGTACTCGGTGGCGAGCCACTGCGGACTGCTGCCCTGCGGCGAGAAGTCCACCACCGCCACGGTCCACGGCGAGCGCACCCGGTCCGCGTGCCGGATCTCCCGGGCGAAGCGCTCCGCGAACCCCGGATCCAGTCCGAACTCCGACCGCACCGTCTTCAGCGCCAGTGCCCGGCCGGCCGGTGTGCGGGCCAGATACACCTGCCCCATGCCTCCCGCGCCGAGCCGCGCGAACAGCGGATAACCGCCGATCGAACGCGGATCGGCGCCCCCCAGACTCTCCATGGCCGAAGCGTACGACGACCCCGCGGGCCGTCCCGGCCGCTTCCCGAAAACCGGTGGCCGATCATCGCCCGTGCCCGCGGCCGGCCCGATTCCCGGGTCCGCGCCGGGTCCCTTCCGGGGTCCGCCCGGGGCGGCCGAAGTCGGCCGGGGACGGTCGTGACGAAGCGGCTCCGATCGGGCATACTCCAACCGGCCATACCCGTTGATCACCGTGTGCCGCGACCCGGCAGGGGAACATCGGGAATGGGGTATCGCCCACCGGACGGTTCCGCCTCACCCCCAGCGGTGCCGCCGTCACCCCCGACAGGGAGGATGTGCCGCAATGACGGAACACGGTCATGGCCCGCGAGGCCCCCAGCCCGTTTCCCGCCGGCTGCCCACCGAGGAGGCCGCCGAGCTGCTGGCGCTGACCAGGGAGATCGCCCAGCGGGAGATCGCACCCGCCGCGGCGGCCGAGGAGGAAGCCGGCCGTTTCCCGCGCGAGGTCTTCCGGCTGATCGGCGAGGCGGGCCTGCTCGGTCTGCCCTACCCGGAGGAGCACGGCGGCGGCGGGCAGCCGTACGAGGTCTATCTCCAGGTGCTCGAAGAACTGGCCGCGGCCCGGCTCACCGTCGGCCTCGGCGTCAGCGTGCACACCCTGGCCTGCCACGCGCTCGCCGCCTTCGGCAGCAAGGAGCAGCGCGCCGAGCTGCTGCCCGCGATGCTCGGCGGCGGCCTGCTCGGTGCCTACTGCCTGTCCGAGCCCACCTCCGGCTCCGACGCGGCGAATCTGCGCACCAGGGCGGTACGCGACGGCGACACCTGGACCATCGACGGCACCAAGGCGTGGATCACCCACGGCGGGGTCGCCGACTTCTACACCGTGCTGGCGCGCAGCGGTGGTGAGGGAGCGCACGGGATCTCGGCGTATCTCGTCCCCGGCGACGCCGAGGGCCTGTCGGCCGGGACGCCCGAGCGGAAGATGGGCATGAAGGGCTCCCCGACCGCCCAGGTGCACTTCGACGGGGTGCGGGTGGCCGACGCCCGGCGGATCGGCGACGAAGGGCACGGCTTCGCCATCGCGCTGGCCGCCCTGGACTCCGGACGGCTCGGCATCGCGGCCTGCGCGATCGGCGTGGCGCAGGCCGCGCTGGACGCCGCGCTCGGCTACACGCTGGAGCGGCGGCAGTTCGGCCGGCCGATCGCCGACTTCCAGGGACTGCGCTTCATGCTCGCGGACATGGCCACCCGGATCGAGGCGGGCCGGGCGCTGTATCTGAACGCGGCGCGGCTGCGTGACGCCGGCCTGGACTTCACCCCGCAGGCCGCGATGGCCAAGCTCTTCTGCGCCGACACCGCGATGCAGGTGACCACCGACGCGGTCCAACTCCTGGGCGGCTACGGCTACACCGCCGACTTCCCGGTGGAACGCTACATGCGCGAGGCGAAGGTGCTGCAGATCGTGGAGGGCACCAACCAGATCCAGCGGATGGTCATCGCCCGGCATCTGGCGGGCCCGGAGTCGCGGGACTGACGCGCCGTCAGCGGGGCTCCGCGGGGGCACCCCCAGCGCCGACTGGGGGACTCCCGATGGTCCGCCGCCCGCGAGCGCTCCGATGTGACGATCCGTCATCGAGCTTTTTCCCGCGGGGTGTTGGGGGCCTTGAGATCCGGTCCGATCCGCGCGGTGGCGGATCGGGGGAGGGTTGAGGGCTCAGGCCGCCAGTCCGGGCGCCGTCATCCGGACCGGCCGCGAGCCGGGGCCGCCGACGTGCGAGAACGGCTGGGTGCGCCAGTCGAGTTCGGCCGGCAGCGTCAGCACCACCGCCAACTCCTGCTCCTGAAGGGCCTGGACGCCCACCAACGGCAGGGCGTCGGCCACCGCGCGGCCGGAGCCGGGGCACACCGTCAGACCGAACGGGTTCCAGGGAGTGGGGCACAGGGCGTGCTCCGGGAGATCCTCCTCGTCGGTGAAGACCGAGATCGGCCGGCCGCAGTCCGGGCAGGCCAGCCGTACGACATCGCCGAACTCCTCCTCGGCCGCCTCGTCGGCGTCGTCGGCCTCCTCGGTCGGCAGGGCGAGCCCGAAGTCCCGCTCTTCGCCGTCCTCGAACGCGGACAGACTCCGCTCGCCAGCATTGCGGCGCACGTGGTTACGCATGACGCGTCTCCCCCTTGGGTGGATGCCCTCGACAGGCCGGCCCGGCTTCACGCTCGCGGCCATAGCGAGCACTTCCCGCCGCGCTACGCGTGTAATCACGCCACCGGAAGCACCCCGGTCGCTCACGGTGTGGCCTTCGTCACACCAACGGGATCGGCTGCCGCATGCGCCCCCGCCGTGCGACCACGCACCCCCGAACGCATCCCCCGACGCGGCGGCCTGTCTTGCCGCCGCGCCGGATAGGGTGCATCCGGCGAGGCCAGGAGGGTCCGCCGACGAACGGAGGCGGCCGGCATGCCGACGAACTGGGCGGGCAATCTCACTTTCGCGGCGGCCCGGGTGCACCGGCCGGCCGACCTCGACGCGCTGCGCTCCCTGGTGGCCGGCAGCCGACACGTCAAGGCGCTCGGCAGCGGCCACTCCTTCAGCGACATCGCCGACACCGAAGGCGATCTGGTGGAACTCGCCGCGCTGCCCGCCGAGATCGACCTCGACAGCGCGGCCGGCACGGTGCGGGTCGCCGCCGCGGTGCGCTACGCCGAACTCGCCGCGGCCCTGCACGCGCACGGCCGCGCGCTGCCCAACATGGCCTCGCTGCCGCACATCTCGGTGGCCGGCTCGGTGGCCACCGGCACCCACGGCTCCGGCGACGCCAACGGCGGCCTGGCCACCTCCGTGCGCGCCCTCGACCTGATCACCGCCGACGGCGAGAGCCGCACCCTCAGCCGCGAGAGCGACGGCGACGCCTTCGACGGCGCGGTGGTCTCGCTCGGCGCCCTCGGCGTCGTCACCCACCTCACCCTCGACACGGTGCCCGACTTCCGGATACGGCAGCGGGTCCGCACCGGTCTCGAACTGTCCGACGCCGTCGAGCACTTCGACGCCATCACCGGCGCCGCGTACAGCGTCAGCCTGTTCACCGACTGGCGGGCCCCCCGCTTCGGCCAGGTGTGGCTCAAGCAGCTCGCCGACGCCCCCGACCCCGACCTGCCCTGGACCCGGCCCGCCGAGGGCCCGCTGCACCCCGTGCCCGGCGCGGACCCGGTGCACTGCACGCCCCAGGACGGCGAGCCCGGCCCCTGGCACGAGCGGCTGCCGCACTTCCGGGCCGGCTTCACACCCAGCAGCGGCGAGGAACTCCAGTCCGAGTACCTGGTGCCGCGCGCCAACGCGGTGGCCGCCCTGCAAGCCCTGGCCGGCCTGCGCGGGACCATCGCGCCCGTGCTCCAGGTCTGCGAGATCCGCACCGTCGCCGCCGACCGGCTGTGGCTCAGCCCCGCCCACGGGCGCGACACGGTGGCGCTGCACTTCACCTGGATCAAGGACCCGGCCGCCGTCGCGCCCGTACTGGCCGCCGTCGAGGCCGCGCTGGCCCCGCTCGACCCCCGCCCGCACTGGGGCAAGCTCTTCACCGTCGCCCCCGACCGTGTCCGGGCCGCCTACCCCCGGATGGCCGACTTCCTGGCGCTGGCCGAGCGGACCGACCCGACCGCGAAGTTCGGCAACGCCTACCTGCGACGATTGCTGTCCGCCTGACGCGACCGCGCTCACTGCCGGTAAGGTCATCGGCTGTGGAGGAGCTGGACCGGCACATCGTGGAACTTCTCGTCGCCGATGGGCGGATGAGCTACACCGACCTGGGCAAGGCCACCGGCCTGTCCACCTCGGCGGTGCACCAGCGGGTGCGCCGCCTCGAACAGCGCGGGGTGATCCGCGGCTACGCGGCGATCATCGACGCCGAGGCGATCGGGCTGTCGCTCACCGCGTTCATCTCGGTCAAGCCCTTCGACCCCAGCGCGCCCGACGACATCGCCGACCGGCTCACCGAGGTCCCCGAGATCGAGGCGTGCCACAGCGTGGCCGGCGACGAGAACTACATCCTCAAGGTCAGGGTCGCCACGCCCATCGAGCTGGAACACCTGCTCGGCCGGATCCGCAGCCTGGCCGGCGTCTCCACCCGCACCACCGTCGTCCTGTCCACGGCCTACGAGGCCAGGCCGCCGCGCGTCTGAGCCCGTCCCGCCCGGTGGCCACCCCGAGGCCGGAGGCGGCGGGCGGGCGGGGGAGACTGGTGCCCATGCACGACACCTCCGCGCGGCGGACCGCCGACGCGACCGAGACCCCCGAGGGCCCCGCGCCGAGCGGCACCGTTCTGCTGCGCGGCGGCTTCGTCTACAGCCCCGCCGACCCCTTCGCCACCGCCATGGTGGTGGACGGCGGCTCGGTCGCCTGGGTCGGCTCCGAGGGGGCCGCGGACTCCTTCGCCGACGGCGTCGACACCGTCGTCCAGCTGGACGGCGCGCTGGTCACCCCGGCCTTCACCGACGCTCATGTGCACACCACCTCCACCGGCCTGGCCCTGACCGGCCTCGACCTGTCCGACGCCGGCTCGCTGACCGAGGCACTGGCCCGTACCGCCGCGCACGCCGCCGCCCGCCCCGCCGACCGGGTGCTGCTCGGCCACGGCTGGGACGAGAGCCGCTGGCCCGAGCGCCGGCCCCCGACCCGGGCCGAACTCGACCGGGCGGCCGGCGGCAGACCGCTCTACCTGACCCGCGCCGACGTGCACTCCGCCGCCGTCAGCAGCGCGCTGCTCGCTCTCGTCCCCGGCATCGAGGCCGAGCCCGGCTACGACCCGGTGGCCCCGCTGACCCGCGGCGCCCATCACGCGGTGCGCCGGGCCGCCCACGAGGCCGTGCCGCCGGCCCAGCGGGCCGACGCCCAGCGGGCCGCGCTGGCCCACGCGGCCGCCCAGGGCATCGGGGCGGTCCACGAGTGCGCCGGCCCCGACATCTCCAGTGAGGACGACCTGACCGGCCTGCTGGCGCTGGCCGCCGCCGCGCCCGGACCGCGGGTCTTCGGCTACTGGGCGCAGCCCTGGCAGGGCCCCGCCGACCTGGAGCGGCTCCGCGACCTCGGCGCGATCGGCGCCGGCGGCGACCTCTTCGTCGACGGCTCCATCGGCTCGCACACCGCGCTGCTGCACGCCCCCTACGCCGACGCCCCGCACACCGGTGTCGCGCACCTTGACGCCGAGACCATCGCCCGGCACCTCGTGCTGTGCACCGAGGCGGGCGTCCAGGCAGGTTTCCACGCCATCGGCGACGCGGCGATCGACGCGGTGGTGGCCGGGGTACGGGCCGCGGCGGAGGCGGCCGGAAAGGACCGGGTGCGCGCGCTGCGGCACCGGGTGGAGCACGCCGAGCTGATGACCGGGCGGACCATCGCCGCCTTCGCCGAGTTCGGGCTCGTCGCCTCCGTCCAGCCCGCCTTCGACGCGGCCTGGGGCGGCGAGGACGGCATGTACGCCCGCAGGCTCGGCGCCGAGCGGGCCGCCCGCCTCAACCCCTTCGCGGCGATGACCCGCGCCGGGGTGCCGCTGGTGCTCGGCTCCGACAGCCCGGTCACCCCGCTCGACCCGTGGGGCGCGGTCCGGGCCGCCGCCTTCCACCGCACCCCCGGGCACGGCATCTCCGCCCGCGCCGCCTTCAACGCCCATACCCGGGGCGGCTGGCGGGCCGTCGGCCGCGACGACGCCGGCGTCCTGGTGCCCGGCGCGCCCGCCGACTACGCGGTCTGGAGCGTCGGCGACCTGGTCGTACAGGCCCCCGACCAGCGCGTCGCCAACTGGTCGACCGACCCGCGCTCCGGCACCCCCGGCCTGCCCGACGTGACCCCCGGCGGCCCGCTGCCCACGGCGTTGCGCACGGTGGTCGGCGGCCGGACGGTCTACCCGCCGCCGAACGGGTGAGCTGCGGTTTCCCTCATGCCGCCGAACGGTGTGCCCTCGCCGGGCAGCGGCGTGTCGTGATGTCGTGGCCGAGTCCGTACTGACCTGCTGATTTGGCGAAACCCAGCAGGTCACAGGGGTGTTGACAGTTGCTGGTCGGGGGCGAGTAGGTTCGGCCGAGTCCACCACAGGACGTCGGACCGGGGGCACTCCGCGGCTGCGTCGACCACGCTGGGCCATGGGGCGTCGCGCCGCACGTGCACGCCGCCACTGGCAGCCAGGCCCAGCGCTCACGACGCGGCACGCGGCTCGCCAGTGGGCCCCTCCACCCGCGAGGGTACGGAGGGGGAGGGCCGCCCGACCGGCAGGTGTGACCCGGAAAGGGCCCGGACGCCCAGTAGACAACGACCTCGGTGCCGACTCGCAGCCAGCGAGCCCCGGGTCGGCCCGAAGGTCGTCCGGGCCCGTTCCGTGTGGGGTGGCGGGGTGTGCCGGCTCGCAGCTGGGGGTGCCCCCGGACGGAGTCCGGGGGAGGGCCCCGGGTCGGCCCGAAGGTCGTCCGGGCCCGTTCCGTGTGGGGTGGCCGGTGGGCCGCGGGGGCGGGATTTGCCGGTCCTTGGGCAACCACCGAGCACCGGGCGGGGCTCTGCGTACCCGGGACCGATCCTCATGGCATCACGAGGTACGGTCGCCTTCACCACCCCGCCACCTGCTGGAAGGCCGCGATCGTGCGTCTGCGACCCGAAACCGCGCCCGCGGTGCCCCCGACGGCCGCCGAGCCGGCCGGCACGCGACCCGAGGCCGCCCCGGACGACGCCGCGCCGGTACGGGCCTCCCGGCGGCGCCGGTTCGCCGCCACCTGCCGGCGAGCCGCGCCCAGCACCGCCGTGGCCGTCGTCTTCGGCCTCGCGCTGACCGTCGCCTTCCCGCCGTACGACATCTGGCCGCTGTCGATCGTCGCGGTCGCCGCGCTGTCGCTGCTGATGCGCGGCCGGACGGTCGGGCAGGGCGCCTGGCTCGGCTTCGCCTTCGGGCTGCCCTTCTTCATCTGGCTGCTGTCCTGGCTCAACGTGGTCGGCTGGGACGCCGTGGTGGGCCTGTCCGCGATCGAGGCGGCGTTCCTGGCCGGACTGGGCGCCTGCCTGGTGCTCAGCCAGAAGCTGCCGTGGTGGCCGCTGTGGGCCGCGTGCCTGTGGGTGACCGAGGAACTGGCCCGGGACCGGCTGCCGTTCGGCGGCTTCCCGTGGGGCCGGCTGGCCTTCGCCAACACCGGCTCGCCCTTCACCCCGCTCGCCGCGCTGGGCAGCGCCCCGCTGGTCACCTTCGCGGTGGCCCTCAGCGGCACTCTGCTGGCCGCGGCGGCCCTCGCCGCCTACAAGCTTCGCGGGCAGCCCCGCGGGGCGCACAGCGCCGTCACAGCGGGCGGCGCCCTCGTGCTGTCCGCGGCGGCGGTCTGCGCCGGGCTGCTGGTGCCGGTGCCCACCGGCGCCACCGACCACGTCCGCATCGCCGTCGTCCAGGGCAATGTGCAGAAGCCGGGCCTGGACTTCCTCGGCCGCCCGATGATGATCCTCGACAACCACGTCAGCGCCACCCTCAAGCTCGCCGCCGACATCAAGGCCGGCCGGGTGCCCAAGCCGGACCTGGTGCTGTGGCCGGAGAACTCCTCCGACCTCGACCCGTTCTCCAACCCGGCCGCGTACGACAAGATCACCCAGGCCGTGCAGGCGGTCGGCGTCCCCGTCCTGGTCGGCGCGCTGGTGGACGGCCCGGACAAGGACCACGTCCAGAACGAGGGCATCGTCTGGGACCCGGTCACCGGCCCCGGCGCCCACTACACCAAGCAGCACCCGGTGCCCTTCGGCGAGTACGTGCCCTACCGCAAGGAACTCACCAAGGTCATCAGCCGGCTCAAGGAGATCCCGCGCGACTTCTACCCCGGCAAGGGCACCGGCGTCCTGCAGCTCGGCCCGGCCAAGCTCGGCGATGTGATCTGCTTCGAGGTGGCCTACGACGGCATCGTGCGCGACACGGTCAACGCCGGCGCCCGCGCCATCGTCGTCCAGACCAACAACGCGACCTACGGTCGCACCGGTCAGCCCGAACAGCAGCTCGCCATGTCCCGGCTGCGCGCCATCGAGCACGGCCGGGCCGTGGTGACCGCGGCGACCAGCGGCATCAGCGCGATCGTCGCTCCGAATGGGAAGATCGAGCAGCGCAGCGGCGAGTTCACCCAGCAGGTGCTCAGCGCCGACATCCCGCTGCGCGACCAGAGAACTGTCGCCGATCGCGTCGGTGCGGTACCGGAGTGGACTCTCGCTATGGTGGGGCTCCTGTCCTGTGCGGCCGCGGTCGCGATCGGCAGGCGCGACCGGACACGCATGGCGAAGGGGCAAAAGCAGCAGTGACAGCGAACGACGACGAGCAGCGGAAATTCGGTCCGCTCGGCACAGTCCTCGTCATCATCCCGACGTACAACGAGGCAGAGAACATCAAGCCGATCGTCGAACGGGTCCGGGAGTCGGTACCCGACGCCCATGTCCTGATCGCCGACGACAACAGCCCGGACGGCACGGGCAAACTCGCCGACGAGCTCGCGCACGCCGACAAGCAGGTGCACGTCCTGCACCGGATGGGCAAGGAAGGCCTGGGCGCCGCCTATCTGGCCGGTTTCCGGTGGGGCATCGACGAGGGCTACGGCGTGCTGGTCGAGATGGACGCCGACGGCTCCCACCAGCCCGAGGAACTGCCCCGGCTGCTTATCGCGCTGAAGAACGCCGACATGGTGCTGGGCTCGCGCTGGATCTCCGGCGGCCGGGTGGTGAACTGGCCGAGGTCCCGCGAGATCCTCTCCCGCGGCGGCAGCACCTACTCCCGGCTGATGCTCGACGTGCCGATACGCGACGTCACCGGCGGCTACCGGGCCTTCCGCAAGGAGACCCTGGAAGGCCTGGGCATGGACGAGGTGGCCTCGGCCGGCTACTGCTTCCAGGTGGACCTGGCCTGGCGCGCGGTGAAGGCGGGCTTCCACGTGGTCGAGGTGCCGATCACCTTCGTGGAGCGCGAGCGCGGCGACAGCAAGATGAGCCGCAACATCGTGGTCGAGGCGCTGTGGCGGGTCACCGCCTGGGGCGTGGGCGACCGGGTCGGCAAGATCACCGGCCGCAACCGCTGACCGGGGTCCCACCGCGCGTACACCGGTACGGGGGTGGGCCGGCCGGGCCGGGGGCCGTCATCACTTCAGGATGTTGACGGCCCGTGCCACCACCAGCACGACGGTGAGCAGGGACACCGCCGCCTGCACCAGCATCAGCGCCTTGGCGGTCCGCGTCACCGGCATCACATCGGTGGGGCTGAAGGCCGTGGAGTTGGTGAAGGACAGGTAGAAGTAGTCCAGGAAGGCCGGCTCCCAGTGCGCGGGAGCCAGTTCCGGTGACTGCATCTGCACGAAGAGGAAGTCCGGTACCGGGTGCTCCCCGGCGGCGCGGGCGGCCGGGCCGCCGCGGTCGAGTTCCCAGTACAGCAGCGCGAAGATCACCGCGTTGACCAGCCAGATCCCGCCGCCGGTCAGCAGCAGGGAACCGGCGGAGTGCCCTTCGGTGCCGCCGATCAGGCCGGAGATCAGCTTGACCGCGGAGTAGGCGTTGGCGCCGCCGATGGTCAGGGCCAGCACCAGGCTCAGCAACCGGTACACGCCGGAGCGGCGTTCGATGCGGTGCGGGTTCAGCGCGGTCAGGCAGATCAGCAGGGCGAATTCGACGGCGGGCATCACCAGCCGCGGCTGCACCGACAGCCGGCCGGGCAGCGTCAGCTGGATCGCCATCACGACCAGAATGGCGGCGGTGGCCGCCCAGCGCGGCTCCCCGCGGGTGGCCCGGCGCCAGGCCGGGACGAACCGCTGCCCGGCGCCCGCGAGCTGGCTCCGGGTCGGACTGAGCAGCAGCGCTTCGATCCGGGCCAGGCGGTCGCCGAGCTGTTCCCCGCCCGCGGCAGGGGGACCGGCCGGCGGTGGGTCGCCCTCCCGCTCCGGGGCCACCCCGGCCGGCGGCCGCCGGGGTGGCTCATCCTCGCCGTCGGGAGTGCCGTCGGGGATGCCGTCGGGGGTGCCCCCGGGGATGTGCGTCACGTCGGTCATCGTGTCGCCCGGCGACCGTCCGCGTCCACCGGGGAGGCGGCTGCGGCACACTTGTCCTATGACGATGAGCACACCGCCCCCCGGCCGTTCCCCGTCGGCCGACCAGCCGAAACGGCGGCGCTGGCGGGCCCGCCGCGTGGTGCCGCTGGTGATCGCGTTCTGGGCGGTGCTGGAGATCTGGCTGCTCGTCGTGGTGGCCCGGGCGACCAACGGATTCGTCGTGCTGCTGTGCCTGCTGGCCGGTCTGGTGCTGGGCGCGGCGGCGATGAAGCGGGCCGGGCGCAGTGCCTGGCGGAATCTGACCGCGACCGTGCAGCGCCAGCAGCGGGCGGCCGGCATGGCGGGGGGCCCGCAGGGCGAGGAGGCCGCCGCGGTGCCGCCCGGGGGCAGCCGTACGGGCCTGCACATGCTCGGTGGCCTGCTGCTGATCATCCCGGGCTTCATTTCGGACGCCGTGGCCCTGGTGCTGCTCTTCCCGCCGACCCGGAAGCTGGTCGGCAGGGGCCTGGACCGCTCGCTGGCCCGCCATGTGCCCGCTGCGGGGGAGCCCGGCTCCCTCGGCGATCTCCTGCAACAGGCCCGCGACGCCGACGAGCAGGCCACGATGCACCGCCCCGACGGCAAGGTCATCCGGGGCGAGGTGATCGACCCCGACGATCCCCGTGCTCCTCGGGACAAGGGCCGCGACAGCGGGCGGCGCGACGACCGGGACTGAGCCGCCGGCCGGCCGGGGCTCCGCCCGAATGGGGTAGGGCCCCGGCGGCGCGCACGACAAAACGCCCGACCCGGGAGCGCTGCGCGCTCCCGCGCCGGGCGGGAAGTGTCGAGGGCCCTCCCCGGACGTCGTCCGGGGGTACCCCATTCGCGGGCCCGGGGCCTTGGGTCAGGCGCTCTTGCGGTTGTCTCGCGGATGGACCGCGATGTTCATCGCCCCGGAGCGCAGGACGGCCAGCCGTTCGGCCAGCACCTCCTCCAGCTCCTCCAGCGTGCGCCGCTCCATGAGCATGTCCCAGTGCGTGCGCGCCGGTTTGACGGACTTCTCCTCCGGGCCCTCTCCGTCCACCAGGAGAGCGGTCTGGCCGCATGCGCGGCACTCCCACTCCGGCGGAATCTCGGCCTCAACCGAGAACGGCATCTCAAATCGATGGCCGTTCCGGCATGCGTACTCAACGGTCTGGCGCGGGGCCAGATCGATACCGCGGTCGGTCTCGTAGCTGGTGGCCCCGAGTCGCGTGCCGCGGAGAGCTCGCTCACTCATGAATCGTGCCTCCCGGGCTTGGTCGCCCACAGGACAGGTGTCGCTGTCGTCGTCATCCGGTCAACGTCCGGTCGGCGGTGAAGATTCCCGTTGAGGGATATGCGTCGCCCGTCGTGTCAGCCCTGTTTGTACCCACCGGTGCCCGGTTTGTCACATCTGGGCAGAGATGTCACCCGGTGTCGTCGCATCTTTTGCTTGCAGTAACGGTCAGGCTACTGGGTCAACCGCGTACACTACCGGTCCTCGCCGCCGAGGGCTAAATCGCCCCGCGCTTCCGCCGCGCCCCGGCCGCCGCGCCCGCCGTCCCGCTGGTGGCCGGACGAACCCGCGTGACACCCTGTGGCCTGTACAACACCGTCATTCCCCCAGCCAATCCCCTGGAAGGTGGACTGAGTCCGATGTCGCAGTGGACCGCTTCGGTGAGCGCGGCGCAGCTGGCCCGGCTCCTCGAACCGCGACCGCGGGCCGGCGGGGGCCGCAAGCTCCCCGCCTACCGCGCGCTGGCCGACGGCGTACGGCTGCTGGTGCTGGAAGGGCGCGTCCAGGTCGCGGCGCGGCTGCCGGCCGAGCGCGAACTCGCCCTCGCGCTCCGCGTGAGCAGGACCACCGTCGCGGCGGCGTACGAGGCGCTGCGGGCGGAGGGGTTCGCCCGGTCGCGGCGCGGCGCCGGCAGCTGGACCGCCATCCCCGAGGGGCATGTGCTGCCCTCGCGCAGCCTGGAGCCGCTGCCGCCGGACGCGGCCGGCTCGGCGATCGACCTCGGCACCGCCGCGCTGCCCGCCCCCGAGCCGTGGCTGACCCGGGCGATGCAGGGCGCGCTGGCCGAACTCCCCGCCTACGCCGCCACCCACGGCGACTTCCCGGCCGGCCTGCCGGTGCTGCGGGAGGCGATCGCCGACCGCTACACCGCCCGCGGGGTGCCCACGATGCCGGAGCAGATCATGGTGACCACCGGGGCGATGGGCGCGATCGGCGCCGCCGCCCGGCGGCTGGCCGGCTTCGGGGAGCGGGTGGCGGTGGAGGCGCCCAGCTACGCCAATGTGCTGGAACTCTTCCGCGAGACCGGTTCCCGGCTGGTGCCGGTGGCGCTGCGCGAGGGCCTGGGCGGCTGGGACATGGACGCCTGGCGGCGGGTGCTGCGGGACGCGGCGCCCAGGATGGCGTACGTCATGCCGGACTTCCACAACCCGACCGGGACGCTGGTGGGCGACGACGAGCGGCGCGACCTGGTGGAGGCGGCCCGGGCGGCCGGCACGGTGGTGGTCGCCGACGAGACGATGGCCGAACTCGTGTTGGACGGGCAGGAGTCGGGGGTGCGCCCGATGGCCGCCTTCGACCGCGGCGGCACCGTGATGACGGTCGGCTCGGCGAGCAAGGCGATGTGGGCGGGGCTGCGGATCGGCTGGGTGCGCGGCACTCCCGACGTGGTGCGCCGCCTGGTCTCCGCCCGCGCCTATCTCGACCTCGGTTCGCCGGTGGTCGACCAGCTCGCGGTGGCGTGGCTGCTGCGCGGCGAGGGCTGGGACCAGGCGCTGGCCGCCCGGCGGCGGCGGGCCGCGGAGTGCCGGGACGACCTGGCGGCGGCGCTGCGCCGGCATGTGCCGGGCTGGGACTTCACCGTGCCGCGCGGCGGTATGACGATGTGGGTGCGTACCGGCGACGTCTCCGGCTCCCGGGTCGCGGTGGCCGGTGAACGACTCGGGGTGCGGGTCCCCTCCGGCCCCCGGTTCGGCGTCGACGGCGCCTTCGAGTCCTACATCCGCATCCCCTTCACCGTCAGCGGGCCGCTCGCCGCCGAGGCCGCCGCGCGGCTGGCCCGGGCCGCGGACCTGGTCCGCTCCGGCGGCGCCGCCGACAGCGAGGGCACCGGCCTGTTCGTCGCCTGACGCCGGCCCGCGACCGGGGCGCCCGCCGCGGGCCGGTCAACCCCCTGATGGCTCAGCCGAGTTCGAGGTCCGCCACGGTACGGACCACCGCTTCCTTGCGCAGGGCGACCTTCTCCGGATCGGGGAGGGCCGCCTCGGCGCCGGGGGACGGCGGCGCCGGCAGCGGGGGCCCGCCCGGCAGCAGCGCGAGCACCGCCGCACGGTCGGCGGGGGAGGTGTCCTCGTCATAGGGGTCGGGCGTCGCGGGGACCTGGAGGCGGACGACCGGACCGGCGCCGAGCCGGGCGTAACCGCGCCCCGGCGGCACCTCGGCGGCGGGCGTGGTGCGCTGCGGGGCGCCGAGCACGGCGGCGACATGCTCGGGGGCCAGCGAGCCGAGGACCACCCGGGCCCGGGTCTGGGCGATCACCACCGGCGCCAGCGCCTCGGCGGCGTCGAGCTGGTCGGCCACCGCGACCGCGACGTTGGCCGCCCGTCCGTGCCGCAGCGGTACGTCCAGCAGCGTCTGGGGGTCGGGCCTGCCCTCCGCCACCGCGAGATGGGTGAGCGCGGTCGGCCGGTCGACCAGGATCCACAGCGGTCGCCGCACGTCGTCGGGCACCTGACCACCGGACTGCCGGGCCCGGTTGACCGCGATCAGCCGCCGCTCGGTCTCGCGCCCGGCCCACTCCAGCGTGGCCGCCGCGCCCAGCAGGCCGTCCTCGACGGCCAGCACGCCGGGCCGCCCGACCAGGCACGCGTACTCGCCCGTCCCGCTGCCGTCGACCACCACCACATCCCCGTGCACCAGCGCCTGGAGCGCGATCGACCGCAGCAGGCTGGTCGTGCCCGTGCCCGGCTGACCCAGCGCCAGCAGATGCGGCTCGACCGAGCGCGTCCCGGTCCGCCACACCACCGGCGGCGCGTCGTAGGTCTCGCCGCCCGCCGTGACCGGCAGGGTGCGCCGGACCGCGTCGGCGTCGGTGAAGCCGAGCACCGTCTCGCTCGGTGAGGTGACGAACCGCTGCGCGAGCACATCGGTCGGCAGCGGCGGCAGGGCGGTCAGGGCGAGGTGGTTCTCCTCCTCGTCCCAGTCGAAGCGGTACTCCCGGCCCCGCCCGGCCTTGGCGTGCAGCAGCTGCTCGATCCGGGTCCGCGCGTCGGCCTCGCCGTCGGTGAAGTAGGCCGGATAGCGCAGCCGCAGCCGTGCCAGCCGGCCGTCCTTGAACTCGTGGGAGCTGAACGCCTTGTCCCAGCTGCCGTCGTGCGTGTACAGCGGCGCCGGGTCGGCCGGGTCGGACAGATACGGCACCAGCGCCTCGTACAGCGACTGGAGCCGCACCGCCTCCGCCTCAGTGGGCCCGGCGGGGGCGCCGGCCCGGTCCCGGCCCATCCACGCGGCGGACGCGACCAGCGCCGCCGCGCCGAGGATCGGGCCGTACGGCATCATCAGCACGACGACGACCCCCGCGGCGGCCAGCAGCAGGGCCGGCCCGCGCTGCTCCCGGGGAGTACGGCCCCACCAGCCACCGGCCCAGGCGGTCAGCCGGCGCATGCCCCGGGCGATGACGATGACGGGGTGGAGCACGTCGGTCGCGCCGTCGGCGGCGTTGCGCGCCAGCTCACGGCCGCGGACGAGCGCCGGCCGGCTGCTCAGGATGCTGGGAAGGGGACGCCTGGCCACGGGTGCTCCATGGGATGGTTCGGACTGGTGGTTCGGGCCGGTGGTGCGGATCATGGCTGCGGGCCCGGTGCGGGTCGACCGCCGCCGGGCCCATGAGGGGAGTTTCGGGAGCGGCCGGCTAGATCTTGAGGCCGCTGATCAGGCTGGCCAGGCTCTGTCCGCTCGCCTTGATGCTCGGGGCGATCGCGGAACCCGCGAGGTAGAAGCCGAAGAGGGTGCACACCAGCATGTGCGACACCTTCAGGCCGTCCTTGCGGAAGAACAGGAAGCAGATGACGCCGAGAAGAACGACGCCGGAGATGGACAGAATCATGGGGCTCTTCTCCTGGGTGCTGGGGACGGTCACCTTCAGTTCCTCAAGGCTCACAAAAGGTGATGGATCACGCTCAGTGGCAAATGGGTGATTGTCGGGTGATTTCGACCAGTCGAGTGAGTGTGCGACCGTCGCCGCGCGGGGCGGTGCGCGCCCCGCGCCCGGTGGAGGCGCCCCGGGCGCCGTCCGGGGAGCCATCACCCGGGATCCGCCCCCGCTTCCTCCGAACGAGTGAGCGGCCCGGCGGACGGCCGCCGGCCGCCCCTGACCGGTCGGCGCGAACCGCCTCGGGCAGGATGGACGGCGTGCAGCTCACCCCGATCACCTGGCCGCGCCTGGCCGACGCCCTGGCCGAACGCGTCGCCACCACCGCGTCCCCCGGGCCCTGGTGGCGCGTCGCGGTGGACGGCGCCCCCGCGGCCGGCACCGGGGACCTCGCCGACGCCCTGGCCGCCGCGCTCCCCGCGCTCGGCCATCCCGTGCTGCGGGTCAGCGCCGAGTCCTTCTGGCGGCCCGCCTCGCTGCGGCTGGAGTACGGCCACGAGGACGTCGACGCCTACTACCAACTCTGGCTGGACACCGGCGCCCTGCGCCGCGAGGTGCTCGAACCGCTGGGCCCCGGCGGCACCGGGCGCGCGCTGCCCTCGCTGCGCGACCCCGCCACCGACCGCTCCACCCGCGCCGACTACGTCCGGCTGCCGCCCGGCGGTGTCCTGGTGCTGGACGGGCCGCTGCTGCTCGGCCAGGGCCTCCCGCTGGACCTGACCGTCCATCTGCGGCTGTCCCGCGCCGCGTTGGAGCGCCGTACGCCGGACGGCGAACGCTGGACGCTGCCCGCCTACGACCGCTACGCGCGGGAGGCGCTGCCCGAGGAGACCGCCGACGTCCTGGTACGCGCCGACGACCCCCGGCACCCCGCCTGGACCGGCTGACCACCCGTCGGGCGCCGGGCCCGGGCCGTACCCGGCCGCCGCGCGGGCCCGCCTTGCCGAGGGGGCGCGTGCGGCACTAGCGTCCACCAGCACCATGACTGTCGCCATCGCGCCGCTGACCACCGAGCACATACCCGAGGCCGCACAGCGGTACGACCGCTGGTTCACCCGCGCCCGCCGTCCCCTTTCCCAGCGGTCCTGGCTGGCCGACGGCCCGGTGCGGGGCGAGGAACTGCTCGGCAAGCTGCAGACCGCTCCCGGCCTGGAGGCCTGCCGCGCCCTGGACGGCGACGGCAATCCGATCGGACACCTCGCCGCGATCCCGGTCGACCTGAGCGCCGACGACCCGGCCGCGCTGCGCAGCCACCCGCGCTCCGCACTGGTCCCGCACGGCGGCCACGCGCTTCCCTCCGGCCGGGAGAGCGAGGTGCTGCGCGCGCTCTACGTACGGGTCGCCGCCCGGCTGGTCGACGACCGGCGCCTGGTGCACTACGCGTGGGTGCCGGCCGGCGAGACGGCCACCGCGCCCTGGTCCGACCTGGGCTTCGGCCGCGAGCTGGTGCACGGGCTGATGGCCGTCCGACCGCGCGGCCGCCAGCCCCGCGGCGTCGAAGGGCTCGGCATCCGGCGGGCGGGCCCCGGCGACCTGCCGCAGATCGGCCGGATGGCCGCCGAGTCGTCCCGCCGCCAGCGCGAGTCCGGGGTCTTCCAGCCGCAGCCCGAGGGTGCGCTGGCCGCGCTCCGGCTGCGCTACGCGGATTCGCTCGGCGACCCGCGCTGCGGCGCCTGGATCGCCTCCCGCCGGGGCGAGGAGATCGGCATGGTGCTGCTCCAGCCGGCGGTCCCGGACCCGGTGATCCCGGAATCCTGCGTCGAGCTCGCCGAGGCCTATGTGACACCCGCCGCGCGCGGCGAGGGCATCAGCCGGGTGCTGCTGGCCACCGCCCTGGCCTGGGCCTACGACAACGGGCACCGCTACATGTCGGCCCGCTGGCCGTCCGCCTCCCTGTCCGCCGCCGGCCACTGGCCGGCCTTCGGCTTCCGCCCGGTGGCCTACCGCCTCAGCCGCACCCTCGACGCCCGCATCGGCGGAACACCGGGGACGTACTAGGCCGTGTCTGACAAATAGCGCAAATAGCGCCGTCCGCCCGTAGGGCGGGTCCCGCGGCGTCCGGCGGGGCTCAGGCCGGGAGGGTGCTCTGGATCTGGCGCAGGAAGGCCGTGTTGTCCGGGGTCTGCCGGATCCGCTCCAGCAGCACTTCGAGGCCGGACTGGGAGTCGCGGCCGTTCAGCGCCTGGCGCAGGCCGCGTACCACCGAGAGCTCGCCGGCCGGGAGCAGCAGCTCCTCGCGGCGGGTGCCCGAGGTCAGCACGTCGATCGCGGGGAAGACGCGCCGCTCGGCGAGCGCGCGGTCCAGGTGCAGTTCCATGTTGCCGGTGCCCTTGAGCTCCTCGTAGTAGAAGTTGTCCGCCCGCGAACCGGTGTCCACCAGGGCGGTGGCCAGGATGGTGAGCGAACCGCCCTCCTCGGCCAGCCGCGCCGCGCCGAACAGCCGCTTCGGGCCGAGCAGCGCCGCCGCGTCCACACCGCCGGACAGGGTGCGGCCGCTGCTGGCGGCGGCCGTGTTGTGCGCCCGGCACAGCCGGGTCAGCGAGTCCAGCAGGATCACCACGTCCAGCCCCTGCTCCACCAGCCGCTTGGCCCGCTCCACCGCCAGCTCGGCGACCGCGATGTGCTGCTTGGCCGGCTGGTCGAAGGTCGAGGAGATCACCTCGCCGCGCACACTGCGCCGCATGTCGGTGACCTCCTCGGGGCGCTCGTCGAGCAGCACCACCATCAGATGGCACTCCGGGTGGTTGGCGGCGATCGCTGCCGCGGCGCTCTGCAGCAGCACGGTCTTGCCGGCCTTCGGCGGCGCCACGATCAGCCCGCGCTGGCCCTTGCCGACCGGTGCCATCAAGTCGATGATCCGGCCGGCCGCCGCGCCCGAGCCCTTGAGCAGCCCGCTCTCCAGCCGCAGCCGCTCCCGGGGGTGCAGCGGGGTCAGATCGGCGAAGTTCCGCCGATCGCCACCGGGCGGCCGCCCGTTGACCAGCCGTACCTCACCGAGGGTGCCGGGGCTGCCGGTCACCCCTTCCACCAAGTCCCCCTTGCGCAGGCCCGCTTTACGGATCTGTGCCGGGGACACCTGGATGTCGTCGGGTGCGGCGAGCCACCCGGAACCACGCAGCCGGCCGCCCTGGCCGCCGCTGGCGTCGAAGACGCCCACGACACGGGTGGGTGCCGACTCCCGCTGTGCCCGCGGGTGTTCGAGAATGTCGGTCATGAATCGTCGTCCTTTCGAGGACGGAGGTCGAGCCGTCCGACGAAGGCCGGGCGGGTCGAGGGGAAGAAGGGAAAAGCGCACACGGGGGAATGCGGTGCGAGCGGATCCGTCACGCTCCACGTACCGCGAGAAAGCACCGGAAGGCCGACAGCGACCAGCCGACGCGGGGGAAAGAGAACCTGAGCGGGGAGATCCGAGCGGACCTCCGGAAAACCAGGGACAGGCGCCTCAGAAGGGCACGGACTGTGAGTCCCTGCTCGCAGTGTAGCACGGGGCCCGCCCGGCCCCGCCCGGCCTCGCGCAGCCCCCGATCAATCCACCTCGATGCCGTGCTCCTGGACCAGGTTCAGCAGTCCGTCCGGGCCGGCGTAACCCTTCCCGCCGGGGACGAAGTCCCAGTCGCCGCCCGGCCGTCTGCGGAACGAGCCGAGGACGAGGGCGGTCTCGCCGGGCCGCCCGTCGGACACCTCCAGCCGGCCGGCCTCGGTGCCCGCCGGGTCGGTCAGCCGGATCCTGGCGTCGGTGAAACCGGACAGGTCGGCGTCGGGATCGGCCTCCGGATCGATCGCCGCCACCAGCACCACCCGGTCCGCCGCGGCCGGCAGCCGGTCGAAGCTCACCCAGATCGCCGCCTTGTCCTCGCCCAGCGCCGGCATCATCCGCACCGTGCCGTCCGGGGTGCGCGGGTTGTTGTAGAACACGAAGGAGTCGTCGCCCAGCGCCCGGCCGCCCGCGCAGACCAGCGCGCACACATCGAGGCGCACCCGGCCCGCCCACCACATGCCCAGCACGCTCGCGTCGGGCTGCTCCTCCTCATCGTCGTTCTCGCCGGGACCGTCGGAGCCGAAGCCCCGGTCGCCCGCGCCCCCGCGCGCGTCCGCCGCCGAACCCGCCACCGTTCCCGCCGCCGGACCTCGCTCGGCGGGACCGAGCCGGCCGCGCAGCCCGTACTGGTGCAGCAGATCCACCAGCTCCGTACCCGACACCAGCGTCATCGGCTTGCCGCTGACGAAGACGTACGAACTGCGGCCGAAGCCCGACGTGGTGACCAGCACGCCCTTGTTGGCGCCGATGCTCTGCACCGTGCCGTACAGGTCCCGGACCGCGGTCGGCGGGACGGTCCTGCGGTAGCGCTTGACCTGCACCGCGATCTTCCCGCCGCGGATCGGATCGGGGTCGAGCGCGTCCACGTCCACCCCGCCGTCGCCGGAGCGGACCGTGGTGACCGCCTGCATGCCCATCGCCCGGAACAGCTCGGCGACCAGTTCCTCGAACTCCAGCGGGTCCATCACCAGCAGATCCGGCTCGTCGCCCGCGTCCTCGCCGCCGTGCGAGACCACCGCGCGGCCCGCGCTGCCCGGCAGCCGGGCCGGCGGCACCGCCAGCCGCCGGTCGGGCCGCGCGGACAGCTGCCCGCCCAGGCCCTCGACCAGGCAGTCCGCGGCGTCCACCGCGGCCAGGTTCACCGCCTCGAAGTCGGCGCGCGACACCGCGACCGTGCCGAGGAACACCGGTGTGCGGTGCCCGGTGGCCGGATCGATGTCGTCCACGAAGCCGTTGAGCACCACCGAGTCCAGCAGTGCGAACCGGTCGGCGCCGAACACCTCGCGCAGCACCAGCAGCAGGCACTGGGCCAGCAGGTCGCGGTAGGCGCCGCGCCGCTCGGTGACCGGCCTGGCCACCTCCTTGTCCCGGCCGGACCCGGGCATGAAGCGCACCAGCGAGATCTCCGGGACCACCGCGAAGGGCGGCAGCTCCCAGTTGAGCAGCAGGCGCCGCTCCGGGGGTTCGAAGGAGGCCGACACCTGGCGGGGGAGACCCTCGGGCCACACCGGGGAGGCGTAGAGCGCGGCCGTCAAGTACTCCACGACCGCGGTCGGTTCGCCCCGCCGCAGCGCCGCCATGGTCCTGCCGACCTCGGCGTTGTGCCGCCGGACCTGGGCCAGCCGCTCGTCCGCCCACTGCGCGTACTGCTCGCGGTAGGCCGCCAGTTGCTGCTGCCGCCGGGCCTCGGCGCCCTGCGCGGCGCGCAGATCGCTCTCGTAGCGCGCCCGCGCCGCCTGCTCCTGCGCCCGGGCACCGGATCCGAGGCCCCAGCCGGAGCGCTGCGCCGGGAGATACAGCTCGGCCCTGGGCATCGCCACCGGCTCCGCCAGCCGGCCCGGCGCGAAGGGCTCCAACTCCTCGGAGGCCAGCAGCGCGTCGGGCGAGAACGCCGGCGCTCCGCAGCCCGCCCGCAGCAGCCCGCCCAACTCGGCCATCCTGCCGTCGAGTTCGTCGGTACGCCGGGCCGCGTCCGCTTCCCGGCGGCGGCGGTACTCCGCCTGCTCCTCGCGCCGGTTGGCGGACTGCGCGCGCTCGGCGGCCCGTTGGCGCCGCTCCGCCTCACGCTGCTGCTGGGCGTGCGACCGGTTCTGTGTCTCCACCTGCCGTTGCCTCTGCCGCTGTGCCTCGGCCCACGCGGACACCGGACCGGTCGAACGACGGCTCATGACGCAGACGGCTCCCTCACGACGAACTCCCCGGTCCCCGGCCGGTGATGGCCTCGGGACAACAGAGCGTACTGCCGACATTACGCGCCACGTCAGCGCTTCGAGCGCACCGCCCCCTCGGACGCCGGCGCCCCGCCGCAAGCCCGGCCCGGCGCCTCACCGGCCGGCGGCCCCCGGTCCCGGCTTGCGGCGGGGCAGCGGCGGCCGGTCGGGGTCCTGGGCCGGATGGGCGGACCGCTCCTCGCGCACCGCGACCGCCGCGATGTTGCGGGCCATGCCGCCGAAGACCGCCGCGTGGAAGGGCGACACGCTCCACCAGTAGGCGTGCCCCATCAGACCGCGCGGATGGAAGATGGCGCGCTGGCGGTAGTGGGTCACGCCGGGCACATCGCCGGGTGCCACACACATCTCCAGCCAGGCCAGCCCCGGCAGCCGCATCTCCGCGCGCAGCCGCAGCAGCCGGCCCGGCCGGATCTCCTCCACCCGCCAGAAGTCCAGCGAGTCACCGACCCGCAGGTGCTGGGCGTCGCGGCGCCCCCGGCGCAGCCCGACACCGCCCACCAGCCGGTCCAGCCCACCGCGTACCGACCAGGCCAGCGGCAGGGAGTACCAGCCGTGCTCGCCCCCGATGCCCTCCACCACCCGCCACACGGCCTGCGGCGAGCATCTGACGTACAGCTCGCGCACATCGGTGTAGAGACTGCCGCCGGCCCAGTCCGGGTCGGTGGGCAGCGGGTCGCTGGGGGCGCCGGGGACCGCCGCCGACGACCAGCGGGTGGCCACCTGGGAGTCGCTGACCCGCCGCAGCGCCAGGGTCAGGGCCTGGTCGATGCCGACCGGACGGCCGGGCGGGTCGGGTACGTAGGCGGCGATGTCGTGCTCGGCGCAGATCACTTCGTGGCGCAGCGACTCGGCCAGCGGGCGGGCGATCGAGGCCGGGACCGGGGTGACCAGGCCGACCCAGTGGCTCGACAGGCTCGGGGTGAGCACCGGCACCGGCACGATCAGCCGCGGGTTGAGGCCGGCCACCACCGCGTACCGCCGCATCATGTCGCGGTAGGTGACCACGTCCGGGCCGCCGATGTCGAAGGTGCGGCTGACCTCGGCGGGCAGCCCGGCGCTGCCGACCAGATAGCGCAGCACGTCGCGGACACCGATCGGCTGGATCCGGGTGCGCACCCAGCTCGGGGTGACCATCACCGGCAGCCGCTCGGTGAGATAGCGCAGCATCTCGAACGACGCCGAACCGGAGCCGATGATGATCGCGGCCCGCAGCACCGCGGCCGGCACCCCGGAGTTCAGCAGGATGCGGCCCACCTCGGTCCGGGACCGCAGATGCGGCGACAGTTCCCGTACGGGCACCGCGGCCGGGGTGAGGCCGCCGAGATAGACGATCCGGCGTACGCCCGCCGCCCGCGCCTGCTCGCCGAAGATCCGCGCCGCCTCGCGGTCGGTCCGCTCGAAGTCGTGGCCGCTGCCGAGGGCGTGCACCAGGTAGTAGGCGATGTCGACGCCGCGCATCGCCTCCCCGACCGACCCGGGGTCCAGCGCGTCGGAGCTGACCGTCTCCACCCGGCCCGCCCACGGATGGTCGCGGAGCTTGCCGGGGGAGCGGGCGGCGCAGCGCACCCGGTATCCCGCGGCGAGGAGCTCGGGGACGAGCCGGCCGCCGATGTAGCCGGTGGCGCCGGTCACCAGGCAGAGCTGCCCGCCGCCCGCGGGGCCCGCTCCGGCGTCCGGCTCCTCGCCCGCCCGGTCGCGGGGCCGCGCGCTCACCGGGGCCTGACCGACGCGCGCCGGCGCAGCACCAGCACCGACACGACCGCCGCCACGGCCAGCCCGCCGCCGACGAACCACGCGGTCGGCGAGCCGTCGGCGGCCTGATTGTGCGCGGACGGGGGCTCGGTGGCCGGGGGAGCGGTGGGCGTGTGCGCGGCGGCCGGCGGCGGCCCGGTGCGCAGGCCGGCCGGGCGGGCCGCGTTGAGGGTGCCGACCGAAGTGGTGCGGCCGGCCGCCGCGAATCCCCAGTCCAGCAGGCTCGACGCCTCGTGGTAGACCGCCTGCGGCAGCCCGGACTGCGGATTCATCACGGTGACGATCAGCGTACGGCTGCCCCGGCGCGCCGCCGCGACCAAGGTGTTGCCGGCGTTGGTGGTGTAGCCGTTCTTCACCCCGATGAGCCCGCGGTAGGGCGTGACCCCGTCGGCGCCGGTCAGCAGCCGGTTGGTGTTCCGGATGCCGAAGGACTTCACATACGTGCCGTGCGCGTCGTAGCCGCCGGGGAACTGCGCGGTCGCCGTCGAGACGTACTCCGCGAAGTCGTGGTCGGCCAGCCCGGCCCGGCCGAAGACCGCCAGGTCATAGGCGGAGGAGACCTGGCCCGGCTCGTCGTAGCCGTCCGGGGTGACCACATGCGTGTCGTCGGCGCCGAGCATCTCGGCCTTGGCCTGCATCTGGGCCACCGTCCTGGCCACCGAGCCGTTCATATGGGCCAGGACGTGCACCGCGTCGTTGCCGGAGCTGAGGAAGACACCGCGCCACAGGTCGGCGACGGTGTACGTCTGCCCGGCCTGGACCCCGACCAGACTGCTTCCCTCGCCCAGGTCGGCCAGATCCGAGTCGGTGACCTTGTGGGTGGCCTCGCGCGGCAGGCGGGGCAGCACGGTGTCGGCGAACAGCGTCTTGAGCGTGGAGGCGGGCGGCAGCCGGCGGTGCGCGTCCTTCGCGGCCAGCACCTGCCCGGTCCGGGCGTCGGACACCGTCCAGGACAGCGCGGACAGGCCGGACGGCAGCCCGGGCACCCCGGCGTGCGGCCGTACCTGCACGCCGGGCTCCGACAGCAGGGAACCGCCGGGCGCGACCCGGGCGTCCGAGCCGGACGAGCCCTGCCCCCCGCCGGAGGAGGCCGCGGCGGGCAGCGCGGCCAGCGCCGTCAGGCAGCAGGCCGCGGCGATCGCGCCGGCCGCCCGGGCGGGCCTGACGCGGGGACGGACCCGGGAGGGACGCGGGAGCGGGGGAGGCGAGGCAGTCATGTCGCCCACGCTGGGGTGTTCGCGCCGCACCGGCACGGCGGAAAGGCCCATCCGGATGAGCCGGCGGCGCCTGCGGGTGACACCGCCCGCCCGGCGCCGACGAACCGTCACCCGGCGGGCCGACGCTTCGTCACCCCCCGGTCCCGGTCGCCGTCAGGTACCCCGACGCCCCGTCACTCCGCGCGGCCGGTCCTCGCTGCCACTGCGCGCCGTCATTCCTCGATGTGCAGCAGGAAGTCCGCGTAGCGATGGGTGCCGGGCCGGCCCGCGGTCTCGGTCAGGGCCCGGCGCAGGGCGCGCAGATGGCCCGGGTTCATCTCCAGCGGCGGCTCGTCCGGCTGGTGGGTGGTGCCCCGCGGGTAGTCGTCCCCTGGGGTGGTGGTCATCTCGATGTGGCAGCCCAGCAGCTGGGTGACCGGGTGGCGCTCGCAGAAGGCCAGCAGCCGGTCCACGGTCGCGGTGTACGCGGCCACGTCCTGGACGTAGAGGTGCCCCGGGTAGAGGGTGTCGCCGGTGAACAGCATCCCGGTGCGCCGGTCGTGGAACACCGCGGCGGCCGGCTCGTGCCCGGGACCGGGGATGACGTCCAGCACCCGGCCGCCCAGGTCCAGCGACGCGACCCCCTCCGGCCAGCGGGGCAGCCCGAAGAAGGAGGTGACCGCGCCCAGCCCGCGCCCGACGGTCACCGTGTGCGGCCGGTCCGCGAACTGCCCGTCGGCGGCGGTGTGGTCCCGGTGCCCGTGGGTGTGCGCGACCACCAGGCCGTACGAAGGACACGGGTGCAGTTCCAGCCACCGCGCCACTTCCTCGTCGACCACCCGCCGCAGCGGGAAGTGCGCCGGGTCCGCGGTGGCGCCGGTGTCCAGCAGCAGCGCCCGCCGCTCGCCCAGCAGCAGGAACAGGAACGGCGCCTCGAAGTGCACCGACATGTTCTGCCGCAGGATCAGGGTGCTCTCGTCGTAGACATGCACCTGGATGTCCGGCGCCGGATCGTGCTTGGCCGAAGGCCATCCGGCGTGCCAGCGCACATCGAGCCCGCCCCGCTGTCGTTGCCTCATCCGACGACCCTACCCGCGGGCTCAGGCCCGCATCCCTGCGAGGAGCCGGTAGGAATCCAGCAGCTCAGCGCGGTCGTAGCCGCTGGTGGTGACCATGAACTCATCGGCGGCGCTGCGGGTCAGCAGCGACTCCAGCGCCTTGGCCACGTCCTCGGGCGGACCGTGCAACTGCCCGGTCATCGCCTCCTCGAAGCGCTCGCGCTCCGGCCCGCTCATCTGGCGCCCGGCGATCGACTCGTACGACGCCAGCGGCGGGAAGACCCCGTGGGTGCGGGAGTACGCGGCCGACCAGGCCTCAGAGGTGAGCAGCCGGCGGGCCCGCTCACCGTCGGCGGCGACCGCGACGGTGCCGGAGATCACCACATACGGCCGCGCGGCCCAGAGGGAGGGGCGGAAGGCGGCGCGGTAGCGGTCCACCGCCCGCAGCATCGCGTCCTCGCCGCGGATGCCGCCGATCACCAGCGGCAGCCCCCGCGCGGCGGCCAGGTCCGCCCCGCTGCCGACCGCCAGCAGGAAGGGTGCCGGGCGCAGCCCCTCGGCGGGCAGCGCGTGCACCTGCGGATACGTCCGCTGGGTGCCGGTGAACCACCCCAGCAGCTCGGTCAGCTGCTCGTCGAAGGCGTCCGCCGCCTCCTTGCCGTGGCCCAGCGCCTTGCGGATGCCGCCGGTGAAGCCCACCGAGCGGCCCAGACCCATGTCGATCCGGCCCGGGTACAGCGCCTCCAGCACCCCGAACTGCTCGGCGACCACCAGCGGCCGGTGGTTCGGCAGCATCACCCCGCCGGTGCCGACCCTGATCGAGCCGGTCGCGCCGGCGATCGCGCCGGCCAGCACGGTGGGCGCGGAGCCGGCCACCCCGGGCACGCTGTGGTGCTCGGAGACCCAGAACCGGTGGTAGCCGAGCGTCTCGGCCTCCCGCGCGAAGGAGACCGTGTCGCGCAGTGCCCGCGAGGGGTCCTCGCCCTCGCGGACCCGGGACCGGTCGAGGACGGAGAAGGGGGTGTCACGCAGTACGGAACTCACCTCTTTTCCAACGCCCCACGCGCCCGGAGATTCCCCGCGTCGGCCCGCCGGGGCCTCCAGCAGGCCCTTTCGGGGGCGGCGCCCGGCGCTCGCCCGCGGGGCCCGTTCCTGTCCGACCTGTGCCGGTGCGGGCACTCTTGTGGCGGGGTCGGCGGGGGGCCTATCTTTGGCGCGCCCGGCCACCGGAGAGGACAGCTGCCATGCCTTTACGCGGACGCCACCGCCGTTACCGCCCGAACCGGGTCTCCCAAGCCTCACTGACCGTCACCGCGGGTGGCGCCGGACTCGCCCTCCCGCTGATCGGACTGACCAGCGCGCACGCCGCCTCCGGCGCGAGTGTTTGGGACAAGGTCGCCAGCTGCGAGTCCTCCGGCAACTGGAACACCAACACCGGCAACGGCTTCTACGGCGGGCTGCAGTTCGCCTCCAGCACCTGGAAGTCCTTCGGCGGCAGCGCCTACGCGCCGCGCGCCGACCTCGCCACGAAGAACCAGCAGATCGCGGTGGCCGAGAAGGTGCTGCGCAGCCAGGGCCCCGGCGCCTGGCCGGTCTGCTCGGTGTCGGCGGGGCTCACCCGGGAGGCGGCGTCCGCCTCGCACGTCGTCCGCATACCGACCCACCCGGCGAAGCCCAAGCCGGCCGCCGTCCAGCACACCGCGAAGCAGGCCGCGCAGCACACCGCGAAGCCCGCGCCCGCGGCCCAGCACACCGCGAAAACACCGGCGAAGGCGGCGCACCCCGGCGCCGGACACGACCGCTACACCGTCGCCGCGGGGGACACCCTGTCCGGCATCGCGACCGAGGAGCGGGTCCACGGCGGCTGGCCGCAGCTCTACGCCGACAACCGCGCCGTCATCGGCGGCGACCCCGATCTGATCCTCCCCGGCCAGCACCTGGCGCTCACCGCGCCGCCCAAGGCGGCCCCGAAGCCCTCGGTGAAGGCGGCCCCGAAGGCCAAGCCCGCGGCCGGGCCGGCCGGCGGCACCCGCACCCTGGAGCGGCAGACCAAGCCGGTCGCCGCACCCAAGCACGGCGGCTACACCCTGCCGGTCGAGCACGCGCCGATCGGCACGCCCTACGACGCGGCGGGCAGCAGCTGGGCCAGCGGCCTGCACACCGGCGTGGACTTCCTGGTCTCCACCGGCACCTCCGTCCACTCGGTCGCGGCCGGCAAGGTCGTCACCGCGGGCTGGGGCGGCTCCTACGGCTACCAGGTCGTCATCAAGCACGCCGACGGCCATTACAGCCAGTACGGGCACCTGTCCCAGATCTCGGTGAAGGTCGGCCAGCACGTCAACGAAGGCCAGCGGATCGGCCGTTCCGGCGCCACCGGCAACGCCACCGGCCCGCACCTGCACTTCGAGATGCGCACCGGACCCGACTACGGCGACGACATCGACCCGCTGCGCTACCTGCGGGCGCACGGCGTGTCCGTCTGATGTCCGGCCCGGCCGGCGCCGAGCCGGCCGGGTGTCCGGGGGCGGGCCTCAGGGCCCTCGCCCCGGGCCGCCGCCGGTGTCCAGCCAGGCGGTCAGCGGCGGCAGGGTGAGGCCGAGCCAGCAGCCGGCCAGCAGCCAGCCGCCGAGCACGTCGGTCGGCCAGTGCACGCCCAGATAGACCCGCGAGCAGCCCACCGCCACCGCGACCGTCACGCCCACCGCCGTCAGGGCCTTGCCCGCGCGGCCGGGCAGGGCCCGCAGCAGGCCCCAGCCGAGCAGGCCCGCGGCCATCGCGCTCGACGCGGTGTGGCCGGACGGGAAGGCGCTGCCGGAGACGTGCACCGCCCAGTCCGCGACCGGCGGCCGGGCCCGGTGCGCGGCCGTCATCACCGCGGTCCGCAGCACCTGGCCGGTGACGAAGACGAGCAGCGCGAGCGCGGCCGCCACCGCCTGGCGCCGGGCACCGCGGCCACCGGCCAGCCAGCCGCCGACCGCCGAAGCCACCGGCGGGAACGGCCCGGCGCCGGCGTCGGTGACGTAGCGGACCGCGGTGGCCGCCGCGTGCGGCCGGTGCGCGACGGACCAGTCGTGCGGCCCCGTGTCGAACACGTACGGCGAGCCCTGCTTGGTGAGCACCACCCCGGCCAGCGCCGCGAAGCCCGCGCCGCAGCAGGCCGGGAGCAGCAGCCGGGGCCACCGGACTCCGGCCGACCCGGCTGCCGCCCTGCGAAGCACACGGCCGAGCTTACGGCCGCTGGGTCGGAACGTTGTCGTAGACGCGCTTGGGGTCGGTGACCGCCACCGGCTCCAGGATCTCCTCGATCCGCCCCATCAGATCGGCGTCGAGCTTCACCCCGGCGGCCTTGGCGTTCTCCTTGACCTGCTGCGGGCTGGACGCGCCGACAATCGCCGCCGACACGTTCGGGTTCTGCAGCACCCAGGCCACCGCCAGCTGGGCCAGCGTCAGATCCACCTCGGCGGCCAGCGGCTGGAGCCGCTGCACCCGCTCCAGCAGTTCGTCCTTGAGGAAGCGGCTGATCATATTGGCGCCGCCCTTGTCGTCGGTGGCCCGCGAGCCCTCCGGCGGCTGCTCGCCCGGCTTGTACTTGCCGGTCAGCACTCCCTGCGCGATCGGCGAGAACACCACCTGGCCCAGGCCGAGTTCCTCACAGGTGGGAACGACCTCGCCCTCGATGATCCGCCACAGCGCCGAGTACTGCGGCTGGTTGGAGACCAGCGGGACACGCAGCTCGCGGGCCAGGCCGTGGGCCCTGCGTATCTGGTCCGCGGTCCACTCCGAGACGCCTATGTAGTGCGCCTTGCCGGCGTGCACGATGTCGGCGAAGGCCTCCATCGTCTCCTCCAGCGGCGTGAACAGGTCGTAGCGGTGCGCCTGGTAGAGATCCACGTAGTCCGTCTGCAGCCGGCGCAGCGAGCCGTTGATGGACTCCATGATGTGCTTGCGCGACAGGCCCCGGTCGTTGTGACCGGGGCCTGTGGGCCAGAAGACCTTGGTGAAGATCTCCAGACCTTCGCGGCGTTCGCCCTTCAGCGCCCTGCCGAGTACCGACTCGGCGCGGGTCTGCGCGTAGACGTCCGCGGTGTCGAAGCTGGTTATCCCCGATTCGAGCGCCGCGCCGACACACGCGGCGGCGGCGTCCTCCTCGACCTGGGAGCCGTGGGTGAGCCAGTTTCCGTAAGCGATCTCACTGATGATCAGGCCGCTGCGGCCGAGGTGACGATAGTCCATGGTGCCTGACTCTAGATCGTCACCCCGGCGCTTAGCGAGGGTACGAACGCGGGGTCAGGAGGCGTATGCCTCCAGCTCGGAGAGCTGGCCCGCGGGCCAGCCGGTGTTCGCGGTGAAGGTGAGCCGCAGGTACCGGGTGGAGGCCGGGGTCAGGCTGACGGTGACGGTGTCCCCGCTGTTCGGGTCGAAGGTGTAACCCGCCGACGCCTTCAGCGTGGTGTAGGCGCTGTTGTTCGTCGAACCGAGCACCGAGAGGGTCTCGGTACGGCTGCCCCAGCCCGCGGGGAGCTTCAGCACCAGCCGGCCGACGGTCTTGGCCGAGCCGAGGTCCACCGTCAGCGACTGCGGGAAAGCGCTGTTGGTGCTCTCCCAGTAGGAACTGGCGTTGCCGTCCACCGTGTTGGACGCCACGTAGACGTCCGAGTGGCCGGTGTCGCTGACCGCCGCGCCGCGCGCCAGGTTCGGGTTGCCGGTGGGCGGCGGAGTGGTGGGCGGCGGGGTGGTGGGCGGAGGAGTGGTCGGAGGGGGCGTGGTGGGCGGCGGGGTGGTCGAGCCGCCGTCGGGCGCGTAGACCTCCAGCTCGGACAGCTGGGCGGCGGTCCAGCCGGTGTTGGCCGTGATGTTGAGCCGGACGTAGCGGGCGTTGGCGGCGGTGAAGGTCAGCGTCGCGGTGTTGCCCGAGGCCGGGTTGAGGGTGACGGCGCTGGAAGACTTCAGCGTGGCCCAGGTGTTGTTGTCGGTGGAGCCGAGGACGCTCAGCGTCTCGGTACGGGTGGCCCAGTCCGCGGACGGCGGGAGCTTCACAGTGACCTTGCCGACGGACTTGCTGGCGCCGAGGTCGACGGTCAGTGTCTGCGGGAAGGCGTTGCTGTTGGACTCCCAGTACGAACTGGCGTTGCCGTCCACCGCGTTGGCCGGTGCGTAGTTCTGCACCGAGGAGGACGCGGAGGCCGGGTGGCCCTGCGCCAGGTTGCCGTTGGCCGGGGTGGTGGGAGGCGTCGTCGGGGGAGTGGTCGGCGGGGTGGTGGGAGGCGTGGTCGGCGGGGTGGTGCCGCCGCCACCGGTCGTACCGCCGCTGCCGCCGGTGGGCACACCGCCGTTGGTCCAGATCGGCGCCGGCCAGGTGCCGGTGCAGGTCTGGCCGGTGTTCCAGCCGGAGTTGCCGCCGCCGTCGGTGATCTGCAGGCTGCTGCCGACGCAGTTGTGGATCGGGGTGGCCGCCTGGCCGATGTTCTTGGCCTTGACGTTGATGAAGGTCATGTTCGCCGCGGCCTGCGCCTGGATGGCGTAGGTGCCCGCGCCGTCGATGTTGACGTTCCGCATGGTGACGCCGGTGACGCCGGTCTCGATCGACTGGATCGCCTCGTAGGAGCTGTCCAGGATGTCGGTGTCACTGATCTGGATATTGGCGTTCACCAGCCCCTGGAGGCCGTCGAACCAGATGGCGCCGACGCCGAACTGCCAGTTGTAGTCGCTGTTGCCGGTCCGGATCAGGGTGTTGCGGGCCGCCGTGATGGTGCCCGACACCCCGTTGGGGCCGCCGCCGTTGACGCCCGGGTAGCGGTTGGCGATGTGCAGGCCGCCGCCGTTGGTGATGGTGTCCGCCATCACGTTGTCGGACAGATTGAAGTCCTTGCCGCCGTACGTGACGATGTTGTTCGCCAGGATCGGCAGGACGACCGTGTCGTGGTCGAAGCTGTCGCCGACGTTGGCGCCCTTCTCCGGCCAGGAGGCCAGACCGTCGTCGCCGACGTTGCGCACGAAGGTGTTGGTGACGGTGGAGTTGGTCACGCCGGAGTGGAAGTTGACCCCGTCGGCGGTGGTGTCCAGGATGCGGCTGTTCTTGATGGTGAAGTGGTCCATCGGGCCGTCCATCCAGGCGCCGACCTTGACGTGCTGGATCCACAGGTCGTCCACGGTGGAGTTGGACATGGCGCCGCCGAGGCCGTTGACCTGGTCGTCGTCCACCCGCTCGGTGATGTCGCCGATGATGGCGAAGTCCTTGAGCGTGACGTTCTGGCTCGGACCGCCGGCCTCCTGCGGGCGGATCGCGCCGCCGTAGCCGCCGCCGGATACGTACTTGCCGTAGAAGCCGGCCGCGTGGCTGCGGTTGACCGGGTCGCGGCCGCCGAAGACGGTGTACCAGGGGCCGGCGCCCGCGACGGTGACGCCGTCGACGATCACGTGGTCGTAGAGGGTGTAGGTGCCCTGGGGGACGTATACGACCTTGCCCTGTGCCTGGCCGGCGTTGACGGCGGCCTGCATCCTGGCGGTGGAGTCGGTGGCTCCGGTGGGGTCGACGCCGTAGTCGGTGACGGCGTTGATCGATCCGGCGGGCTGGGTAATAGGGGCGGCGACCTGCTCGAAGTCGGCGAGGTCGATGGTGAAGGTGGGGGACTGGGCGGTCGAGGTCACCTGCACGCGGATCTTGGTGCCGGCGGGGTAGCTGGTCCCGAACATGGTCCGGGCCTCGTCGTACATGTGGTGCGGGTTGGTGTCACCCGGGTTGTTGTTGAACGGGTAGCCGCCGTAGTACCAGCTGTAGCGCGAGGTGACCGGCAGCGTCCTGACCGCCGCGCCGTTGGCCAGCACGCTCAGGGTGGCGTCGCGGCCCTTGCCGTCCGAGGTGTCCGGCAGGCTGTAGCGCAGCGACATCGCGTTGGCGGGCTTGGTCAGGGTGAACTCGACGTACTGCCCGGCCCCGCTGAGGGTGACGGCCTGCCGGCCGGACGCCTCGGAGGGCAGGTGGCCGTAGAGCCGGTCCGGACCGATCAGCGTGCCGTTGGTGGCGGCGTACTCCGCCTCCTGCTCCGTGAACGGCACGTTCGCGCCCCGCCCGGAGATCCCGATCGGCGAAGGCGCGGGCACACCCGCCGCACTGGCGGTGGGAGCGCCCGCCAGCGTCACAGCGGTCAGCGCCGCCGCTGCGGCGACGGCGAACGAGACGACGGCGGCGAAGCCGCGTCGTCCGTTCCGGCGGTGTGGTTGGGGACTTCGGTCATCACTGCGAGGTGAGTGCGACACAGGCACACGTCCTTGCGGGTCGGGGGTGAGGGGAGGGTTGAGCACCCGGCCAGGCGTGGAGAGACTACGAGCGTGGCCGCAGTAAGTCCATGAGTCTGCGCAAAACAGCGATGGTTCTTCGCAATATCCGCGACACCTGCCCGTCATAGACGTTCTTGAAAACAGAGATTCCACGACACAGGTTGCGTGCGGGGGATCAGGGGACGGCCGGGTCCAGGTCGCGGGGCGGGCCGGCGGTCAGCGGCGGGGCGAGACCACCAGATAGGAGTGCCCCTCGCGGGTGCGGTGCCGGGTGCACTGCCAGCCGCGGGAACCGAGGAGATCCGCGCACCGGGCAAGCGCGTCCGCGGCGGGGCCGGGCACGGACCAGCGGATTTCGGCCATCCCGCGCTCCGGGGCGGCGGTCACCCGGTAGCCGGGCGAATCCGGGCCCGCGGGCGGGCAGTTCGCGGCCTCCAGCGCCAACGCGACGCAGTGCACGCAGCGTTCGCGCTCCCACGGGGCCGGTACGTCCGTCACCCCGTCGAGCAGCAGCGCGCGGATCCGGAGGAGGCTCTCCCAGGCCGCGGCGACCTCCGCGGCCCGTCGCGCCCCGCGGCCGGACGGCGGCGCGTCGCCCGTACCGTCGTCGGCGACGAAGCCGGTGCCCGGGGCCGGCGGGGGCGGCGTGCCGCCCGGCTGCCCGTCCGGTGCCTCCCCTGACGCCGCCGCCAACTCGGCGCGCAGCCGACGCCCTTCGGTCGTCAGGTAGTAGGAGTGGTGGCCGCCTCGTCCGTGCGGCGCGGCCAGGCCGGCCGCGACCAGGGCCGCGCAGACCGCCGGGCGCGCCGACAGCCGGCCGGTGGCCGGCTCGGCATCGGCCACCGCCCCCCGCTGAGCTGCCGAAAGCGCCTTCGTCATACCGCGGACTCTACTGCCGGGCACCGACAGGGGATCACCTTGCCAAGATCCGAATTACCCGGCGAATAGAGCCGACTTCACGAATGGGAGGCCCGGTGCAATGCCGGAATCGATCAAGGTGTACGGTCCCGGTCTCGCGCATATCCAGGCGGACGGGGGCCTCGCCCGGAAAGTTCCGGAAACACAAGGAGGATTCATGAGAATGACGCGTCAAAACCGTGGAAGATCGGCGGTGATAGCCGGCGCCGCAATGGCCGCACTGGCCGGGGCCGGCATCCTCGCCGTTCCCGCCGCCGCGCACTCCGGCGTCTGGTCGGTTGGCTGCGACACCGTGTCGGTGCATCTGAAGGACTACAACGCCCGCGCCACCAACTCGGTGACGGTCTCGGTCGACGGCGGCGGCGTCCTGGCGTCGAAGGACTCCTTCGGCAGCGGTTACGAGTTCTCGGGCCCGCTGCCCGACCACACCGCCGCCATCACCCTGCACCTGGTGGTGAAGGCCGGCGACAGCAGTAAGTACGACATCGACCAGCGCAAGACCGCCGAGCCGTGCGAGAAGCCGCCGACCACGCCGCCGCCGACCACCGCGCCCACGACTCCCCCCACCACCGCGCCCACCAGCACCCCGCCGACGACCGCGACCACCACCCCCGCGCCGCCGAGTGGAACCACCACCCCGCCCGCCACCGCCCCGACCACCGCGCCCCCGACCACCAACGCTCCGGTGGTCCAGGCGAGCAGCTCCGCGGCGGCCGGCGGGGATCTGGCCGAAACCGGTAGTTCCAGCGACACCCCGATGATCGCCGGTATCGCCGTGGCCGCGGTGGTCGTCGGCGCCGGAGCGCTGGTGTTCACCCGCAGGCGCCGCTCCTCGTCCCACCGCTGAGCGTCCGCCGAGAACCGTCCGCCGAAAGCCGTTCGCGGCTCCGCCGCCAGCGCGCCGGCGATTCGGCCGACCGGGAGAAGGGTCCGTACCGCGCCGGTACGGGCCCTTCTCCATGGGTCTCTCCATGGTCCGCAGCCGAACGCCGCAGTGTCATTTCGCGCGAATGCCCGTGCGGCCCCGGTTGATCATCGCGCTGATCGTCTTTGGCCCTTGTCCACTTCCGGGGAATCGACCCGTCCGGTCGACTTGTCGATTCCTCGTCAGCTGCCCCGGAAAAACATCCGGAACGAATAGCGCCGCCGGGTCCGCACGACACGCCAGGAGTCTGGGAAATCCCGGGGAAACCGGGCCCCGTCGCGGGCCGGACGACGATGCCCCCCTAGGATCGAGGGATGGATCTTCGATGGCCGCGGCGCAGGCGGTGGTTGGCCGGGGCCGGGGCGCTCGCGGTGCTGGTGGCCGGGTCGGTCGCGGTGGGGACCGCCAGGGCGGCCGGCGGTCCGGGCGTCCACCGCAGTGACGCCATGATCGCAGGGGCCGGGGGAGTATCCCTGGACACCTCCTACTTCACCGCCGGCGGCTCCGGCCGCAGGCCCGCCGTGCTGCTCGGCCATGGGTTCGGCGGCAGCAAGGACGATGTGCGCGGCCAGGCCGAGGACCTCGCCCGGCACGGCTACGCGGTCCTGACCTGGTCGGCCCGCGGCTTCGGCCACTCCGGCGGCCGGATCGGGCTCAACGCGGCGGGCGGCGAGGTCGCCGACGTCAGCAAGCTCATCGACTGGCTCGCCACCCGCCCCGAGGTCCGGCTGGACGCGCCGGGCGACCCCCGGGTCGGAATCTCCGGTACGTCCTACGGCGGCGCGATCTCGCTGCTCGCGGCCGGCTACGACCACCGGGTGGACGCCATCGCGCCCCGCGAGACGTACTGGAACCTCGCCGACGCGCTGTTCCCCGACGACGTCTACAAGAAGCTGTGGGCCGGCATCTTCTTCTCCAGCGGCGCCGCGCCGCTGCCCGACTCCTCGGCCGGGAGCGGCAAGACCCCGGCGACGGCCCCCGGCGCTCCCAGCACCCCGTCCGGCACCGGCAGCGGCGCGCCCGCCGCGGGCCCCAACGCGAACCCGCTGTGCGGCCGGTTCGAACCCGCCGTCTGCGCCCTCTACCAGCGGGTCGCCCAGGCCGGAAAGCCCGACGCCGCCGCCCGGGCCCAGCTCGCCGCGCTCAGCCCGTCCGCGGTCGCCGGCCGTATCAAGGTGCCCGCGCTGATCGTCCAGGGCCAGACCGACTCGCTGTTCACCCTCGCCCAGTCCGACGCCACGGCCGAGGCGATCAAGGCGAACGGCGCACCGGTGGCGGTGGACTGGATCGCCGGCGGTCACGACGGCGGCGACACCGAGGACGCCCGGATCGACGGCCGGGTCACCGACTGGTTCGACCACTACCTCAAGGGAGACACCGGCGTCAGCACCGGACCGGCCTTCCGCGTCACCCGCGCCACGGGTCTGAACGCCAGCGACGGCAGCGTCGTGCTGCGCGGCGCGACCGGCAGCGGCTACCCCGGGCTCCAGGGCAGCGCCACCCGCCGGATCGCGCTGACCGGCCGCCCGCAGCCCGTGGTCAACCCGGCCGGCGGCGCCCCGCCGGCCATCTCGGCGGTGCCCGGCAGCGGCGCCCTCAGCCAGCTCTCCGATCTCGGTGCCGGCCTGGCCACCGACTTCCCCGGCCAGTTCGCGAGCTTCCAGTCCGCCCCGCTGCCCCACGGTGTCACCCTCACCGGGGCGCCCTCGGTCAGCGTGCAGGTCAGCACCGACGCGCCCGACGCGGTGCTCTTCGCCAAGCTCTACGACGTCGGCCCCGACGGGAAGCAGACGCTGCCGGACTCGCTCGCCGCCCCCGTCCGGGTGGCCGGATCGCCGCGGGGCAGCACCGTACGGGTCCAACTCCCGGCCGTGGACCACGACTTCCCCGCCGGTCACCGCTTGCGCGTGGTGCTGTCCACCACCGACCTCGGCTATGCCTCCCCGGCCGCGCCGGCCGTCATCACGATCGCGCTGGCCGCCCCCATCCTGAGCGTGCCCACCGACACCGCGCTGACCGCCGCCGCGCCGCCGCTGCCCTGGTGGGCCTGGGCGCTGCCGCTGATCGCGCTGGCGGTCGCGGCGGCGCTGCTGCTCACCGGCCGTAGCCGCACCAGGCCCCGCCCCGCCGACCCGGCGCTGGCCGCGGTGCCGCTGCGGATCGACGGGCTGAGCAAGCGCTACGCCAAGTCCGCCGACCGCTACGCGGTGCGGGACCTGTCCTTCCGGGTCGAACCCGGCCAGGTGCTCGGGCTGCTCGGTCCCAACGGCGCCGGCAAGACCACCACCCTGCGGATGCTGATGGGCCTGATCCGCCCCGACGAGGGCGAGATCAGGATCTTCGGCGAGGCGGTTCGGCCGGGCGCGCCCGTCCTGTCCCGGGTCGGCGCCTTCGTGGAGGGCGCCGGCTTCCTGCCGCACCTGACCGGCCGCGCCAATCTCGAGCTGTACTGGCAGGCCACCGGCCGCCCCGAGCGGGACGCCCACCTGGCCGAGGCACTGGAGATCGCCGGCCTCGGCGACGCGCTCGGACGCGCGGTGCGGACGTACTCCCAGGGCATGCGCCAGCGGCTGGCCATCGCCCAGGCCATGCTGGGCCTGCCCGACCTGCTGATCCTGGACGAGCCGACCAACGGCCTGGACCCGCCGCAGATCCGCGAGATGCGCGAGGTGCTGATCCGCTACGCCGCGGCCGGCCGTACCGTCATCGTCTCCAGCCATCTGCTGGCCGAGGTCGAGCAGACCTGTACGCATCTGGTGGTGATGGACCGCGGGCGGCTGATCACCTCCGGGCCGGTCGCCGACATCATCGGCTCCGCCGACACCGTACTGATCGGTGTCGAGGGCGGGGTCTCGCAACTCGTGGTGGACACGGTGGCCGCGCTGCCCGGGGTGGCGAACGCGGTACGCGAGGAGGACGGGCTGCTGGCGGTGCTCGACGGGATGACCGCGCCCCGACTGGTGGCCGAACTCGTCCGCCTGGAGGTGCCGGTGGACCGGATCGGGCCGCACCGCCGCCTGGAGGACGCCTTCCTGACCCTGATCGGAGGCTCGGCATGAGCACCACCGCACCCGTACCGGGGCCGGCGCCCGTCCCCGCCCTGGCGCGGGAGTCGGCCACCGCGCCCGGCTACCGTCCCGGCCGGACCCTGCGGCTGCGGGTCGAGACCCGCCGCCAGCTGCGCAGACGGCGGACGATCATCGTGGGCGCGCTGCTGGCCGCGCTGCCGTTCATCCTGATGGCGGCCTTCGCGATCGGCGGCACCCCCTCCGACGGGCGCAACGGCCCGACGCTGATCGACACCGCCACCGCCTCGGGCGCCAATTTCACCGCGACCTGCCTGTTCGTCTCGGCCGGCTTCGTCCTGGTGGTGCCGGTCGCGCTGTTCTGCGGCGACACGGTGGCCTCCGAGGCCGGCTGGTCCAGCCTGCGCTATCTGCTGGCGGCGCCGGTGCCGCGGGCCCGGCTGCTGGCGGTCAAGCTCACGGTGGCGCTCGGCTTCAGCGCGGTCGCGCTGGTCCTGCTGCCGGCCGTCGCCCTGGTGGCCGGCACCGTCGCCTACGGCTGGGGCGATCTGCGACTGCCCACCGGGGGATCGCTGGCGGCCGGCAGCGCGCTGCCCCGGGTCGCGGTCGTGGTGGCGTACATCTTCGTCAGCCAACTCGTCACCGCCGCGCTGGCCTTCTGGCTGTCCACCGTCACCGACGCGCCGCTGGGCGCGGTGGGCGGCGCGGTCGGGCTGACCATCGTCGGCAATGTGCTGGACGCGGTGACCGCGCTCGGCTCCTGGCGGGACGTGCTGCCGGCCCACTGGCAGTTCTCCTGGCTGGACGCGGTGCAGCCGACGATGGACTGGACCGGGATGATCCAGGGCGCCTCGGTCTCGGTGTCGTACGCGGTGGTGCTGACCGCGCTCGCCTTCCGCGGCTTCCGCACCAAGGACATCGTGTCCTGAGGTTCCGAGCCACCCTCGTGTCATGGCCGTGGAAGGGAAAGGCAAGGATCGGCCGATCGGGTAGAGCACGCGGCGGCGGACGTCGGACTCCCGTGTCCCGGGCACCATCTATCGACGGTTTTCCGGTCAGCCGCTCCGTGCGGTCGCACGCCGCACGAGGAGAGCTCCACCCGAGGAGAGTCCATGCGCACACCTCGTCGGCGGCCACGCGCCGCGGTCGCCGCGGCCGGGGCCACCGCCCTGACGGCCGCCGCCCTGATCGCCGCTCCGTTCACCGGGGCGGCCACCGGGTCTTCCGCCGCCGGGTCCTCCGCCGCGGGGCCGGCGGTCGGGCCGGTGCCCGCCGTCGTCGGGCACCGGCTGGTCAAGGGCGCCGACCGTCCGCTGAGCGACGAGCAGTGCCGGGCCACCTGGGGCATCAACTGCTACACGCCCCTGCAGTACCGCCGGGCCTACGACCTGGAGCCGCTCTACCGGGCCGGCGTCACCGGCGAGGGCCGCACCATCGTGATCGTGGACTCCTTCGGCTCGCCGACGATCCAGCACGACCTGGACGTCTACAGCGAGCAGTTCGGCCTCCCCAGCACCCGGGTGGAGGTGCTGAAGTGGGGCGACGTACCGCCGTTCGACCCGACCGACGCCGACCAGGCCGGCTGGGCCGGTGAGAGCACGCTGGACGTGCAGATGGCGCACGCCGTCGCGCCCGGCGCCCGCATCGTGCTGGTGGAGACCGGCGTCGCCGAGACCGAGGGCGTCACCGGGCTGCCGGAGATGATGGACGCCGAGAAGTCCATGATCGACCGCGGCGTGGGCGACGTCATCACGCAGAGTTTCGGGGCCACCGAGAACACCTTCCCCGGTTTCGACCGCGGCGACTTCTCCAGCATCGGGAAGCTGAGGTACGCCTTCGAGGACGCGCGGCGGCACGATGTGACGGTGCTGGCCTCGTCCGGAGACGGCGGCGCGACCGACGCGACCGCGGACGGCGGCGGCGACTACCCGTACCGGGTGAACTCCTGGCCGTCCGCCGACCCGCTGGTCACCTCGATCGGCGGCACCCAGCTGCATCTGGACGACAGCGGCGACCGGACCGCGCCGGACAGCGTGTACAACGACTACGGAGCCGGCGGTGGCGGCCAGTCGCACGTCTTCGCCCGGCCCGCGTACCAGAACGGGGTGAAGGACGTGGTCGGCGACCGCCGCGGCACCCCCGACATCTCGATGGCGGCCGCGGTGGACGGCGGCGCCTGGGTGTACTCCAGCTACGACCCGACGGCGGTCGGCTGGGACGTCTACGGCGGTACGAGCGAGGCGAGTCCGCTCTTCTCGGGCGTCGTGGCGCTGGCCGACCAGTTCGGCGGCCGCCGGGTGGGCGACATCCACCAGGCGCTCTACGCGCTGTCCCGGGGCGAGAGCCGGCTCACCGGGATCGTCGACGTCCAGGACGGTACCGACAACTCCTATGACGGCGTGACCGGTTACCCCGCGGTCAAGGGCTACGACATGGCCACCGGGGTCGGCTCCCTGGACGCGGCGCGGTTCGTCCCGGCGCTGGCGCGGGCCGCCCGGCCGCACTGACCGGTTTCCGGCCGCCCGGGCACGCGGGAGGCCGGTCGGTCCAGCCGCGATATCTGTTAGGGCTCTTGACAGTTGGGTGGCCCAGAGCCGCATATTGGTCCAGACCAAATGCGTCCCCCCCACCGTCGAAGGGAGCGCGGTCCATGACCGGACCCGTTCGCAGACCTTTCCGCGCCCTTGTCACCGGGCTCGTCACCGCTGTGGCAGCGGCAGGGCTCGCCCTGACCGGGAGCGGCACCGCCCAGGCCGCCACCGCCCTGCCCACCCACGTCTTCGCCCCCTATTTCGAGGCGTACAACGGCGACAGCCTGTCCGGACTGGCCTCGGCCTCCGGCAACAAGTACCTGACGATGGCCTTCATCCAGACCCCGTCGGTCGGTTCCTGCACGCCGTACTGGAACGGCGACAGCGGCATGCCGATCAGCCAGGCCAACTTCGGCAGCGACATCGACAGCATCCAGGCGGGCGGCGGTAACGTCATCCCGTCCTTCGGCGGTTACGCGGCCGACAACAGCGGCACCGAGATCGCGGACAGCTGCACCAATGTCAACTCCATAGCCGCGGCCTACGAGAACGTCATCACCACCTACGACATCAGCCGGATCGACCTGGACATCGAGGACAACTCGCTGACCAACGCCGCCGGCATCGACCGCCGCAACAAAGCGGTCAAGATCGTCCAGGACTGGGCCGCCGCCAACGGCCGCCCGATCCAGTTCTCCTACACCCTGCCGACCACCACGAGCGGGCTGACCACCGGCTCGGTCGGCTCCGGCAGCGGCCTGGCGATCCTGCAGAACGCGGTGTCCAACGGCGTCAACCTCAACGTCGTCAACCTGATGACGTTCGACTACTACGACGGCGCCACGCACAACATGGCGACCGACACCCAGACCGCGATCACCGGTCTGCACAACCAGCTCGCCCAGCTCTACCCGTCGAAGACCGACGCCCAGCTGTGGGGCATGACCGGCATCATCGAGATGCCCGGCATCGACGACTACGGGCCGGCCGAGACCTTCACCACCGCCAACGCCACCACCGTCTACAACTGGGCGGTCAGCAAGGGCGTCAACACCCTGTCCTTCTGGGCGCTCCAGCGCGACAACGGCAACTGCAACGGCACCGGCGGCTCCGACTCCTGCTCGGGCACGCCGCAGACCACCTGGCAGTTCAGCCACATCTTCGAACCGTTCACCGGCGGTGGCACCACCACCCCGCCGACCAACGACTTCTCGGTGTCGCTGTCCCCGTCCTCCGGGTCGGTCGCACCCGGCGGCTCCGCCACCTCCACCATCCACACCGCGGTCGCCTCGGGCGCTGCCCAGTCGGTCGGCCTCTCGGTGAGCGGCGCCCCGGCCGGCGTCACCGCCACGGTCAGCCCCGGCTCGGTCACCGCGGGTGGCAGCGCCACCTTGTCGGTCGCCACCACCGCTTCCGCGGCGCCCGGCACGTACAGCCTGACCGTGAACGGCTCGGCGGCCTCCGGTGCCCACTCGGCGACCTACGCGCTGACGATCACCGGCGGTACCGGCGGCAACCCGGGCAGCGGCATCGTCAACGGCGGCTTCGAGACCGGCAGCCTGACGCCGTGGACCTGCCAGCCCGGTGGCGGCGTGGTCGCCACCCCGGCGCACGCCGGCACCCACGCGCTGCATGTCGTGCCGTCCTCCTCGCAGACCGGGGAGTGCGACCAGTCGGTGGCCCTCCAGGCCAACCACGCGTACACCCTGACCGCCTGGGTGCAGGGCCCCTACTCGTACGTCGGGGTCAGCGGCGGCGCCACCGCCAGCACCTGGACCTCCGGGACGGCCTGGACCAAGCTCACGGTCCCCTTCACCACCGGCGCCAGCGGCACGGTGACCGTCTACCTGCACGGCTGGTACGGGCAGAGCGCGGTCTACGGTGATGATTTCTCGATAGCCTGACCATCGACCCGGCTGAATAGCCGACCGCAGCATCCTCTAGAGTTTCCCCGAGCGTCTACGCGAATGTAGTCGGAACGGGCCGGGTATGCCCCGCGAGGCATGCCCGGCCCGTTCACATCGGAAGACACCAGGGGACGGGAACACCCAATGAGTGCCATCGGCGTCGGCCAAGCCGTCATTCTCGGCATAGTGGAGGGAGTGACCGAGTTCCTGCCGGTCTCCTCCACCGGCCACCTCAAGGTGGCCGAGGGATTGATGAACATCCCGGTCGACGACGACGCCGTGGTCGCCTTCACCGCGGTGATCCAGGTGGGCGCCATCGCCGCCGTCTTCGTCTACTTCTTCCGGGACATCGCCCGGTTCGTCGGCGCCTGGCTGCGCGGACTGCGGAACAAGGAGGAGCGCGAGAACCACGACTACAAATTCACCTGGTGGGTGATCTACGCCACGGTCCCGATCGTGATCGTCGGTCTGGCCGCCAAGCCGCTGATCGACGGCCCGCTCGGCTCGCTGTGGGTGGTCGCCTTCTCCCTCATCGGCGGCAGCGTCGTCATCTGGTGCGCCGAGCAGATGGCACGCTTCAAGCGCGGTGAGGACCAGGTCACGCTGCGCGACGCCATGATCGTCGGGACCTCGCAGATCCTGGCGCTGCTCTTCCCCGGCTTCTCGCGCTCCGGCGCCACCATCTCCACCGCCCTGGTCCGCGACCTGGACCGGATGGCCGCGACCCGTCTGTCGTTCTTCCTCGGCCTGCCCGCCCTCACCGGCGCCGGACTGTACGAGCTCAAGGACGCCACCAGCGGGAGCGTCGGCGTGCCCGCGCTCGCCGTCGGCACCCTGGTGTCCTTCGTCGTCGCCTACGCCTCCATCGCCTGGCTGCTGCGCTATATCGCCAAGCACTCCTTCAACGCCTTCGTGATCTACCGGATCGTCATCGGAGTGATCGTGATCGGGCTGCTGGCGACCAACACCATCAGCGCCTGACCCGCGCGGAGTTCCGGCACACGGAGTTCGGCGCGAAGATCCCGACTGCATAGTTCACGACTTATTTTTTGATGTGTATTGACTCCTTCGGCGGGCGGCGCCTAGCGTCCAGACCGCATCGCGACCCCACAACGCGACTGAGGAGACACGTGTGACCCCGGTACCAGCAGTGTCCGGCACGCTCATCCGCCCCCCACGCCACCGCAGACGCGCAGCCGCCATCGTGGCGGCCGTCGCGCTTCCGGTGTCCGCCTGCATCGCGCTGGTCTCCGCCTCCGGCGCGGGCGCCGCGACCATTCCCACCGCCCCGGCCACCGTCACCAACGTCGGCAGCGGCAAGTGCGTGGACGCCCGCGCCGCCGCCACGGCCAACGCCACCGCGGTGCAGCAGTACACCTGCAACGGGTCCGCCGCGCAGTCCTGGCAGTTCACCGCCACCGACAGCGGCTACTACCGGGTCGGCGTCTCCACCGCGCCGAGCCAGGTCTGGGACGAGACCGGTGTGTCCACCGCCGACGGCGCGCTCACCCAGCTGTGGCTGTACGGCGGCGGCTCCAACCAGCAGTGGCAGCCGGTCGCCGAGTCCAGCGGCGCCTTCCACTTCGTCAACCGCAACAGCGGCAAGTGCCTCGACGTGCCGGGCGCGTCCACCGCGGACAGCGTCCAGCTGGAGCAGTACACCTGCAACGGCACCGCAGCGCAGTCGTTCACCATCAGCGGCAGCACGGGCGGCACCACCCCGCCGCCGACCAGCCCGCCGCCCGGCACCACGCCGGACTTCGGCCCCAACGTGACGGTCTTCGACCCCTCGATGTCGGCCGCGTCGATCCAGTCGAAGGTCACCTCGGTCTACAACGCCCAGGTGGGCAACGAGTTCGGCACCCAGCGCAACGCCCTGCTCTTCCGGCCCGGCACGTACAACGTCGACATCCCGGTCGGCTACAACACCCAGGTCTCCGGGCTCGGCCTGTCCCCGGACGACGTGTCGATCACCGGTGGCGGCGTGCACGTCGCCGGCCACACCAGTGACGGCAACGCCACCCAGAACTTCTGGCGCGACGTCGAGAACATGTCGGTGACCCCCAGCTCCGGCAGCACCATGTGGGCGGTCTCGCAGGCCGACCCGTTCCGGCGGATGGACGTGCACGGCGGGATGCTGCTGTACGACAACACCCACGGCAGCTCGGGCAACTGGTCCAGCGGCGGCTACATCGGCGACTCCCGGGTCTCCGGGACGATCAGCTCCGGCACCCAGCAGCAGTTCATCACCAAGAACACGGCGATGAACGGCGGCTGGAACGGCCAGAACTGGAACATGGTCTTCGTCGGCGACACCAACGCCCCGGCGACCAGCTTCCCCAGCCCGCCCTACACCACGGTCGCGCAGAGCCCGGTCTCCAAGGAGAAGCCGTTCATCTACGTCGACTCCGCGGGGAACTGGCAGGTGTTCGTCCCGGCGCTGCGCACCAACGCCCAGGGCCCCGACTGGACCAACGGCACCCCGGCCGGGGCGTCGCTGCCGATCGGCCAGTTCTACATCGTCAAGCCCGGTGACACCGCCACCACGATCAACGCCGCGCTCGCCGCGGGCAAGAACCTGATCGTCACCCCGGGCGTCTACCACCTGTCGACCGCGCTCAACATCACCCGCCCGGACACGGTGGTGCTCGGTCTCGGCCTGGCCACCCTGGTGCCGGACAACGGCGTCACCGCGATCACCACCGCCGACGTCGACGGCATCGACATCGCCGGCCTGCTGATCAGCGCCAACACCACCAACTCCGCCGTCCTGATGCAGGTCGGCCCGACCGGTGCCACCGCGAGCCACGCCACCGACCCCACGGTCCTGCAGGACGTGTTCTTCCGGGTCGGCGGTGACATCGCCGGCAAGGCGACCACGACGCTGGTGGTCAACAGCGCCAACGTCATCGGCGACGACCTGTGGCTGTGGCGCGGCGACCACTCCAACGGCGTGGGCTGGAACACCAACCCGGCCGCCCAGGGGCTGGTCGTCAACGGCGCGAACGTGACCATGTACGGTCTCGCCGTCGAGCACTACGAGAAGTACCAGACCACCTGGAACGGCAACGGCGGCCGCACGTACTTCTACCAGAGCGAGACCCCCTACGACGTGCCCGACCAGGGGAGCTGGACGACCAGCGGCGGCGACCTCGGCTACGCGTCGTACAAGGTCGCCAACACGGTCACCTCGCACGAGGCCTGGGGCGTCGGTGTCTACGCCTACCTCCGCGACAACCCGTCCCTGGTGCTCGGCCACGCCATCGAGGTGCCCACCGCGGCCGGGGTGAAGTTCCACAGCATGGTCACCACGGTGCTCGGCGGGGCCGGCACCATCAACCACATCATCGACAACTCCGGCGGTCAGGTGACGGCGAGCCACAACGTGGCCGATCTCGTCAGCTACCCGTAACACGGCGCGGGCGGGCTATCCGCCCGTGACGATCCCGATGCGCTTCCCCCGACACAGGCGGGACGGCGCACCGGACAGAGGGGCCGGCCGGCCCTGGGGGCGCATCCCGTCGGCCGGCCCCTCACTCGTCCCCCCACGGGCGGGACGACGGCGAAAGACACGACCTGGCCGACCCATCCCCCCACGGGTGGGCCGGCCAGGCAACCGGGGGCCGGAGCCCGGTATCTCGGTGGCGGCGACGCGGGGTCAGGTCAGCGTCGCCGCCACCGGGTTCCAGTCGTCCGGAAGCGTACGGACGTCCGGCGCGCGTGACGCGAGCTCCACAAAGCCGTGCTGCTCGGCGGAGTTCGTCACGCTGGTCATCAATTCCAGCACGTGCTGGGCGAGTTCACCCGACGCACGGTGCGGGGTGCCACCGCGGATCGCGCGGGCCATGTCGAGGACGCCGATGCCGCGCCCCGCGGTCGTGCCGGTCACCGGCAGCTCCCGCCACTCCTCCTCGCCGAACGCCCGTACCCGCAGCGGCCCGTCGAAGGTGTTGGGGTCCGGCAGCGACAAGGTGCCCTCGGTGCCGGTGATCTCGATCATGCGGCGCGGCACCGCCGAGTCGAAGCTGAAGGTCGCCGAGGCGCTCGGCCCGCCCGCGAAGTCGAGCAACGCGTGTACATGGGTGGGCACTTCCACCGTGAACTCGGTGCCCGCCTTCGGCCCGGAACCGATCACCCGCCGGGCCCGCGCCTGCCGGGCCGTCGCGGCCACCCGCGTCACCGGCCCGAACAGCGCGACCAGCGCGGTGAGATAGTACGGGCCGATGTCGAACAGCGGCCCGGCGCCGTACTGGTAGAGGAACTCCGGGCTGGGGTGCCAGCGTTCGGGCCCCGGCCCCTGGGTGACGGCGGTCGCGCTCACCGGCGTACCGATCACGCCCGCCGCCAGCGCCCGCGCCGCCGACTGGAGCCCGGCGCCCAGGAAGGTGTCCGGCGCGCTGCCGACCCGCAGTCCCCGCGACTGCGCCTCGGCCAGGATCTTCGCCCCGTCCGAGGGGTCCAGCGCCAGCGGCTTCTCGCCGTAGACGTGCTTGCCCGCGGCCAGGGCGGCCGCGGCGACCTCGGCGTGCGCGGCCGGAATGGTCAGGTTGACGACGATCTCCACCTCGGGGATCGCCAGCACCGAGGCCACATCGCCCGCCTCGGGCACCTGATGCTCCCGCGCCGCCGCCCGGGCCCGCTCGACATCGAGGTCCGCCACCGCCAGCACCCTGACATCGGGGAAGGTGGACAGCGCGGTCAGATACTGGGTGCTGATCACCCCGGCACCGATCAGCGCGACGCCGACCGGTCCGCCGGCGCCGCCGCCGGGCCTGGCAGCCGGCTCCGGCGAGACCCCGGTCACGACCGTCCCTCCAGCGCGGTGAGATAGGCGTGGCTCTCCGCGACGGCGTCGAAGACATCGGTCGCGCAGGAGTCGAGTTCGACGATCCGCAGCGCGTCCGGCGCCGCCGCCAGGATCGAGGGCACATCAATGGCGCCCTTGCCGACCGCGGTGTGCGGCTCGTCCTTCACCCCGGGGCCGTCCTTGACGTGCAGGGCCAGCACCCGGTCACCGAGCGCGCGCAGCAGCGCCGGTACGTCCGCGCCGCCGACCTGCGCCCAGTACGTGTCCACTTCCAGGAACACCCGGGGGTCGAGAAGACCGGCCAGCACCTCCAGCGCGGTACGGTCCTCGAACCGCGGCTCCAGCTCCCACCAGTGGTTGTGGTAGCCGATCCGTATCCCGCGCTCGGCCGCCCGGTCGGCGAAGCCGTTGAGCAGGTCGGCGGTGCGCCGGAGCCCGTCCGGGGTGGTGAACTCGTCATGGGCGATGCCGCCCGGGATGATCGCCAGATCGGTGCCGATCTCGGCGACCGCGTCGAAGACCTGGCCGGCGTCCTTGCTGAACAGGGCGTAGGCGTGGGTGCTGGAGACGCTGATCCCCAACGCGTCGGCGGTCCGGCGGAATCCGGCCGGGTCGGCGGTCGGGTCATAGGCCTCGACCGAGCGGTAGCCGATCTCGGCGAGCCGGGCCAGCGAGCCGTCGCGGTCGGCGGCTATCTGGTCCCGGAGGGTGTAGAGCTGGATGCTCAGCGGTGTGGCCATCGGAGCGGTGCCTCCTGGAAGTCCCGAAGTCCTGAAGTCGTGAAGTCCTCGTGGTGGTGCCGTGGTGCGATGGCGGCCCGGCCCCGCGGCGGCTCGTGGTCCGGTCCCGGCCGGTCAGCCGACGATGAGCGGGCGCAGTGTGCGGTGGGCGATCTCCAGCCCCTGGGTGACCCGCTCCACGTCGCCGCTCCACACCGGGTCCTCGTGCTCCACCGACAGCACCCCGGTGAACCCGCCCTCGTAGAGCGTGTCGACGATCCGGCGCCAGTCCACGTCGCCGAGGCCCGGCACCCGGTAGCGCCACCAGCCGCTGTCCCAGCCGTCCGCGCGCTCCACCGTCCGGCCGAAGAATCCGTAGCGGTCCCTGGCCCGCGGGTCCAGCTGGGCGTCTTTCGCCTGCGCGTGCGGGATACGGCCGATGTACGGCTTGAGCGCCGCCACCGGGTCGATGCCCAGCCACAGCAGGTGCGAGGGGTCGTAGTTGAGGTAGAAGCCGAGGTCGAACATCCACTCCCACAGCTCCGGCGAGTAGGCCAGGTTGCCGGGGTAGCCGTCGGGATGCCAGCCCTCCATCACGCAGTTCTCGATGATGATCTTCACCCCGCGCTCGCCCGCGTACTCGACCAGGGCGGGGAGTTCGCGCGACGCCAGCGCCAGATTCTCCTTGACCGACAGACCCGGATGGCGGCCGATGAAGGTGCCCACGTACTCCACGCCGAGCAGCTGGGCGGCGTCCACGTTGGCCCGTACGTGGGCGGCGATCTCGGACCTGCGGGTCTCGTCGGGGTGCAGATTGTTCTCGTAGTAGGCGAGCGCGGACAGGGCCAGCCCGTGCTTGTCGAACAGGGCGCGCACCTCGTCGGCCTGGCGCTCGCCGAAGGCCGTGACGTCGATATGGCTGGCCTCGAAGTCCCGGGAGCCGGTGGACGGCCAGGTGGCCACCTCCAGCGCCTCGTAGTCGTGACCGGCCGCCCAGGCGGCGATCTCGTCCAGCGGGAGCTGCGGAAGGCAGGCGGTCAGGAAGCCCAGCTTCATCTCAGGAGACCTCTTTCCAGGACCGGCTCGCCGCGGAGGCCAGGACGGCCTCGGTGAGGCGGACCATGCGTGCGGCGTCGTCGAAGGTGGGGAAGCCGAAGGAAGGGACGGCGGAAGCCTCGGCGGGTGCGGTGCCGGGGAGGGCGCCGATGGTTGGGCCGTCACCGGGGAGGGCGCCGACGGTCTCCTGGACCTCGGCGGCGCGGATCGCCGTGTGCACGTCCCGGACGAAGGCGGCGAAGCAGTCGAGATAGCCCATCGGGTGCCCGCCCGGCACCGTCGACAGCCGGGCGGCGGCGGGGGAGAGGGTCGCCGGGTCGCGCAGCACCGCCGCGTTCTCGCCGCGGCTGCCGACGAACAGCGACTCCGGGTTCTCCTGGTCGAAGGCGAGCGAGGTGCGGGCGCCGTCCACCTCGAACCACAACCGGTTCTTGCGGCCCGGGGAGATCTGGGAGACGGTCACCGATCCGGTGGCCCCGCGGTCGGTGCGCAGCAGCAGCTGCACCGCGTCCTCGGTGCCGGGCCGGCCTCCGTCCCAGCCGCCGTCCCGGTCCATGGTCTGGGTGACCGCCGTCACCTCGGCGATCCGGTGGCCGGTCACCCATTCCACCAGGTCGCACCAGTGCGAACCGATGTCGGCGAACGCCCGGGAGGGCCCGCCGGTCACGGCGTCCACCCGCCAGTTGGTGTCGCCGGGCTCCGACAGCCAGTCCTGGAGGTAGTGGCCGTGCACCAGCCGGATGTCGCCCGCCCGGCCGTCCAGCACCCGGGCCCTGGCCTCGGCGGCCATCGGGTGGTAGCGGTAGACGAAGGGCACCGCCGCCACCCGTCCGGTCTCGGCGGCCAGCGCGGCCAGCGCGTCGGCGGTCGCCGCGCTGGTGGTCAGCGGCTTCTCGCAGACCACGTGCTTGCCGGCCCGCAGCGCGAGTTCGGCCAGCTCCGCGTGCGCGTCGTTGGGCGTGCAGATGTGCACCACGTCCACGTCGTCGCTCGTCACCAGCGTCCGGGAGCTGTCGAAGGCCCGCTCCACGCCGAGTTCGGCCGCCGCCTCCTTGGCCCGGGCGGAGGACGAGGCGCTGATGCCGACCACGGGGGCGCCGGAGCGCCGCACCGCGTCGAGATGAACGCGCCCGATCATGCCCGCGCCGGCGATGGCCGTACGCAGCGGTGGCGGATTCGCTGAATCCACGGAGATTCGGCCCACGAATGCCCTCCCTTTCGGCTTGTAGAAAACGCTAGCCATCGATGTTTCGGTTGACAATGGCAATGTTTACGCTATGTTCTGCCATAAATAGCGGGCTGCGGCCGCGCCGACCGGGCCGGGTCCCCGCCGAGGAGAGGCAGGCGCACAGGGTGACGGCAGCAGCAGGGGTTTCGGCGACGCCACCGGGCGCGGCACCGGACGGGTCACCGAGTACGTCACCGGGCGCCTCACCCGCGGGTGACCGGCAGCTCACCGCGCTCAGCGAACTGGCCGGGCTGGTGGCCGGCGGTGCCACCCGGCGCAGCCAACTGGCCACCGCCACCGGCCTGTCCAGGGCCGCCGTCGCCCAGCGCGTCGACTTGCTGATCGCCAGGGGCCTGCTGGTGGAGACCGGCACGGTGGCCACCGACCGCGGCCGCCCCCCGCTCACCCTGCAACTCGCCTCGCGAACCGCCGTGGTGTGCGCGGTGGACCTCGGCGCCACCCACAGCACGGTCGCGGTCGCCGAACTCGGCGGCACCGTACTGGCCGAAGCCACCGACGAGTTGGACATCAACGACGGACCGGAAGCCGTACTCGCCGGTCTGCACGAGCAGTTGGGACGGCTGCTGGCCACCGCCGGACATCCCGCCGAGCACGTACGCGCCATCAGCATCGGCGTCCCCGGCCCGGTCGAGGCGAGCACCGGCACGGTGGTGCGCCCGCCGATCATGCGCGGCTGGGACGGCTACCGCGTGCCGGGCTACTTCGCCGGCCGCTACGACGCGCCCGTTCTCGTCGACAACGACGTCAACATGATGGCGCTGGGCGAGTACGGCCACCGTCCGGCGACCACGCATCTGCTCTACGTCAAGGTGGGTACCGGAATCGGCTGCGGGATCGTGTCGGGCGGTGTGGTGCACCGCGGCGCGTCCGGCGCCGCGGGGGACATCGGCCACATCCCCGTCCCGGGCCACGACCACGTGCTGTGCCACTGCGGCAACACCGGCTGTGTGGAGGCGGTCGCCTCCGGCGCGGCGGTGGCCGCCACCCTGCGCGAGGCCGGTCTGCCCGCCGAGCACGCCGCCGACGTGGTGCGGCTCGTCGCCGCGGGCGACCCGCTGGCCCGCCGGCAGGTACGGCTCGCCGCCCAGCGGATCGGGGAGGTGCTGGCGTCCCTGGTCAGCTTCTACAACCCCGACACCATCGTCCTCGGCGGCAGCATCGCCAGCCTGCACGACGACCTCCTGGCCGACATCAGGGCCGCCGTCTACCGCCGTGCGCTGCCGCTCGCCACCCGGACGGTGGCGATCGAGACCACCCTGCTCGGGCGCCGGGCCGGAATCGAGGGCGCGCGGCGGCTGGCCGTGCACCATCTGCTCTCTCCCGAGGGGATCGGGCGCATGCTGGCCGCCGCCGGCCGCTGAAGAGGGACATCCGGGACGACCGGGACAGCCGGCAGCCGGCGGCGGCGCCGCGCCGGGCACTGTGCGGCGGGCCGTGCACCACGCCTTTCGGGCGGCCGGGGAGACACGCGGCGGTCCGCCAACTCCCTTGCGGACGGCGGATGATGGCGCTCGCGAGGGCGCCGCCGGACGGCACGGCCCGGGCGCGGAGGGTAGTCGCCGCCCCGCCCCGGCGCGGGGCCGCGACGGGTGCCGCGCGGGGCCGCCGCGGGTCTACCGGGCCGGTGGACGCGGGTAGCGTGCCCGGCTGTCAAGAGGGCGCCTTTCCCGTAACCCCTCCCCATCGCGGGGTCCAATGGGCATCCTTGGAGGCATGAATCCGAACGGCGACGATTCCGCCCACCGGACCGCCCCGGGCAGCGATCCGGAATCCCCGGTCGCGGCGCTCGCCGACCTGGAGGCGTGGAAGGCCCGCAAGACCTATCCGTCCACCCTGCTGGCCGGCGGCCCGGTCTTCGGCATCGCCCGCGAGCGGGCCGAGGGCGGCTGGGAGGTGCAGCCGTACTTCTCCGGACTCGCCCCGCAGGACGCCCGCGACAGCCTCGCCGGGTACTTGCGCGGGCTCGCCGAGCAGCCGGAAGGGAGCCCCGACGAGAATCCGGAAGGGGCGCCCGCCGCCGGCCCGCCGGCCCCGGCGCCCGCTGACCGGCCGGCCGCGCCCCGCGCCGACTACCTGGCCGCCGCCGACCGCCTCGACCGGGCGGAGGCGGACGAAGTCACCGCTGGCGGTGAGCGCTTCCGGGTGATCCGCGCCGAACGCTTCATCCGGATGGGCCCGGACGGCCCCGAGCCGCCGCGCGCCACCGACCCGGATCCGGCGCATGGCGCCGGCCGCGGCGGCGACCCGGTGGCCGCGCCCGACCCGGCCGCCGGACTGGTCATCGACCCGGTGTCGCCCGGCGGTTCGGAAGGCGTCCTCGACGCCGAACTGCTCGCCGCCCTGCGCAGGAACGACACCGTGCCCAACGACGTCTACGACGACTCCCGCGTCGCCGCCCGGACGCACCCGGGCACGCTGCTGCTCCCCGCCAGCTTCATGACGGCGGAACGCGAAGGAGGCCGCTGGCGCCCCCACTCCACGGGCACCGCCGCCACCCCGCACGACGCCCGCGACGGCCTCGCCGTCCATCTGCGCGTCCTCGTCCCCTGGCAGCGGGACCTGACCCCGGGCGAGCACGAGGTCTACAAGCGCGCCGCCGACCTCCTCGACGCCGAGCAGCCCGACGAACTCGACGTGGCCGGCCGCCATTTCCGTATCGTCCGGGTCGAACGCCTAGTCCGGGTGGGCCCCGACGGCCCCGAGGGCCCGCGCCCCTCCGACCTCGACCCGCTCCCGACCGACTCCCGCATCCCCGACCAGCCCCTCCCGCCCCACGACGACGAGCCGGCCGCGGAGCCCGACGCCCGCACCCGGCGCTTCCTCGAACTCTTCGAGGAGGAGGCCCGCCGCCGCACCTCGCGCGACAGGGAAAGCCGGCCCTGAGGCCCTGCGGCGCCCCCGCGAGGCACCGCCCAGCGCGACCCCGCCAGCGGCGCCGATCCCCCGCGGCCCAGCTACGCCCCACCCCAGGAGCGCCGGGAACCGCGCGACCCGCCACGCCGGGGGAATGTTCCGTGCCGGGGACCACAGCGCGATGCCGGCGGCATCCGGTGGGCCCGGGCGGCGCCCGCGGCCGGGACGGGCCTGCCGAGGGCCAGGGCCGCACCGCACACGGGTTCCGGGGCCATGACGGCGGCCGGAGGGCCAGGTCCGAAGCCCCGTCCGACCCGGGCGCGCGGGGCCGTACGCCGCCGATCAGGTGGGAGTGCGCGGGCGGTACGGACACGCGACCCGTCCGGAGCGGGCACACTGGGGGTACAGCCCTTGCCGCCGGCGGTCCGCCGGACGGGCGGGCGTCACCGGTACGTCACCCATGGGGGGACCCTTGACCGATCAGCTCTTCTCCGACCCGGAGCACGTCGAACCCGTCCGCGCGCCGGGGGCCCGCCCCTCGTCGGACCCGTTCCAGGTGCTCCCGCCCGCCGAGACCCCGGACGCCCCGGACACCCCGGCGCAGACGGCCCCCGCGCCGAAGTAGACCGGGGCAGCGGGGCGCCGGCCCGCCTAGCGGGGCCGGACCGTGCGCGGGCCCACGTACGAGGCGCCCGACGCGGTCACCCGGCGGCGCAGTTCCCGGTCCGCCGTGGCGACCAGGCAGGGGCGGTCGGGGGCGGCGGCGCGGGCCCGGGTGACGAGGTCGGCGATCAGGTCGTCGCCGCTGCCGGGCGCCGCCTCCACCCGTACGCCCGGCACCGGCTCCACCGCGCGGGCCGCCCCCTCCACCACCAGCAGGACCTCCAGCGGCACGCCGACCGCCCATTCGGGCGCGCCGCCCCCGGCGGGCAGACCGGCGGACGCCAGCGGCACGAGCGCGTCCCGGAGCCGCTCGGCGGCGGCGCGCCGGTCGCGCCACCAGCCGTCCGGCACGGAGCCGACGACGTTCGCGGCGTCCACGACGAGCAGCGGCCGGGCGGTCATGACCGCCGCCCGGGTGCGGCGATGTCGTACGAAGGCGGCGGGCCCGGCGGCCGGGAGTCGGTGTCATCGCGGAACATGTGCCGCAGTATGCCGCCGCCGTCCTCCGCACCCGCAGAGGTGCGCCGGGCTCACGTCCGGCGCGCCGTCGTCGGCGGCGTCGACGACCGTGCCGGCCGGTCCCGCGAAGCACGGTTCGCCCGGTCCCGGCACGGCGGGCGGTCGGGCGCGGGTCAGTACAGCGGCGGCGGAGCCGGGATCGGGTTGGGTTCCGGTGTGGGCGGGACGGGCTCCGGGCCCGGCGAGGGCGGGCGCGGCTCGGGTCCGGGCGTCGGCGGCACCGGGTCGGGGGCCGGACCGGGGACGGGGTGCGGCTCGGGCGCGGGAATGGGATCGGGACCCGGCGCCGGCTCCCCGGGACGCACCGGAGGCGTCGGCGCGGGGAACGGGTCCGGGTAGGGCTGGGTCATCGGACACTCCTTGAGTTCGGGCGGGAACGCGGTTCGTCCCCCGCTGGACACCTCGCGTACCCGATCGGCGCCCACCCATGCGGCGTACGACCGGCGCCCGGGCCGGTTTTTCCGCCCCGGCGCCATCGCTTCCGTCACCTGAACGGACCGACTGACCGCCATGAGTCGTCACCCGGTGTAGCCGCGGCCGATTCACCTGCCGGCCTGGGCAGTTGACGGCCCCGGCCGGTCCCGGCGGCATCCGCGCGCACCGGGCGGCCGCGTCCGCGCGCGGGCAGGCTGGAGCGCCCCCGCCTTTGATGCCATCAGTGCCGGTACACCCCATGGACGGTCACCCGACCGCCCCCGGCACCGGAGAAGCCCCCCATGCGTGCTGGACGTACGACCGCTGCCCTGCTGCTCGCCGCTTCCGCCGTGGCCCTCGCCGCCCCGACCGCGCTCGCCGACTCCGACGTCATCTCCTTCGGCTTCGGCGCCGCCCCGGACACCGTCGCCCCGGGCGGCAGCGTGACGCTTCGGGCCACCGGCTGCCCGGAGCGGACGACCGTGTCCGCGCCGGCCCTCTTCCACGACGTCACCTTGGGCGGGGGCGGGGACCGCGGCCAGGCCGTCACGGTGCGGATCGCGGGCGCCGCCAAGCCCGGCACGCAGTACGACATCAGCTTCACCTGCGGCTTCGAGAAGGGCACCACCCCGCTGATGATCGGCGCGGCCACCACCGCCGCCCCGGCCGCCCCCGGCCGCGCGGTGCGGACCGGCCTGGGCGGCGCCGTCTCCGGCCTGAACTCGGTCGAGATCGTCGCGGGGGTGGCCCTGATCGGCGCCGCGGGGGCGTATCTCGTCCGCCGCAGGGCCCACCGTTACTGACCGCGACCGACCGAGACCGACCGATCGACTGACCGTCCGACTGCACGACCGAACCACCGAACGACCGCCTCGCCGGGCGGCCCGCTGCCCGGCCGCCCTTCGCCGAACCATGACAATCGAGGCATCGGGTAGATAATGGGCCTGATGCTTGCGGCGCACCCGCCCATGACCGCAGATCCGACCCCCCGGAGCACGCGCATGGCACCTCGTAACCCGCCGGACGGCGGTCCGTACGACCCCCGGGCGTCCCGTAGCGGCACGGGCCGCCCGGCCACCGCGCCGCGGATCGGGCCGGAGGAGCGGCTGGCCATCAATGGCGTGGGGAGCTTCGACTGGGACCTCGACCGGGGCACCTTCGACCTGGACCAGGCCGGTCTGGACGTCTTCGACCTGACCCCCGAGGAATTCGACCGCCGCCCGAACTCCCTGGTGCTCCGGGTCTCCCCGCAGGAGCGCACCCGGCTCGACGCCGAGCTGCGCACCGCGTTCCAGGAGGGCTGGCGCAGCTACGGCGGCTACTTCCAGATCACCCGGCGCGACGGCACGAAGCAGTGGACGCACACGCAGGGCACCGTGCTGCGCGACGACCGGAGCAATCCCTACCGGATCGTCGGCATCGTCAGGGACGTCTCGGAGGAACTGGAGGAAGCCCCGGCGCCCGGGGAGCGCCCCGCCGGTCTGGAGCAGCTGCATCTGCCCTCCATCGTCCGGCGCACCACCGAGGCGCTGTCGCAGGGGGTCACGGTGCAGGACGTCACCGCCGTGCTGACCGGCGCCGGCGGTCTGGAGCGGTTCGGTGCGGACGGCCTCGCGCTGGCCCTGGTCGAGGGCGGAAACCTGCGCTACATCGCGGTCTGCGGCGAACCCATGACCGACCTGGGCCTGGAGCGGCTGCCGCCCCGGCGGCTGGCCGACTCGGTGCCGCTCGACGAGGCCGTGCTGACCCAGCAGCCGCTGTACACCGGGGACAGTCCCGACCTGGGAGAGCGTTTTCCCCTGCTGGGCCCCTACCTGGAGCGGATCGGCATGGAAGCCGCCGCCTTCCTGCCGCTGATCGCCCAGTCCCGCTCCATCGGCGGGCTCGCGCTCTTCTACGAGCGCCGCAGGGGCTTCAGCCGCGAGGACCGCGAACTGGACAACGCGCTGGCGGGCATCCTCGCCCAGTCGCTGCAACGGGCCATCCTCTTCGACCAGGAACGCGAGTTCGCCACCGGACTCCAGGCGTCCATGCTCCCCCGGCACATCCCGCGCTTCAGCAGCGTCGAGATCGCGGTCCGCTACCACGCCGCCCGCATCGGCCGGGAGGTCGGCGGCGACTGGTACGACGTCGTGGCGCTGCCGCAGAACCGGGTGGCCGTGGTGGTCGGCGACGTCCAGGGCCACGACACGCACGCCGCCGCCGTGATGGGCCAGCTGCGGATCGCGCTACGGGCCTACGCGGCCGAGGGCCACTCGCCGTCGACGGTGCTCGCCCGCGCCTCCCGCTTCCTCGCCGAGCTCGACACCGAACGCTTCGCCACCTGCGGCTACGCCGAGGTCGACCTGGTGACCGGCACCGTGAGGGCGGCGCGCGCCGGGCATCTGGGCCCGCTCATCCGGCACACCGACGGCCGCACCGGCTGGCCCCCGGTCCGCGGCGGTCTGCCGCTGGGCCTGGCCACGCATCTCGACCTGCCGGAGTTCCCCGAGACCCGGCTGGACCTGGTCCCCGGCGAGACGCTGGCGTTCTGCACCGACGGCCTCGTCGAGGAGCGCGGGGTGGACATCACCGTCGGCATGGAGGCGCTCGCCGACGTCGTGCAGCACGGGCCGCAGCCCGTCGAGGAGTTGGCCGACCACATCGCGGACCACCTGTGGGAGCGCTGGGGTTCCGACGACGACGTGGCCCTGCTGATCCTGCGCCGGTCACCCGACCCCCGGACCGAACGCGCCCCGCGTATGCACGCCTACGTGCATCAGGCCGACCCCGAGGGACTGACCGAGGCCCGCGCCGCGCTGCGCCAGGCGCTGACGGACTGGGGACTGCCCGAACTCGCCGACGACATCGAACTCGCGGCCGGCGAGCTGCTGGTCAACGTCCTGCTGCACACCGAGGGCGGCGCGGTGCTGGAGCTGGAGGTGCTGCCCGAACCGGTGCGCCGGGTGCGGCTGTCGGTCCAGGACCGTTCCAGCGTGTGGCCGCGCCGCCGGTCGCCCGGTGAGGCGGCCACGTCCGGCCGCGGCCTGCTGATGATCGACGCGATGGCGTCGAGCTGGGGTGTCGAGCCGCGGGGCGACGGCAAGGCCGTGTGGTGCGAGTTCGGCCCCGCGGCCGATGGACCCGCACCCGGCCCGGCCTGAGGCCGGGCCGGGTGCGGCGGCGGTCAGCTGACGTTGAGCGCCGTGTCGTCCACCACGAAGGACGTCTGGAGCTTGGAGCCCTCCACGCCGGTGAACTTGATGGTGACCGTCTGCCCGGCGTACGCGCTCAGGTCGAAGCTGCGCTGGGTGTAGCCGGAGGCGGCGTTGGCGTTGGAGTAGGTGGCCAGTGTGGACAGCACCGTTCCGGAGGAGTTGAGGACCTGTGCCTTGAGGGTGTCGTACGCCGTCGAGCCGGTCTCGGCGGTGTCGATGTGCAGCCAGAAGCTCAGGCTGGCCGAGCAGCCGGACGGGATGGCGACCGACTGGGAGAGCGTGTTGGTGGTGGCGCTGCCGTAGCCGTCCAGCCACGCCTTGTAGGAACCGCTGTGCGCCGCTTCCTTGGTGGAGTTGCTGATCACGCCGCTGGTGGCGGACCAGGCCGAACTGCCGGACTCGAAGCCGGGGTTGGCCAGCAGCTGCTGGTCGGTGCAGTTGCCGCTCCCGCCGGTGGTGGTGCCGCCGGTCGTCGTACCGCCGGTGGTCGTTCCCCCGGTGGTGGTGCCGCCGGTGGTGGTGCCGCCCGTGGTCGTACCGCCGGAGCTGCCGCTGCCGGCCAGCCAGGCGGTGGCGTTCAGGGCGAGCGCGGCGTCGGTGCCGGCCGGGTCGTTCCACCCGTCGTACAGGGTGTCGCCGGACGCGCCGGTGCCGTCGTCGACCGGTGAGCTGTCGCCCCAGATCGCCACCCGGCCGCTGCCGAAGGTGCTGGTGACGAAGAACGCGCCCGTGTTGCCCGAGCTGCCGGCCTTGTAGAGCAGGCCCTTGACGTTCGGGTCGTCGTTCGGCTTGAGGGTGAAGGTGGTGCCGTCACGCAGGATGCTGCCGGTCACCGTGCCGAACGGGCCGTGCAGCACCGGGTCCGAACTGCTGCTGATCGCACGGGGGTTGTCGGTGCTGATGTCGACCAGGTCGACCGAGAAGCCGAACGGGTCGGTGTTGTCGACCCCGTTGTTGGTCAGCAGGTCGTTGATGACGCACGGCGAGTCGCAGCCGTCGTTGTTGCGGTCGCTGCCGTTGTGGTCGGAGATCAGGAACAGACCGCCGCCGTTCTGCACGAACTTCATGACCGCGGTCTTCTCCGCGGTGGTGAGCTTCACATTCGGCTCGGTCAGCACGAAGGTGTCGAATTTGCTCAGATCCTGTGCGCCGGTGCCGCCGTAGGTGATCGTCTTGCCGGACGGCAGGGTGTTCAGCACATAGCCGCCGGCCTTCTGCAGCGCCACGCCCCACGAGGAGAGCGCGCCGGTCCAGTCGGTCTCCGAGTTGGGGGTGGAGTCCTGGCCGAGCGGGTCGGGCTGGCTGGTGCTGATGACCCAGTCGGCGTTGCCCGCCGTCTCGGCCTTGGTGTTGTCGAACAGCACGCGGTGGGTCGTCGCGGCGGCCGGGGCGGCCTGTGCGGCGGTGCCGGCCTGCGCCGACGGGGCCGCCTGGGCGCTGCCGGCGAGACCGGCGGCGCCCAGGGCGAGGGTGCCCAGCGCGGCGGCCGCGCCGATCAGCACACGACTTCTGGGGATACGGGGCATGCGGGGACCAGACATCCGTCAACCTCCTGGTGGGGGGCGGTCAGTGGGGGATGCAGCGGGGGAACCACGGACGTGCGGGACAATCTGCGCGCGTAGAACTCGGGCACGACGTGCCGGGGAGATTCTGCGCGCGTAGAACCTGTGGACGATGTGCCGGGAGTTACCGCCTGATGAACGCTTCCGGTCGGATCCGGCGGCCGCGCCCGCAGGCCCGCCCGCCGGCCGGAAGCCGGTTCCGCCGCCGGGGTGGGCGGGCGGATGGCGCCCGTCCGGCCGGGCGGCGGGACCCGCTTGGGTGGTGAGAAGGCGCGGCACCGGTGGAGGCGGGGCAGGATCGGACCTGAGCCGCATGCACCGGCAGGGCGCGGGTAGGCGGGCCCGTCGGGTACCCCGCGAGGACGCCGGGCCGACGGCCGGCGTCGCAGGTCCGGGTCGCCCCGGCCGTCCGGCCCCGGCACGAGAAGGAGCACAGCATGCCCATCGCCACCGTGAACCCCGCGACAGGGGAGACCCTGCGGACCTTCGAGGCGCTGGGGGCGGACGGGATCGAGGAACGTATCGCCAAGGCGGAGAGTGCTTTCCGGGGCTATCGCACCACCGATTTCGCCGCGCGCGCCGCCCTGCTCACCGCTGCCGCCGACCTGCTGGACGAGGAGCGGGAGACGATCGCCCGCACCATGACCCTGGAGATGGGCAAGACACTGGCCGCGGCCAGGTCCGAGGCGGCCAAGTGCGCGAAGGCGATGCGCTGGTACGCGGCCAACGCCGAGCGGCTGCTGGCCGACGAGCGGCCCGCCGAGGCCGATGTGGCGGACAGCGGCGCGCACCAGGCCTATGTCCGCTATCGGCCGCTGGGCGTCGTGCTGGCCGTGATGCCCTGGAACTTCCCGCTGTGGCAGGTGGTGCGCTTCGCCGCCCCCGCGCTGATGGCCGGCAACGTCGGGCTGCTCAAGCACGCGTCCAACGTCCCGCAGACCGCGCTCTACCTGGGCGACCTCTTCCACCGGGCGGGCTTCCCCGTGGGCTGCTTCCAGACCCTGCTGGTCGACTCCAAAGCCATCGAGGGGGTGCTGCGCGACCCCCGGGTGGCCGCCGCGACCCTCACCGGCAGCGAGGGCGCGGGCCGCGCCGTCGCCTCGATCGCCGGCGACGAGGTCAAGCCGACCGTGCTGGAGCTGGGTGGCAGCGACCCCTTCGTGGTGATGCCGTCCGCCCGCGACGAGCTGGACCACGCGGTGCACACCGCGGTCACCGCCCGGGTGCAGAACAACGGCCAGTCCTGCATCGCCGCCAAGCGCTTCATCGTGCACGACGACCTCTACGACGAGTTCGCCGAGACCTTCGCCCGGGCGATGCGCGGGCTCGTCGTCGGCGATCCGCTGGCCGACTCCACCGACATCGGACCGCTGTCCACCGAGCAGGGCCGCGCCGACCTGGAGGAGCTGGTCGAGGACGCGCTCGCCAAGGGCGCCACCGCGCTGTGCGGCGCCGGCCGCCCCGCCTCGCGGGCCGCCGGCTGGTTCTACGAGCCGACCGTGCTGACCGGGGTCACCGAGGAGATGAGGATCCACCGCGAGGAGGCCTTCGGCCCGGTCGCCACCCTCTACCGGGTGCCCGACCTCGACGCGGCCGTCGCGCTCGCCAACGACACGCCCTTCGGTCTGAGTTCGAACGTCTGGACCCGGGATGTGGACGAGCAGCGGCGCTTCGTCCGCGATCTGCAGGCCGGCGGGGTCTACTTCAACGGGATGACCGCCTCCCACCCGGCGCTGCCCTTCGGCGGCGTCAAGCGCTCGGGATACGGCCGCGAGCTGTCCGGCCACGGCATCCGGGCCTTCTGCAACGCGACCACGGTCTGGTACGGCCGGTAAGCCGCCGCCGCGGAGCGCGGGGGCGAGCCCGGGTCGGATCGGGCGGGAAGGTCGTCTCACGGAGCCCCCCACACCCTCGCGTCGCGATGGCCAGCCTGGTCTCGTCCCTGAGTTTGGCACATCAGGGGCGGCCGGGGTCAAGGGTGCCCGTGTGCCATCACCCGACCGTGGGCACATCCGCGGGCGCCCGGCGGTGCGGGGCCCGCGCGGCGGTGCGGAAGCCACCGGCGGAGGAATTCCGCAGCGGCCGGCGGCACGACCTGGTCGTCGCGGCCCTGGACAATGCGTGCCGGAGCGCCGGTGGAAGGAAGCGGTTCGCTCGGCATCGCCAGCTGTTCGGGATTACTGCGTGCATGATGCATCGGTTCCCCGGGGTGGTACCGCTGCTGCGTATGCCCCGCGCTTCCGATGGGATGGTAACGTGATATCGGGCGGCATCGTATTCACCCGGTATTCACCGCCGAACCGTTCACCGCTTTTCCCGTCCCCTTTTCTCGTCCCGCTTTTCCCGGATCGGGTCACCGGAAGGAACGATTGCCATGCGTGAGGAAAGCCTCGGTGATTCCGCGTTGACCGAGACGGAAACCGATACCGTCGTCATGGCACGCCGCCCGGGAAAAGGAGTCGACCCGGGCGACTTCTCCGTCCGACGGCAGGAGATCGCCGCCCCCGGAGAGGGAGAGGTCGTCGTCCACAATCATCTGACCAGCGTGGACCCCTATCAGCTCAACAATCTGCGCCGCCATCAGAGCGTCGGGGAGGTCGTACAGGCCGGGTGCGTGGGAGTGGTGGTAGAGAGCAACGACGACCGGGCTCCGGTGGGCACTCAGGTGGCCACGTACAGCGGATGGAGCGAGTACGCCACCTGGCGGCTGGCGGCGACCGAGATCGCGGACCGGGCGCTCGGGGACGAGTCGGACTGGATCCACGTCCTGGGTACGCCCGGTGTCACCGCCTATGTGGGCCTGCACGACGTGGGCGGTGTCTCGCCCGGGTCGACGGTGGCGGTGAGCGCGGCGGCGGGCGCGGTCGGCGGAGTGGCCGTCCAGCTGGCCAAAGCCGCCGGGGCGCGGGTCATCGCGATCGCGGGGGGAGCCCACAGGGTGCGGCACACCGTCGAGACGCTCGGCGCCGATGTGGGGCTCGACTACCGGGACGACGGCTTCGCGCGGGATTACCGGGCCGCCGCCGGTGACGGGATCGACCTCTTCTTCGACAACGTCGGAGGCGATCTGCTGCGCGACACCCTCCCGCTGCTGGCGAGTTCGGGCAAGGCGGTGGTCTCCGGCACGGTCAGTTCCTATGCGGACGACTCGGGCGGCTTCTTCCACCCCGGTGATCCCGCCATGGAGGGCGACCGCGTGCGGAGCTTCCTCGTCGGCGACTACTACGAGAAGCGGCTGCTTCCCATCCGGGCGGAGCTGTCCCGCTTGCTGAAGGAGGGTCAGGTCACCACCGTGATCAGCGAGTTCGAGGGTCTGGAGTCGGCGCCGGAGGCGTTCGCCTCGGTCTTCCGGAAGGGTTCTCCCTTCCTGGGCAAGCGCGTCGTCCGGATCGCCTGACCCGGCGGCGATCAGGCCTTGAGCAGTTCCCCGGCGGCCCGCAGCCGGCCGATGCCCCAGTCGAGGGCGGCCTTGAGATGGGTCGACTCACCGGTGGCCAGCATGATCGCCACCCCGCCCTGGATGCCGGCCAGCAGCGCCGCGGCGGCCTCGTCGACGTCGAGGGATCCCGGCAGCAGACCGCCGCGCTGCAGCGAGCGGATGCCGCCGGCGAGATGCCCCTGCCACTCCCGCATCAGCTCGATCACGATCGCCCGGGCGCCCGGCGTGGACCGTCCGACCTGCGAGAACAGCGAACCCATCGGGCAGGTGTCGCCCTGCGCCTCGTACCGCTCCACGACGAGGTCACGCCAGCGGTACCAGGCGTCCCAGGAGTCGAGCGAGCTCAGATACGGCTGCTGGTCCGCCAGCACCCGATCCGCCTCGTGCCGCGCGACCGCGAGCAGCAGATCCTCCCGGCCGCCGGGGAAGTAGTGGAAGAGCTGCCCCTTGCTCACCCCGGCCCGCAGGCAGATCTCGTCCAGCGTCGCCGTGGCGACGCCCTTCTCCCGCAGTGTTTCGGCGGCCCGCACCACGATGCGGGCCCGCGTGGCCTCGCCCTTCGGCGTCAGAACCCGGCTCACCACACCACCCTCGTTCCCGAAACGGACCCCGGCGTCCATTTTACCGGGACCGCCCGGTGAGCAGGCGGGCCGCTACCGGTGCTCGGGGTTCTCGTAGTCGTGACGGGTCCCGGCGTCCCAGGCCGTGCGCTGGTTGCCGTACGCGGGGATGCCGCCGGCGTCCTTGAGCATGCGGGCCAGGTGCAGCAGGTTCCAGGTCATGAACGTGCAGTTGCGGTTGGTGAAATCGTTCTCCGGACCACCGGAGCCGGGGTCGAGATAGGAGGGGCCGGGACCCGCCTCGCCGATCCAGCCCGCGTCGGCCTGCGGGGGGACGGTGTAGCCGAGGTGCTGGAGGCTGTAGAGCAGATTCATGGCGCAGTGCTTGACGCCGTCCTCGTTGCCGGTGATCAGGCACCCGCCGACCCGCCCGTAAAAGGCGTACTGGCCCGCGTCGTTGAGCAGGCTGGAGCAGGCGTAGAGCCGCTCGACCACCCGCTTGGCGACGGAGCTGTTGTCACCGAGCCAGATGGGGCCGGCCAGCACGAGGATGTCCGCGGCCATCACCCGCTGGTAGATCTCCGGCCAGGCGTCGCGCTCCCAGCCGTGCTCGGTCATGTCCGGCCAGACCCCGGTGGCGATGTCGTGGTCCACCGCCCGGAGGACATCGACACGGACGCCCTGCGCCGCCATGACGCGGGTGCAGCGGTCGACCAGCCCCTGGGTGTTGCTGACCTCCGGCGACCGTTTGAGGGTGCAGTTCAGCACCAGGGCGCGCAGGTCGTCGTAGCGGGCCGGCGGCGCGTCGGCGCCGGTGGGCGTGGTGGCCACAGGGTCCTCCTGAACGGCGGCGCACCGCGGCCGGCGCGTCGATCACGCTGCCCATCGTGCCGTCCGGGCCGGTCACGGACGGCGCGGCGGCTCGGCCGTCCGCGGACGACCACCCGGACGGCGCCACAAAAGCGCCCCTTCCGACCCGCCGGCCTCTTGCCCGCCACCCCCGGTCTTCCGGTGCGGGACTTTCCCGGTCCGCCCAACCCGGGCCGATTTTCGGTGATATGAATCGTGATCCGTAGCGGTCATCGGCGGCTGGCAAGGGGGAGTCGGTATGGCGGCCGGATTACCCATCACGGTTCAGGTGGGCAGCACATCACTCCAGATCGAGACGACCGCGGTGGCCGGGACGCAGCAGACATCGCGCCTCGCGGACGCCGCGCGGCAGACCAGTGACGCGTTCGCCCGCGCCCAGCAGGCCATCGTGGACATCGCGGCCTCGACCGTGGAGATCATCGAGCAGGCCTCGGCGCGCGCCGTGCGGCCGGACACGGTGGAGGTCGAGTTCGGGCTGAAGTTCACCGCCGCCGGCACCGTGCTGATGGCGAGCACCTCCGGTGAGGCGACGCTCCAGGTGCGGCTCAGCTACACCGGCCGCGCCGGCTCCCCGGCGGCGCAGACCCCGGCGCCTTGACCGGTCGCGGCGACGGGGCGGAAGCGGCGACGGCCCCCGGATTCAGCGCGATGCGCCGGTCGGGGGCCCTCGGGCGGGTGCTCGACGACCGGGGCGTGCCGTTCGGGACGTGCTTCCAGGTCGCGCCGGGGATCGTCGTCACGGCCTGGCACGTACTGGCCGCCCTCGGGCGCGCCGAGACCGGCGCCGTCGTGTCCGTCGGCACCTTCCACGGTCCGGCGGCGCCGGCCGAGGTGGTCGCGGTGGGACCGCTGTGGGATCTCGCCGTGCTCCGGCGTGCGGAGCCGCTGCCGGGTACGGTTCCGGGGCTGGTCCCCACGCAGACGGTCGACCTGCTCACCGAGGTCGTCGTCACCGGCGTCCCGACGGTGGACGACCCGGGGCACGACTATCTGTTCCTGGACGCGCCCGGCGTCTGGCAGGGCGGCACCGTCCGCGACACCCACATCAGCCTCGGGCGGCTGACCAGCTCCTCGGTGGTCCCCGGGATGAGCGGCGCGCCGGTGCTCCGCAGGAGCGACAACGCGGTGCTCGGTGTCGTGACGTCCCGGTACAACAGCGCGGACGGCTGGTTGCGCGACTCGGTGTGGGTGGCGCGGACCGAGGATCTCGTCGGGCTGCTCACGGGGGTGCCCGGGATCGACGTACGCGCCAAGTTCCTGGTCGGGCAGGAGCTCTCGGTCGTGCTGGCGGTGACGGAGTCGCCGTCGTACGGCGCCTCCGGGACCCGGCCGGCCGGCGACGGCGGGGCGGGGGGCGGTGCCGGGGCCGGGCAGGGACGGCAGGCCGCCGGGCTGCGGGAGGCGGCGCTGGAGGCGGCCCGGGTGCTCGTCGGGCTGGACGGCTCCTGCCTCGGCTCGGTCGGCCCGATCGACATGGCGCAGGTGCTGCTCCACCGGCTCGGAAGCCGGGAGGCGTTCGGCCACGAGGTGCTGCGCGGACTGGGGGCACGGCTCCGCCAGCGCGGGCTCGACCCCCGGGTGCTGCTTCCCGCCGCGCCGGGGCACGACGAGGCCCGCCGCCGCTGGCTGGCGCCGCTCGCCATGGGACCGGAAGCGGACCCTGCCCCGGCGCCCGTATCGGTATCCGTATCCCTACCGCCGGCCGAGGAGGCCGCGCCGGACGCCCTGCTCGCCGCGCTGGTGGAGGTGATCGCCGGCGAGCTGCCCGGCACCCTCTTCTCCGACGTGTCGGAGACCTGCCGCCGCTATCTCGCCCTCGGCTTCGCCGGCCGCCCGTCCGTGTCGCTGCCCGGCTTTCTGTCCGCGCTGGCCGACCACCTCCCGCCGCTGCGGGCGGGAACCGAGATCGTTTCCTGGTCCGCCGCCGTCGAGGCGCCGGCGGAGGACGCCGGCACCTCGACGGCGGCGGACCAGGAAACGTCCGGCGAAGGGGCGGCCGGCCACCATCCGGCGCCGAGCGCCCCGGAGCGGGGCGGCCGGACCCCGGCGTCGGGCACGCGCCACTCCCTGGGCGAGGCGGCGGCCCAGCTCGCGCGGCTGCCCGACCCCGATCCGCTGGTCGCCGGTCGGGAGGCCGCCGTCGACCACGCCGTCCGGGCCATCGGCACCGCGATGGCCAAACGGAACCGCTCGACCGCCTTCTTCTCCGGGCAGCCCGGGGCGGGCACGTCCACTGTGGCCGTCGAGGTCGCCCGGCAGCTCGCCCCGCTGTTCCCCGGCGGGGTGTTCCACATCGACCTGTTCGGGCTGCTGCCGGGATCGCGCCGGGACGCCAGAACGGTCACCCGGCTGATCTCCGAGGCGCTGGGCCTGACCGAGGGCAGGCCGGCGCTGGACGACGCGGGACTGTTCGCCCGGCTCACCGCCGACCTGGCCGACCGGCAGGTGCTCCTCCTGCTGGACAACGCGCTGGACGCCTCGCATGTCGCGCCGCTGGCCAAGGCCGCGCCCGGGTGCTGCGTCATCGTCACCTCGCGCGACCGGGTGCAGGGATACGCCGACCCCGGGCTGGTGTTCACCGTCGCCCCGCTGGACCGGGCGGACTCCATCGAGGTCCTCGCCCGCTGCGGCGAGGGCCGCGACGACGAGCGGACGCTGCTGGACCGGCTCGCCGACCTCTGCGACGACGTACCGCTGGCGCTGCGCATGGTGGGCGCCCGGCTCACCAGCTCCCCCGACCTGGACCTGCGCTACCTGATCCAGCTGCTGGCGGAGGAGACCACCCGGCTGGACTACATGGAGACCGGGGACCGGGCGGTCCGCGTGGCGCTGCGGCTGAGCTACGACGCGCTCGACGACCCGGCGAAGCGGGTCTTCCGGCTGCTGACCGCCGCGCCCGGTTCGGCGGGCAGCGCACCGGAACTCGGCCACTGCGTCGACGAGCCGCCCTACACCCAGGAGTTGCTGCTCAACCGGCTGGCGGACCGCAGTCTGGCCCGTAACGAGGTGGTGCGCGTCGCCGACGGTTCGATGCTGGCCACCTTCTTCCTCTTCGACCTGCCCCGGCTCTTCGCCAGGGAACGGCTGGCCGACGAGGAACCGGCTGATACCGTCCGGGAGTTCCGTGGCAGGTCCACCGCCTTCCTCAGCCGGCGGCTCCGGGAGATGACGGGATACGCGGCCGACGCCCAGATCTCCGCCGAACTCGACCCGGCCCGCTTCGAGGCCGCCCTGCACATGGCCGAGGAGCACGACTGGCTGGACACCGCCACCCAACTGGCCATCGATCTGCATGTGCTGGCCCTCGGACGCGGCGAAGTGGACGCCATCGAGGCGATCAACGGGATCAGGGCCTCCCTCCATCTGCGCGGCGGCGACCCCGAGCAGGCGGCCAAGGCGTTCCTGGACAGCGCCGAGAGCCTGATGTCCAAGAAGGCCTTCGGCGCGGCGAGGACCGCCGCCAGGGAGTCCATCCGGATCGCCGAGGCGCACGACCTGGGCCTGCCGCTGGCGAACGCGCGGTTCCGGCTGAGCCTGATCCTGTGGGAACTGGAGGCGTTCACCCAGGCGTTGCAGGCCGGCGCGGACGCCGCCCGCAAGCTCATGGACCTCGGCCAGGAAGCGGCCGCGGTTCCGGTCGCCATCAACAACAGCAAGACGGCGCTGGCCGCCGGCGACGTCACCCAGGGCCGCTTCTGGGCGGCGAAGGCGTCCGAGCTGGCCGAGCGCTGGGGCGACGGGGAAGAGCGGGCGATCGCCTGCGAGGTCAGGAGCAGGGCCGCCGCAAGGGCCGGCGACCTCGGGGAAGCGGTCGCGCTGTCCAGGCGCAGCGCCGCTTGGTGGGAGGAGGCCCAGGTATGGGAGAACGCCGCGATCAACATCGAGAACGCCGCCCGCTACGCCTTGTGGGCCGAGGACGTCACCACCGGCGCGGAGCTGCTCAACATCGCCGTCGCCCATCTGGAACGCGGCAAGCTGTCCGCCAAGGCGGCCACCGATCTCGGTGATCTGGGCGCCCTTCAGTTCCGGGTCGGCTCCTACGCCCAGGCCTGCTTCGCCCTCGACCGGGCGCTGCGGACGCTGACGGCCGACGACCCGGCCACACCCGCCCTCCTCCCGGTGGAGATCCGGCTGCGCCGCGCCGCCGTCGTCCTCTTCGCGCCCGAACTCGCCGACTCCGACGCTCCGCTGCCCGCGCCGGCCGGCCCGCCGGAGCAGCCGGCCGCCGAGACGTCCGACACCGAACTCAGCCGCGTCGGCGAGATACTCCGGCGCCACCAGGCCGGCGAACTCGCCCTGGCCGACACCCTTCGCCAGGTCGAGGACTTCCTGGCCACGGACATCAGAAACCGCCCCGCGCCGTCCGAGCCGTGGCTGTACACCACCATGGGCAAGGTCACTTCGCCGCGCCAGGCGCTGGACTAGATCCGGGGCAAGGGCCCGAACCCGCCTCTCTGCTCCGGCTCGCCCGGGGCGACGCGCGGCGGGGAGCCGCCCCGGATGCGACGGCGCGTCACCCGGTCGGCGCGGGCCGGGCGGTCGGTGCGGCGGTGTCGTGATCGACTGACCGGGAGTGGCGCGGTGCGGGCCTGAGGGGAGGTGAGCGGTGTCGGCCGGAGACTCGGACAGGCGGGTCGCCGTCGTGACCGGCGCGGCGCGGGGGGTCGGGGCGGCGGTCGCGCGCGAGCTGTCGGCCCGGGGGATGCGGGTCGTCCTGCTGGGCAGGGAACTGGGGTCGCTGCGGGAGGTCGCGGACGGCCTGCCCGAGGACCCGTGCTGCATCGAAGCGGATGTGACCGACGAGGCGGCGATGCAGGGAGCCGCGCAGAGCGTCGCAGCCCGCTTCGGGCCCGCCTCCGTCGTGGTCGCCAACGCCGGCATCGCCCAGGCGGGTCCGTTCGCCGGCTGCGACGCGGCGGTGTGGAACCGGGTGATCGCGGTGAACTTGATCGGGAGCGCGGTGACCGCCCGGGTCTTCCTGCCCCAGCTCGTGCGGACCCGGGGCTACCTGCTGCAGGTCGCCTCGACCGCCGCGTTCGGGTCCGCGCCGATGATGAGTGCCTACTGCGCGTCCAAGGCGGGCGTCGAGTCGTTCGCCCAGGCGTTGCGCATGGAAGTGGCACCCGAAGGCGTCGGGGTGGGCATCGCCTATCTGCACTGGACCGGCACCGACATGATCTCCGAACTCGAAGAGCATCTCGTACTGCGTGAGCTGCGCAGACACCAGCCCGCGCCCGCCCGCCGCGTGTACACGCCCGCCAGAGTCGCCACCTGGCTGGTGCACGGCATCGAACGCCGCGCGCCCACGGTCTACGCGCCTCCCTGGTTGCGCGTGGCCCAACCGCTGCGTCCGCTCTTCCCGTACCTCGTCGCCCGCGTCGCGCGCCGCTCGCTCGCGCGGATGTCCGCGGCCGACCTGCACCGGGTCTCCGGGGTCCTGGGGACCGGTGGACGCGCGGACTGGGATGCCGGTGGGTCCGCCGCTCCCACCGGCCCCACCACGCCTCCGCAGCACTGAGGCCGCTCGGCTGCCGGAGAGTGAGCCGGACGTCGAGGATGCCCGAGGCCCGGCTCCCTGCGGCCGGTGACCGGTCCTACGAGCCCACGAGCGCCTTCCATGTGTCGGGGCCGACCACCCCGTCGGCGGTGAGGCCGTGCGAGGACTGGAAGGAGCGGACGGCCGTGCCGGTGGCGGCTCCGAACGCGCCGTCCACTGTCAGGGCCGCCCCGTGCGCGTCGAGTTCGCGCTGCGCCGCTGAGACGGCGGCGCCGCTGCTGCCCTGCTGGACGGTGACGATCAGCGATCCCCAGGTGGCGGGGCCCACGACACCGTCGGCGGTGAGGCCGTGCGAGGACTGGAAGGAGCGGACGGCCGTGCCGGTGGCGGCTCCGAACGCGCCGTCCACCGTCAGCGCCGCCCCGTGCGCGTTGAGCAGGTACTGCACGGTGCGTACCGCCTCGCTGGTCTGGCCCTGCTGCACGGTGGGCCAGCCGGCGGACGGCGGGGGAGGGGGCGGGGTGCCGCCGGTGCCGCCGGCGAAGGCCTGGAGGGCGGCGGCGCTGCCGTTGAAGCTGTCCTGGTCCCCGGGGAAGGTGCCGGAGTCGGCGTACTGCCAGATCGTCTGCGCGGACCAGCCGGCCGGCAGCGTTCCCGGCCCACTGGAGTAACGGGCCACCCACAGCGGGTTGGTGGCGCCGAAGCCGGCGTTGTCGCCGGTGCAGGTCGTCCACCAGTCGGTGGTGGTGTAGATGGTCGGGTAGCGCCCGGTCCTCGCGCGGACCTCGTCGCTGAAGCTCCTGATCCAGGAGACCATCGCGCTCTGGCTGAGGCCGTAGCAGGTGGCCCCGTAGGGGTTGTACTCGATGTCGAGGGCGGGCGGGAGCGTCTTGCCGTCGGCGGACCAGCCCCCGCCGTGGCCGACGAAGTAGTCGGCCTGGGCCGCGCCGGTGGAGTTGTCGGGCAGCGCGAAGTGGTAGGCGCCGCGGATCAGGCCGGCGGCGGCCGCCCCGGTGTACTGCCCGCTGAAGGAGGGGCTGATGTAGCTGGTCCCCTCGGCCGCCTTGACATACGCGAAGGTGGCGCCGGCGCCTCGGACCGAAGGCCAGTTCACCGTCGGCTGATACCCGCTGACGTCGAGACCGGGCAGTCCGCCGACCGCCGTAGGCGCCGCGAGGCGCGAGGCGGCCGCGCCCAGCCGCCGCAGACCGGCGCCGGCGTAGTCGGCCTCGGGATGCGTCGGCGCGGTGGGTCCGGGGCTCGCCGCCGGATGGACTGCCGCCGGATGGACTGCCGCCGGACGGGCCGCCGCCGGATGGGCCGAAGCGACCGCGGGGCCGGCGGCCAGCAGCAGGAGGGCGCCGGCGAGCAGCCCGGTCACGGCGGCCGACGTGCGCCGGGCCGCGGTCGCGCCCGGCCGGGAGGTTCTGCGTGTTTCGAGCATGGGAGTCCCTCGACGTCGTTTTGACCTGACCATGTCAGCACGGATGTTACGCGCGTAGCTCCACGGGACGGAAGGGGCATCAGGTGGCGGCGGCGGTGAGATGGCGGGTTCGGACGCCGGATGTCCCGGAATTGCCGCTGCCGGGTGTCACGGGATTGCGGGTTCATGAACAAAACCGGCCGTCTGCCCCCGGAAAGGAAGGATTCCTGCCAACTACGCGGGCGGGCTGGAAAGCAGCGGAATTTGTGGTAGTGCCGACTATGCCCGCCTTTGCCGCGCCGGCCGGATGCGGTGTGTCCGGAAACGGCGGGTCCGCAGCGGGGTGCGATCCGGTCGGCAGGCCGCTGCCACGGTGTTCTCGGTGCGTGAGTGGCGCCCGGGGCAGGGCGGTCCGCAGGGGAGACTGGCCGGATCTGTTCATGCCTTCCGGCGGCCCGCTGTTATGGTCTCCCCGAGTTCCGATCCACCCCGGGGGATGATTCGGAGAAGCCGCCACGGGACGGTGCGCTTTCTCCCGCTGCCTTTTCGTGTTCGTGGACGGCCGTGTGCGCGAAGGCCGTCGCTCCGCCGGCGAGTGCCGTAGCGAAGTCCCGCACCGTCAATGACTGAGAGCCCCACACACCGTAAAGGAAGCGAAGGGACAGTTATGCTGCGCGACGAGATGGAAAAGCTGGCAGCCGCCTCCATGGAACGCCTCTTCGAGAAGGCTCCCAAGGCGCGCGAATTCCACGACACGACCTGGACCGACCGCGCCTACTACCGCCGGCACCTGGTCGAGACCGTGCTGCGGATCCGCCTGAACAACGAGGTCGACGCCTACGGCCTCTACAAAGTCGGCTACCAGGATCACCGGCTGGCCTCGACGCTCGCCCGCTATCTCGCCGAGGAGAACAACCACGAGGGCATGTTCCTCAAGGACCTGGCGAAGTTCGGGCTGGGCAAGGAGGACGTGGACGCGATACGGCCTTTTCCGTCCACGGAATACCTCATCGGGTACATGTACCACTCGATCAACATCGACGGACCACTGCCGACCACGGTGTGGAACTGGCTGGTCGAGTGGTATTCGGACCGCTACAACCCCGGCATCACCAAGTACGCCGCCGAGGTCTTCGGCGAGGACATGGTCCGGGGCTCGCACGCGCACATCGCCTACGACGAGGCCCACGACCACGACGAACTCATGTGGTCCACGGTCGAGCGCGCTGTCGCCGGCTGGGGCGACTTCGACACCGCCGCGCGCCACCTCGTGAACTTCGTGGACCTGCTCCGGCTGTACTTCACGGAGCTGCACGAGGAAACGGTCGGCGCGAAGTCCTGATTCCGGCGCGGCGGCTCCCCTCGCGGGAGCGCCCAGTGAAGGGAGCAGCAGTGGCGGATCCTTCCGTCCTCGTACTCGAACCGGAGTCCTCGGGCGTCGAACTGGTCAGGGCGGCGGCCGGCCTCGGCTTCACCGCGCACCTGCTCGACCGGCGGCCGCTGTCCGAACTGCCGCCGGTGGTGCGGGACGCGGTGGTCACCGGGACAGCGACCTACCACCGTGTCGAGACCCGTTCCACCGCAGCGGTCGTCGAGGCCGCGCTGCGACTGGCGGAGCAGGGTGGACTCCGCGCCGTGGTGCCGGGGTTCGAGTACGCCGTGCCGGCCGCGGCGGTCGTCGCCCGCCGGCTGGGCCTGCCGGGCATCACGCCGGAGGCGGCCCGAGCCCTGCGCGACAAGCGCCTGATGAAGGAACGGCTGGCCGCGGCGGGCGTGGCGGTGGCACCCGGCGTCCAGGTGGACGCACGACAGGCCGGCGAAAGCGACCTGCGGGAGATCGCACAGCGCATCGGCTTCCCCGCCGTGGTCAAGCCCGTGGACGGCGCGGGCAGCCTGGGCGTGCGCCGCGCGGACGACCTCGGCACGCTGCGGCGGTATCTGGCCGCGAGCGGCCCGACCGACGACATGGGCAAGCCCGTCGGGGAACGGCTGCTGGTGGAGTCCTACGTGGCCGGTCCCGAGTACAGCGTCGAGGGGTACGCCGGTGCGGCGGGCGCCGTCGTCGTCGCGGTCACCGGGAAGCAACTGGGGCCGGAGCCCTGGTTCGTCGAGGTGGGGCACACCGTGGACGCGGACCTCGCCGCGGCGGACCGGGCCGCGCTGGTCGAGACGGCACGGGCCGCCATCGGAGCGCTCGGCCTGACCCGCGGCGTCTTCCACCTCGAAGCGCGGCTGACCCCGAAAGGCGCGGTGGTGCTGGAGGTCGCCGCGCGCCTGGGCGGGGACCGCATCCCGCGGCTGGTGGCGGCGGTCCACGGCCACGACCTGCCGCAGACGATGATCCGCCTGCTGGCCGGCCTGCCGGTCGTCCCGCCGGCGGACGCGGCGCAGGACGGGCCGCGCACCGTCGCCGCGGCGCGGTTCCTCACCGCCGAGCGGACCATGCGCCTGCCCGACCCCGTCGGGCTCGCCCGGGCGCTGCGGAGCCTGCCGGGCTGCCTGGAGGCCGACGTCACGGCCGCGCCGGGCGCGACCGTGCGGCCGGCGCGGGACTTCCGCGACCGCTTCGGGCATGTGGTCCTCACCGCGCCGGACCGCGGCAGCCTGGCCGCCGCCGTCGGCGAGGCCGACCGGCTGGTCCGCGCGGCGCTCACGGCAGCGGCACCGGACGGCGGCTGACGCCGGCCGCCGGACCGTACCTCCACCCGCGGCCCGGGCGGCGCCCACCGCCGCGCCGCCCGCCCGTTCACCGATGCCACCGACACACCCCACGGAGCCGCCATGAACACCCGCCCCCGGACCCTTGCCGACGAGCCGGCCGCGACCGCTCCCGCGCCGCCCCTGCTGCTCGTCATCAACCGCTTCGACGACGAGTTCGGCGAATACCACCGCTTCTTACGGGACACCGACCACCGGCTGGCGTACCTCGCCACCTCGGACGCCCTGGCCCCGCTCGACCGGGACGGCGCGGTGGAGACCGTGGTCGTACCGGACTTCGACCACGGCACGCTGCTGGCCGCGGCGCGGGATGTCGCCGGGCGGCACGGGCCGTTCGCCGGGATCGTCGGGCTCTCCGAGTTCGACCTGTCCACTGCCGCCCGGCTGCGGGCGGACCTCGGCGTGCCCGGCTGGAGCATCGCGTACACCGACCGCTTCCGGGACAAGACCTTGATGAAGCGCTGGATCCACCTCGCCGGACTCCGGGCGCCCCGCTACCGCGAGGTCGATGAGAAGGCCGACGCGTCGGCCCTGGCGGCCGACCTCGGGCTGCCGCTGATCCTCAAGCCGCGTGACGGCGCGGCCTCGCACGGGGTGGTGCTGGCGCGGACCGGGCAGGAACTGGCGGCGGCCCTGGCGGCGGCCGACCGCACCCGCGGCCACGAGGTGGAGGAATACGTCGAGGGGGCCATCCACCATGTCGACGGCATCCGCCGCGACGGCAGTTTCCACTTCGTGTCGGTGTCCGCGTACGTCAACACCTGCCTGGACTTCACCCAGGGCGTCCCGCTCGGTTCGGTCCTGCTGGACCCCGGTCCGCTCCGGGACCGGCTGGCCGGCTTCGCCGCCGAGTGCCTGGACGCGCTGGAGCTGTGGGACGGCCCCTTCCACCTGGAGGCGATCGTCACGGCGGCGGGCGATCCGGTGTTCCTCGAGGTGGGACTGCGCCCCGGCGGCGCCGGTGTGCCCTTCCTGCACCGCGATCTGTTCGGCATCGACCTGTTCGAGGAGGCCTTCCGGACCACGGTCGGCCTGCCGCCGCTGTCCGCCGCGGCGGAACCGCGCGCGGAAGGCACCGGGGGCTGGCTGGTGTTCCCCGAGCCGCGGCCGTGGCCGCGCAGGGTCACCTCGCGCACCTCGCTGGTCGGGCGGATCCCCGAGGTCTACGCCGAGGCACTGCCCGAACCGGGGCACCTCTTCGACGGGCAGGGCGGCTACGACCACGCGGGCGGGCGCTTCCTGCTGCGCGGCGCGGACGAGCGCCAGGTGCGCGCGGCGGTGCTGGCGGCGATCTCCCAGTACGCGCTCGAGACCGAACCCGCGGGCGAGGTGTGACCCGGCCTCCGGCGGCCGCGGCCGCCGCGGCGCGGCGGGGTGACGCCGGGCCGGCGCTCCGGGTCCAGCTGGGCGAGCCCTCGGCGATCGACCCCGGCCAGGCGTTCGAACATGACGGGGCGCTGGTCGCCGGGCTGATCGCGGACCCGCTGATCGACTGCGTCCCGGCCACCGGCCGGCTGGCGCCGGCCGCCGCCAGCGCCTGGCAGGTGGCCCCCGACGGCCGGTCCGTACGGTTCCGGCTCCGCCCCGGGGTGCGCTTCCACCACGGCCGGCCGGTCACCGCGCAGGACTACGTCTATTCCCTTTCCCGGGCCGTCCGGCCGGAGACCGGCTCACCGCTGGCCGTGCACCTCGCCCCCGTGGCGGGCTACGACGAGGTGGCCGCCGGGCGGGCCGGGACGCTCAGCGGTGTGCGGGCGCTGGGGGAGCACGAACTGCTGGTGCGGCTGAGCCGTCCGTTCCATGAGATCGCGGCGGTCTTCAGCCAGCGGGTGACCGCGCCGGTGCCGGCCGAGGTCGTGGAGCGGGACCCGCCCGGTTTCGCCCGGCGGCCGGTGAGCAACGGGCCGTACGCCCTGGCCGGCGAACTGCGGCCGGGCGAAGGCCTGGCGCTGGAGCGGTTCGGCGACTACTACGGCGCCAACGCCGCCTACCCGGACGGCGGCCGGGGAGCGGCGGAGCGGATCGAGTTCTCGGTGTTCACGGACATGGCCGACGCCCGGCAGGCCTTCCTGCGCGGCGCGCTGGACGTCACCGAGGTGCCCGCGGACGCGGCGGCGCGGGCGGGCGCGGAGTCCGGGGCCGCCCTGCACAGCACGCCCAACCCGATGGTGACCTATCTGGCCTTCCCCGTGACGGTCCCGCCCTTCGACGACCCCGCGGTCCGGCGGGCGGTGGCGATGTGCGTCGACCGGGAGGGCATCGCCGAGCGCCGTTTCGCGGGGATGCGGCCGGTCGCCCACCGCATGGTGCCCTCCGTCCTCGACCCGGACGGCGGGCCCCGGCTCGATCTGCCGCACGACCCGGCCACCGCGCGGCGACTGCTCGCCGACTCGGCGGTGCCGCCGCCCCGCGAGCCGGTGCGACTGCTGTTCAACGGCGGCCAGGGGCATGAGGGCTGGGTCGGGGACGTGGCGCGGGACATCACCGCCGGGCTCGGCTGGCCGGTGCTGCCGCTGCGCCTGGAGTGGCCCGACTACCTGCGGGAACTCCCGGAAACCAGCGCGATGTCCCGGGTGAACTGGGCGGTGGACTACCTGTCGGTGGACAACGCGCTGCACCCGCTGGTGCACGGCGAGGCCGTCGGCGACTCGAACCACGCCCGCTACCGCGGCGCGGCGGACCGGCTGATCGACCGGGCCCGCGCCACCGCCGACCCCACCGCCCGGCGGGAGCTCTACCGGTGGGCCGAGCGGCAGGTGCTGGACGACCTGCCCTACCTCCCGCTGTGGGAGGGAGTGCTGCACCACCTGGTCGACCCGCGGCGCGTACGGCCGGCCGGGCCGGTGACCGACGTGTTCGGGGTGCCGGTGCTGCGGCAGTTCGCGGTGACCACCGAGACCGGGGGGAGCGGCCGATGACGCTCGCGCTGCCGCGGTGGGCGCGCGGCCAGATCCCCGGCCATCCGGTGGGCCGGGCGGTGGCCGCCTCGGCGCTGGTGGGATGGGCCGGCACCGGGGTGTGGATCTCCGCCTCGGCGCTGTTCTTCACCAGGCTGCTGGGGCTGACGGCGTCCCAGGTGGGCTACGGGCTGGCGATGGGCGGCGTCCTGGGCCTGCTGGCCATGGTGCCGATCTCCTCTCTGGTCCGCCGCCGCCACGCCGGCCGGGTCGCGGCGGCGCTGCAGGTGGTGCGGGGACTGTCCTTCCTCTCCTTCCTCCTGGTCGACTCCGTGGGCGGCCTGTACGCGGCGCTCGCCCTGGTGTCCGTGACCGACGGGCCCGGCAAGATGTTCGGGCAGATCGTGGTCGGCCGCTTCGTGCCGGAGCGCGAACGCACGCCGACGATGGCCGCCGTGCAGGTGGCCACCAACATCGGCGTCACGCTGGGCGCGCTGCTGGGCACGGTGGGGCTGCTGCGCGTCGACCGGGCGGCCTTCGACGCGGTCGTGGTGTTCGTGGCCGCCGCCTTCTTCCTGTCGGCGTGGCTGCTCGCGCACACGACGTGGCGGCAGTCGGGCGTCGGCGCGGCGGAGCCGGCGGCCGGCGGCCGGCAGTCCCTGGGGCGGCGGCTGCGCTCGCTGGCGCCGCCGCTGCGCGACGGCCGGTTCGCGGTGCTGACCGCGGGCAACGGGCTGCTGTCGCTGCACATCCCGCTGATCGGCGTGATGACGCCGCTGTGGCTGGGCCACCGCACCTCCGTCCCGCCGGCCGTGATGGGCGGGCTGCTGCTCCTCAACACCGTCACCGTGGTGCTGCTCCAGGTCCCGTTGGGCCGCCGGGTGGTGGGGGTGCGCGGCGGTGTCCGGGCGGCGTCCGCGGCGGGCGCGCTGCAGGCGGCCGGCTGCGGGCTGCTGTCGCTGGCGGCCTTCGTCCCGGCCGGCTGGGCGGCGGCGAGCCTGGCCGGGGCGGTCCTGGCCTTCACCCTGGGCGAGATCCTCCAGGTGACCGCCGGCTGGACCCTGTCGTTCGCCTTCGCCCCCGAGGACCATGGGCAGGCGGTGTACCTGGGCTTCTTCGGCCTCGGGACGGAAGCGGTCGCGGTCTTCGGCCCCGCCGCGCTGGTCTGGCTCACGACCGCCTTCGGGGCACCGGGCTTCGCCGTCGCCGCCGTCGTGCTGGCGGCCGCCGCCCTACTGGTACGTGCCGCCTGCGCCCCGGTTCGGACCCGCGTCAGCCCAGGCCGGAGGGACGGGCCGGCAGAACCGGCCGTGCTGTCCGTTCCGGGCGCTCCGAACGGCTCCACCCCTGGTCAGCGAGGGTGTTGATGCCACTTCGAGTCCCCTGGGGGCAATCGGGGTCCATTCGGGCGAAGAAGTAGGGCGCAGGGCTGTTGGCCCACGGAGACCGGTGGTTTGTGCCAGCGCCCAGCGGGGTGGGATGCCCACGGTCGGGCCCATCGACATCTTCGAACGCGCCTGGGGCCTGCACGCCCTGGCCCTGGCGGGCCTGCTCCACCACCCCCGCCTCGCTCACCCCCATCGGCATCGGTTTGACAATCACTTCACGGCTGACGGCGACATCACCGCCACCAACGGCCACCCACCGCGCCGCCGGCCGGCTCGTCAGCCGGCAGCTTCAGGCGGCTTGGACGAGTTCGGCTCGGCCGAACAGCAGGGCGTAGCCGGCCGGGAGTCCGCCCAGCACCTGGGTGAGCAGGTCGGGGGGCAGGAGGGCGGCGACGGTGCTGAGGACGGCGCCGGTGTCCCAGCGGGCGACGGCGGGGGCGACGCCGGTGCGGGCGGCGATGTCCTGCACGAAGCCCCAGCCGGTGCGGGGTTGCGCGGTCGGCGGCAGGGCGGTGGTGAGGGCGTCGGCGGCCTCGGGGGGCAGACAGGCGGCCAGTGCGGTGCGCAGGCAGTCTCCGAGTTGCTGCCCCAGGGCGGCGAGTACGGCGTTGACGGACTGTTCGGCACGTTCGCGGGTGGGGTACGCGCCGTCGTAGCGGACGGTCTCCAGCATCTGGTCGTAGGTGAGCGCCGGTGCGATCCGGCGCTGTTCGGGCTGTGCGTGCATCGCTGTGGCAGTGGCCTTCCGTGGCGGGCGGCAGCCGGGCCCGGTGGGCGGGGGCGGCCGCCGGGTGGAGTGGTGGGGCTGTCGGTCGGGAGTGGAGGAGTGCGGCGGGGCCGTCCGGGGGCGGCGCCGGCGGGCCGGCGCCGCCGCGTCCGGTGCGGGTCAGCCGGTGATCTCCTGGCGGGTGTCGCCCGCGCCGACGGCGATCTTGCGGGGCTTGGCGCGCTCGGCGATCGGGATGCGCAGGGTCAGCACCCCGGCCTCGTAGTCGGCCTGGATGCGCTCGGTGTCGAGGGAGTCGGCCAGCACGATCTGGCGGGAGAAGACCCCCAACGGCCGCTCGGACAGGTCCACCTGCACACCCTCGCCGTGCGCGGTGGGCCGGCGTTCGGCCTTCACCGTCAGCATGTTGCGCTCGACGTCGATGTCGAGCGCGTCCGGGGAGACGCCGGGGATGTCGAAGGACACCACGTACTGCTCGCCGTCGCGGTAGGCGTCCATCGGCATGGCGGCGGGCCGGGACCAGGTGCCGGGGCGCAGGAGCTGGTCGGTGAGTCGGTCCAGTTCACGGAAGGGGTCGGTACGCATCAGCATCGCGGAACACCTCCAGGAAAGTTGGGCGATCGTCGCCGGTGTCGTTCACCTGCCCTCTGTTGTAGCATGTCATCCATCCGATGACAAACGTTGATGTCGTCCTGAGGGTGACGCCCTGGGCGGCAGCCCGCAGGAGGCCCCCGTGACAGCCGACCGGCCCGCACCGACCCCGCCGCCCGCCGCGGCCACCTTCCTCGCCGCCGCGGCGGCACTGGAAACCATCGACGCGGCCGTGCGCGAAGCCCGCGGCGCGAGTCGGGACCAACCCCCGGACCCCGCCGCCGACCCCCAGTCCGTCCTTGCCTCGCTGCTGCTCCTGCGCGAGGTCCGAGAACAACTCGCGGGCTGGGAGACCGGCTTGATCGAGACCGCACGCGCCGCCGGCGCGAGCTGGGCCGACCTCGCCGCTCCTCTCGGCGTCGCCAGCCGTCAGGCCGCCGAACGCCGCTATCTGCGCCTGCGTCCCGGCCCGGCCGGCTCCACCGGCGAGGAGAGGGTCAGCGCCACCCGCAACCGCCGCGCCGCCGACCGCACCGTCGACGCCTGGGCTCGTACCAACGCGGCCGATCTGCGCAGACTCGCCGGCCAAATCACCCAGCTCACCGACCTGCCCGCCGCCGCCCGCGCCGCCGTCGTGGACCTCGACACCGCCCTCGCCGCCGACGACGCCGCCGGCCTCCTCACCCCCCTCACTGCCGCCCACCTCCATCTCCAGCCCCGCCACCCGGACCTCGCCGCCCGTATCGACACCCTCACCCAGCACACCGAGCAACTCCGCGACCCCCAGGGCGGCAACCGCCGCACCCCGTAGGCACGCCCCCGGTCTGCTCCGGCCCGGCCGGGAATCCGGTCGCGGGATCAGTGTTCGATGCCGGCGGCCTGGATGAGGGTCTCGGCGGTGGTCACCGCCAGGCCCCGCAGATTGTCCGCGCCGATGCCGGCGCGGGTGCTGGCTCCGTCGTAGAGGGTGACGAGCTGGCGGGTGAGCAGGTCGGGGTCAGTGGCGTTTCCGCGTTCCGCCTCGGTGCGGAAGAAGCCCTCCAGGTGCTCCCGCTTGATACGGGCCGCCAGAAGGCTGACGGGATGTGCGGGGTCCTTCAGCTCCACCTGGGGCGCCAGATAGGCGCACCCGCGGTAGTCCGGTGACATGGCGAACTTCTCCAGTTGCCGGAAGACGTGGAGCAGCCGGGCGCGCGGGCTCGGGCTGAAATCGCGAGGGGGGAGCAGGAAGGCCGCGTCGGTGACGATGCGTCGCTCCAGCGCGGCTGCGAGCAGGGCGTTTTTGCTCTCGAAGAGCTGGTACATCGACTTCTTGGATATCCCGGCGCTGCGGCAGAGCGCACTGGCGGCCACGTCGACCCCTTCGCGGTAGAAGAGGTCGACCGCGGCGTTCAGGAGCCGTTCGCGCTGCGAGCCCTCCACGGTGGTTTCCGGGGCCTGGGGCGCCGCGCCCGAAGCGGCCTTGTCGACGGTCATGGACCCGAGCGTACCTCCCCGGCTCGACAGGAGAAACCGGTGGGTTTACAGTGATCCGGAGAGGAGAAACCATGCGGTTTCTCATGGTGTCCCGGTTGTGCACCGAGCACGGCCAGGCCGTTCGCCGATGCATCCCCGACAGGAAGAAGCCCAGCGCATGCGTGTCAACGGCTCCATCGCCCTCGTCACCGGCGGCAACCGCGGCCTCGGCGCCCAGCTCGTCCGGGCCCTGCTGGAAGCCGGTGCGAGCAAGGTGTACGCGACGGCCCGCGATCCACGCACCGTCAAGGCCGAGGGCGCCGTCCCGGTCCGGCTCGACCTCACCGACCACGCCTCGATCCTCGCCGCCGCCGAGCAGGCGCAGGACGTCACCCTGCTGGTCAACAACGCCGGCATCAACGACTTCACCCACATCATGGACGACGACCTCGACGCCCTTCGCCTCGAATACGAGACGAACGTCATCGGCACTCTCGACGTGACCCGCGCCTTCGCGCCGGTCCTCGCCCGCAATGGCGGCGGCGCGATCCTCAACGTCCTGTCCGTCATGTCATGGGCGTCGCTCCCGACCGAGTCGGGATACAGCGCGTCCAAGTCCGCTCAATGGTCCGTCACCAACTCCCTGCGCCTGGCGCTGGCCGGTCAGAAGACCCAGGTGACCGCACTGCATGTCGGCCGGATGGACACCGACATGATCGCCGGCAAGGGCATCGACGACCCGGCCGACCCGGCCGGCATCGCCAAGGCCGCCCTCGACGGCATCGAGAAGGGGCAGTGGGAAGTGGTCGCCGACGACTTCAGCCGGCAGATCAAAGCAGGACTCTCCCTCGACATCGAAGACCTCTACACCCGGCTCGGACTGGCCTGAGGCCGCCACGCCCCGGCAGGCACACGGGGCCGCGCCCGCGACGAGCGGCCGGCGTTCAGAAGACCGACCCGGATCCGGGCCGACGACGCGCCCTGCGGTCGCACCTCGATCTCGATCCGCCGTCCCCGCTGGCGGCCGGTGACCGGGTCGCGTTGCCGCTCACGCGTGGCACCCGGCGGGAGCAGGTCGTCGTCCCGGCCGAAGGCGTGTTCCCGTTGGCGGCGGTAGATCCGCAGCGGCTGGCGATGATCGGCGGCGACCCTCCCGCCGCCGGCGGCCCTGGACGAGTTCGTCGACGTCCCGCCCGGCTCGTTCGTCGTGCCGGAAGCCGCCAACTCCGGCGTCGGACGGCCGATGATCGCCATCGCACGCGGGCGGCCTGCGGACGGTCAGCTTCGTTCGCAAGCAAGCCGTCGTCGCCGGACTGAGTGCGGCCGGCGCCGACTTGGTGTTGCCCGACAGCCCGGAATCCGTGATCTCCGCAGCGGGAGACAGGGGCGGTCACCCGGGACTCGCAGGCGGAGGCCGCCCACTGCCCGTGGACGCCCCGACCGATGGTGTCGGCGGTGGAACCCGTCGTGGAGGCGCCGAAAGGGACCGGGCCGTGCTTGGTCCGGTCCCGGCCCGCCACACCGTGTGCGGCGATGAGGACTTCGGCCGGGGCGAGGCGGAAAACCCTGACCGCAGGACGTGTTGGCGGCGCCTTCGCGCGGATGTCACCGGGTGTTGGAGCCGGGGTCGGTTTCTCCTCCCGCGATGATCACTTGTTCTGCCGGTGGTCGTCCGATGGCAACTGAAACGCACCGGAAGGGGCGCAGGGTTGCACCGTCGGTGTGCCTTCCGACGGGCGCGCCGCAGAGAGGAACACGGATGTCCAACGCTACGCAGGACGACGGCGCTCAGCAGGAAGGTCCCACCCGCAGGCGGCTGCTCGGTGCCGCGGCCACGGTCGGCGGCCTCGCCGCCGCCGCCTCGCTCTTCCCGCCCAACCTCAGCCGTGCCGCCGCCGCGGCGCCCAAGCACGGCCCCCGGCTCTCCGACATCGAGCACGTGGTGATCCTCATGCAGGAGAACCGCAGCTTCGACCACTACTTCGGCACCCTCTCCGGGGTCCGCGGCTTCGAGGACCCCAAGGCGGCCCGTCTGCCCAGCGGCCGCCCGGTCTTCTACCAGCCGGACAGCCTGAACCCCGATGGTTACCTGCTGCCCTACCACATGGATTCCAAGACGACCGCCGCACAGGCCATCCCTTCGCTGAGCCATGCCTGGCAGGCCCAGCACACGGCCTGGAACGGCGGCAAGGTGGACAGCTGGCTGCCGGCCCACCGCGCCGCCGACGGCAACGCCCACGGTCCGTACACCATGGGCTACCTCGCCCGTGAGGACATCCCCTTCCACTACGCGCTCGCCGACGCCTTCACCATCTGCGACGGCTACCACTCCTCGGTGCTCGGCCCCACGCACCCCAACCGGTACATGCACATGACCGGCACCATCGACCCGGACGGCCTGGCAGGCGGCCCCGCACTCGACAACAACGCCCCCGCCGGTACCTACTCGTGGACCACCTACCCCGAGCGTCTGGAGGCCGCCGGGGTGAGCTGGAAGATCTACCACGAGCCCAAGTCGGGCCCCGGCGGCAGCCCCACCGGTCTGCCCCCGCTCGCCAACATGAAGCAGTACCAAGCCGCCAAGCCCGGCGACCCGCTGTACGACAAGGCGATAGCCGAGAGCGGCTTCGGCCAGTTCGAATACGACGCGATCAACGGCAAGCTGCCGAAGGTGAGCTGGCTGCTGCCGCCGTCGCTGTACGACGAGCACCCCGCCCGGCTGCCGGCGGCCGGCGCCAACTGGCTGGCCGGCAAGATCGACGCGATCGCCGCCAACCCCGAGACCTGGGCGAAGACCGTCTTCATCCTCAACTACGACGAGAACGACGGCCTTTTCGACCATGTGGTCCCGCCGACCCCGCCGGCCGGCACCCCGGGCGAATTCGTCACCAGGACCTCCCCGACCGGTGTCGCGGGCGGCAACCTCCCGGTAGGCCTGGGCTTCCGGGTCCCGTGCATCATCATCTCGCCCTGGACGGTCGGCGGTTGGGTCTCGTCCGAGACGTTCGACCACACATCGGTGCTCCAGTTCCTGGAGCGGCTGACCGGGGTCACCGAGCCGAACATCAGCGACTGGCGCCGCCGGATCACCGGTGACCTGACCTCGGCGCTGCGGATCAACGAGCACCAGCGGCCCGCGCCCGAACTTCCGCAGACCGGGGCCTCCTACAGTCTCGCGCAGTACGAGGCGGCGAACCTGCCGCTGCCGACCGTACCGACCCGGCAGACCCCGCCGCGCCAGGAAAAGGGCCACCGCCCGCGTACCTGATCCCCGGAAGCGCCCGGCTCCGGCCGGGGGACCCGGGACGAGCATCCGCAGCGGGGGCCGGGCGGCGGCCCCCGCTGTACGCGGTCGCACATCGCTGACCCGGCTGAGGGCGTACAGCTCCCAGCCCATGTTCTTCGCGCGGAGTGGCGGGCCTGTCGACGCGCTCATGGCACAGCGCCTCCGCAGCCTTCGCCAGCCAGCCCGGACAGCTGGCCAGCCAGGCCGGACAGCCGGCCGCGGCGCGGGAGCGCGTCGCCGGTCGCGGAAGTGACGGTACGCCGCGGCTGGCGAGACGCCGGCGCCCACACCAGCGGGAACAGCTGTCGGCCTTCCCACAGCTGATTCCTGGTTCGGCGGTCCGACTTACGCTGAGGTGGTGACGACTCAAGAGATCACGCACGGCGTGCGCGGCACCACGCACAGGCCGCGATGGCGGTTGCCTCCGCGGGGCGCGGACACGGCTCTGGCTGTCGCGGTGACCGGCGTCACAGTGTGGGGGTGCTACAGCGAGTCGAATCCGTCCAGCCAGGCCCTGCGGGTCCTGCACGGGCATGTCGTCACCCCGGCCCCGCTTTGGGCCTACCTCCTGATCGCCGTGTCGGGCCTTGCGCTGATCTGGCGGCGCCGCTGTCCGCGTGCCGTCCTGGCGATCTCGCTCGCCGGCGTCCTCGGTTTCACTGCCCTGGGCTATGTCAGCAACGCAAGCCTGGTCATACCGCCGATAGCGCTCTACGCGGTAGCCCTGACGGTGTCCGCCCGTGAAGCGGTGACCCTCGGAGCTGTGACTCTCGTCGCATTCGGGGGGATCGTGGCCGCCAGTCCGTTCAACAGCGTCGGCAGCGGTGACATAGCGCTGGCGGGTCTGGTCGCTGTCGCGGTGCTCGCGGGGATCGCCAGCGCCAACCGACGCGATTACCTCGAGGCTGTCCGGTCCCGTTCGGAGCTGTCCGAACGTACCCAGGAGGAGCGGACCCGCCGCAGCATCGACGCCGAACGGCTCCGGATAGCCCGGGAGCTGCACGATGTCGTCGCCCACACGATGTCGACCATCAATGTCCAGGCGGGTGCCGCCTCCTATGTCACCGGCTATCTGCCCGCGGAGGCGGCAGACGCCCTGCGGGCCATCAAGACGGCCAGCAAGGACGGCCTGCGGGAGCTGCGGGCCATACTGTCCGTCCTCCGCCAGGCCGACGACCTCGAACCACATCAGCCTCAACCGGGGCTGGCCCGTCTCGACGCCCTGGTGGCGGGGGTCACCGCGTCCGGCCTTCCGGCGAATATCGTCATCACCGGCCGTCCCTGTGCTCTGCCGCCCGCCGTCGACCTGGCCGCCTACCGCATCATCCAGGAATCACTGACCAACGCCATCCGTCACGCCGGCCCGGCCACCGCCACGGTCCACCTCACCTACGACCACCACGAAGTGCGTCTGAGCATCACCGACACCGGCAGGGGGCCGGCAGCCACCGGTCCGACCGCCGGGCACGGCCTGATCGGAATGCGCGAGCGAGCGGCGGCCACCGGCGGATCGCTCAGTGCCGGAGCGGCGGTCAACGGCGGCTTCGAGGTCACCGAAAACCTACCGAAGGTGTCTCGAACATGATCCGCGTCCTCCTGGCCGACGATCAGGCCCTCATCCGAGCCGGCTTCCGCGCGCTGCTCGGCCACACCGACGACATCATCGTCGTCGGGGAAGCGACCGACGGCGAGCAGGCGGTGAGCCTTGCCGCGAGCACACGCGCGGACGTCGTCCTCATGGACATCCGCATGCCCGGAGTCGACGGACTCGAAGCGACCCGGCGCATCGCGGACAGTGACGATCTCGCAGGTGTGCGGGTACTCATCCTGACGACCTTCGAGTCCGACGCCTACGTCTACGAGGCCATCCGTTCCGGTGCGTCCGGCTTCCTCGTCAAGGACACCGAACCGGAAGAGCTGATCCAGGCCGTCCGGATCGTGGCCCGCGGTGACGCCCTCCTTTCCCCCGGCGTCACCCGGCGACTCATCGCCGACATCGCGACGGCCGGCCGTCCCGACAGGAATACCGCGGCCTATCCCATCCACCGGCTCACCGAGCGAGAACGCGAGGTACTCGCTCCGCTCGGCCGGGGGCGGTCCAACAACGAGATCGCCGGCGACCTCTTCCTCAGCCCTCTCACCGTGAAAACCCACGTGAGCCGCGTCATGACCAAGCTCGCCGCGCGCGACCGCGCGCAACTCGTCGTCGTCGCCTACGAAACCGGACTTGTCACCGCGGGCGCCCGCTCCGACTCACCGGCACCGTGACCTGCTGCCACGCTCCGGTGCTGACCGGGCGCTGACCGGGTGCGGCACCGGGATACGCGCACGCCGCGCCTGAAGCGGCCCTACTCCTCAGCACTCCTCAGCACTCCTCAGCATGCGCACCGGCCCTGACCACGTCGTCGACGCCCGTCACGTCTGCCGGAGGAAGGCCAGCCATTACTCCCAGCGGAGTAGCCAGGGGTACTTCCAGTGGGGTAGCGGAAACCTCCCGCTGTGCGATGCCCGCCGACGAGCACATCGCGACGCTTGACGGATGACAGTTCCTGCTAACCGCTCGGCGCGCGCTTCGATGTGCCGACCCCCTTGTGTCCGCCGGTGCCCAGGCCGTGATCGCGGCAGCTTTCGTCCCGTCCTGCGCTGCTCTGCCGCCCGTCCTCTCGTGTGCCTGGGGGTGCGGCGATGACCGCGTGGGCTGCGGTGACCTCCGGCGGAGGAGAGGGCCGGGGCGTTCGTCTTCCGTCGTTCACGTCGATTCGCGGATACCTCGCCTCGGACGCCACGCGAACGATCCGGACCGTCCTTGGGCTCGTCTGGATACTCGATGGAGCGTTGCAGCTCCAGCCCTTCATGTTCTCGGCGGAGTGGGTCCAGGAGCTGGCCGGCATGCAGACCGGCCAGCCGCGATGGCTCGCGTCCAGCATCGTCTGGGGAGCTGATCTGGCCGGTGCGAACCAGGCAGCCTGGAACATCGTGTTCGCGTTGATCCAGATCGCCATCGGACTCGGTCTGCTCCACCGCCGCACTGTCACCGTGGCGCTGGCTTCTTCCTTGGTCTGGTCCGTGATCGTCTGGTGGTTCGGCGAAGCCTTCGGGATGCTGTTCATGAATACCGCCGACTCGCTGACCGGCGCACCCGGCGCCGTGGTGCTGTACGCGCTGATCGCGCTGATGGTGTGGCCCAACGATCGGCCGGGCGGCCTGCTCGGGGACCGGGGGGCCCGAACGATGTGGGCCGCCCTGTGGATCGTCATGGGGTGGCTCTGGCTGCTCGCCGCAAACAGCGGTGACGACTCCGTCAGCAATGCGATCGCCGGCGCCCCCACCGGGGCCGGATGGCTGAGCGCGGTCCTCACCGACGCTGCCCGGATCACTGAGGGCCGGGGGCAGGTGATCGCGCTCCTGTGCGCCGGGCTCTCCTTCCTCATCGGATGCGGTGTGGGTCTGCGATGGCACGCGCGAGAAGTCCTGTGGATCGCCATCGTCCTCAACATGGGCTATTGGGTCGTGGGCCAAGCATTCGGTGGCATCGCTACCGGTGAGGCCACCGACATCAACAGCGCTCCTGTGTTCATCCTCCTCGCCGGCGCGATGTTCATCCTCTTTCCGAAGCCAGTCCGCTCCGCGTCGAGGAGCCGGGCCCTGGCTCTCGACGGCCCAGCGCGGACGGCCGGTGAGGTGGGCCGGCCGGGTGGCCAGACCCTGCACAGTCGTCGCGCCGTCCTGACGACGGCTGGAGTGGTTGCGGGGCTGGCCGCCGCCGCGGCTGTCGCGGACCTTGCCGGCGTCACCGGAACCGGAGGAGGAGCGCCACCACATCCCGGCCCGGGGACCGTTCCCGAAAACAACAACAGCCACGGCAACGGCCACGGCAACAACAACGGGGGCTCGCAGAGCCACCGCGACCCGAACTCCGGCATCCAGACCCTCACGAGCGAGATCACGCTGCCGCCGCAGTTCCGCTCGGCCCTGAAGATCCCGCAGCAGCTCAGGCCCAGTCGCCGGACCTCCGACACTGACTACTACGAGATCGTGCAGTCGGAGGCGATGGCGACGATCATTCCCGGCCTGCGGACACCGATCTGGGGTTACAACGGCACCTTCCCCGGCCCGACTATCGTCCAGAATCCGGGCCGCACCGTCGTCGTCAGCCACCGCAACGGTCTTCCGGTGCCGACGGTCGTGCACCTGCACGGCGGCACCACGCCGCACGACAGCGACGGCTATCCCACGGATTTCATCCTGCCCGACGCGAAGTATGGCACCTTCCCCGAGATGCCTGCTATGGCCGGCATGCCCACCGGGACCGATCCGGACGCCGGCATCACACGGCAGACCCGCGACTACATCTATCCGGAACAGCCACATGCCGGGACGCTGTGGTATCACGACCACCGCATGGATTTCACCGGCGCGAGCGTCTACCGCGGCCTGGCCGGCTTCCACATAACGCACGACGCCGACGAGCGGTCGCTCGGGCTTCCGTCGGGAGCGCGCGACGTGCCCCTGATGATCGCCGACCGCGCGTTCGCCTCCGACGGATCGTTCCTCTACCCCGCGCTCGACCCCGCCATGCACTCCGTCCCCGGCGTCGAGAAGTCCTCGATGAAGGGCGTCATGGGAGACGTGATCCTCGTCAACGGGGCGCCCTGGCCGGTGATGAAGGTCGACACCGCCCGCTACCGGTTCAGGATTCTGAACGCCTCCAACGCACGCACCTACCAGCTCGCGCTCCAGGACTCCTCGCGGCGGAGCGTGGGGTTCACCCAGATCGGCAGCGATCACGGCCTGCTGGCAGCGCCGCTCCCGCAAGACACCATCCAGATCGCGGGGGCCGAGCGCTACGACGTGGTCATCGACTTCAACCGCTACAAGGTCGGCGACCAGATCACGATGGTCAACCTGCTCGGTTCGGGTTCCACCGCGGTCGTGATGCGCTTCGTCGTCGCCCGGGCAACCAGCGACAGCAGCCGCGTCCCGAGCAAGCTGTCCACGATCGACGCGATCAGCCCGACCCCGGCGATGACTCGGCGCACGATGAAGTTCCACCGAGGCGCCGACAGCTGGACGATCAACGGGCGGGTCTTCGACCCGACATACTCGGAAGCCGACGTACCCGCTGGAAGTACCGAACTGTGGACGATCGTCTCGGACTTCCACCACCCATTCCACATCCACAACGCCACCATGCACGTGATCTCCCGCGACGGCCGCGCCCCGGGCCCCTACGACCACGGCTGGAAGGACACGGTGTTCGTCAGCCAGGGCGAAAGAGTCCAGCTCGCCATTCGGTTCAGCACCTTCAAGGGACGCTACGTCTTCCACTGCCACAACCTCGAACACGAGGACATGGGCATGATGGCGAACTTCCGGATCACCTGACCGCCGCTGGGCAAACACGCACATCCTCGGGGTCACCGCCCACCCCGCCAGCCGTCCACCCCCCTGCGACACGGCATTCCCACCATCAAGGTACTGAAGCGCGGTCGCCCGCGACGTGCCCTTGGGCGCCTTTCCGCCACCGGTGCGGGGGGAGGCGCCCCGGGGACGAACCGGCCGAAGGCGCGTTCTGCCAGGTCAGTGCGGGTTTCGGCCCGTATCCGCCCGGGCCGAAGAAGCGGGTCAGCAGAACCAGCCGTTCTGCACCCAGCCGTGGCGGTTGATCTGGCCGTAGGCGAAGCCGTAGACCCAGCTGCCGTCGACCTGCTCGACCAGGAAGGTCTGGCCCTGGTAGAGCGTGCCCATCCAGGCGCCGACGGGCTCGGTGCGGACGTAGAGGTCCTGGGCGCAGACGGTTTCGCGGACTCCGACGGTGCCGTTGGCGGCGTGGGCCGGGGCGGCGGTGGTCAGCAGGGCCAGGGCGCACAGCGCGGCGCCGGTGGCGGTGATCGAGGCGGTACGCAGCATTCTCGACTCCCTTGGAGGGCGGGGCGGTCGGGGTCCCGGGCGGGCCGGACGGGTCACCAGGAGTCGTAGCCGCCGACGCACTCGATCCGGAGATAGCCCCAGTCGTTGGGGCCGTAGTCGAAGGAGGCGGCCCAGCCGTTGTAGACCGGGTGCGAGCCCGGTGTGTGGCCGATCTTGTCGCCGTAGCCGAGCACCCGCTTGAGTCCCGAAGGCCCGCCGGCGCTGTCGTAGTTGGCGTAGAAGCTCGCGCTCTGGCACACCACGATCGCGTGCTCGGGCGGTACGGCCGCCTCGGCGGCCGGGAGCGCGGCGCCCAGTACGGGGACGGCCAGCGCGCAGGCGGCGATGAGGGTACGGCGGCGTCGCGTCATGTCGCGTCCAGGGGTGAGATGTGTGTCGGACGGTACGGGAGTGCCGGGAGCCACACGTCACCCTACGATTCTGGCCTGCTCCTGACAACGGTGCGTCGACGGTGTGCGGGCCGGCCACGGCCGGCCCGCACACCCAATCAGCCGCTGACCAGGACGGTCAGCCCACCGTCAGCCGACCGTCCAGACGAAGCTGGCCGTGTCGCTCGCGCCGTGGCCGTTGGAGGCGGTCACGCTCACCGTGCTGGTCCCGGTGGCCGTCGGTGTGCCGGAGATGACACCGGACGGGCTGATGGACAGCCCGGCGGGCAGCCCGGTCGCGGTGAAGGCCAGCTGCTGGCCCGCGACCGACGCCTTCGCGGTGACGGGCAGCCGGACCTCGGTACGGGCCGGGCTGCTCATACCGTGCGGGTTGTCCACGGTCACTGAGGCGGCCGGGGTGGCGGCCGCGTCCACCGTCTTCGCGCTCATCGCGGTGGCCACGTTGAGCGTCCCGGTCAGCGGCAGGTTCCGTGAGGAGTCGCCGACCATGATCTGGTAACCGCCCGCCGCCGTCGTCCAGTTGTTGCCGGCGGTGTTCCAGTACGCCAGGTCGTGCGCGGTGACCGGGAAGGTGACCGTCGCACTCGCCCCCGGCTGGAGGTCGACCCGCTGGAAGCCCTTGAGCTGCTTGGCGGGTTCACCGGTGGACGCGGGATCGCCCACGTACAGCTGGGCGATCTCGGCGCCCGCCCGGGTGCCGGTGTTGGTGACGGTCGCGCTCACCGTGGCGTTGCCGCTCCCGTTCAGCGCCCCGACCTGGAGGCCGGAGAAGGAGAACGAGGTGTACGACAGGCCGAACCCGAACGGGAACAGCGGGGTGATGTTCTGCGCGTCGTACCAGCGGTAGCCGACCTTCAGGCCCTCGCTGTACTGCACATTGGTGCCGTTGCCCGGCCACTGGGCGGTGGTGTGCGCGGGCACGTCCGCCAGCGAGCCGGGGAAGGTGACCGGCAGCTTGCCGGACGGGTTGACATCGCCGAACAGCAGCGCGGCGAGCGAGTTGCCGACCTCCTGACCGCCGTACCACTCCTCCAGCACGCCCTTGACCGAGGAGAGCCACGGCATGGTCACCGCGGAGCCGGTGTTGAGCACCACGATCGTGTTGGGGTTGGCCGCCGCGACCTGCTGCACCAGCTGGTTCTGCTGGGCCGACAGATCGATACTGGTCAGGTCGGTGCCCTCGTTCTCGCCGTAACCGACGCAGACGATCGCCACGTTGGCGGCGCGGGCCGCGGTCACGGCCGCGTTGATGTCCGTGCCGTCGTTGTACGTGACGGTCGCGCCGCTGCCGGCCACCCGGTTCTGCAGCGCAGTCAGGGGCGAGACCGTCCCCGAACTCGTCGCGGTGGCGCTGCCGCCGCCGACGCTGCGTACCCCGGCGCCGCCGTCCGGACCGAGCAGCGCGATCGACTTCGTGGTGGCGGTGGACAGCGGCAGGATCCCGCTGTTCTTGAGCAGGACGCTGCCCTGCTCGGCGACCTGACGGGCCGTCGCCTGGTGCGCGGCGGAGGTCACCACCGCGTTGCGGTCACCGGTCTTGGCGTGGTCGAACAGCCCGAACGCGAACATCTGCGTCAGCACCCGGCCGACCATGGTGTTGAGCGTCGCCTGGCTGACCGTGCCGTTGGCGAGCGCCTGGTTGAGGAAGTCGGCGTAGAAGTAGCCGCCCGGCATCTCGATCGTCATGCCGTTGTTCGCCGAGTCCACCGTGGAGTGCGCGCCGCCCCAGTCGCTGGTGACGAAACCGCCGAAACCGGCCTGCTGGTAGAGGGCGTTGTTCAGCAGATAGGCGTTCTGGCAGGCGTACACGCCGTTGACCGTGCTGTAGGCGCACATCACCGACGCCGAGGCGCCCTTGCTCACCGCCGCCTGGAAGGCCGGCAGATAGATCTCCTGCAAGGTGCGGTTGTCCACCACGGCGTTGTCCGCCGGGCCGTTGCGGTTGGTCTCCTGGTTGTAGACCGCGACGTGCTTGGCCTCGGCCATCACACCCTGGCTCTGGATGCCCTGGATGCTCGCGGTGGCCATCTGCGCGCTCAGATACGGGTCTTCGCTGTACGTCTCGAAGGCCCGGCCCCAGCGCGGGTCGCGCACGATGTTCATCGTCGGGCCGAGCGCCACATCGGCGCCCTTGCCCTTGAACTCCGCGCCGGCCACCGTGCCGTAGCTCTTCTGCAGAGCGGTGTCCCAGGTCGCCGCCGAGGACACCGCGGCCGGCAGTTGGGTCACGCCGCCGAGTCCGTCGCCGACGCCGCTCGGTCCGTCCTGGAAGCCCATCGCCGGGATGCACAGCGAGGGGATCGCCGACATGTCGCCGATGTACGGCTGGGTGCCGCCGTTGCCGTGCAGCATCTGGATCTTCTGCGCCTGCGTCATCTGCGCCAGCACCTGGGCGACACGGGTGGCGACCGGCGCGGTCGAATTCACCCACGGGCAGTCGCCGTTGCCGCCGCCCGGCGGCGTGGTGGTGGAGCCGCCCGGCGTCAGGACGGTGAACTCCCACAGCGAGTAGCCGTACGCCGTGCCGCGGACCGTTCCGTACATCCGCACATAGCGGGCAGTGGCGGTGAAGTTGTGCGTCTCGGTGCCGCCGGTCCCGGTGGTGGTGGAGTAGGCCGTGGTCCAGTTGGCGCCGTCGGCGGAGGTCTGGATCTGGAACGCCTTGCCGTACGCGGTCTCCCAGGCGAGTGTCACCCCGCACACGGACTGCGAGGTGCCGAGGTCCACCTGGAGCCACTGCGGGTCGGCCGCCGCGCTGGACCAGCGGGTGCCGAGGTTGTCGTCGAAGGCCGCCGAGGCGGGGGTGCCGGCGTTCTCGGTGGAGGAGGCGGTGGCCGGCTTGCCGACCGCGGCGGTGGTCGTCCCGCAGCCGGTGGGCGGCGGGCTGGTGGTGCCGGAGCCGCCGTAGACCTGGAACTCCCACAGGGAGTAGCCGTAGGCGGTGGCGCGCGCGGTGCCGTAGAGCCGCACATAGCGGCCGGTCCCGGTGACGGCGAGATTCTGGGTGCCGCCGGTGCCGGAGGTGGTGGAGTAGACGTTGGTCCAGTTGGCGCCGTCGGCCGAGGTCTGGATCTGGAAGGCGGTGGCGTACGCCGCCTCCCAGCTCAGCCCGATCTGCGATATGGACTGGCTGGAGCCGAGGTCGACCTGGAGCCACTGCGGATCGCTGAAGCCGCTGGACCAGCGGGTGCCGGGGTCGCCGTCCACGGCCGCCGAGGCGGGGGTGCCGGCGTTCTCGGTGGAGGAGGCGGTGGCCGGCTTGCCCTGCGAGAGCAGGACGGGGCCGGCCGCGCCGGCCAGGTGCGGGGTCGCCACCAGGGCGAGCGCGACGACGAGCACGAAGCCGACCAGCGCGGCGATCCGTGAGCGCCGGGTCGCGGCCTGCCGCCGGGCCCGGCCCGGAGGCCGTGGGGGTGGGCCGAACGGTGATTGCGGAGCGAGATGCATCTGTTCGCCTCTCGAGTACGGCCGTGGGGCCGGAAGAGGAGGTGGGGGGTTGCCGCCCCGGGCCCTTGGCGGGCCCGGGGCGGCCGGTGTGCGTCGGCTGCTACTGCGAGACCCGCACGTAGTCGATCAGCATCCGCTGCGGGAAGACCGTGCTGGCGTCGGGAGCGCCGGGCCAGTCACCGCCCACCGCGTTGTTGAGGATGATGTAGAACGGGTGGTCGTAGACCCACGGACCGCGGGTCGATTCCACCGTCGCCTTGTCCGCGGTGAAGAAGGCGTGGCCGTCCACCGAGAACGTCATGTGGCTGGAGTCCCAGTCCACGGCGTAGGTGTGGAAGGCGCTGGCGAAGTCGCTGCCGGCCAGCGTGTAGGGCGACCCGTAGCCGTTGCCGCCGTTGTAGGCGGGGGCGTGCAGGGTCGAGTACACCGAGTCCGGGACCTTGCCCACGTGCTCCATGATGTCGATCTCACCGGAGTTGGGCCACGGGGTGCCCGTCTTGAAGTTGGAGCCCAGCATCCAGAACGCGGGCCACAGACCCTGGGTGCCGCTCACCTTGATCCGCGCCTCGACGTGGCCGTAGGTGAAGTTGAAGTGGTCCGAGGTGTTGATCCGGCCGGAGGTGTACTGGCCGTTGGCCTCCTTGCGGGCTTCGATGACGAGGTCGCCGTTGCCGTCCATGGTGGTGTTGTCACCGTTGGTGTAGGTCTCCAGCTCGCCGTTCTGGCCGGCGCCGGTGTCCTGGGTCCACTTGGTGGTGTCCGGCTTGGTGCCGGCCGCGCCGTTGAACTCGTCGCTCCACACCAGGTGTTCGGGGTTGCCCGGGTTCGGCGGCAGGGCGGGCGGCGCGGTGGGGTTGCCGCCGGTGCCGTAGACGTCGAAGGTCCACAGGGAGTAGCCGTACGCGGTGCCCCGGGCGGTGCCGTACATCCGTACGTACCGGCCGTTGCCGTTCACGCTCAGGGTCTCCTTGAAGCCCTTGCCGGTGGTGGTGGAGTAGATGCTCGTCCAGTTGGTGCCGTCGGCCGAGGTCTGGATCTGGTAGGCGCTGGCGTAGGCGGGGTCCCACTGGAGGACGACCGTGCTGATGTGCGCGGTCGCGCCGAGGTCCACCGAGATCCATCCCGGGTCCACCCAGCCGGTGCTGTCGCTGGTGGCCCAGCGGGTGGCCGGGTCCTCGTCGAACGCCTTGGCCGGGGTGCAGCCGGTGCAGGCGTTGGCGTTCTGGTAGGTCGAGGCGGTGGCGGGCTTGTTGTACGACAGCAGCGTCCCGCTGGGCGGGGTGGTGCCGCCGGTGCTGCCGCCCGTGGTGGTCCCGCCGGTCGTGGTGCCCCCGGTGGTGGTGCCGCCGGTGGTGGTGCCCCCGGTCGTCGTGCCACCCGTCGTGGTGCCGCCGGTGGTGCCGTTGCCGCCGGTGAAGACCTGGAACTCCCACAGCGAGTAGCCGAACTGGGTGGCGCGCTGGGTGCCGTACAGCCGGATGTAGCGCCCGGTGGCGGTCAGGGTGATCAGTTCGGTGGCGCCGGGACCGGTGGTGGTGGAGTAGGCGGTGGTCCAGTTGGCGCCGTCGGTCGAGGTCTGGATCTGGTAGGCCTTGCCGTACGCGGTCTCCCAGATCAGATTCACCCCGCAGATGTTCTGCGAGGAGCCGAGGTCCACCTGGAGCCACTGCGGGTCGGCCGCCGCGCTGGACCAGCGGGTGCCGTTGTTGCCGTCCACCGCGGAGGACGCGGGAGTGCCGGCGTTCTCGGTGGAGGAGGCGGTGGCGGTCTTGTTCAGCGCCGCGTTGGTGGTGGAGCAGGCGGCGTTACCGGTGCCGGCCGAGCCGAACACCTGGAACTCCCACAGCGAGACACCGTACTGGGTGGCCCGCTGGGTCGTGTAGATACGGACATAGCGCCCGGAACCGTTTACGGAAAGCGTCTCCGTACCGCCGGTGGACGTCGTGGTCGAGTAGGCGCTCGTCCAGTTGGTGCCGTCGGCCGAGGTCTGGATCTGGTAGGCCTTCGCGTACGCGGTCTCCCAGTTGAGGACCACCTGCGAGAGGCTGGAGGTGGCGCCGAGGTCCACCTGGAGCCACTGCGGGTCGGCGGCGGCGCTGGACCAGCGGGTGCCGGTGTTGCCGTCGACGGCCGCTGAGGCCGGGGTGCCCACGTTCTCCGTGGACGAGGCCGTCGCCGGCTTGCCCTGGGAGAGGAGGGTGCCCGCGGCGCGGGCCGGGGTCTGGAGGATCACCAGTGCGAAGGTCGCGATCAGCGCCGCGATGCAGGCGAAGACGAGCGATCGGGTGGTTCTGCTGGACGGATGTGGGGGGCTGCCGGTCACGGCGTCTCCTGAGTGTCGTCGCCGGGGGTGAGAGAGCGCTCTCTGGATGCTGCGATGATTACGGCGCTGTTGCTGACACGTCAAGAAAGTGAACAGGATTCGCACCAGCGATTCACAGCGTCACCGGCGTGCTGTCGACAACCGAAGCTTTCGCGAACTCCTTGACCGGATACGGGAGTTATGCCGGTTGTCGCTGTGTGCAAGATCTTTACACGAGCGGTGCGGCTGTCAAGCGGGGTGCCGGGCGGGGGCGGGGCACGGCGTCCCCACCCCCTTCGTCCCGGTTCAGTGCCGCCCGGGCGTCACCCGGAGCATCACCGTGCCGTGCGCGGGCACCGGGGCGGCGATCGGGCCGTCGGTGCCGGAGACCGCCTTCGACCAGAGGTCCTCGACCGCGGCGGAGGCCGCGGCGCCCAGCCCGACGTCCCGCAGGGTGGTGGCCACGGTTCGCGTCGAGGTGGTCTCGTTGGTGAGCGTCACCGAAGCCCCGCCGTCGGCCAGCGGTTTGGCCATCACCACCAGGCCGTCGGCGGACGACACCACGGTGCCCTGCCGGCCCAGCGGGTCCTGGTCGACCGCGATCACATCGGTGTTCTCCAGGATCGCCAGGGTCGCGGCGCTCGCGGAGCGCAGATCGGTGCCGATCAGCAGCGGCGCGGCCATCTGCGCCCAGAGGCTGAAGTGGGTGCGGTACTCCGTGTCGGTCATGCCGCCGTTGCCGACCTCCAGCATGTCCGGGTCGTTCCAGGCGCCGGGCCCGGCGTAGGGGGCGAGCGGCTGGTTCTGGTGGGCGATACCGATCATGCTCGACCAGGAGTCGCCGATGTCGAAGGTGGTGCGCCAGGAGTTGCCGAGCGCCGGGGCCCAGTTCCAGGGCTGGCCGGTGCCCCACTCGCAGACGCTGTAGAGGATCGGCCGGCCGGTGGCCCGCAGCGCGTCGCCCATCGCCTGATAGCGGGCCCGCGCGTCGGTGCCGGTGTTGTTGCAGTTGTCGTACTTGAGGTAGTCCACACCCCAGGACGCCCACAGCTCCGCGTCCTGCCGCTCGTGGCCGAGGCCGCCGGGGAAGCCGCCGCTGTCGCAGGTCTTGGTCCCCGCGCTGGAGTAGAGGCCGAACTTCAGGCCCTTGGCGTGGACGTAGTCGGCCACCGCCTTGATGCCGTGCGGAAAGCGGACCGGGTCGGGGACCAGGTCACCTCGCGTGTCGCGTTCGGGCAGCGCCCAGCAGTCGTCGATGTTGACATAGGTGTAGCCGGCCGCCCTGAGGCCCCGTGAGACGAGGATGTCGGCGATGTCCTCCACCATCGACTCGTCGAACTCCGCCCGGCAGTGGGTGGAGTTCCAGTTGTTGAAGCCCATCTGCGGGGTCAGCCCCAGACCGTTGTCGACGGCGCTGGCCGGCGGGGCACCGGCGAGCTGGGCGGCCAGCGCGGCCGAGGCGAGCGCGGCGCTCAGCGCGCGCCGGACGGCGGTCCCGGCGGTTCGACGGGCGGGGGTCCCGGCGGCGGGCCGGGCGGCGGGCCGGGAGTCCGGCCGCCCGGCGTGTCGGCCGGCACGCGGTGCGGCGCGCCCGGGAATCGCCCTGACGGCGCGCCCGGCGGAGCTCGGTCCCAGGATGCCGCGGAGACGTGGTCGGTGGGGCATCTGCGGCTCCGGGAGGTGTGAGTGGCGCACAAATCAACGGGATCGAACGAAATCAACCACATCACAGCCGCGCGGAGCGGACGTGTCAACGACCGTCGCGGGTGAACGTGTGAACCCGTACGGACGCGCCGCGCCACCCGGCCCCGCGGCGTAGATCGACTTTAGGCTGTGGCGGTGTGCCGCGGCCCACCGTGCGGGCCCGCGGCGCGCCGGAGCGGTCGGATCGTCGAGAACGGGAAAGGGCATGAGATGCCCGAGGTACCAGAACCAGTGGTCAAACTGGTCCGGTGGACCACCGAACCGGCCGGTGCCCAGATCGCCCGGTCCACCGCCGCCTCCGTCCTCGCCTTCCAGGTCGCCGTCTGGTTCACCCCCCAGCCGGCGCCGCTGACCGCGCCGCTGACCGCCCTGCTGGTGGTCCAGGTGACCCTCTACTCCACCTTGACCACCGGCATCCGCCGGGTGAACTCGGTGGTGATCGGAGTACTGATCGCCACCGCCTTCAGCTCGCTGGTCGGCCTGAACTGGTGGAGCCTGGGGCTGATCATCTTCGTCGCGCTGCTGGTCGGGCGGGTGGTCCGGGTCGGCGAGTTCACCGTCGAGATCGCGATCAGCGCGATGCTGGTGCTGGGCGTCACCCGGGTGTCGTTCACCGCCTGGGACCGGGTGGACGAGACGCTGATCGGCGCCGGCGTGGGGCTGCTGTTCAACCTGCTGTTCGCGCCGCCGGTGCTGGTGCAGCCGGCCGGCGAGTCGATCGACTCGCTGGCGCGCCGGATGGCCCGGCTGTTCCGGGACCTCGGCGGTGAGATCGCCGGCCATCTGCCGGTCGAGGAGGCCGCCGAGCGGCTGTACGAGGCGCGCCGGGTGGACCACGTCATCTCGGAGGTCGACGCCTCGCTGCGGCAGGCCGAGGACAGCCTGCGCTGGAACCCCCGGGTACGGGAGGGGGTGCTGTCCCGGATCGTGCTGCGCACCGGGCTCGACACGCTGGAGATCTGCGCGGTGGTGCTGCGGGTGCTGTCCCGTACGCTCACCGACCTCGCCAAGCAGCGCACCGAGGAGTCGCTCTTCCCCGAGGAGCTGGCCCAGGAGCTGGAGGAGCTGTTCGGCAACGTCGCCCGGGCGATCCAGAGCTTCGCCGAGCTGATCACCACCCAGGTGGCCGAAAACGCCGAGGGGGCCGAGGAGCGGCTGGGGCGGGCGCTGGACGGCGCCCGGGAGAGCCGGAACCTGGTGGCCGCGCTGCTGCTGGCCGGGGTGCAGGAGCATCCCCGGCAGTGGCAGCTGCACGGCGCGCTGCTCGCCGAGGTGGACCGGATCCTGGACGAACTGGCGGTGGACAAGCGCTCCCAGCGGCTGGTGGAGGAACTGGACCGCCAGTCGCAGGAGATGAGCGAACGTCACCCCCGGCTGCACATGATCAGCCGCCGGCTGGCCGGCTCCCGCGTCTACCGGCGGGTGTCCAATCCCTCCAAGGACGCCTTCAAGTAGCGCCCGTCTCCGGTCCGGGGCACGGGTGCGTCGGACCCGTGCGCCCGCGTCCCGACCGTTTTCCGCCACAGCGAGCAGATCGCGCCGGTCGGTCCGCCGGGCGGTTCAACTTCCTTTGCCCGGACGTGAATCGTTGCCTTCCGAGGCGTAGACGCCGCCGTAGCGCGTCTGTAACACTCTGCCAACACGCGCGCAAATTATGAGCAGAACAGCGATGGATCTGTATGGGAAGAGCGCAACTTCATCGGCTCACCCCGCACGTTCCAGATTGTCGAGCAGTTCGTCTCCTGATCCTCCGGACAACGACATAGAGGGACGCTATGAGATTGAAGCGCTCCGTACCGAGGCTGACGGCGGGGGTGATCGCGGCCAGTCTGCTGTTCTTCGGCGGGCAGGTCGTCCCCGCCATTGCCGCGGGGGGACCGAATCTGGCGACCGACAAGGCGGTCTCGGCCAGTAGTACCGACGGCAGCAACACCGCTGCCCACCTCAACGACGGCGACCAGAACTCCTACTGGCAGAGCAAGAGCGGCACCCTTCCGCAGTGGGCGCAGGTGGACCTGGGCAAGGTCACCCGCGTCGACCAGGTGCAGCTCAAGGTGCCGGCCGGCTGGAGCGCCCGTACCGAGACCCTCTCGCTCCAGGCGAGCACGGACGGTACGAGCTTCGAAACGATCACCGGCTCGGCGAAGTACTCGTTCAAGCCGTCGTCGGGCAATACGGTCAAGATCTCCTTCCCGGCCTACCAGGCCCGGTTCGTGCGGGCGAACGTGACCGCCAACTCCGCGGGGAAGACGGCGCAGCTCTCCGAGCTGGCCGTCCAGCCGGCGGCGGCCTCGACCGTCAACCTCGCCGCGAACCGCCCGACCCTGGACTCCGGGCACGCCGACGTCTACACCTCGGGCAACGCGGTCGACGGCAATGCGAACACCTACTGGGAGAGCGCCAACAACGCCTTCCCGCAGACCCTCCGCGTCGACCTCGGCAGCGCCGTGCCGGTCAACCAGGTCGTGCTGAAGCTCCCGCCGGCCACCTCGTGGGCCACCAGGACGCAGACCCTCGCCGTCCAGGGCAGCACCGACGGGAACACCTTCTCGGACATCGTCGCCTCGGCGGGTTACGTCTTCAACCCGTCCAGCGCCAACACGGTGACGATCAACTTCAACAATGTGACGACCCGCTACGTCCGGCTGAACATCACCGGCAACACGGGCTGGCCGGCCGGCCAGATATCCGAGTTCGAGGTCTACGGGCCGACCACCGGTGACACCACCGCGCCGAGCGCCCCGTCGAACCTGGCCTACACCCAGCCGGCCTCCGGTCAGATCAAGCTGACCTGGAGCGCGGCGAGCGACAACGTGGGTGTCACGGGCTACGACATCTACGCCAACGGCGTGCTGCGCACGTCGGTGGCCGGGACCGTGCTGACGTACACCGACAGCCAGCCCGCCACTGCGACGGTCACCTACACCGTCAAGGCCAAGGACGCGGCCGGCAACCAGTCGGCGGCCAGCAACAGCGTGACGCGCACCGGTACCTCGGGTGACACCCAGGCGCCGACCACGCCGTCCAACCTGGCCTACACGCTGCCGGCCTCCGGTCAGATCAAGCTGACCTGGGGTGCCTCCAGCGACAACACCGCCGTCACCGGCTACGAGGTGTTCGCCAACGGCTCCCTGGTGACCACCACCGCGGGCAACGTGCTGACGTACACCGACAGCCAGCCGGACAGCGCGACCGTCTCCTACTACGTCCGGGCCAAGGACGCGGCGGGCAACGAGTCGGGCAACAGCAACACGGTGACCCGCAACGGCAGCACGCCCACCGGGGGCACCAACCAGGCGGTCGGCAAGCCGATCGTCGCCAACAACTCGGTGCTGAACTTCGTCGCGGCCAACGCCGACGACGACAGCACCTCGACGTACTGGGAAGGCAGCGGCTACCCCGGCACGCTGACCGTGTCCCTGGGCGCCAACGTGGACACCAGCTCCGTGGTGGTCAAGCTGAACCCCGACGGCTCCTGGGGCAACCGCACCCAGACCATCGCGGTCTCCGGCCGGGAGCAGAGCTCCACGACCTTCACCCAGCTGTCGCCCGCGACCGCGTACAACTTCAGCCCGACCACGGGCAACACGGTCACGATCCCGGTCTCCGGCCGGGTCGCCGACGTGCGCCTGACCTTCACCTCGAACACCGGAGCGGGCGGCGGACAGGTCGCCGAGTTCCAGGTCATCGGGGTTCCCGGTCCGAACCCGGACCTGACGGTCAGCGCCCTGACGGCGAGCCCCACGGCGCCGATCGAGACCGACCCGATCACGCTCAACGCGACGGTGAAGAACATCGGCACCAACGCGTCGGCGGCCACCAACGTCAACTTCTACCTGGGCACCGTGAAGGTCGGCACCGCGAGCGTCGGCGCCCTCGCGGCCGGCGCCAGCACCACGGCGTCGCTGAACATCGGCGCCAAGGACGCGGCCACCTACCAGCTGACCGCCAAGGTCGACGAGGCCAACACGGTCGTCGAGCAGAACGAGACCAACAACAGCTACACCAACCCGACCGGTCTCGTGGTCAAGCCGGTGGACACCTCCGACCTGGTCGCCGCGCCGGTCGGCTGGTCGCCGGGCAACCCTTCGGCGGGCAACAACGTCAACTTCACCGTGGCGGTCAAGAACCAGGGCACGGTCGCCTCGGCGAGCGGCGCCCACGGCATCACCCTGTCGATCCTCGACGCCACCAGCGGCAGCGTCGTCAAGACGCTGACCGGCACCTACACCGGCGCCCTCGCGCCCGGAGCCACCGGCGCGCCGGTGAGCCTGGGCAGCTGGACCGCGGTGAACGGCAAGTACACCGTCAAGACGGTGATCGCGGTCGACGCCAACGAGGTCTCGACCAAGCAGGCGAACAACACCAGCAACCTGTCCTTCTTCGTGGGTCGCGGCGCCAACATGCCGTACGACAACTACGAGGCCGAGGACGGCGTGCTCGGCGGAGGTGCGACGGTCCTCGGGCCGAACCGCACCATCGGCGACCCCGCCGGTGAGGCGTCGGGCCGCAAGGCGGTCAACCTGTCCGCCAACGGCTCCTCGGTGTCCTTCACCACGCGTGCCAGCACCAACACGCTGGTGACGCGCTTCAACATCCCCGACGGCACCGCGTCGACGACGCTGGACATCTACGTCGACGGATCGCTGCTGAAGACGATCACCCTCGGCTCGAAGTACGCGTGGCTCTACGGCGACGAGACCAGCCCCAACAACTCGCCCGGATCCGGTCCGCGCCACATCTACGACGAGGCCAACGTGCTGCTCGGGACCACCGTCCCGGCCGGCCACGTGATCAAGTTGCAGAAGGACGCGGCCAACACCGCCGCCTACTACAACATCGACTTCATCCAGCTGGAGCAGGCGACCGCGGTCGCCAACCCGGACCCGACGAAGTACGTCGTGCCGGCCGGCTTCACCCAGCAGGACGTGCAGAACGCGCTGGACACCGCGCGGCAGGACACCACCAAGCTCGGTGTCTACCTGCCCGCCGGTGACTACGCGACGGCCAACAAGTTCACCGTCTACGGCCGGGCGATCAAGGTCGTCGGAGCCGGTCCCTGGTTCACCCGGTTCTACACGCCGCAGACCCAGGAGAACACCGACGGCGGCTTCTCGCTGCAGTCCGGCTCGGACGGGTCGAGCTTCACCGGCTTCGGCTTCTTCGGCAACTACACCAGCCGTATCGACGGTCCCGGCAAGGTCTTCGACCTGACCGGAATCGCCAACCTCACCATCGACAACCTGTGGATCGAGCACACGATCTGCGGTGTCTGGGGTACGAACGTCGACAACTCGACGATCACCAACCTCCGGATCCGCGACACCTTCGCCGACGGTGTCAACCTCACCAACGGCAGCAGTGGCAACCTGGTCAGCAACGACGAGGCCAGGACGACCGGTGACGACAGCTTCGCGCTGTTCCCCGCCACCGACCACACCTCCGAGCAGGAACTGAACAACACCTTCCAGAACCTCACGGTCGAGACCACGTGGCGTGCCGCGGGTCTGGCCGTATACGGCGGCGGCGGCAACAAGTTCAGCAACCTGTACATCGCGGACACGCTGACCTACTCCGGAATCACCATCGGCTCGCTGCAGTTCGGCGGTATTCCGGCCAACGGGTTCGAGTCCTCACCGCAGACCACCTTCGACAACATCTCGCTGGTGCGCGACGGCGGTCACTTCTGGGGCGGTCAGACCTTCCCCGGACTGTGGATCTACTCGGCCGAGTTCAAGCTCCAGGGCCTGCGGATCAGCAACGTCGACATCTCGGACCCGACCTACTCCGGGATCATGTTCCAGACCAAGTGGAACGGCAGCACCTCGCTCAACCCGATCACGGACACGGTGTTCACCAACATCACCGTCACCGGCGCGCACAAGAGCGGTGACGCCTACGACGCCAAGTCCGGATTCGGTCTGTGGGCCAACCCGCAGCCCGAGTCGGGCCAGGGACCGGCGGTCGGTTCGGTCACCTTCAACGGCCTGCACGAGAGCGACAACGCGGTGGACATCCAGAACACCACGCCCAACTTCACCATCACGGTCAATCAGTAACCGTCCGGGAGGACAGGACCGCACACAAGTGAACTAGTGCCTGGGATGCGCCCGCGTTCGATTACTGAACGCGGGCGCATTCCGCATGGGGTGGGCGAGGCAACACGGCCCAGGTCGTATTCAGTTGGTGAACGACAGGTCTTGACTCGGCATTGGTCTAGTCCTACGGTCACCCTCGGGTGATGACAGTCACGTCGTCGTCCCTCGTTCATTCACCTGAATGTGACGGGCTTAGGCTGCCCGCTACCGGAAGGCCCCTCCCCCCATGAGAAAACCGCGTCTCCGGCTCAAGGCGCTCGGCGCCCTCATCGCCACCCCGGCGCTCGCCGCCGGCGTTCTGCTGGCCACCGGCGGTACCGCGCACGCGGCCGCCAACCCCGGCCCCGGCTTCCCCGCCCACTACGCGGCCCCCTACGCCGAGGTGTGGAACTCGCCGTCGGCGCTCGCCACGGTCAAGAACGCCACCGGGCTGAAGTACTTCACGCTGGCCTTCGTCATCGACGGCGGCGGCTGCAACGCCACCTTCAACGGCGACACCTCGATCACCGACGCGAGCTGGACCTCGGCCATCAACAGCCTGCGGTCCGGCGGCGGCGACGTCATCGCCTCCTTCGGCGGTGCGTCCGGCACGGAGATCGGCATCTCCTGTACGTCGGTGTCCGCGCTGGAGACCCAGTACAAGCGGGTCATCGACGGGCTGAACCTGACCCGGCTGGACTTCGACATCGAGGGCAGCGCGCTCAACAACACCGCCGCCAACGACCGGCGCAACCAGGCGCTGGCGGACCTGCAGTCGCAGTACGCGGCGGCCGGCAAGCGGCTCGACATCGACTACACCCTGCCGGTCGATCCGTCCGGCCTGGAGTCCAACTCGATCAGCCTTCTGAACAACGCCAAGAGCCACGGGCTGAACGTCAACCTCGTCAACATCATGACGATGGACTACGGCTCCGCGATGGACATGGGCAACGCCGCCATCAGCGCCGCCCAGGGGCTGCACACCCAGCTCGGCCAGATCTGGAACACCAAGACCTCGGCCCAGCTGTGGTCGATGGAGGGCAACACGCCGATGATCGGCGTGAACGACACCTCCAGCGAGGTGTTCTCCACCTCGGACGCCACGGACCTGACGAACTTCGCCAAGACCAACGGCATCCAGGAGCTGTCCTTCTGGTCGCTCGGCCGGGACAAGGCCTGTGCCACCAACGGCGGCTCCGCGCAGGACAACTGCAGCGGCACCTCGCAGTCGCAGTACCAGTTCTCCAGCATCGAGAACGGCATCACCGGCGGCACCACCACCCCGCCGCCGCCCACCGGCGGCACCGGGCCGATCCAGTCCGGCTACGCGGGCAAGTGCGTGGACGTGGCAGCGGCCAGCAGCGCCAACGGCACCGCCGTCCAGCTCTACGACTGCAACGGCACCACGGCGCAGAGCTGGACGGTAGGCGGTGACGGGACGCTGAAGGCGCTGGGCAAGTGCATGGACGTGGTCGCGGCGGGCACCGCCAACGGCACCAAGGTGGATCTGTACGACTGCAACGGCACCGGTTCCCAGGTGTGGCAGAAGTCGGGCAGCACGCTGGTCAACCCGCAGTCCGGCAAGTGCCTGGACGCCACCGGGCCCAGCTCGGCCAACGGCACCCGGCTGCAGATCTGGACCTGCGCCGGAGCCGCCAACCAGCAGTGGACGCTGCCTTCCTGAAGTCCGGCTGAGCGCCCGCCGAGGCGCTCCTGACGGTCTTCGCGACGTGCGACCGGTCCCGGGCGGGGGTGTTCATCACCCGCCCGGGACCGGTGGTCTTCCGCGCGGGCCGCACCGCGGCCCGCGCGGCTCAGCCCGCGTACACCTCGACGCGCGAGGCCTGGGCGGCCGGCCACCCGGTGTTGGCGGTGAACGTCACCCGAAGATAACGGGCGTTGACCGGCGGGAAGGTGATCGTGACGCTGTTGCCGGTCGCCGGGTTGAAGGCGTACGCGGCGGGCGACTTGGCGACCACCCAGCTGTTCGCGTCCAGGCTCGCCTGCACCCCGAAGGTCTCGGAGCGGGCGCCCCACGCGGCCGACGGCGGGAGCCCGACCACGATCCGCGAGACGAGCCGGGTGGAGCCCAGATCGATCTGGATCCACTGCGGGAAGGCGCCGTTGGTGCTCTCCCAGTAGGAGTTGGCGTCCCCGTCCACCACATTGCCCGGCCCGTAGCTCTGCACATAGCCGCTGGCCGTGGCCGCCTTGTGCAGCGCCAGGTCCGTGGTGGCCGGCGGCGGGCTGGTGGGCGGCGGGGTGGTGGTGGTCCCGGTGAACTGCTGCACCCAGTACAGCGTCCGGTCCAGGTAGGCGGTCTCCGCGGCGGCGCCGGTCCTGCCGTACGCGCCCACGAAGGTCTGGTAGCCGATCCCGGCGGGCGGGGCCGAGCTGGCCGGCTCGACCATCGTGCCCTCGTGCCACTCGTTGAAGGACGTGATCGACACCCAGGTGGGCTTGCCGCCGTTGGCCGGGGACAGCGCGCCGGACCAGATCCGGTCGTAGGTGCCGCCGTCGGCCCGCTGCAGGGTCGGCGTGGTGTTGCCCGGGACGGCCCGGTCGTCGATGTAACCGGGGCCCACCGAAGGGGCCCAGACGCGGCCGTTGGCCCGGCACCAGTCGGCGATGCCCTTCCAGCCGGTGAAGTCGGTGCCGACCGCGTAGTTGTAGAGGCCGCCGAAATAGGTCGCCTTGGACACGTCGGTGGTCTGGGTCAGCACGATGTTGGCCGAGTTGACCGCGGCCAGCGGAGACCAGTCGGTGATCAGCAGGCTCTGGAAGACGTAGAAGGCCGGCCGGTTGCCGTGCTTGGGGTCACGGAAGAACGCCGGGTGGGAGCCGTAGCGCGCGTTGATGTACTGGATGTCGGCCACCGTGGAGGCCGCGGTCCGGCCGCCGTACGGCTCCAGGTGGAAGGCGACCTTCACACCGTACTGGGCCGCGGTGTCGAGCAGCAGCGGCACCCGCTGGTCCTCGTAACCGCCCTGGCCCCACCAGCTGGTGGCGACCACGCCGACGCCGGCCTGGCGGATCCAGGTCATGTGCTGGGCGACCACCGCGCTGTCGCCGGAGTCGTAGGCACCCAGCTTCGGGTAGTAGTTCGAGGAGATGTCCAGCGGCGGCTGGCTGGAGCCCTGCGGCCAGTGCCGCCAGCTGCCGTACACCGACGGGCTGCCGTACCAGGGGTAGTAGAAGAAGTGCACATCGGTGGAGGCGGGCGGCAGCGTGTCGGCGTGCGCGGGACCGGCGCCGCGGGTCGCCGTCCAGCCCAGGCCCGCGGCGGCCGCGGCGCCGGCGCCGAGCGCGAGCAGCCGGCGCCGGCCGAGTTCGGCCGCCTGGGCGGGGGAGGCGGGGGACGGATTCGGGGTCACGAGGTCACGTCCTTGTGATCGTAGGGGGAGGTGGGGTCTCACCCGAGCGTCCAGAGACTACGAGGACTGCCGCAGCGAGTCCATGGGTCAGCGCAAATTAACGACGTTAACTCAGAAATTAAACGAACGAAACGCGACAAGAAGAAACGTGATCGCGGCAGATTCGCGCTCCAGTCGGTCCGCGCCCGGTCCGCGCCCCTTCCGCGCGAGCAATCGCACATCCGGGGGAAGAATGCCGAGCAGCAGGCCGCCGACCGGACGCACCTTCCCGGGCGCGGCACCGACCCTCGTCCAGGGAGCCCCATGAACAGCGCGGAACTGCTCGCCGACGCCTTCGGCCGGATCAAGGAGGAGGTGCACGGCGCGGTCGAGGGGCTGACCTCCGACGAACTCGCCGAGCGCCCCGGCCCCGACGCCAACTCGATCGCCTGGCTGGTCTGGCACCTCACCCGGATCCAGGACGACCATGTCGCCGACGTGGCCGGCCAGGAGCAGGTCTGGACCTCGCAGGGCTGGGAGGAGCGCTTCGCGCTGCCCTTCCAGGCCGGGGCCACCGGCTACGGCCACGACCCGTCCGAGGTGGCCGCGGTCACCGTCCAGGACCCGGCCCTGCTCACCGGCTACTACGACGCGGTGCACGAACGCACCCTGGCCTATCTGACCGATCTGACCGCGGACGATCTGGACCGCGTGGTGGACAAGCGCTGGAACCCGCCGGTGACCCTCGGGGTCCGGCTGGTCAGCGTGATCTGCGACGACCTCCAGCACGTCGGCCAGGCGGCCTTCCTGCGCGGGCTGCTGGCGCGGCGGTAGCCGGGCCGGGCCCCGGCGGCCCGGCGATCACAGCGGTGGGGCGAGGGGGTGCGCGGCGTCGGACGCGCGCCCCTCATGCCTCGGTGCCCGCTACGCGACGGGTACATGGCGATGCTAGGGTTACTTAACCTAAGTTAAGTAACTGCTCTCCTCCTGGTGGTGTGAACCGTCCCATGGCGACCGAAGACGCGACACGAATAGGGCGGCGGACACCGCGCATCGACGCGAACCACCCGCACTACAAGTGGGTGGCACTGTCCAACACGACGCTGGGCATGCTGATCGCCACGATCAACTCGTCCATCGTGCTGATCTCGCTGCCCGCGATCTTCACCGGTATCCGGCTCGACCCCCTCCAGCCCGGCAACGTCAGCTATCTCCTGTGGATGCTGATGGGCTACATGCTCGTCACCGCCGTGCTCGTGGTGACGCTCGGCCGCCTCGGCGACATCCTCGGCCGGGTCAAGATCTACAACGCCGGCTTCCTGATCTTCACCGTCACCTCGGTGATCCTGTCCGTCGACCCGATGCACGGCGGCGGCGGCGCGCTGTGGCTGATCGGCTGGCGCGTCGCCCAGGCCGTCGGCGGCTCGATGCTGATGGCCAACTCAGCCGCGATCATCACCGATGCCTTCCCGGCCCGCCAGCGCGGCATGGCGCTGGGCGTCAACATGGTGGCCGGTATCGCCGGCTCCTTCATCGGCCTGGTCCTCGGCGGCCTGCTGGCCGAGTGGAACTGGCGGTCGATCTTCTGGGTCAATGTGCCGATCGGCCTGGTCGGCACCGTCTGGGCCTACCGCTCGCTGCACGACACCGGCATCCGCCGCCCGGCGAGGATGGACTGGTGGGGCAACATCAGCTTCGCGGTCGGCCTGACCGCCCTGCTGGCCGGCATCACCTACGGCATCCAGCCCTACGGCGGCCACACCATGGGCTGGACGAACCCCTGGGTGCTGGCCGGCCTGATCGGCGGCGTCCTGATGCTGGTGGCGTTCTGCCTGATCGAGGCCAAGGTCGCCGAGCCGATGTTCCCGCTCGCGCTCTTCCGCAGCAAGACCTTCGCCGGCGGCAACGCTGCCACCCTGCTGGGCTCCATCGCCCGCGGCGGCCTGCAGTTCATGCTGATCATCTGGCTCCAGGGCATCTGGCTGCCGCTGCACGGCTACAACTACGCCGACACCCCGCTGTGGGCCGGCATCTATCTGCTGCCGCTGACCGTCGGCTTCCTCGCGGCCGGCCCGATCGCCGGCTACCTCTCCGACCGCTACGGCGCCCGGCTGTTCGCCGCCGCGGGCTTCGTGGTGATGGCGGCGTCTTTCGGCGGACTGCTGCTGCTCCCCACCGACTTCAGCTACTGGGTCTTCGCGCTGGTGATCTTCCTCAACGGCGTCGGCGGCGGTCTGTTCGCCGCGCCGAACACCTCGATCATCATGGCCAGCGTGCCGGCCGAGGCCCGGGGCGCCGCCTCCGGCATGCGGGCCACCTTCCAGAACGCCGGCATGGTGCTGTCCATCGGCGTGTTTTTCTCACTGATGGTGGCCGGCCTGGCCCGGTCGCTGCCCAGCACCCTCAGCTCCGGCCTGACCGCCCAGGGCGTGCCCGCCGCCAACGCCCACCAGGTCGCCACGCTGCCACCGGTGGGTACGCTGTTCGCGGCCTTCCTCGGCTACAACCCGATCCAGCAGCTGCTCGGCTCCGACCTGCTCGGTAAGCTTCCGGCAGTCAACGCGCACACGCTGACCGGCCGGGAGTTCTTCCCCCATCTGATCTCGGGGCCCTTCCACGACGGCCTGGTCGTGGTGTTCGGGCTGGCGATCGTGATGTCCCTGGTCGCGGCGGGCGCCTCGCTGATCCGCAGCCGTCCCGACCGCGGCGCCGCCGTCCAGGTCGGCGCGGCGGTGCCGGCCGGCCCGGCCGCCGCGACCGGTGGCGTCGGCACGACCACCAGCACCACTTCGGCCGGCACCTCGGCCGGCACTTCGGCTGGTACCGCCACCCCCGGCGGCGCCGGTCCGGAGAACTGACCGCACGGCACCGCGTACGGAGCACCCGTACGGCAGGCAAGGCACACAAGGAGGCCGCCCCGCCATGACCGCCAGGCCAGCCGGGCACGGGGCGCCCTCCGCCCCGCCGCCACCCGCCGCCATGCCCTCGTCGCCGGACGTGGCCCGGCTGCGGCTGCTCATCGCCCGGCTCTACCGCCAGATGGCCCAGGCCTCCGGCGACGACCTCAACCTCACCTTCGCGCAACTGTCCGCGCTGGCCAGGATCGAGGAGCACGGCCCGCTGCGGCTCGGTGAGCTGGCCGCCCACGAGCAGGTCGCGGCGCCCTCGCTGACCCGTACCGTCGGCCCGCTGGCCGCCGCCGGGCTGATCCGCAAGGAGCCCGACCCGTCCGACGGCCGGTCCTGGCTGGTCAGCATCGCCCCGGCGGGCGCCGATGTGCTGATACGGATCAGGCGCGAGCGCTCCGAACTGCTCGCCCGCCGGATGTCCCGGCTCACCCCCGAACAGAGCCGCACCCTGCGGGCCGCCCTGCCCGTACTGGAGCGACTGCTCACCGAGCCCGAGGACTGAATCAGCCGCCCGGGCCCGCGGGCCCGGGCCCGACCGTCAGGTCCTCGCCCTGGTGGCGCCCGGCTCCAGCGGGGGAGAGGAGAAGCCGCAGTTCGTCCGGCACTCCGGCAGCGCCCTCGGCGGCTGGTCGTCCTCCTCCCGCAGCGCCCCCGACGGGATCAGCAGCGCCGCCAGTACCGCGGCGATCACACACAGCCCGGCGCAGATGTACATCGCCTTGCCGAAGGCGCTGTTGACCGCGTGCGGCGAGCGGTAGGCCTGGCTGGACAGCCCGATCGCCAGCGGCAGCGCGGCCACCGCCAGCAACTGGGCCACCCGGGCGGCGGCGTTGTTCACGCCGCTGGCCACCCCGGAGTGGTTCACGTCCACCGAGGCCAGCACCGTCGCGGTCAGCGGGGCGACGATTATGCTCAGTCCGATCCCCTGCACCACCACCCCGGGCAGCACATCGGCGAAGTACCCCGAGGAGCTCGGCGACACCCGGGTGAGCAGCAGCAGCCCTGCGGCGGTGATCAGCGGCCCCACCGTCAGCAGCGGGCGCGGCCCGATCCGCTGCGCCAGCCCGCCGGCCGGCGCGGACAGCAGCAGCAACAGCACGGTCAGCGGCAGCGTGGCGACCCCCGCCCGCAGCGGGCTGTAGCCGGCCGCGATCTGCAACTGCACCGGCAGCAGGAAGAACACCCCGCCGATCGCCGCGTACAGCAGCAGGGTCACCAGGTTCATCGAGGTGAACAGCTTGGAGGAGAACACCGACAGCGGCAGCATCGGATGCTCCCGGCGCTGTTCGACCCGCACGAAGGCCACCCCGCAGGCCAGTCCGAGCGCCGCCGGTCCGATCAGCAGGACGAGGGAGGGATGCCCGGAGGCGGAGATCAGCGCGTAGGTGATCCCGGCCAGGCACAGCGCGGCCAGCGCCGCACCGGCCATGTCGAAGGAACCCGCCGCGTCACGGTCCCGGCTCTCGGGGACATGCCACTGGGCGATGGCGACCACCACCGCCGCGATCGGCACATTGATCAGGAAGATCCACCGCCAGCCGGGGCCGTCCACCAGATAGCCGCCGATGAAGGGTCCCACCGCGCCGGCGACCCCGCCCAGACCCGACCAGGCGCCCACCGCCTTCGCCCGGTCCTCGCGGCGGAAGGTGGACTGCACCAGCGCCAGCGAACCGGGCGTCAGCAGCGCGCCGCCCACGCCCTGCAGGGCGCGCGCCACGATCAGCATCGCGCTGTCCTGGGCGATGCCGCACAGCGAGGAGGCCAGCGCGAACCAGATCGCGCCGACCACGAACACCCTCCGCCGCCCGTAGCGGTCGCCCAGACCGCCGCCGAGCAGGATCAGCCCGGCCAGTGTCAGGAGATAGCCGTTGACCGTCCACTGCAAGGAGGCCAGCGTCGCGCCGAAGTCCTCACCGATCCGGGGGAGCGCGATGTTGACCACGGTGCCGTCCAGCAGCGCCATACCGGAGCCGAGCACGGAGCACGCCAGCACCCACCTGCCGCTCGCGGACGCCAGCCGTACGCCGTGGGAAGGGGGCAGATCCGCCGTGGCCATCACATCCGCCTCTCGTGCGACGGTCCGCGGTCCGGATGCCCGCCGAAGCGTCACCACCTTAGCGCCCGGCCGGTCGGCGGCGGCGAACTCGGCGCCGCGGGTTCGGGCGTGCCCCCGCGCCGCCGTGCCCCCCGCGCCACGATGGTCGCCGACACGTGAAAATGGGGAACGCTCAGGACACGCACACCGAGACCCGCACACCGAGACCCGCACACCCGAGACCCGCCACACCCAGACCCGTACACGCAGACACAAGGAGACGCGGATGCCGCACGAGCGTGCCGGAACACCGGCCCGGCCGGACGACCTGGTGGACGTCGCCCGACTGGTCACCGCCTACTACGCTCTGCACCCCGACCCCGGCGAGCCCGCCCAGCGGGTGGCCTTCGGCACCTCGGGACATCGCGGTTCGGCGCTGGCCACCGCTTTCAACGAGGACCACATCGTCGCCACCAGCCAGGCGATCTGCGACTACCGGGACCGGCAGAACACCACCGGCCCGCTGTTCCTCGGCGCCGACACGCACGCGCTGTCCGAACCGGCCAGGGTCACCGCGCTGGAGGTGTTCGCCGCCAACGGCGTCACCGTGCTGATCGACGAGAGCGACGGCTACACGCCGACCCCGGCCGTCTCGCACGCGATCCTCGCCCACAACCGGGGGCGCGCCGACGCCTTCGCGGACGGCGTGGTCGTCACCCCCTCGCACAACCCGCCGGCCGACGGCGGCTTCAAGTACAACCCGCCGAGCGGCGGACCGGCCGCCTCGGACGCCACCGGCTGGATCCAGGACCGCGCCAACGCGCTGATCGCCGACGGCCTCAAGAACGTCCGGCGCGTCCCGTACCGCCAGGCGCTGGCCGCCGACACCACCGGCCGCTACGACTTCCTGGGCAGCTATGTGAACGATCTGCCGTCGGTGCTCGACCTGGAGGCGGTGCGCAACTCCGGCCTCACCATCGGCGCCGACCCGCTCGGCGGCGCCTCGGTGGACTACTGGGGGCGGATCGCCGAGACGCACCGGCTCGATCTGACCGTGGTCAATCCGTACACCGACCCCACCTGGCGGTTCATGACGCTGGACTGGGACGGCAAGATCCGGATGGACTGCTCGTCGCCGTACGCGATGGCGTCGCTGATCGCCCGCAAGGACGAGTACGGCATCGCGACCGGCAACGACGCGGACGCCGACCGGCACGGCATCGTCACCCCCGACGCCGGACTGATGAACCCCAACCACTACCTCGCGGTCGCCATCTCCTACCTGATCGGGCACCGCGAGCAGTGGGGGCCGGAACTGGCCGTCGGCAAGACCCTGGTGTCCTCCTCGATGATCGACAAGGTCGTCGCGGGGCTCGGCCGCCCGCTCACCGAAGTCCCGGTCGGCTTCAAGTGGTTCGTGGACGGACTGCTCGGCGGCACCCTCGCCTTCGGCGGCGAGGAGTCGGCCGGCGGCTCCTTCCTGCGGCGCGACGGCAGCGTGTGGACCACCGACAAGGACGGCATCCTGCTGGCCCTGCTCGCCGCCGAGATCACCGCGGTCACCGGCCGCACCCCCTCCGCCCACTACGCCGACCTGACCGGCGAGTTCGGCGCGCCCGCCTACGCCCGGACCGACGCTCCCGCCGACCGCGAGCAGAAGGCGCTGCTCGCCAAGCTGTCGCCCGAGCAGGTGCCGGCCGAGGAACTGGCCGGGGAGCGGGTGACCGCCGTGCTCACCACGGCGCCCGGCAACGGCGCCGCGCTCGGCGGCATCAAGGTCTGCACCGAGAACGCCTGGTTCGCGGCCCGCCCGTCCGGCACCGAGGACGTCTACAAGGTCTACGCCGAGTCCTTCCTGGGCGAGGACCACCTGGCCAAGGTGCAGCAGGAGGCGCAGGCGATGGTCTCGGGGGTGCTGAACGCCTGATCCCGGCCGTGGTGCCCGGACCCTACGGGCCCGCTTGTCGCTCCGGGTCCCGGCCGGTGGTCCACCGGCCGGGACCCGGAGCGCGGCCCACCACCGATCACGCCAGCTGGGCGGCCTGCAGTCCCGCGTAGGCGCCGCCGCTGCCCAGCAGCTCGGCGTGCGACCCGATCTCCGCTATCCGGCCCTCGTCCAGCACCACGATCCGGTCCGCGTTCCTGATGGTGGACAGCCGGTGGGCCACGACGAAGACGGTCCGGCCGCGTACCAGCCGGGTCAGCGCCTGCTGGACCAGCGCCTCCGAACGGGAGTCCAGCGCCGAGGTGGCCTCGTCCAGGATCAGCACCCGCGGATCGCGGATCAGCGCCCGGGCGATCGCCAGCCGCTGCTTCTGGCCGCCGGACAGCCGGGCGCCGCGCTCCCCGACCACGGTGTCCAGGCACAGCGGCAGCCGGTCGATGAACTCCAGCGCGTTGGCGTCGCGCAGCGCGTCGCGCACCGCCTCCTCCGGCACGTCCGTCATGCCGTAGGTGACGTTCTCCCGGATGCTGCCCTCGAACAGGATCGACTCCTGCGGCACCACCGACAGCCAGCTGCGGTAGTCGCGCAGGTCCAGGGTCTCCATGTCCACGCCGTCGAGCAGTATCCGCCCCCGGGTGGGCCGCAGGAAGCCGATCACCAGGTTGAGCACGGTGGACTTGCCCGCACCCGAGCCGCCGACCAGCGCGATCGTCTCGCCGGGCCGGACATCCAGCTCGAAGTCGATCAGGGAGGGCAGTTCGCTCTCCGGGTAGGTGTGACCGACGCCGCGGAACTCGAAGCGGCCCACCACACCGGTCACTTCGGCCTTGCCGTCGTTCTGCTCCAGGTCCGGCGCCTGGAGCACCTCGCCGATCGAGCGCACCGACTCCAGTCCCTTGCCGATCTGCGGGGTCAAGGTGAGCAGCGTGGTGACCGAGGCGGTCAGGCTGGAGAAGTAGGCGCTGAGCATCACCACGGTGCCGGGGCTGACGTTCAGCCAGCCGTAGTACGCGACCAGCGCCGAGCCCGACAGGCAGGCGACCCCGATGGCGTTGAGCAGGATCCAGGCGATCGAGCCGAACCAGCCGTTGAGCCGGTCCAGCCGCAGCCCGGCGTGCAGCACCTCGCCGAGGGTGCGGTCCACCCGGTGCAGCGCGGTGTTCTCCAGGCCGTGCGCCCGGGTGATCGGGATCAGGGTCGTCATCTCGCTGACCCGGGAGGACAGCATCTCCACCTGCTGGCGGAACGATTCGTTGTGGTCCCGCAGCCGGCGGCGCAGCTTCACCACCAGCATCGCCGAGGCCGGCACGACCACCAGGAAGACCGGCAGGAAGGCCGGGGCCTGGACGCCGATGACCACCAGCCCGCCGGAGAGGGTGGCGACGGCGGCCAAGCCGTTGTCGGCGGTCTGCTGGGCGGCGGTCTCGATGCTCTCGACGTCCCTGATCACCTTGGCCTGCAGCACTCCCGCGCTGACCCGGGAGTGGTAGCCGATGGAGAGCTGTTGCATCCGCTGGCACAGCGCGGTGCGCAGCCGGGTGCCCGTCCGGCGTATCGAGCCCTGCATGCACCGCACATAGGCCAGGTGCAGGGGCAGATTGAGCAGCAGGATCACCAGCAGGATCGCGGAGTTCCACCACAGGACGGAGATCGGCCGGTGCTGGACCACGACATCCACCACATTGGCGGTGATCAGAGGCAGCAGCCACACCGGGGTGTGCTTGCCGAAGAAGGCGAGCACGGCCAGCGCGACCCGGCGCCGGTCGGGATGGAAGAGGTAGCGGAGAGTACGGACGGGGTGCTCGCCACGGTAGCGGTGGCTGAGCGTGCCTTCCGGCAACGCCATTGCGGGGCTCCTCGAGTCACGGCTTCGCGACACCAACGGCGATATGAGCCGTATGAGCGATATCGGCGATACGACGGCACACGAACGCGCCGGTCGCCGAGGCACGTTGACGCGCGCCCTTGCGCCGGTACGTTCATGTGTACGCATACACCTTAGAGGCCGGGCGCCCCGCAGTGCCCGGTCCGGACGGTGTCGCCGCTGGTGGGAGGGCCACGGATAACGGCTTGACCGGTTCGGCGAAGCTCTCCGGGTGGCCCCCCGGCAGCCGTTCGGCGGTCCTCAGCCGCTCTTCACGAGGCCTTCCGACGGGACCTCCGGAAGAGCACGGCGCCGCCGAGCAGCAGGGCGGCACCGCCCGCGGCCGTCCATCCCATGCCGTCGGAACCGGTGTGCGCCAGCGCGGGCTGGTGGCTTTCGGCCGCCGGGGTGGTCTTCCCCGGCACCGGGTCCGGCGCTTCGTTGGGCGGCGCGGGGACCGGCTGGTGGGCGGGCGGCGGCGGAGGGGTGTGCACCCCGCCGTTCACCGCGGTGTTGCCGAAGGCCGGATTGCCGATGCCCACCACATTCACCGAGTTGCCCGACACATTGACCGGGAGGTGGATCGGGAGCCCCAGCGAATTCCCGGCCAGGACGCCCGGTGAGCCGCCGCTCTCGGCGAGGGCGTGGGCCCCGTCACCGGTGTCGCGGGCGGCGAGCGGGCCGGCGCTCAGGAGCGAACTCCCCTTGCGGGGGCCGCCGGGGTCCACCAGGGAGCTGGCCGCCGGGTGCCGCGCCGGGCGGGCGGCGGCAGCCGTCCGGGCGCCGCGTGGCCGTGAAGAGGCCGTCGAGTGGGAGGTGTTGGCGCAGCTGTTGCCCAGCGCGGGGTTCAGCAGGCCGATGACATTGATCGTATTGCCGCATACGTTCAGCGGGATGTCGACCGGTGCCTGGACGGTGTTGCCCGACAGAACCCCCGGCGAACCCGCGCTCCCGCCCTCGGCCGCCGAATCCGCCTGGGCGTAGCCCGCCGAGGCCAGCACGCCACCGGCGACCATCGCGGTGACGAGTCCCTTTCGGGCGACCCTGTTCATACGCTTCCTGCCTTCCGGAATGTTCGCACGGACCGTACGTCCGCATCCGGAACAACGCGTCAGGGGGCCAATCAGGTAATGCCGACTGCCGAATTCATCCCAATGGGTGACCGGCCGCTGGCACTCCGCCCGATGGCTCGATAGGGGCTGTGAGCAGGCCGTTCCCGGGAATTCCAGGTCCGCGGGGCGTGGTGTCCCGGCGAAGTGCCCGGGGCTCCCCGGAGGTTGGTCGAACGCCGGGCCGACGGCGGACCGTCAGGCCGCCGCGCCGCACTCGAGCGCGTCGCCGGCCCTGAACGCGGACCGCTCCATGTGGTCGTGGGCCGCGGCGAGCGCCGGGCCGATCTCCCGGGTGCCGGTGGACACGCACAAGGTGTAGACGGTGTCCTGCAACTGCTGCCGCACACGCGGGTCGACGCCGGCGCCGTCCTCCGTGTCATCGGCACCGTACTGACCGGCGAGCGCGCGGAGCGCCTCGTAACGCTCCACCAGGGTCCGCAGCACAGTCGGGTGGGCCATCAGCATCGTCGTACTCCTCGGTGTTCGGCGAAGTCGAGATCCGTCTGCCCGGCTTCTTCCGATGCATGCGCGCTGCATCGGAAAAAGTCCGGGCCCGCCCGACGGGTGTCCGTCCGGGCAGGCCCTCGCCGTGCGGGAGTTGAACCACCGATCTGACGGTGTGTCGACAGCGCGATCACCGGGAGGACAGAACGGGGGCGGAACTCAGTCGATACTGCGCAGGATGTGCGTCTCGGACAGGTCGTCCTCGTACCCGGCGAGCCGGATCGGGGCGCAGCGCGACCAGGTGTCCAGCGGGCGCTCCTCCTCGAACAGCGAGGCTCCGTCGCCGCCGCGTTCCACGGTCTTCTCCTTGCGCTTGAGCGGTTCTGCTGACACAGCGCACTCCTTACGTCGCGTAGGCCGGATACTCCCCCACGGCCTTGGGCGCGGGGGGACCCCCGAAACGGCCGTGGCGGTGCGCCGGCGCCCGGGGGGTTCCTTTTTTGGGCGGTGCCGACGCGGTGGCGCCTGTGCGGGGCCGGAAGCGTGGCCGAGGTGGCGACTCGTTCCGGGACGGACTCGGGGGCCCGGTACTTCCCCTGGAGCCGACTCGTCCCGCACAGCCTATGCCGGGCCGCAGGCCGTCACCAGCCGGTTTACGGCCGACTCACCCTCCTGGGCCCACCGGGCGGCGGCCTGCCAGGACAAGGGACGACGGCCCCGGCCGCCGCGCGGCATGGCGCGATTGCTACGGTTTCCCGTGCTCAACAGTGAGAAAGACCGTCGCGACAGCTCTGGGCCGACCGGGTCGCCGATACCCGGCCCCCCGCCCGCGCGGGGGTCCCGGCTCTCCCGAGTGCTCGCCGACATCTCCCCGCTGCGGGAGCACCCCGACTTCCGGCGGCTGTGGTTCGGCAACACCGTCTCGTACATCGGGCAGCAGATGACGGCGATGGCCGTCGCCCTGCAGGTCTACGCGATCACCGGCTCCAGCTTCTACGTCGGTCTGGTGGGCCTGTTCTCGCTCGTCCCGCTGATCGCCTTCGGCCTGTACGGCGGAGCCGTCGCGGACGTCGTCGACCGGCGCAGGCTCGGCCTGATCACCTCGGCCGCGCTGACCCTGCTCTCCCTGGCGCTGGCGCTGGTGGCGATAGCCGGCCTGCGGTCGGTGGCGGTGCTGTACGGCATCGTGGCCCTCCAGGCGGTCTTCTTCGCGATGAACTCACCGGCCCGCTCCTCGATGATCCCCCGGCTGCTGCCGCCCGAGCAGCTGCCCGCGGCCAACGCGCTGGCCTCGCTGGCCGGCGGCGTCGGACAGATGGCCGGGCCCATGCTGGGCGGCGTCTTCGTGGGCTTCTGGGGCTATCAGGCGGCCTATCTGATCGATGTGCTGGCCTTCACGGCCTCGCTGTACGCGATGTGGCGGCTGCCCGCGATGCTGCCGGAGAGCAAGCTCGCCGCGGCCGGCAAGGGGGCGGCCGCGGTCGAGGCGGCCCGGCGCCGGCCCTCGGTGATGGAGGGCCTGCGCTATCTCGGCGCGCGCCCCAATCTGCGCACCACCTTCGTCTCCGACCTGGCCGCGATGGTGCTGGCCCAGCCCCGGGTGCTCTTCCCGGCGGTGGCGGGCCTGTGGTTCGGCGGCGACACCCGGACCGTCGGCCTGCTGGCCGCCGCGCCCGCGGTCGGCGCGCTGCTCGGCAGCGTCTTCTCGGGCTGGCTCGGCCGGGTCAACCGCCAGGGGCTGGCGGTGCTCATCGCCATCGCCTCGTGGGGCGGGGCCGTCGCGGTCTTCGGCCTCACCCGGGATCTCTGGCTCGGCCTGCTCTTCCTGGGCGTCGCGGGCTGCGCCGACACCGTCTCGATGGTGTTCCGCAACACCATGCTCCAGTCGGCGGCGCCGGACGACATGCGCGGGCGGCTGCAAGGCGTCTTCCTGGTCGTGGTGGTCGGCGGCCCCCGCCTCGGCGACTTCCTGGCCGGTTCGGCGGCCGACATCTTCACCCCCACCGCCGCCCTGGTCGGCGGCGGCCTGGCCTGCATCCTGGCGATCACCCTGATCGGCACCTTCCAGCGCGGCTTCGCGCGGTACGACGCGCGCGACCCGGTGGCGTGAGTCCCGCCTGACCATGGCGCCCGGCAGCCCGCTCAGCCGGCCTCGCCGACGTAGACCCACGCGCCGTCCTCGCGGCTGAAGGCGCTGTTCTCCCGCTGCTCACCGGTCCCGGGGCCCAGCCGGTAGTGCGCCCGGAACTCCACCGTGCCCTCGGAGTGGAAGGCGGTGCCGCCGGTGGCGCCGATCACGTCGAGGCCGGTCCAGCGCACCTCGGGATCGAGGCTCAGCGAGGGCGGCCGGGTGCCGGCCGACCAGGTCCGCAGCAGATACCCGGCGTCCCCGACCGCGAACGCGCTGTAGCGCGACCTCATCAGCCGCTCCGCGGTCGGCGCCGCCGCGCGCCCGGCGTGGAAGGCGCCGCAGCACTCGCCGTAGGACGCGGGGAGACCGCAGGGGCAGGAGGCGGTGGGGGAGTACGCCGCCGGACCGGGGGTACGTGATCGCTTGCGGGACATCCCCCGATTCTGCCGTACCCGCTTCGGCCGACCGCCGCCGACCGGCCATGGAGCGGACCGCCCGCAGGCTCCGCGGCTCGGGCCGCTCCCCTGTTCACACCCCCCATTCGCAGCAGCGCCGGGTTTTGCCCGGCCCGAACCGGAAAAGCGCACACCATGGTGCAAATCGGGTACACGATGCTGACCGAGCATTCCGGCCCCCGCGATCTGGTCGATCACGTGGTCGCCGCGGAGGACGCGGGTTTCGACTTCTCCGTGACCTCGGACCACTACTTCCCCTGGCTCGCCTCCCAGGGCCATGCCCCCTACGCCTGGACCGTGCTGGGCGCCGCCGCCCAGGCCACCCGCCGCATCCCGCTGATGACCTATGTGACCTGCCCGACGACCCGCTACCACCCGGCCGTCGTCGCGCAGAAGGCCGCCACGATGCAGCTGCTGTCGCAGGGCCGCTTCCGGCTCGGCCTGGGGTCGGGGGAGAACCTCAACGAGCACGTCGTCGGTGGCGGCTGGCCGGCGGCCTCGGTCCGGCTGGAGAAGCTGGAGGAGGCCGTCGTCATCATCCGCGCCCTGTTCGCCGGCGAGGAGCTGACCCATCAGGGGCGGCACTTCGAGGTCCGCGACGCCCGGCTGTGGGACCTGCCGGACACCCCGCCGCCGATCGGCGTCGCCGTCTCCGGCGACCGCTCCTGCCGGCTGGCCGGCCGGCTCGCCGACCTGGTCATCGCCACGCAGCCGAGGGCCGAGCTGATCGACGCCTTCGACCGCTACGGCGGCGCGGGCAAGCCCCGGGTCGGCCAGATCCCGGTCAGCTACGGGACCGACCGCGCGGCGGCCGTGGCCCGCGCGCACGACCAGTTCCGCTGGTTCGGCTTCGGCTGGAAGGTCAACTCCGAGATCCCGGGGCCGGCCGGCTTCGAGGGCGCCAGCCAGTTCGTCAGGCCCGAGACCGTCGCCGAGTCGATCCCCTGCGGCGACGACGTGGACGCCTTCGTCGAGGCCGTGCTGCCGTACGCCGACGCCGGGTTCGACGAGATCGCCTTCGTCCAGGTCGGCGGCGACCAGCAGCTGCCGTTCATCCGCTGGGCCGAGCAGACCCTGCTGCCCGCGCTGCGCGCCGCCCTGCGGCCGTAACCGCTCCCCGAGCCCTTTCCCCGACCTTTCTTCTGTCCCCTCGTGCCGTCCCCGGAAGGAACCATCGTGACCACCGCGCAAGAGCAGACCGCAGACCCCTCCGCCCAGGTCGCCGTCACCCTCGACGGCTGCGCCAAGGAGGACGCCCGTACCGTGCTCACCGCTCTGAACACCAGCTTCTCCTCCGACCGGCCCTCCGACGACGAGCCCGCCGACGACAAGGCCGGCCGGCCCACCGTATGGACCGCGACCTACGACGTCTCCCGGACCCTCGCGCTGCCCGGCCCGGCCCGGCTGTCCGAACCGGTCACCATGACCGCCCAGGGCGGTTACCGCGCCGTGGACCGGCTGCGGGAGAGCCTCGCCGAGGCCTTCGCCGTCCGGGTGGTCGGCACCGCGGCCGGCGACCAGGAGCAGGAGGCCCAGCTCCGGCTGGACAACCAGTGAGGAACCCCTGACGGGCCGACGGCCCGTCAGCGATTCGCCGCATCGCGTTTCACCGTCCCGGACGGGGACATACGCCGCCCGTGGCATCGGAGTGGCCCGGCCTGGCGTGTCCCCGCCGGGACGCGGGCACGGCGCCGACCGCCCGGTATACCGGGCGCAGGCCTGTGGGTGGTGTGAGCGAGGAGGCGACCGGGGATGATGCGTGGAGCGCTGGCGGCCTCGGTCAATGTGCTGGTCTGGTGGGGCCTGCTCTATCTGCTCTATCTGATCCTCATCTCCACCGGCCCACCGCTCGAACAGATGGTGGGCGCGGGATTCGCACTGCTCGGCGCGATCGCCGCCGAGGCGATGCGCCGCGCCGAGCACCCCGCACTCCGCGGCAGCCGCCGGATCGGGGCGGCTGCCGCGGGCTTTCCCCTCACCCTGCTGGCGGAGACCGGGCAGTTGGCCGCCGCCGTCGCCCGGGCGCTGGGCGGCGGCGGCACGCCCGGCGCCGTCGTCACCATCCGCCTGACCCCCCAGACGGACGCCGCGCTGGCCGCGGTGCTGCTCTCCGCCTCCCCGGGCGCCTGCGTCATCGACATCGCCGAGCAGACCGTCGACAAGGCCGCCGAAACCCCCGCCACCGGATACGACCTGACGGCCCATGTGCTGGGCCGCTCGGTCTCCCGGGTGGAACGGGCGCTGGGCGGAAGGCGGTTGGAGTGAAAGCGGTGGGTGACGCCGCCGGCACGGCGCCGGCGGGCCGGCCGCGCGGCGGGAGGGCGGCCGGATGAACGCCTGGATCGTGGTCGCCTGTGTGCTGCTGCCCGCCGGGGTGGGGCCCTGCCTGCTGCGGGCCACCCGGGGGGAGCCCGCCCAGCGGCTCGCCGGGATGTCGCTGGCCGGGGTGATGGCGGTCGCCGTCTTTCTGCTGGCCGCGCGCGGGCTGCACCGCGTCTCGTACATCGATGTGGCGCTGGTGCTCGCGGTGCTGGCGCCGGCCGGGACCCTGGTCTTCGCCCGCTGCCTGGCCGGCGGCACCGGTCTGTCGCCCCGGGACTGGCGGCGGACCGCCGAGCGGGGGCGGGACTGAGATGGACGTCCGGCACGGATTCGCGCTCGCGCTGCTGTTCTGCGGCGCCGCCGCCCTGCTGCTGTCCGCGCTGGCGCTGCTCGCGCTGCCGACGCCGTACGCCCGGCTGCACGCGCTCGCGCCGGCCACCACGATCGGGGTCCCGCTGCTCACCCTGGCGCTGGCGCTCGACGCGGGCGCCGGGCGCGAGGCGGCCAAGCTGCTGTTCATCGGGGCGTTGACGGCCGTGTCCGGCCCGGTGATCTCGATCGTCATCGGCCGCACCATGGCCCGCGAGGGCGAACTGCCGGACGACGAGCCGCAGGGGCCGCCGGCATGAACACCACTCCCGGCGCCGTCGACTTCCTGGTGGCCACCGCCCTGGTGCTGGTGACCATCGCCGCGACCTGCGCGGCCCTGACCCGTGACCCGTCCCGGCAGGCCGTGGTGCTGGCCGTGCTCGGGGTCTGCCTGGCGCTGCTGTTCCTGGTCATGCAGGCGCCCGACGTGGCGCTGTCCCAGCTCGCGGTCGGCACCGCCGTCACCCCGCTGCTGATCCTGCTGACGGTCCGCAAGATCCGCCGCGGGCCGGTCGACCGCGGGGCGGGCCGAGGAGGAGCCGGGGACGGGGAGGACGAGTGACCCGCCGGGTGCGCACCATCGTCTTCCTGCTGGCCGCGGCCGCCTTCGCGGTGGTCTTCGCCATCGCCTGCACCGACCTGCCCCGCTTCGGCACCCACCACCACCCGTACGGCGACCGGGCGGTCGCCGCCTCGCTCCAGCACCGCACCGCCAATGTGATCTCCGCGATCAACTTCGACCAGCGCGCGCTCGACACTCTCGGCGAGGAGTCGATCCTGTTCGGCGCGGTGCTCGGCGGCGTCTCCCTGCTGCGCCGGATGCGCGCCGAGAACCGCGGCACACCGGAGCCGAGCCGGGTCCTGCCGTCCACCCTGCTGCTGGGCGCGGGACTGCTCCCGGTGACGGTGCTGGTCGGCGCGTACATCGTCGCCCACGGCCAACTCAGCCCCGGCGGCGGCTTCCAGGGCGGCGTGGTGCTGGCCACCGGACTGCATCTGGCGTATGTGGCCGCCGACTACCGGGTGCTGCGCCGGCTGCGGCCGCTGGCCGTCTTCGCCGCCCTCGACGCGGTCGGGGCCGGCGCGTTCGGCGCCCTGGGCCTGGCCGGGCTGGTGGCGGGCGCCGCCTACTTGCAGAACGTCCTCCCGCTCGGCACCTTCAACACGCTGTCCTCGGCCGGCCTGGTGCCGCTGGTGAACGCCGCCGTCGGGCTGGAAGTGGCCTCCGGCGTGATCGTGCTGATCGCCCAGTTCCTCGACCAGGCGGTGGAGATCGCGTCCCCCGACGACGACGGCTCCGCCGCGGACCAGGAGTCCGGAGCATGACGGTGCTGCCTTTCCTCGCGGCCGGCTGGATCTTCCTGGCCGGCGTCTACGGCATGGTGACCAGCCGCAATCTCGTGCACGCCGTCGGGTGTCTCGCGGTCGCCCAGTCGTCCACCTACGTCCTGCTGCTCGGCATCGGCTACCGGCGCGGCGGCACCGCGCCGGTCTTCTCCGACATCCCGGTCAATACCCCGGTGGTGGACCCGGTGGTGCAGGCGCTGGTCCTCACCGACATCGTGGTGGGCGCCACCGTCACCGCGCTGCTGCTCAGCCTGGTGATCCAGATCCGCAAGCGCAGCGGGACCGTCAACCCGGAACGCCTCACCGAGCTGAAGGGCTGAGGGCCGCCCGTGCCGTCGACCGACGATCTGCTCCCGCTGGCGGTCGCGGCGCCGCTGATCGGCGCGGCGCTGCTGGTGCTGGCGGGCAGGCTGCTGTCCCGCACCGCCGCCGATGTGCTGGCCGCCGCGTTCGCCGTATTCACCGCCGGGGACCTGTCCCTGCTGTGGGTACGGGCCGGCGAGACGGGCGACCAGCGGGTGGTCTCCTGGGCCGGCGGCTGGACCCTGCACCACGGGCAGGGCGTCGGCATCGCGCTGGTCGGCGACCGGCTCGGCATCGGGCTCGCCCTGCTGGTCGCGGCGCTGATGCTGGCCGTGCTCGCCTACTCCTGGAAGTACTTCGACGAGCAGCCCGGCAACCACGGCGGCACCTTCCCCGCGCTGCTGCTGCTCTTCGAGGCCGGTATGTGCGGATTCGCCCTCACCGGGGACCTGTTCAACGCCTTCGTGTTCTTCGAGCTGATGGGTGTGGTGGCCTACGCGCTGACCGGCCATCACGTCGAGGACCCCCGTTCGCTGCACGGCGCGCTGAGCTTCGGTGTGGTCAACTCGCTGGCCGCCTATGCCTCGCTGCTCGGCATCGGCCTGCTCTACGCGCGCACCGGCGAGCTGGGCATGGCCCAGACCGGCGCCGCGCTCGCCGGCCACCCGGCCGACCTGCTCACCGTGACCGCGTTCGTCCTCGTCATCGCCGGCATGCTGGTCAAGTCCGCCACCGTGCCCTTCCACTTCTGGCTGCCCGACGCGCACGCGGTGGCACCCAGCCCGGTGAGCATGCTGATGTCCGGGGTGATGGTGGAGCTGGGCGTGTACGGCGTCGCCCGCGTCTACCGCGTCGTCTTCGGCGGCCCCGGCGGGGTGCCGGCCGCCGCCTTCACCCACACGATGGCCGCCTTCGGTGTGCTGACCGCGCTCACCGGGGCGGTGATGTGCTGGCAGCAGCGGCACCTGAAGCGGCTGCTGGCCTTCTCCACCATCTCCCACACCGGGCTGTGGCTGCTGGGCCTCAGCCTGCTCAGCCCGGCCGCCACCGCCGGGACCGCGCTCTACGTCGCCGGGCACGCCGGGGTGAAGGCGGCGCTGTTCGCGCTCACCGGTGTGCTGCTCGACCGGAACGGCTCGGTGGACGAGTACGGGCTGCACGGGCGCGGCCGCCCGTATCCGTACACCGGCGCGCTGTTCCTGCTCGGCGGGCTGGCGCTGGCCGGGCTGCCGCCCTTCGGCACCACCCTCGGCAAGGCGGTCGCCGAACACGCCGCCGAGGACCACGCGGGATGGCTGCCCGCCGTCTACATCGTGGTCTCCGCGCTGACCGGCGCCGCGGTGCTGCGGGCGGCGCTGCGGATCTTCTGGGGCGCCGGTCCCGAACCCGCGCTCAGCTGCTCGGACATCGAGACCAGCGGCGACGGCGAGGACCCGGAGGTCCGCGACCCCCTGCGGGCGGTGCCGAAGACGATGACCGCCGTGCCCGGGGTGCTGCTCGCCGCCGGTCTGCTGGTCGGGGTGGTGCCGGGCGTCGGCCGGGCGATGGCCGCCGCGGCCCGCACCTTCGAGGACCGGACCGGCTATGTCGACGACGTCCAGGGGCTGCCGGTGCCCGCGCCGCGCCACCCGGTCCCCGAGGCCGCCTGGACCACCTCGGGCGTGCTGTTCGGCCTGCTGTCCGTCGGGCTCGCCTTCGGCCTGGCGGCCGTCGCCGTCTGGCGGCCCGACCTGCGCTGGCCGGCGGCCCGGGTGCTGCGCGACCTGTCCGCCGACGGCGACCGCCGGCTGATCACACCGCTGCGCCGCCTGCACTCCGGTGTGCTCGGCGACTACGTCACCTGGCTCACTGTGGGGCTGGCGGTGCTGGTGGTGACGGTGGGCGCGCAGCTGTGACGGTGTCCGGGACTCGCTCGCGGAACTCTCAGGCTGCCGCGTCCGCCATGATCCGGCCGGTCGCGTCCTTGTCGAGCGCCACCCTGACCAGCGCGGCGGCCAGCACCGCGGGCTCCGTGCCGCCGGCCAGCCGCGTCAGGGGAGCGGCGGTGGCGGGCAGGCCGAGGCGGCGGGCGCCGTCCAGTGCCTTGCCGTCCAGGCAGGGGGCGATCTCCGGCCAGACGGCCTGGGCCTCGCGCAGGAAGATGTCCGCGCCCGCCGGACCGATGCCGGGGAACTCCTGGAGCTCGCGGCGCAGCTCCGTCATGTCCCCGTCGGCCTTGTTGCGCAGCCGCCGCAGGTCGCCGCCGTAGCGCTCGGCGGTGAGCTTCGCGCCTTCGCCGAGCTGGGTGGCGGTCCGCTCGTCGTAGCGCCGGTAGCCGCCGCGGCCGAGCGCGTCGACCCGCTGCTGCCAGCTGGCGTCCGCCATCCGCTTCGGATCGCGCATGCCCGCCTTGGTGAGCTCCTTGGCCGCCGCCATCGCGACGCTCGCCCTGATCCGGGTGCTCAGCAGGCTGGACAGCACCAGCAGCTGGTAGAGCGGCTGCGGGGCGTTCTTCAGCGCGATGCCCGCCTCGTCGGCGTAGGTGCGTCCGTAGTCGTCCAGCAGTGCGCCCATGACGTCCCGCTGTGTCGTCGTGGCCATTCCGCTTCGCCTCCTGTCGGCTGCTGTCACATGGTCGCGGTCCTTCGGGTACCCGAACCGGCGGCCCGCAACCGGCCCCCGGAGCCACCGCCCCGGCGCCCGGTCCACCGGCCTCAGCCCCCGGAGTGCACCGCGCGGACCATCGCCACCGTGTCCGCGTCCGCCGCCGTCTTGTCCTCCCGGTAGCGGATCACCCGGGCGAAGCGCAGCGCCAGGCCGGCCGGGTAGCGCGGCGAGGTCTGCACGCCGTCGTAGGCGATCTCCACCACGAGTTCGGGCCGCACCGTCACCGTGTGGCCGTCGTCGCTGACCGCCAGCGCGCCCAGCCGCTCGGTCTGCCACTCCAGCAGCGCGTCGGTCAGGCCCTTGAACGTCTTGCCGAGCATGACGAAGGATCCGTCCTCGTCGCGCGCGCCCAGATGCAGATTGGACAGCGTCCCGGTCCGGCGGCCGTGCCCCCGCTCCACCGCCAGCACCACCAGGTCCAGGGTGTGCACCGGCTTGACCTTGATCCAGGAGGCGCCGCGCCGCCCGGCCGCGTAGGCGCCCGCGGCGGACTTGACGACGACGCCCTCGTGGCCGCGGTCCAGCGTGGCGGAGAAGAAGGCCGCCGCCCCGGCGAGCTGGGCCGGGTCCGCCGGGTCGGCCACCACAGCCCTGCGCACCCGCAGCTCCGGCGGGACCAGCGCCTCCAGCGCGATGTGCCGCTCGGCGTAGGGCAGGTCCAGCAGGTCCCGGCCGTCGACGGAGAGCACGTCGAAGAAGACCGCGTGCACCGGCATCGAACGGGCGGCCGCCGCCACGTCCACCCGGGAGCCGACCCGGCCGGCCGTCTGCTGGAACGGCCGGGGGCGGCCGGCGCCGTCGAAGGCCAGCACCTCGCCGTCGAGGATGAAGCGCTCGGCGGGCAGCGCGGCCGCGGTCGCCACGATCTCCGGCAGCCGCCCGGTCACGTCGTCCAGGGTCCGGGTGAAGACGCGTACGCCGCCGGCGTCGCGGTGGATCTGCACCCGGATGCCGTCGAGCTTCTCCTCCACCGCGCACGGGCCCGCCTTGGCCAGCGCCTCCTCGACGTTCTTGGCGCTGCCGGCCAGCATCGGCAGCAGCGGTGTGCCCACGGTCAGCGCGAAGTCGGCCAGCGCCTCGGGGCCGCGGGCCAGCAGCGCCATCGCCACCGGTTCCAGCGCGCCGGCCAGCATCACCGCACGGCGTACCCCGGCCGGCGGGGCGTGCGTCGCGGCGGCCAGGCCCTCGGCGGCCGCCGCGTCCAGCGCGCCCTGCCGCACCTCGCCGGTGAGCAGGCCCAGCAGATACTCCTGCTCCGGCGCGGTGGCCGCGCCGAACAGCTCCTGGAGCAGCGCCCGGCGGCCGGCCTGCGCGCCGGGCCCGGACACCTCGCCCACCCGGGTCAGCGCCGCGTCCACCGCCGCCACGGTCAGGCTCGCCCCGGTGGCCGGTTCGGCCCGGTCGCGCAGCGCCGCCCAGCCGACGCCGAGCCGGCCCTGCGGCAGCCGGCCGGCCAGATAGGCGATGGCCACCGGGACGTCGGCCGGCTCGGCCTCCCCGAAGAACTCGGCGAGCAGCGCGGTCTTGCGCGACCGCGCCGAGGTGGTGGCGATCTCCCGGGACACCCGGGCGACTTCGGCGAAGAGCATGCGTCCATCCTGCGTCGCCCGGCCGGAAGGCGCCCCTGCCGGGTCCAGAGAATCGAATGTACGTACGAGAGCATGTGTAGAGTGGCAACCATGCACCACCAGCAAGTGTCCCTCTTCGGCGGCGGCGACCCCGGGATCGGCGACCTGGCTCCGGCGCGCCGCACCCAGCTGGGCCGGGGCGCCTGGATCGACACCCTGCCCGGCTGGCTGAGCGGCGCGGACGACCTCTTCGAGCGGCTGGCCGCCGGGGTCCCGTGGCGGGCCGAGGAGCGCCGGATGTACGACAACGTGGTCGCCGTACCGCGCCTGCTCGCCCACTACGGCCCGGGCGCGCCGCTTCCCGACCCCGTACTCGACGAGGCCCGCGACCGGCTCAGCGCCCATTACGCGGCCGAACTCGGCGAACCCTTCGTCTCGGCCGGCCTGTGCTTCTACCGCGACGGCCGGGACAGCGTCGCCTGGCACGGCGACCGGATCGGCCGCGGCGACTCCCAGGACACGATGGTCGCCATCGTGTCCCTCGGTGAGCCCCGCCCGCTGCTGCTCCGCCCCCGGGGCGGCGGCGGCACCACGATCCGGCAGCCGCTCGGGCACGGCGACCTGATCGTCATGGGCGGCTCCTGCCAGCGCACCTGGGATCACGCGATCCCCAAGACCAGGGCCGATGTCGGCGGCCGGATCAGCGTGCAGTTCCGGCCGCGCGGCGTGGCGTGAACCGCGGGTCGCGTCCGGCGGACCGTTGAGGCGCGGCCGTCAGCCGTGATCGGCGCCGGCCGGGTCCGGCTCGTGCTCGCCCCGGGGTGATCCGGCGCCCCGCCCGGCGCCGTTCGGGCGGTTCGGCGGGCCGGTGATGATGTCCACCAGGGCCACCACCAGCGCCAGCGCGGCCAGGCCGGTCGCCGCCAGCAGGCCGAGCTGGAAGCCGCCGGACCAGTCGGCGCGTTCGCCGCCCACCTTGTTGAAGAAGATCGAGCCGACCGCGGCGATCCCCGCCGCCGAACCGATCCGCTGCGCGGTCTGGAGCACCCCGCCCGCGCTGCCCGCCCGGGCCACCGGCACCTCGCTCAGCGTCAGCGTCTGGTTCGGCGAGATGACCAGACCGCTGCCGAGCCCGGCCAGCAGCAGCGGCGCCGCCGTCACGAAGCCCACCGCCCGGCCGGACTCCAGGTGCACCGCCAAGGCGGTGCCCAGCAGCCCGACCACCACCGTCACCAGCCCGGCCGCCACCAGCGGCCGCCCGATCCTGGTCACCACCCGGCCGCCCACCGCCGCCGCGCCGCCCGAGCCCAGCGCGAACGGCATGATCGACAGGCCGGCCTCCAGCGCGCTGTACCCCCTGCCGTTCTGCAGGAAGAGCGTCAGGATGAAGAAGATCGAGGTGAAACCGGCGAAGTACAGCAGCGACAGCAGCACGCCGAGTCCGTACGACCGGTGCCGGAAGAGCTTCATGTCCACCAGCGGCGCGTGCCGCACCGCGTGCCGCCGCTCCCACAGCACGAAGCCCGCCAGGATCAGCAGCGCCAGCGGGACCAGCAGCCACTTCAGTGAACCCGACCACTGCCGCTCCTGGATGAAGGGCAGCAGCAGCACACCGGTGCCCAGGCCCAGCAGCAGCACGCCCAGCGGGTCCAGATCCGTGCTTCGCTGCGGCTTGCCGGGTTCGGGCTCCGGCGGGCCCGGCAGCAGCCGGTAGGCCAGCGGCAGCGCGACCAGGCCGATCGGCAGATTCACGTAGAACACCGCGCGCCAGCCCTCATGGGCGCCGAACCCTTGGATCAGCACGCCGCCGAGCAGCGGGCCCACCGCCGTGGACACCCCGATGGTCGCGCCCAGCAGGCCGAAGGCCCGGCCGCGCTCGGCGCCCCGGAACATCTGCTGGATGAAGCCCGACACCTGCGGGACCAGGACACCGCCCGCGGCCCCTTGCAGCAGCCGGGCGGCGATCAGCCAGGTCTCGCTCTGCGCCGCGCCCGCCAGCGCGCTGGTCGCGGTGAAGGCGATCAGGCCGGCCAGGAAGACCTTGCGCCGCCCGTGCACGTCGCCCACCCGCCCGGCCGACACCAGCACCAGGCCGAAGGCGAGCGAGTACCCCGACAGCACCCACTGCAGCCCGCTCTGGGACGCGCCGATGCCGGTACGGATCGACGGGAGCGCGACATTGACGATGCTGACGTCGAGCAGCGTCATGAAGCTCGCGGTCAGACACACCGCCAGGGCCGGCCAGCGCCGGTCGTGGCCACCGCGCGACCGTTCCCCGGCGTCACCCGACCCGTCCCAGGCGCCGCGGGACGGTTCCTGCGGCTGCGACGGTGAGGCGTGCGCTGTGCCCACGGTGCGGGTCCTTCCCTCGGGCGACGGCGGATGTACGGAAAACGGGTGCCCCGTACACGCTCCGCCCATGCGTACGAGCCGCCCGGGGCCACCGGTCGGCGCACCCCCGTGCGCCCGGGCCGGCGGCCGATGACGCCCCCGATCCGGGGTAGACCTCCCCCATGACGACCCCGAACGCCACCCTTGGCGTCGAAGAGGAGTACTTGCTGCTCGACCGGGAGACCGGGCTGCCCGCACCCCGGGCCGGGCGGGTGCAGGCGGCCGCCGACCTGGAACCGGTGCTCGGCCGCGACGAAGTCGACACCGAACTGCTCCAGGCGCAGGTCGAGGTCGCCACCCCGGTGTGCGGCGACCTGGACGACGTGACCGCCCACCTGGCCCGTTTCCGGCAGGCCGTCGGCGCGGCCGCCGACCGGGCCGACTGCCGGCTCGCCGCGACCGGCGGCGCCCCGATGAGCTCCGGGCGGGCTGTGCCCGTCACGCAGAACCAGCGCTATATGCGGATGCGGGTGGACGCCGGGCGGCTGGTGGACGAGCAGCTCATCTGCGGAATGCATATCCATGTGGCGGTACCGGACCGCTCGGCGGGGGCCGCCGCGCTCGGGCGGATACGGCCCTGGCTGCCGGTCCTGGTCGCGCTGGGCGCCAACTCCCCCTTCTGGGACGGCCGCGACACCGGTTTCGCCAGCTGGCGCACGGTGGTGTTCGGCCGCTGGCCGGTCAGCGGTTCGCCGCCGTTCTTCGCCGACGGCGTCGAGTACGAGCGCCGGGTCGAGGCGCTGCTGGCCACCGGGGTGATCCGGGACCGCCACCAGCTGTACTGGCACGCCCGGCTGTCCGAGGAGTACCCGACGCTGGAGATCCGTACCCCGGACGTGCAGGTCGACGTGGACAGCGCGGTCACGCTGGCCGGCATCGCCCGCGCCCTGGTGACCACCGCGCTGCGCGCGGGCCGGCGCGGCGCCCGCCCGCTGGACCCGCCGAGCAGCATCCTCTACGCGGCCGGCTGGCACGCCGCCCGCCACGGCCTCGACGACGACCTGGTCGACCCGCGGCACGGCACCCCCGCGCCCGCCGCCGACGTGGTCGGCGCCCTCCTCGACCACATCGGCCCCGCGCTGGCCGAACTCGGCGACACCGAACGCGTCACCGGCGGCGTCAAGCGCCTCCTCGACCAGGGCACCGGCGCCGCACGCCAGCGCCGCGCCCTCGCCGAGGGCGGCCTCGACGCTCTCCTCGACCTGATCGCCCCGGGCGCGGCGGACCGGGGATGAGGGTTTTGCCGCACGGCGGGTGAGGCTTGCGGTGCGTGGTGGGTGCGGGCCCGTGGTGGCTTGTCGCGCAGTTCCCCGCGCCCCTGGGTGGGGCGTGGCCGGGCCGCAGGGGGATCGGCGCCGGTGGTGGGGTTTGCGCTGGGCGGTGCCCTACAGGGGCGCGGGGAACTGCGCGAACGGCCACGACGGGCCCGAGGGCGGGGAGCCGGCGGGAGTGCCGCGGCGCGGAGCCGCACCCGCGGGCACGGGGGAGCGCTCCCCAGGGGCGCGGGGAACTGCGCGACAAGCCACCACGGGCCTTAGGCCGGGAAACAAGCGGGAGCGCCACCGTGCGGAACCGCACCCGTTTCCCCCCACCCCGCTCGGGTAGGCGTTCGGCCGAAGCAGGGGAGGCCCGGCAGGGCAAGCCCCCGTCGGTCGAGAGACACGCGAGAGGACGTGATCGTCCGTGCGAACCGCATTCCTGGTGGCGCCGGAGGGCGTCGAGCAGATCGAACTCACCTCGCCATGGGACGCGCTGGCCACGACGGGAGAGACCCCGCAGCTGCTGTCCACCGCGCCGGGTTCCGTTCAGGCGTTCAACCATCTGGACAAGGGCGCCACCTTCCCGGTGGACATGACCGTCGACCAGGTCTCGGCGGACGACTTCGACCTGCTGGTGCTGCCCGGCGGCGTCGCCAATCCGGACGCGCTGCGGCTGGACCGCCGGGCGGTCGACCTCGTCCGCGGCTTCTTCGACGCGGGCAAGACCGTGGCCGCCATCTGCCACGCGCCCTGGACCCTGATCGAGGCCGACGTGGTGCGCGGCCGCACCCTGACGTCCTGGCCGAGCCTGCGCACCGACATCGGCAACGCCGGCGGCACCTGGACCGACCAGAAGGTCGTGGTCTGCGACAACGGCCCGAACACCTTGATCACCAGCCGGAAGCCGGCCGACCTGGAGGCCTTCAACGCCAGGATCCTGCGCGAAGTGGGGGCGATGACATGACCGAGCCCGCGGACTTCGGCATGGGAGACGACGTCTACCAGCCGGACGACAGCGAGATCCGGGAGGACACCGGACCGCTGGAGCCCGAGGACACCCTGGTGGACCGTGGCCTCGACGACGTGCTGGACGAGGGCTACTCACCGCCGGAGCGGCCGCGCGCCGCCGAGGACGTCGGCACCACCGCGGACGAGCAGCGCGCCGGTGAGTCCCTCGACGAGCGGCTGCGGCGGGAGGTCCCCGACCAGGGGCCGCCCGACGGCGACGGCCTCGGCGACAGCAGCGACAGCGACGGCGAACTCGTCGACGACGAGGTCGGCGAGCGCCGGTCCGGGCGGCTCGTCGGTCCGGACGAGGGCGCGCACAGCCGGCACGACGGCGTGAGCGGCGAAGACATCGGCATCGACGGCGGCGCGGCGTCCGCCGAGGAGGCCGCCGTCCATGAGGTCGACGACGAGGAGGAGCCGCGCTCGGCGGAAGACATCTGGGACTGACCCGGCGCGGAGTGCCGGTTCGGTACGGCGAGTACGGAACGCGAGTACGGAAGGAGCGGGTGGGATGGCAGCAGCGAACGGATCCAGTGAGCCGGACCCGCGCGGCACGGGCGGTGCGCGGGCCGGCGCCAGGAGCGGCGAGGGCTCGACCGGTCTGGCGTCGAGGAAGGGCGAGCGGGGACGGCACCGCAGGCACGGGCGGTCCTTCCACTGGCCGCACCGGCGCGCCAAGGAGGGCCCCGGCGCCGCCGTCGCCCCCGAGGCGACCTACGGCCGCAACGGGGAGAAGCTGCCCACCGGCCTGGGCGCCAGCCTGATCACCTCCGGCGGCATGCTGCTCGCCATGGTCGAGGACGTACGGATGCGCGGCGTCGTCGAACCCGAGGAGCTGCGCCCGCTGGCCGACACCTTCGCCCGGCACTCGGCCGCGAAGGAGGCCACCGTCCGCAAGGTCCTGACCCGGCGCGGCATCGCCACCACTGTGGTGGAGCGCGACCGGCAGGAGGGCGACCTGATCCAGGGCATCCTCGACAAGGCCCTCACCGGCCGGCACCCGGAGGACACCCGCACCCTGACCATCGACGGCGCTCTCGCCCAGATGTACCAGTACCTCTTCCACGAGCGGCGCGACCTGGAGCCCGCCATCGAGCGCGCCCTGACGCCGGAGGACAGCGAGAGCCTCGCGGCGGCCTTCGAGGCCATCTCCGCCGGATGACCGCGCCGGCGCCGGCGCCGGCGCGACCCCGCGACGACCGCGGGGCCGTGACGCGGCGGCGGCGCCGGGCGGCCATCGGCGCGGCCGGCCGTGTGCCCGGAAGGGAGCCGACGGCATGGTGATCGCGGACCAGCGGTGTACACCGCGTACGACGTGTGCGGCGACGGCGGCCCTCCCGGCCGCGGAGCCGCGGTGAGCGCCTTCAGTCACCGGGCCTTCTTCTACCGCGGTGACAGCGAATACCTGGCGGACGCGACCGCGTTCGTCCGGGCCGGCCTGGCGGCGGGCGAGCCCGTCGCGGCGGCGGTACCGCCGGACCGGCTCGCACTGCTGCGGGCCGCCCTCGGCGAGGACGCGGCCGGTGTGCACTTCACCGACATGGCCATGGTCGGCCGCAACCCCGGCCGGATCATCCCCGGTGTCTTCACGGCCTTCTGCGACGCCCAGCCGCCGGGCCGGGTACGGATCATCGACGAGCCGGTCTGGCCGGGGCGGACCCCGCTGGAGTACCCGGCCTGCGTCCAGCACGAAGCGCTGACCAACGCCGCCTTCCACGGCCGCCCGGTCACCATCCTGTGCCCGTACGACGGGGCCCGGCTGCCCTCGGAGGTGCTCGCCGACGCCCGCGTCACCCACCCGGTGGTGATCGAGCGCGGCCGGGAGCAGGTGAGCGCGCACTACGCGCCGGAGCGGGCGGCGGCCTCGTACAACATCCCGCTGCCCGCGCCCCCGCACGCCGTCAGCCTCGACTTCGACGGTCAAGGACTGCGCGGCGCACGGCAGTTCGCGGTACGGATCGCCGGCGGGTTCGGCGTGGACGAGACCCGCCTCGACGACCTGGCGCTCACCGTCTCCGAACTCACCACCAACAGCGTGCTGCACGGCGGCGGTTACGGCGTGATCCGGCTGTGGGCCGAGAACGGCCAGTTGGCCTGCGAGGTGAAGGACCGCGGCCGGATCAGCGACCCGCTGGCCGGCCGGCTGGAGCCTCCGGTCGGCCGTCCCGGTGGCCGCGGTCTGCTGATGGTCCATCAGCTCGCTGATCTCGTCAGGGACCACACCGGCCCCGAAGGCACCGCGATCCGCTGCTACTTCGCCCTGCTGCCGGAGGGCGGCCAGTACCCGGGCAGCGGCGGGAGTCCTTCCGCGACGGGGGACCCCGAGTAGCCTCCGCCGGTCGTCCTACGGCGGCCCGGGCGCGCTCCCCGGGCGGAAATCCCATGGTCCGCGCACCGGCCGGGCGGCCAGGATGTGGGTATGACGCGCACCTTCGACGAACTGGTGGCCGAGGCGGACTCCGTGTCGGTCGACGGCTGGGACTTCTCCTGGCTGGACGGCCGGGCCACCGAGCAGCGGCCCTCCTGGGGCTATCAGCGGCTGATGGGGGAGCGGCTGGCTCGGGTGGACGCGGCGCTGGACCTCCAGACCGGCGGCGGTGAGGTACTCGCCGGCGTGCCCGTCCTGCCCCCGGTGATGGCCGCCACCGAGTCCTGGCCGCCGAACCTCGCCAGGGCGACCGCGCTGCTGCACCCGCGCGGGGCGGTGGTGGTCGCCGACAGCGACGAGCCGCCGCTGCCGTTCGCCGACGCGGCGTTCGACCTGGTGACCAGCCGCCATCCGGTGACGGTGTGGTGGGACGAGATCGCTCGCGTACTGCGGCCCGGCGGAAGCTACCTCGCGCAACACGTGGGCCCGGCCAGCGCGTTCGAACTGGTCGAGTTCTTCCTCGGCCCGCAGCCGCCGGAGGTGCGCGAGGGCCGTCATCCGGACGGAGCCCGGAAGGCGGCCGGGGCGGCCGGCCTCGACGTGGTCGATCTGCGCCCGGAGACCCTGCGGATGGAGTTCCTCGACATCGGCGCGGTGGTCTACTTCCTTCGCAAGGTGATCTGGATGGTGCCCGGCTTCACGGTCGCGGAGTACCGCGACCGGCTGCGGGACCTGCACCGGATCATCGCGGCGGACGGGCTGTTCGTGACCCATTCGAGGCGGTATCTCATCGAGGCGCGCAAGCCGGCCTGATCCCGGGGCCGCTGTGACGGCGGCGGTGCCCCGGGGCCCGCCGACGGGGCGGCGGGCGGCCACGGGGCGCGCGGATCAGGCGCCGGAGTCGAAGGTGCCGAAGGCACCGTCGTGGTGGACCAGCGGCGCCGCCGCGGCCGGGCCGCCGGCCGCGAGGATTCTGCCGACCACCAGGAAGTGGTCCCCTATGTCGTGGACTTGGACGGTCCGCGCGGTCAGCCACGCGTCCACCCCGGCGAGCAGGGGCACACCGCTGTCACCCGGTGCCCACTCCACCCCGGCGAACCGGTCCACCCCGCTGCGGGCGAATCCCCTGGCCAGCTCGGTCTGTTGGGCGGCCAGCAGATGGACGGCGAAGACGTCCGCGGCGCGTACGGCCGGGGCGGTCGACGCGGTGGACGCCAAGTAGAAGGAGACCAGGGCGGGTTCGAGCGAGGCCGAGGTGAAGGAGGTGGCGGTGAACCCCGCCGGTCCGGGCACGGTCACCACCGCCACGGTGTTCGCCTGCCGTCGCAGGGTCCTGCGCAGCAGGTCCGCGCCGACGCCCCGCGGCGGCAGCCCGGAGTCCGGGGCGGCCCGAAGGGAGGAGTCGGCGGCGGCGTTCGCAGCGAGGGAGCGGGTCACAGTCATGCGAGCGGTTCCTTCCGGGACGGTTCGTGCGGGTGGGGACGGTCGGCATCGGTCGTACCCGACACCGGGCCGCGCCGGGCCCGGCCCGGCCGGCGGGCTGGGCGGGCCGTCCGGGTGGGGGCTGAGCGGGCCACGGCGGTCGGGGCGGTCCGGTGGTCGGCCGGGTTCGGTGGTGCCCGATCTCTTCGGGCGGCGGGAGATGGCGGGTCGGGTCCGGGCCGGCGGGGCTGAGCGGGACATCGCGGTCGGGGTGCGAGGGCGGTCGGGAGGTCGGGGCGGTTCGCGGGCGGTCGGCTTCGGTCGGCGGCGGTCGTGCCCGACGTGCCCGGTGGCGGGACAGGCTGGGCGCCGTCCGGGGTCGGCGCCCGGTACGGCCGCTGCCGACCGCCCGGGCGGGAGTCCGCGCGGTACGGGAGCGGCTCCGTGCCCGCTCCTTCGTCTGTCCGTCGGCGTCGTGGTGACCCGCGGCCGGGGGAGGCGGACCCGGCGGGCCCGCCTCCCCCGGCGCGGTCAGAAGACCGCGCCGCCCTCCACGGCCAGGACGGGACGGCCGGCCGCGCGCAGCCGCTCCAGCCACTGGACGACGAGGGCGGCGACACTGCGGTGCTGGATGTCGTTCAACGTGTCGTGGCGGCCGTCGGCGACCGTGGCCAGGGTCGCGCCGGGGAGCAGCGCGGCCAGGGCCCGGGCCCGTTCGGGAGGCGAGACGGGGTCCGCGGCGCCGTGCAGGAGCAGCGCGGGCACGGCGGGCGGCGCCGCGAGCACCGCTTCGGCGGCGGCCACCAGTTCGGCCGGTGCCGGCGCGGTCAGCGCCCCCGGCGCGAACAGCGGGTCGGCGCCGAGCCGTCCGCGATGCGTCGGGCAGGTCGTCCGCGCGTCCAGTTCGCCGGCCCATTCCTCCTCGGCCCCGGCGGACCAGGCACCTTCGCCCGGCACCCCCGCCAGCAGCAGCGCCCCCGGCGCGGCCGCCGTCCGCACCGACGCGGCCAGCGCGTGCAGCGCCCCGGTGTCGGAGCCGGCCAGCACCAGCGGCGTCGCGGCCCCCGCCGCCACCGCGTCCACCGCGGCCGCGACTCCGGCCGGGTCGGCGCCGGGCGCCACGTCCAGCACGTGCACCACATAGGCGTCTGCGGCCAGCCGCCGCCCGAACCGCTCGTAGACGCCCGGGTGTTCACCGCGCCCGGGCAGCAGCACGATCGTCCCCCGGTGCAGCAGCCCCTGCGCCGGATACCAGTGCGCGGCGCGGTCGGCGGGCGGCGCCGGCACGGTCGGGTGCACCGGATCCCCTGTCGCGGTCGGGGCGGCCGTACCGGGTGCGGCGGTCATCGGGCGGCGCCGACGGGGGCCTCGACCCGGGCCGCGTCACGGCGGGCCACCTCGGCCCGGACCAGCGGGAGCAGATCGCGGCCGTAGGCGATCGCGTCGTCCAGCGGGTCGTAGCCGCGGATCAGCAGCGTGGTCACGCCGATGTCCACGTAGTCGAGCAGGGCCTGCGCGACGGTCTCCGGCGTGCCCACGAGCGCGGTGGAGTTGCCGGCCGCACCGGTCGCCTTCGCCGTCGGGGTCCACAGCGCGCGGTCGTGCAGCTCGCCCTTGGCCGCCGCGGCCAGCAGCCGCTGGGAGCCGGTGTTCTGCGGCTCCGCCCCGGGCCCGACCGGGAGGATACGGCGGCTGCCGACGAACGAGGCCGCCGAACTGCGGGAGTTGATGGTGTCGAGGATGCGGTGCGCCCGCTCCCAGGCCTCGTCCTCGGTCCGGCCGAGGATCGGACGGAAGGAGACGCTGATGCCGGGCGCCTCGGTGCGGCCGGCCGCGGCCGCGGCGGCGCGGACCGACGCGATCTGCTCGGCCGTCTCGGCCAGCGGCTCGCCCCACAGCGCGAAGACGTCCGCCTGCTTGCCGCCGACCCGGTAGGCCGCCTCGGAGGAACCGCCGAAGTAGAGCGGGATGCGCGGCTCGGTGACCGGCTTGACCTCGGCGAGGAAGTCCTGGAGCTGGTAGAAGCGGCCCTCGTGGTCGAAGGGCTCGGCGCTGGTCCAGGCGCGCTTGACGATGTCCAGATACTCGTCGGTGCGGGCGTAGCGGTCGTCCTTGCCGAGGTGGTCGCCGTCCCGGCGCTGCTCCGCGTCGTGGCCGCCGGTGATGATGTGCACGGCGACCCGGCCGCCGGAGAAGCGGTCCAGCGTGGCGAAGGTGCGCGCGGCCAGCGTCGGCGCGACGAAACCGGGCCGGTGCGCCACCAGCAGCCCCAGGCGTTCGGTGTTGGCGGCCACGTACGCGGCGACCTGCGTACCGTCCGGGCTGCTGGAGCCGTAGCCGATCAGGACGCGGTCGAAGCCGGCGTCCTCGTGGGCGCGGGCGAAGCGCAGGGTGTAGTCGGGGTCGACGACGGGCCCGGCCGGCGGGCGGATCTCGGAGACGTCGCGGGTGCCGATCATGCCGATGAACTCGACGGGCATGGCTGGTTGGGCCTTTCGTGAGATGTTCTCGCTGACGGGGCGGATCGGGGCGGGGAGCGGGTCGGGGGTGGCCGGCGGCCGGTGCCGCGTCAGCGGCGGTCGAGGGCGGCGCGGCCCGCGGTCAGCAGGACGGAGTCGTCCTGCGGGGTGTGCACGCGGCCGCACAGCACATCGCGCAAGTGCCGTTGCAGCGGGTTGTCCTGGGTGAGGCCGTTGTTGCCGATGAGTGCGACGGCCTGCTCGACGGAACCGATCGCCGCGCGGATGCCCAGCACCTTGGCGCCGCCGGCCTGCGCCGCCGCGCTCTCGTCCCCGGCGTCCACCGCGCCGGCCAGCGCGCTCACCAGCCCCTCGGCGCCCGTGAGTTGGACCTCGATCTCGCCGACCGCGCTCTGGAAGCGCTGAAGCGAGGCGAGGGGCGCGCCCAGCGCGCTGGGCACCCGCTCGTGCAGGAAGCCGGTCAGCCAGTGCTGCGCGGTGCGTGCCACCCCGAGGTAAAGGGCGGTCAGGCCGAGGGAGTTCCAGGCTCCGCCGATGACGTCCCGGCCCCCGTCGGCCCCGGGTCCGGCCAGCCCGGCCACGTGGTCGGCGGGCACCGGGACCGTGTCGAGGAGCACGTCGTCGCTGCGGCTGGCGCGCAGGCCCAGGTGGTTCCAGGTGGGGCGGATCTCGATGCCGGGCGAGTCGGTGCGCACCAGGAAGGCGCCGACACGTACGGGGTCCTCGTCGGTGCGGGCCCAGACCGCCATCCAGCGCAGCGCGACGGCGCCGGTGGAGAAGATCTTGTGGCCGGTCAGCTCCCAGGGGGCCGTGTCGTCGCCCGCCGGGCGCCGGGCCGTCGTCGCGGGCAGGCCGCCGCGGACCGGGCTGCCCAGGTCGGGCTCCACCCGCAGCGCGTTGACGAGCGCGGGGCGCCGGCCGGACTCGGCGAGCAGCTCGCGGTAGACGGGCTCGGGCCACTGCGGGGTACGGGCCTGCGCGGCGTGTGTGAACAGGGTCATCGCGGTGACCAGCGCGACAGCGGGGTCGCCGCCGCCCAGCGCCCGCAGGATCCGGACGGTGTCGCCCAGGCCGCCGCCGGGGCCGCCGTAGCGGCGGTCGACGGTGGCGGTGAGCAGACCGGCCGCGTGCACGGCGGCCACACCCTCGTGCGGGAAGGTCGCGTCCCGGTCGTGTTCGGCGGCGCGGGCCGCGAGCACGGCGGTGACGTCGGCCAGGGCCTCGTAGTCGGGAGCGGGCAGGCCGCCCGGTACGGTCGCGGGGCCGGCCGGAGTCGCGGGCGCCGCGGTGTTCGCTGTCACGAGGTGGCTTCCCAGTCGTCGGAGGGCGTACGGATCGGGTGGTGGCAGGCCGCGCTCCGCTGCCCGGTATGGGATGAACTCCCGGGCTGCGTACGGCAGTCGGCGTCGGCGAACGGGCAGCGGTGGGCGAACACGCAGGCGCCGGGCGCGACCGCCCAGGCCGGCGGCCCGGCGGCGGCCGGCCGGGTACGCGCGCCGGGGCCGCGGCCGGTCCGGTCGATCCGGGGCGCGGAGGCGGTGAGCAGCGCGGTGTACGGGTGCAGCGGCCGGGTCAGCACCTCGGCGGTGGGGCCCTGTTCGACCAGCCGGCCGCGATACAGCACCGCGATCCGGTCGGCGACCCCGGCCAGCGAGCCGAGGTCGTGCGAGATGACGACGATCGCGACCCCGAGGTCGCGCCGCAACTCGTCCAGCAGCCGCAGCACATGGTTGCGGTTGGAGGCGTCCAGGGCGCTCACCGGCTCGTCGGCGAGCAGCAGCGCGGGCCGGGTGACGATGGCCCGGGCCAGCGAGACCCGCTGCCGCTGCCCGCCCGACAGCTGCGCCGCGATCCGGTCGCCCAGCGCGTCGGCGTCCAGCCCGACCCGGTGCAGGGCCTCGGCGGACCGGGCCCGGCGCTCCCTCTTGTCCACCCCGGCCACCGCCAGCGGCTCGCCGACCAGTTCGGTCACGGTCAGATCCGGGTCGAGCGAGCGCAGCGGGTCCTGGAACATGTACTGGACCCTGCCCGACCTGCGGTGCTCCCGCAGCGCCCGGCCGCGCAGCCCGCTCACCCGCACGCCCTCGACGGTGATCCGCCCGGCGGTGACCGGCGCGGTCCCCACCACGGCGCGGGCCAGGGTCGTCTTGCCGGAGCCGGTCTCACCGATCAGCCCGAGGATCCGGCCGCCTGCCAACTCCAGGTCCGCGCCGGCCAGTACGGGCACCTCGCCGCCCCGGACGCCCCGTCGCGGATAGGACACTCCGAGCCCCTCGACCCGCAGCACGGCGGCGCCGTCGGGGGCGGGCGCGGTGTCCGCCGCGACCGTGGCCGCGACCTCGGCCGGGTCGGCGTGCCCGGGCTGATCGGCGCCCGCGCGCGGCGCGGACGCCGCCGCGGGGGCGGTGCGGTCCGGGGTCCTGGCCCCGGCGGCGGAGACGGTCATGCGGACACCTCCTCGATGGGAGTCGACTCGACGGGTGCCGAGTCGAGGGAAACCGGCCCGGCGGAAGCGGGCCCGACAGCGGCAGGCCGGAAGGGATCGGCGAGGGTCTCGGCGAGTTCGGCCGCGCGCACGCAGCGCACCCGGCGTCCGTCGGCGCCGGTGGCGAGCGGTATCCGGGCCGTACGGCAGCGGTCCTCCGCGAAGGCGCAGCGGTCGGCGAAGCGGCAGCCGGGCGGTTCGGCGCCCGCCTCGGGCGGGCGGCCCGGGATGACGGCCAGCTCCCGGCGGTGCCAGTCACCGGCCGAGGCGACGCTCAGCAGGGCGGCGGTATAGGGGTGGGCCGGGCGGGACACCACCTCGGCGGTCGGGCCGTCCTCGACGATCTCGCCCGCGTAGAAGACCATCACCCGGTCGGTGACCTCGGCCACCACCGCGAGGTCGTGCGTGACCAGCAGCAGCGCGAGTCCGAGGTCGTCGCGCAACCGGGCCAGCAGATCGAGGACTTCGGCCTGTACGACGGTGTCCAGCGCGGTGGTCGCCTCGTCCGCGACGAGCAGCCGCGGCTCGCAGGCGACCGCGACGGCGATCAGGACCCGCTGGAGCATGCCGCCGGACAGCTCGTGCGGATAGCGGTGGTACACCTCGGCGGGCCGGTGCAGACCGACCGAGCCGAAGAGTTCGACCGCCCGCGCGTGCGCCTCGGTGCGGCTCAGCCCGAGCCGCACCCGCAGCGGTTCGGCCAGCTGGCGGCCCACGGTCAGCGACGGGTTGAGATACGACGCCGGGTCCTGGAACACCGCCCCGAGCCGTACCGCGCGCAGCTCCTCCCAGGCCCGGGGGCTCAGCGAGGTCAGCTCGGCGCCGTCGAGCCGGGCGCTGCCCGCGGACACCGCGCAGCCCGGCGGCAGCACCCCCAGCAGCGACCGGCAGGTCAGCGTCTTGCCGCTGCCGGACTCGCCGACCACGCCGACCGCCTCCCCGGCCCGGACGGTGAAGGACACATCGCGTACGGCCTCGGTGCGGCCGCCGGCCACGGTGATGTGCAGGCCCTCGACGGCGAGCACGGGCCGGCCCGGATCGAGGCCGGGCGAGGCCGGTTCAGACGGTGAGCGGCTCATCGGTCCTCCTGTCGGGCGCCGGTGTGTCAAGGACGGCGGCCGTTTCCGGGCCGCCGAAGCGCCCCTTGCCCCGGTTCCGGGCGGGGCCGCGGTCCGCAGCCGAGTCGGCGGCGCCGCTGTCGCGGACCGCGTCCGCCAGCAGGTTCAGCGCGCCGACGGTGATCATGATCAGTACGCCCGGCAGGACCGGCGCCCATGGCTGCTGGGCCAGATAGCCCAGGTCGCTGGCGAGCACCCCGCCCCAGGTGGGGGCCGGCGGCTGTACGCCCACCCCGAGGAAGGTCAGCGAGGTGACGGTGAGCAGCGCGGTGGCCAGGGCGTGCGCGGTGGTGACGGCCACCGTCGGCAGCACCTTGGCCACGATGTGGGTCCGCAGCACCCGGGCCCGCGAGGCGCCCATCAGCTCGGCGGCCTCCACATACTGCGCCTGCTTCAGGCCGAGCGCGGCGGCCCGGGACACCCGGAAGAACAGCGGCGCCAGCAGCACCCCGAGGGCCAGCATCGCCTGGTTGAGGCCGTTGCCGAACACCCCGACGGCCGCGATGGCGAACAGCGTGAAGGGCAGGGTCATCAGCGCGTCCACCGCCCGCAGCGCGGTCCACTCGAAGGCCCGGCCCAGCCAGAGCGACGCCAGCCCGGGCACGACCCCGAGCAGCATGGCGGCGCCGACCGACTCCACCGCGCCCAGCACCGACCGGCCGGTGCCGGCCAGCAGCCGGCTCAGTACGTCGCGGCCGAGGTAGTCGGTGCCCAGCAGATGGGCGCCGCTCGGGCCCTGGAGCACCCGGGTGGTGTCCTGCGCCAGCGGGTCCTGCGGGGCGATCCAGCCGCCCAGGACCGCGAGGACCGCGACGAACAGCAGCGCGCCCAGCGCGACCCGGGCCGCGGGCAGCCGCCAGGTGCGGCGCAGCGTCCTCATGCGGCACCGCCCGCGGCCGGTTCGTCCTGGCCGGCGGAGACCGGACGGCCCCTGCGCGCGGCCGGGTTGAGGGCCGTCAGCGCCGCGTTGATCGCGATGTTGGCGATCAGCACCACCCCGACGGTGACCAGCAACGTGCCCTGGATGACCGGCACATCGTGCTGCTGGGCGGCCTGGAGGGAGAGCTGGGCGATGCCGGGCAGGTTGAAGATCCGCTCGGTGACCACCGCTCCGCCGATCAGCATCGGCACGCTCATCCCGAGCACGGTCAGCGCCGGGCCGGCCGCGTTGCGCAGCACATGCCCGAACAGCACCCGGCGGGCGGACAGTCCGCGCATCGCCGCGCCCGTGACGTAGTTCGCGCGCAACTCACCCACCAGCGAGGCCCGTAGCTGCCGTGCCACGTTCGCCGCCGCGTCCAGGCTCAGCGCGAAGGCGGGCAGGATCGCGAACCGCAGCCATTCCACCGGGCTCTGACCGAAGGCGGTGTAGCCGCCGGACGGCAGCCAGCCGAGCTTCACCGACATCACCGCGATCAGGCCGATGGCCACCACGAAAGCGGGCAGCGTGCCCAGCAGCGAGCAGATCACCGTGATCGCCCGGTCCAGCCGCCCGCCGTTGCTGCGCGCGGCGGCGATCCCGCCGAGCGAACCGAGCAGCACCGCGATCAGCAGCGCCAGACCGGCGATCGACAGATCGACCGGCAGCGCCTGGAAGACGCTGCCGGACACCGGCAGCGAGGTGAACCAGGAGCGGCCGAGATCACCGGTGAAGGCGTGGCCGAGCCAGGTCACGTACTGGACGGGCAGCGGCCGGTCGAGCCCGAAGACGTGGTTCAGCCGGGTGATGTCCGCCGGGGTCGCGGTGTCGCCGAGTACGGCCGCCGCCGGGTTGGCGTCCGACAGCGCGCCCAGCCCGAAGGTCACCAGCGAGGAGAGCAGGAACACCGTGCCGGCCGTCACCAGGGCCCGGCCGAGCGGCTGCGGCGCCCGAGCGGCCCGCGCGAGCAGGGAGGCGCGCCGCCGCTCCGGCAGCGCCGCGGTGAGCGCGCTCATCCGACGGTCACTCCCTCGAACCGCTGCACCACGGTGGTCTGCGGCAGCGCCGACACGTTCTTGGCACGGGCGAGGATGCGCGGCACCGTGTAGAGGAAGACATTGGGCGTGTTGCGGACGGCGAACGCGGTCGCCGCCTGGAGCACCTTGGGGTAGTCGGCGGAGTCCAGCGGCGTGCCGGTCACCTTGTTCAGCGCGGCGGTCAGTTCCGGCGGGGTGCTGCGGCCGGGGTTCATCAGCCCCTGCTCGCCGAAGAGCACCTGGAAGGCCTGCACGGCCGAGTCGCGGCCGGCGAACTGGTCGACCGCCAGCTGCTGATCGTGCTCGATGTAGACGATCTGGGTGAACTGCGTCTGCGGGATGACCTCGATCTTGGCGTTGATCCCCACCTGCTTGAGCTGCGCCTGGATCTGCTCGGGCACGCCCTGGGCGGTGGCGGTGGTCAGCGTGATGTCGAGGCCGCCGGAGTAACCGGCTTGCGCCAGCAGGTCCTTGGCCTTGGCCGGGTTGTACGGGAACAGGTTCGCGCTGCTCGCGTCGTAGCCGGCGTAGCCCTTGGGGAAGGGCTGGTAGGTGGCCTCGCCGTTGCCGAACTCCTGGGTCTTGACCAGTGCTTCACGGTCGATCGCGTACTTGAGCGCCTCGACGACCTCGGGCTTGTCGAACGGCGCCTTGGCGCTGTCGACGTCGAGCGTGGCGACCACCATCGAGGGGATCACCTGCACCTCCAGGCCGGCCGCCTTGGCCGCCTGCACCTGACTGCCGGGGATCTGCGCCACGTTGTACTGCCCGGACTGCAGGGCGGCCACCACCGTGGAGGCGTCCGGCAGCGGATACAGCTCGAAGCCGCCGAGCTTGATCGAACCCGCGTCCCAGTAACCGGGGTTGCGGCGCAGCACCGCCTTGGCGTTCTGCGTGTAGGAGGTCAGCGTGAAGGGTCCGGCGCCGGCCGGCTTGGCGGCGATCCCGGCGGCGTCGGCGGTGAACGCGGCGGGGTTGACGATCATGCCGGTCTTGCCTGCCAGCAGATTGGGGATCTGGTAGTCGGCGTGGGTGAGGTCGATGACGACGGTGGCCGGGTCCGGCGCGGAGACCGCCTTCACCGAGGTGAGCTGGGGCGCCACCAGCGACTTGGGGTCGGAGATGCCGCGCTCCAGGCTCTTCTTGACCGCCGCGGCGTCCAGCGGGGCGCCGTCGGAGAACTTCAGGCCGGGCCGCAGGGTGAAGGTCAGCCGGGTGCCCTGGGTGTCGTACGTCCAGGAGCTGGCCAGCGCCGGGACCGCGGTGCCGTGCGGGTCCAGCTTGGTGAGCCCGGCGTAGACCAGGGACAGCGCGTGCACGTCCCAGCCGGCCGAGGAGAACACCGGGTCCCAGGAAGTCGGCAGCGACCAGCCCCACTTGAGCACGGACGACCCGGCGCCGCCCCCCGAGGCACCGCTGCCGCCGCCGCAGGCGGTCAGGGCGAGTGCGGCGCCGGCGCCGAGACCGATGCCGAGGAAGGAGCGTCTGCCGAGCGAAGAGGGGGAGGAAGCGGACACGGCGGCACGGTTCATGACGATGCGTCACCTTTCGGGGGTATGCCGGGACGGCCCTCGGCGGGCGAGGGCGGCGCGAGACGTCGCACATGCTGCGACCGCGGATGTCGACGGAGGGTGGCGACGGAGGGTGGCGGCGGCCGAGCGGAGTCGGGGAGAAGGCGGCCGGGCACGCCGGAAGGACAGCTGCGACAGCGGAGCTGAGCCGGCGGCGGCCGGTACGACGGAGCTGTGACGGGGAGACGCGCGGGCGGGCCCGCGCCGCGGAGAGAGCCGGCGGTTCAGCGCCGGACGGCGGGCCTTCGGTCAGTGACCGGTCTGGCGCCGCGGGGCCACGAGCGTACGGTCAGCGACAGAGAGCGCTGCTGGTACGCAGAAAGTCCACATAGCGGCACACCACACCGGGGTGCGTCGTAAGCATGTGCCCATCCTGGCCGCAGCGGTGAGCCGCTGTCAATGGACACCAAAAGGTGTCTCATTGACTGGTACGGTCGGCGCCTGTGAATCAGCGCTGGTCAGCATGCTGGACCGGGGCAGCGGCGGCCCATGGCCGGGCGGCGGCCTCCGCCGGGTGGAGCCACAGCGGGCCGTTCCCGGTCTCGATCCGCACCGCCCGCCCGGGTGGCGCGCCGCCGGGCGCCAGCAGCGCCCACTCGGGTCCGCTCAGACTCCGGTGGTACGCCAACAAGGCCTCGGTGTCCGGTCGTTGTACGGCCGGCCGGACTCCCGGGAGGCCGGGCGCGACGGCCTCGATCGCTGCCAGATACGCGTCGAGGGGCCGCCGTCCCGGCACCAGCCGGCGGCCGGCCGGTCCGCTGAACAGCAGCGTCGGCAGGGCGTACCGCAGCCGCCCGTCGGAGGTCTCCTTGGCCGTCCCCGGATGCGGCCCCGGGTCCTCGGCCGTCAGCGCCTCCGGCAGCGGCTCCCGGGTCTCGCGGTGGTCGGCCTCTACTGCCGCCAGCACCTCGGCGGAGCCGGCGTCCGCGGCCAGCCGGACCGCGTCCAGTCCCGGTACGCCCCCGGCGGCGCGCAGCGCCAGCTCCAGGGTGTCGGCCGGCTCACCGGCCACGAACATCGACTCGCGCAGCCGGCGCAGCACCCGGTCGGCCACCTGCCCGCCCTGCGCCCGCGCCGCCACGGCCACCAGCGAGGCGGGCCAGCTCGTCGCCGCCACCCGGCTCAGCCGGACCGCGTGCGGAGCGCCGGTGTGCGCGCCGACCCCGCGCACGAACCCCTCGTACCAGGCGGTCTCCGCGGCCGGATCGGGCGCCGGGTCGTCGTCGGTGTCGAACAGGATGCCGTACACCCGCCGCCACCGCGCCCGCCCGGCCAGCGCGGTGCGCAGCAGGCGGAACTCCGGCTCGGCGCCCCACGCCCACGGGCACAGCGGGTCGGTGTACTCGGTGACGGCCAGCGGCGGCTCCGGCGGCTCGGGTGGACCCGCCGGATCGGCCCGCGCCGGCCCCCGGACCGGCAGCGCCGGACCTTCGTCCGGCGACGGTCCGGTCATGCCGCACCCGCCAGCCGGCCCTCCCCGGCGGCCGCCGCCGCGGCCGGGACAGCCGCGGCCACGACGGGTTCGGCCGCCAGGGTCGCGGCCGGCCGGCCGGCGGCCCGGTCGCCGCCCCTGGCGTCGTCGGCCACCAGCGCGGCGATCGTCACCGCCTCCAGCACCGCCGACGCCGCGGCCTCGATCGACCGCCACACGGTGGGGAGCCCGGCGGCCGGCGCCGGATACGCCAGCTCGGCCAGTGCCTCGCCGCGCAGGGTGAACACCTCGCCGTCGACCGCGCGCACCACGTCGAGCAGGGTGGTCTGCTCGGCCGGGCGGCTCAGCCAGTAGCCGCCCTCGCAGCCGCGCTGGCTGCGCACCAGCCCGGCCCGCCGCAGTTCGCCGACCACGGACTTCAGGAAGCGGAACGGGATCTCCTGCGAGGAGGCGATGGCCTCACAGGTCAGCGGGCGGGCGGAGTCGCGGGCCAGTTCCACCAGGGCCCGAACGGCGTAGTCCGCCTTCGCGGAGATATGCATGCGCACAGTATCGCCCGTCCGGCGGCCCGTTGGGACGGCTTCCGGCCGACCGGACGCCAACGGCCGGTACATCCACGCAGGTGAGCCGCAATGGACACCTCTTGACATCCTTTCGGCGGCCCCTCTAGCGTCCTGGACCATGACCGAGCACCCGACCATCGCCGGTGAGGGCTTCCATCCGCATCTCCCGGCAGGCCAGGACGGCCCGCCCCGCCCGTCGCTCAACCGGCTGCACCACATCCGCGCGGACGGTCTCGACGGCGACACCGCGCAGACCGGCGGGATGCGCCGGTTCGCCGCGATCAGCGGCCGGACCGTCGGCTCCGAACGGCTGTGGATGGGCCAGACGCACGTCGCGCCGGCCACCTCGTCGTCCGACCACCACCACGGGGAGTCGGAGACCGCGATCTATGTGGTCAGCGGCAGGCCCGAGTTCGTCTTCCTGGACGACTCCGGCGAGGGGCCCCGCGAGGTCCGGCTGGTCGCGGGCCCGGGCGACTACATCTTCGTGCCGCCCTATGTGCCGCACCGCGAGGAGAACCCTGACCCGGCCGACGAGGCCGTGGTGGTGATCGCCCGCAGCACCCAGGAGGCCGTCGTGGTCAATCTGCCGGCGCTCTACGCGCTGCCCGCCGGCACCGACTGACCCGCGGACCGGCCCCCGGCACTCCGGGTGCGTCACGTCAACTCCGGTACGCGACCGGGCCGGCGGCCCGGCACCGGGCGGTGGCCCCCGCCCGGGAAGGCAGGGGCCACCGCCGGCGTACGGCAGGTCCGTACTAGTCCTTGATCAGGTCGAACTCCTCCCAGGGACCGATCGCCGCGCGGTTGGCGATCAGCGCGGCGGCCCCGGCGTTCTCCGCCGTCACATACTGATTGTCGGAGTGGGCCCGCAGGCTGACCGCGCCGTCCGCGTCGTGGATCAGGTCGAAGGTCTCGGCCGTCCCGACACTCGTGCTGCTCGCGATCAGCGACCCGGTGCCGTTGCCGGGCGTGGTCACGTACTTGTTGTCGGCGTGCGAGCGCAGTGCCACGGCGCCGCCGCCGAGGTCGATCTCGTCGAAGGTCTCCCACGGGCCGATCGCGGTGCGGTTGGCGATCAGCGCGGCCGCGCCGGCGTTCTCGGCGGTGACGTACTGGCTGTTGGCGTGCGCCCGCAGCGAGATCGCCGTGGTCTGGCCGGGGGGAGTCGTCCCGCCGCCGCTGGCGATGGTGGTCGTGCCGGTGAGGCGGATGTCGCGGGAGGAGGAGCCGACGTAGACGGTGTTGGTGCCGGTGGCGTTGGTCCAGCCGTTGTTCCAGTACTGGAAGCTGCGGGCGTTGAGCGTTACTGATACGTGCTGGGTCTGGCCGGGGTTGAGGCTGACCCGTTGGAAGCCGCGCAGGCTCTTGGGGGGTTCGCCGGTGGTGGCGGGCTGGCCGACGTAGATCTGGGGGACTTCGGCTCCGGCCCGGGTGCCGGTGTTCTGTACGTCGAAGCCGACCGCGACGTTGCCGCTCGCGTCCGGCTGACCCACCGTCAGATTCGCATACCCGAAGGTCGTGTACGACAGGCCGAACCCGAAGGGGAACAGCGGGGTCTTGCTCTGCGAGTCGTACCAGCGGTAGCCGACGTCGATGCCTTCGCTGTACTGGACGGTGTTGTTCTGCCCCGGCCACTGCGCGGTGGTGTGGGCGGGGACGTCGTTCAGGCTCTGCGGGAAGGTGACGGGCAGCTTGCCGGAGAAGTTGACGTCGGCGTAGAGCAGGGCGGCGATGGCGTTGCCGTCCTCCTGGCCGGGATACCAGTTCTCGATGATGCCGCGGACGGCGCCGGCCCACGGCATCGTCACCGCGGAACCGCTGTTGACCACCACGACCGTGTTCGGATTGGCCGCGGCCACATCCGTCACCAGCTGGTTCTGGTCGGCAGACAGGTCGATGTCGCTCAGGTCGGCGCCCTCGCCCTCCGACTTGTTGACGAAGACCACCGCGGTGTCGGCCGCGCGGGCCGCGGTCACGGCCTGGCCGTGCAGGTCCTGGTTGGGCACCTGCCAGCCGAGTTCCAGTTCACTGCCACCGCCGTCGTTGAAGTAGTCGACCTCGATGCTCACCGGCTGGCCGGCGGTCAGGGTGACGGTGCCGGTCTTGGTGGTACGCGGCTGGTCGGCCCAGTTGCCGATCAGCTGCTGGCCGTTGATGAACAGCCGGCTGCCGTCGTCGCTGCTCAGCGCGAAGGTGTAGCTGCCGGTGCTCGGCGGGGTCAGCGTGCCGGTCCATTTCGCGGACCAGCCGTTGGCGGGCACGCCGCTCGCCGGAGAGGCGCCGCCCCACAGGAAGTTGACCGTCGGGTCGACCCGGGAGGTGATCGCGGTGCCGCCCATCGCGGTGCCGTTGTAGAACTGCCCGTACAGTCCGTGCCCGCCGCCCTGGGAAGGCGTCAGATACGGGCTGTCCACGATCTCGCCGCCGGGTGAGGCATAGCCCTGGGAGTACGTGACGGCGGCGCCGGTGCCCGCCCGCGACACCAGCGCGGAGTACGGGGTGACGATCGCGGAGGAGCCGACGTGCGCGCTGCCGCCGCCCGCGGTCAGGGCGTTGGGGCCGGCGTCGTCACCGATCACCGCGATCTTCTTGTTGGCGGTGCCCAGCGGCAGCGCCGAACCCGCGTTCTTCAGCAGCACACTGCCCTCCTCCGCGACCTGCCGGGCGGTGGCCTGGTGGGCGGCGGTGCTGACCGGGGCGGTGATGGAGCCGGTCTGGGTGGTGTCGAACAGGCCGGAGGCGAACATCGAGACCAGGATGCGGCGCACATGGCCGTTCAGGGTGGCGATGGACACCTGGCCGCTGTTGACCGCGTTGGTCAGCGCCGTGCCGTAGAAGTCCTGGCCGTTCATCTCCTGGTCGAGACCGGCGTTGGCCGAGGCGACCGTGGAGTGCGTGCCGCCCCAGTCGGAGGTGACGAAGCCGGTGAAGCCGAGGTCGCCCTCCAGCACCTGCTGGATCAGCTGGGAGTTCTCGCAGGCGTAGGTGCCGGCCACCGAGGAGTAGGAGCACATCACCGAGTAGGCCTGGCCCTGCTTGACCGCGGCCTCGAACGCCGGCAGGTAGATCTCCCGCTGCGTCCGGTCGTTCATGATGACGTTGTCCGCCGCGTTGTTGCGGTTGGTCTCCTGGTTGTAGTCGGCGTAGTGCTTCACCTGGGCCATCGGGCCCTGGCTCTGGATGCCCTGGATGTCGGCCGCGCCCAGCTCACCGGCGAGGTAGGGGTCTTCGCTGAGCGATTCGAAGGCACGGCCCCAGCGGGGGTCGCGCACGATGTTGATGGTCGGGCCGAGGACGATGTTGGCGCCCTTGCCCCAGGCCTCGTTGCCGATCACCTGGCCGTAACTCTTGGCCAGATCACGGTCGAAGGAGGCCGCGGCGGCCACCGGGGCGGGCAGCTGGGTGACCCCGCCGGCGCCGTCGGCGACACCGGCCGGGCCGTCCTGGAGCCGCAGTTGGGGAATGCCCAGGCGGGTGTTGGCGTCCACGCAGGCGCCCCACGCGCACTGCGCACCGCCGTGCATCATGGTGATCTTCTCCGCGGTGGTCATCTGCGCCAGCAGTGCGTCGGCGCGCTGTCCCGGGGTGTCCGCGGCGGCCGTCCACGGTCGTGCGGCGGCCGCGTCGGCGGACTGGGCGGGCAGGGTCCCCGCGGTGAGCGCTGCCAGCGCGGCGACCGCGAAGGCCACCACGCCGGACAGCAGGGGGCGGCGTCGTCTCATTGCCACTCCGTTCGGGATCGGCGGGCGGCGCGAGCCGCCCGAGCCTGGGGGGATGGAGCCCTGGAAGTGCGAGAGATAGGAGGTCTGCTGCAGGTGCGCCCCTGAGAATTGTGCTCGACTTGCACATGGGTCAAGGGATATTGCGGACGCGGGACGTTCTTATTGCGCGAACTCAGCGCTACCCGGGGGTGCGTGGCGGGCGAACGGCGCTGGTTAGGTGCGATCCCGAACACCGGGACACAGCTCGGACCTCTTCGGCCCATGTGCGCGCACACGCGAAGAGGCCGCCGTCCCCCTCGGGACGGCGGCCTCTCTACTGGCTGCCTGCTACCGGTACCGCGTCGCCGTCGTATACGGCCCGCGGATCGCTACCGGGGTTACGGGTACGACGTCACCGTCGACGGCGTCGTTCCGGTCCCCGAGGTGCCGGGACCGATGTTGTTGATGACATGGGCGTATTGGCCCATCCCACCGAGCGACACCACCAACAGGTCGTGGAACTTCACGCCGGGCGTGCTGGGCGCCTCGAACCCGTGGTCCTGGATGATCGTCGGGTCCGTGGTGAAGTTGCAGTAGCTGCCGAGTCCCCAGCCTTCGTGGGTGGTGACGTTGTCGTCCACCTTGTAGGCCGCGAACCCTCTGACACTGCCGTTCTGGACGGCGGCCTGGTTGGGCGCGTCGTAGGCGATCTCGTTCTGGAAGAAGATCGTCTTGCCGTTCTGTCCCGACCACTCCACGTCGTACTTCTTGAAGTGTTCGACGAACAGACCGGTGGCCAGCACGTTGTTGCCGTTCACCCGTAGACCGTAGTCCGCCGGGTTGACCGTCCAGCCGGTCGGTGCCGCGCCGTGGTCGGCCCGCCAGATCCAGGTGTGGTCGATGATCACGTCGTTGCTGTTGATCTCGAACGCGGTCTGCGCCTGGGCGGGGGTGGCACCGCCGACCCGGGCGAAGACGTCCTGGATGGTGGTCGGGTTGCCGGCGTGGCTGGCCGCCGAGCCGGGCGCGCCGACCTGGAGGAGCTGCGCCGAGTTGCCGGTGCCGGCGTCGATCAGGAAGCCGGCCAGCTTGACGCCGTCCACGTCGGCGACCTTGACCGCGTCCACGCCGTTGTCCGGGATGACCGTGGCGTAGCCGAGGCCGAGGACGACGGTGTTGGCGCGGGTCACGTTGATCGGCTGGTCCACGTGGTAGATACCCGGCGTCAGCACCAGGTTGAGCCCCTGCGCCAGCGCCGCGTTGATGGTGGCCGCGGAGTCACCGGGGTGGGCCACGTAGAACTGCGACAGCGGGATCGAGGTGCCCGGCGTGTTCGGCCAGTCGACCCCGACGGCGTTGGTGCGCAGGTTCGGCACGAACACCGCGTAGTTGCCGCTGCTGTCCAGGTACATGTACGGCTTGTCGCGCGACTCCGGAGTGCTGGCCAGCGTCGTGTAGACCGGGTTCGGGAAGCCCTGCGCCGGAGCGCCCTGGACACCCGAGAACACCATGTTCCACACGCCGTTGGTCCAGCCGCCGATCGAGCTGTCGCGGGTGTACCACTGCTGCTGCGAGTACGGGCCGACGGTGCCGTCGATCTTGCTGTCGGCGATGTAGCCGCCACTCGCCCAGCCGTAGCCGTTCGGCGCCAGGTTCAGGCCGCCCTCGACGTGGATCCGGCGGAAGGGGGCCGCCTGCGCGACCGCCCACCGGTCGGTGCCGCTGACCGGCTTGATGGCCAGGTTCTCCACCGAACGCCAGAAGTTCTGGGTGGCGTTGCCGTTGAACCAGCCGGCGTCCACGGTGATGTCACCGTTGATCTGGACGTCGTCGGGGTTCTTGCCCAGACCGGAGACGGAGGTGTAGAAGCCCACCTGGTCGTTCAGGCCGTTGTAGGTGCCCGGCTTGAAGAAGACCTGGTAGCGCGCGTTGCCGAACTGGTTGGACTCCTGCTGGGCGAAGATCGCGTCCAGCTGGCCCTGGATGTTCGGGGTCGACGGGTCGAAGACCTTCACGTTGGGGCCGAGGTCGCCGCCGCCCTGGATGGGGCCGGTGGGCGGCGGGGTTGTGGTGCCTCCGGTGCCGCCGCTGCCGGCGGTGCCGAAGACCTGGAACTCCCACAGCGAGTAGCCGTAGGCGGTGCCGCGGACGGTGCCGTACACCCGGACGTAGCGGCCGGAGCCGGTGACCGCCAGGGTCTGGACGCCGCCGGTGCCGGTGGTGGTGGAGTAGATGTCGGTCCAGGCCGTCCCGTCATTGGACGTCTGGATCTTGAAGGCCTTGCCGTACGCGGCCTCCCAGTTGAGCACCACCTGGCTGATGCTGGCGGTCGCCCCGAGGTCCACCTGGAGCCACTGGGGGTCGGCGGCGGCGCTGGACCAGCGGGTGCCGGTGTTGCCGTCCACGGCCGAGGAGGCCGGGGTGCCGGCGTTCTCGGTGGAGGAGGCGGTGGCCGTCTTGCCCTGCGAGATCAGGGTGCCCGCGGCCGGCGGCGTGGTGGTGGTGCCGCCGGTGGAGCCGAAGACCTGGAACTCCCACAGCGAGTAGCCGTAGCCGGTGGCACGGACCGTGCCGTACAGCCGGACATAACGCCCGGAACCGTTTACGGAAACCGTCTGGTTGCCACCGGCGCCCGTGGTGGTGGAGTAGATGTCCGTCCAGTTCGTGCCGTCCGCGGACGTCTGGATCTTGAAGGACTTGGCGTACGCCGTCTCCCAGTTGAGGGTGACGGAGGTGATGGTGTCGGTCGCCCCGAGGTCCACCTGGAGCCACTGGGGGTCGGCGGCGGCGCTGGACCAGCGGGTGCCGGTGTTGCCGTCCACCGCCGCGGAGGCCGGGGTGCCGGCGTTCTCGGTGGAGGAGGCGGTGGCCGTCTTGCCCTGCGACAGCAGGGTGTCGGCCGCGTGCGCGGAGCGCATCGGCACGAACAGCAGCAGCGAGGCGACGAGCGCCGTGAGGACCGCCGCTACGATATTTCGCCGGCCCGACAGCACCGAGGATCTCAGTGCGGGCGGACCGGTGGGGGGAGCGAGCATGAGCAACTCTCCTGGTTCCACAGGTGGGGGCAGAAGTGGACGACCGCCCCGCCGTCGGACGGCGGAACGGCGAGATGCCGTGATCAGCATGAACTACGGGCGGACGCACTCCGGTTGAGAGTGAGAGCGCTCTCCCGACGCACACCGAGATGTTTCTCCCTGTGTTTCATCCATGTCAAGAGTTGTGCACAAAGCCGGGGCCGGAAAACGAAGAAGCTTCACCAATCCCGGCAAACGGGTCGTGCCGTACGGTCGGCACCGGCCCTGCCTTCAGATGGTGAACGCAAGACGCGGCCCGGCCGGCGGGACCCCCGCGGTCGCCCCGGCGCCCCTGGGGGCAACGCGAAGGGCCGCCCCGGCGATTGCCGGGACGGCCCCTCGGACAGCGGCGTTCAGGCCGTCACAGCGCCTGTCAGGCGGCCGTGCCGGCGCCCCGGCGCTTGCGGGCGTACCACAGCGCGCCGCCACCGACCACCAGCACGCCGGCGGTGATGCCGAGCGGCAGGGCCGGGGACGAGCCACCGGTCTCGGCCAGCACCTCGCCGGTGCTGCCGTCAGGACCCGGCTTGTTGCCGTGGCCACCGGAGGACGAGCCCCCGGAGGACGAGCCGCCGTGACCCGGCTTGCCCGGCTTGCCGGGCTTGCCGGGCTTGCTCGGCGGGGTCTGCGTGCTGATCTGCTTGACCGACTTCACCGAACCGTCGGCGTTCAGCAGCACCTGCTTGTTGTTCGGGTGCCGGAAGTCGAACGCGCCGGTCAGCGAGTTGGCGCGGCTGTCGAAGGACGCGTCGCCGATCCCGCCGGTCTTCCAGTTGTCCTCGATGAACTTGGTGATCGACGCCTGCTCGGTGCGGGTGTGGTCGACCGAGTTCACCTTGCTGTACGGGGAGATCACCAGCAGCGGCTGGCGGGTGCCGGGGCCGCAGCGGTCGGCGTAGCCGCCCGCGGACTTCGGGCCGGCCTGGCAGGCGGGGCTGTCCGTCGTCTTGCCGTTGGAGGCCAGCGTGGTGTCCTTGGAGCCGTTCTGCGGCTTGGCGTAGGCGTGGTCGTACCAGCCGTCGGAGTCGTCGTAGGCGACGACGACCGCGGTGTCCTTCCAGGAGGAGGACGACTGGACCGCGTTGATCTCCTTGACCAGGAAGTTCTGCTCGTCCGTCGGGTCGGAGTAGCCGGCGTGGCCGTCCTGGTACTCCGCGGCCTTCAGGAAGCTGACGGCCGGCAGGTTGCCCGCCTTCAGCGCCGAGTCGAAGTCGGTCAGGTCGTAGTTGTGGTTCGCCTGGCCGTTGTGACCGATCTCGGCGGTGTTCTTGGGCGGCAGGTGGTGCGGGTTGGACGTGGACTTGTAGTACTCGAAGGGCGAGTGGTGCGCGCTGTAGTCGACCGAGGCCGCGCCGCCGATGTTGGTGTGGGTGTTGCCCTGGCAGTTGGCGTAGTCGCCCGACTTGCCGTCCCACGCGGTGGAGGGACGGAAGCCGCCCTGGAACCAGCCCCAGCTGACGTTCTTGGAGTTCAGCAGGTCACCGATGTTCTTGCCCTGCATCACGGCCAGCGCGTTGGCGCTGGTGTGGCTGCTGTCCGCGCAGTCGTCGAAGGCCGGGTCGGGGTCGTTGATGACCGTGCCGACGCCCTTCGCGTTGGGCGAGACCACCGTGTAGGCGTCCGGCGTCGCGGTCTGCTTCGGGTTCTCGGTGCCGGTCTTCGGGTCGACCGAGATCACACCGTGCGTCTGACCGGAGACCAGGTTCAGCGCGCCCGGGGTGGAGGGCCCGTAGGTGCTGCTGTACGAGTTGTCGCCGAGCGAGTAGTGCTGGGCGTAGTTCCACAGACCGGTGACCGTGTTGCCGTCGTAGTAGTCCGTGACCAGACCGGGCTCGCCGAACAGACCGCCGGAGCAGGTGCTGGTCTCGGTGTTCTGGACGTACTGATCGGCCTTGCCGCCGTTGGCCGCGTACTGCTCGGGGCCGTAGGAGTGGTTCTGGTCGCAGGTCACGGCCTTGTCGGGGCCCAGGCGCTTGGGCGCGTACTGGTTCGGGTTCTTCTTCAGCAGGCCCGTGTTGAGGAGGTTGTCCGCCTTCGGGGTCTGGCGGGCCGCGGTGAATTTGGTGCCGTCGGTGTTGGCCGCCACCGGGTAGCTGCCGAAGTAGTGGTCGAACGACACGTTCTCGTCGAAGATGACGACGACGTGCTTGATCGGGGTGGTGGTGTTGGCGTCGCCGCTGTGGTGGTCGGGCGCGGCGGCGTTGGCTGGCGCCGCGCCGCCCAGCAGGACGAGCGCCGCAGCACCTGCGAACGCCCCCCAGCGCGCGGTTCGCATGCGCGCGACCGCCCCTCTTCTCGTGCCCGTACCGCTACTGGTGGTCATATTCGGTCTCAGCCTCCGCTAAGTGGCGCTTTGCTCGTGCCGCAGGTGATTCACGCACGTTGTCGAACGCGATCGTTCTGGCGACTCGCGACATGACAGGGGCACGCTGATGGCGGGCGGGTGAACACCGGGTCAGTAAATCCTGAGGAAATCTTGACTGGGCCTTTACTCTTTTTGCGGTGTGACACCCGATCAGGCCAGCAGACCGCTGCCGAGCCAGTCGGAGCGGTCGCGGACGCCCGGCAGCGCGAAGAAGTAGCCGCCGCCGAAGGGCGAGATGTAATCCACCAGCGGCTCGCCGGCCAGCCTTTTCTGTACGGTGGCGAACTGCCGTTCCAGGTCCTGCTGATAGCAGACGAATATCAGCCCCATGTCGAGGTTGCCATTGCTGTCCATGCCCTGGTCGTAGTTGTAAGCACGGCGCAGCAGACGGGAGTCGTCGGTCGCGGCGGTCCGCGGATTGGCCACCCGGATATGGCTGTCCAGCGGGATGATGTCGCCGGTCGGGTCGAGGGAGAACTTCGGCGTGTCGAACTCGTGCACGCCGTCCAGCGGCGCGCCGGTGTCCCGGTTCCGGCCGAACATGCGCTGCTGCTCGATGATGGACACCCGGTCCCAGAACTCGACCAGCATGCGGATCAGCCGCACCACCTGGTACGAGCCGCCGGTCGTCCAGGCCGGCTCGCCGCCGCCGTTCACCCAGAGCAGCCGGTCGGCGACCGCAGGATCGGCTACGTCCGGATTGGCGGTGCCGTCCTTGAAGCCCAGGTGGTTGCGCGGGGTGCCGCTGGGCCGGGGCGGACTGGTGAAGCCGTCCATCCGCCAGCGCACCTGCATCCCGCCGCGGGTGTTGCGGGTGACGTCGCGCAGCGCGTGCAGCACCGTGTCCGGGTGCGGCGCGCTGAACTGAAGGCTCAGGTCGCCGTGGCACCAGGCGGGTCGCAGATCGTCGTCGGGGAAGGCCGGCATGGTGCCCAGCCGCAGCGGCTTGCGGTCCTTCAGCCCGAACCGGTCGTCGAACAGCGACGCGCCGACACCGGCGGTGACCATCAGCCCGTCGCCGGGCACCCGCGGGCCGAGTGTGCCGCTGTCCGACAGGGAGTCGGTGATGCCCACCGGCGCGGGGGTGCCGCCGGTGGTCAGGAAACGGGCCCGCTCGGTGACGGTGTGCAGCAGTTCGGTGAGTTCCCGCCGGTCGGTGGCGGTGACATCGAAGGAGAGGAAGGCGGTGGACTGGGTGACCGGCTCGGCGACACCGGCCTGGTGCGGCCCGTGGAAGGCGGGCCGGGGGCTCGCCGAGGGGGTCGGGGTGGCGGCGGAGGCGGTGCCCCCGGCCAGTGCGGCGGCGCCTCCGGCGACCGCGCCGACCGCGCCCACACCCAGCGCCGCGCCGCGCAGGAAGCCGCGCCGCCGCAGATCGCCGGCCCCGGTCGGCTCGTGTGTGTCGGTCATACCGTCCTCCGTACTTCGAAGATCGCCGCCACCGGCGAGAGCCGTTCCAGCAGATCGCCGAAGTCGGCGTTGATCCGCTCGCGCTGACTCTGTGTCAGTTTGTCCAGCGGGGTCCAGACCCCGCCGCGGTCCTGCGCGGCCAGATCGCGCTGGGCCCGCTCCAGCGAGGCGTTGAGCTGCGCCAGACCCGGATCGCGGGGCACCAGCAGGGAGTTGAGCTCGTTCAGGATTTCCCGGGTGCCGTCGATATTGGCGCTCGCGGTGGCCAGATTGCTGCCGCTGCCGTAGTCGGTGCGCGCGGTCAGCTCGAACTGCTCGGCGTTCTCGATGATCTCGTGCGCGCGCAGGCCCATCGCGGCCGGGTCCATCCGCTGGCTCGGCCAGGAGGCGCGCAGCGCGTCGACGTCCTGGTCCAGCCGGTCGGCCGGGCCGCGCAGCGACGCGGCCGACTCGCCGTGCCACAGGCCGTACTCGATCCGGTGGAAGCCGGTGAAGCCCGGGTCCTGGGCCGCGCCGGGCGCGAGCGAGGCGGTGCCGTTGATCGCGCCGTCCGCGTCGCCGAAGGTGTCGTACGCGGCGCCCATCCGCTCGTAGACCAGGTGCGCGGTCAGCCAGTCGCGGCGGGCCGCGGCGAGGTCGCCCCGGCCGATGTCGGCCTTCAGCACCGCGGTGCGGGCCGCGAGTTCGGTGATCCGCCGGCCGACCCACTGCTGGTAGTCCAGGGTCGGCGGGATCAGGTCGTGCTGGGTGACCGGAAGGGTCGAGGGACCCTGCGGCAGCCGGCCCGGCACGGTGACAACCGGCCCGGTGACCGCGTCGGTGTCCTCCTGCTCGCACTTGAAGGCGTACGTGCCGCTGCCGAGGTCGACCACCAGCGACTGGCTGGTGCCGGGCCCCAGGCCCTCCACCTCGCCGTAGATCCGGCCGGTCCTGGGGTCGGTCAGATAGACCTCGCTGGCGCTCCCCCCGGAGTTGTGCAGGTCGAAGGCCTGCGTCCCGGTGTGCGGCTCGGCCCAGCCCTGGCCGCAGGTGCTCGGTGAGACGTCCACCGCGGTGTGGCGCAGACCGTCGGCGGCCGGCGCCGACGCGTTCTTGCCGTGCGCGGGCGAGTGGCCGCCGGTGGCCACCACCGTCGCGGTGACGGCGGCGGCGACCACGACCACCGCGACCGCGGACTGGACGATACGGGTGCGGCGCCGCGGGCCCGGGACGGGTATGCCGGGGTGCTCGGCCACGGCTCCGGCCGTGACCGCGGCGCCGGCCGCGGATTCGGTGGCGGGTTCGGCGCCGGCCCGGGCGGGCGAGCCGGCCGCGGCGCCGGTCACCGGCTCGCGGTCGGCCCCGTCGGCGGGCTCGGTTTCGGGCTCGGTGTCGGGTTCGGCGGACACACCGGACCTCCGGATTTCCGTGCGCTGGATCGTGGGTGCCGCTCATGCTAAGCACGGGTCGGCACCCCCACCCACCGGGGCAGCGGCCAGGAAACCACAATTCCCCCGCAGTTCACCCACCCGACACTGTAAGGGTTACCTAACTGACCCTTTCGGCCCTGGTCGGGGACGCCGGGGCTGCCCGGCCCGGTCCGGGAGCGGCCGCCCGCGCCCGCTCCGGGAGGTCAGTCACAGGTCAGCAGCCCCGCGTCCAGCTTCGCGGTGAGCACCCGCCGCACACTGTCGTCCACCGACTCGCGCAGGGTCGTGTCGCTCGACATCCGGCTGAGCACCGCACCGGTCATCGGCACGATGTCGCTCGGCCGGACGGTCAGCACCAGATTGCCGCCGGCCGAGATGAAGTCCAGCGCCCGCTGGGCCGGGGTGTGGTCCAGGACCGCGACGGCCTTGCCCAGGTCGTCGGAGACGATCGCGCCCTGGAAGCCGAGCGAGCCGCGCAGCACACCGCGGATCACGGTGGGGGAGAAGGCGGCCACATGGTCGGGGTCGATCCGGCTGTAGATGGCCGACGAGACCATCACGAACGGCGTCCCGGCCCGCACCGCGCTGCGGAACGGCTGGAGGAACGGGTCGTCGCGGGTGGTCACGCCATCCACCACATGGGCGACGAGGTCGGTGTTGCCGTGCACCCGGCCGAGACCGGGGAAGTGCTTCGCGGTGGTGATCACCCCGGCCTGGAGCATGCCGCCCAGGAAGGCGTCGCTGTGCGAGGACACCGCGGCCGGATTCGTACCGAACTCTCGGTCCAGCTGGCCGATCGGCGCGTTGACGTCCACCAGGTCGGGCGGGACGGTGTCGGCGACCGGCGCGAGGTTCATGTTGACCCCGGCCCCCTTCAGCTGCCGTCCCCAGTCCGCCGCGCTGCTGCGCAGCAGGGAGGTCGACCAGGTGCCCTGTGTCACCGCGCTCGGGATCGCGCTGAAGCCCGGCCCGTTGAGCACCTGGACCTGGCCGCCCTCCTGGTCGGTGGAGACCAGCATCCGCAGCTGGACGCCCTTGACCACCGGGGCCAGCGACTGCACCTTCTGGGTGATCGGCCGGACCGACGCGGCTCCGGCGTCGGTGTGGCCGAACAGGATCACCGACCCCACCCGCCCGCGGGTGATCGCGGTCGCCTGAGCGGTCGTCATGCCGGTGCTGGAGACCGCGGACATGAACAGCTGGCCGACCTGCTGCGCCCGGGACATCGCTTTGACCGCCCGCTCCACGCAACTCGCGGTGTGCGCTGTGCTGGTGGCCGGCGGCGGCACGGAGGGCGTGCCGCTCGCGGTGGTGGAGGGGGAGGCCGAGGACGAGGCGCTGCTGCTCGCGCTCGTCGAGGGCGTCGCGGGCGCGGTGGAGGCGCCCGGCGTCCCGTCGTGCCCGTTGCCGCAGGCGGCGACGGTGGCCAGCAGCCCGAGGGCGACGGCGCGCAGCGCTGGCCGGCGGACGCGGCCGGCGCGCGGCACGGCCACCGATACGGGGGCCGGTGCGGTGGAGACCGTCGGCGCGGTGTCGGCGGGCGTCGGCACCGGGGGGACGTTCGGCTGGCGCACGGCGGAACCTCACACGTCGTAGATCGGGCGGAGCGGTGCGGGCACGAGAGTGATGCCCGTTTCCTCTGTGCCCGTTGTGACTCCTGTCATCTCAAGTGATCACAATAAACCCTCGTCGGAGGGCCGGGATGCGCCCTGACGGCCGAGCCCGGCCGACTCACCCGGTCCATGCCAGGGCGGACCGCCGCTGCGGGAACAGCGCCGCCAGTACCACCGCCAGCGCGGCCGTGGCGATCAGCAGGGACAGGTCCGCGTGCCCGTGGCCCACCAGCGCGGCGCCGGCCAGCGCGCCCGCGAACAGCGCCAGCACCGACAGCAGTCGCCGGCCCGACTTGCTCGTCGCGCCGCCCGCGAGCCGCGAGTCGGACGCGATGCCGACGATGGTCATCGTCAGCACGGTCGTGGTCAGATCGGGCACCGCCAGCCGGCGTACCACCGCGTTCTGCATGCCCATCGCCACGCCGAGCAGCACGATCAGCGCCCACCGGTCACCTCCCCGCGGCGGCAGGTCCACCACTCGGCTCAGCACCCAGGCCGCCAGTACCAGCACCACCTGGACGGTGGCCGACGTCAGCAGCAGCCGGGCCCGGTGCGAGACGACCCGCAGGGCCAGCCGGCCGCCGGCCGCGGCCCCGCAGACGAAGGACAGCAGGGACAGCCCCGCAGCGATCCGTGAGAAGCCGCTCGCCCCGGCCAGCGAGAAGGCCAGGAAGACGACGTTGCCCGTCATGTTCGCAACGAAGACATGACCCAGCACCAGATAGCTGAAGGAGTCCACCAGCCCGCTGACCAGCGTCAGCACCAGCAGCAGCGGCGGCAGCGGCCCCTGCGGGCCGGCGAGGTCGGGGACCAGGGTGCCGCGGGCCTCACGGAACGTGGTCTGAAAGACGGTCCGCACGGCGTCATCCTTCCGGGAGGCGTACCGGCCGCGGTCCGGGACAAAAGTACGGCGCGGGGTACGGCGGGTCGCATCACCATGGTGACCGGTCGTCCCCGGCGGAAGCGGTCGCCGCGCGAGGTCGGGGGCCGAAGTGACACCGACCGGCAAGGAGGTGATCTTCCATGGTCCAGCAATCCGCCCCCGCGTCGGACTCCGTCCCGGCCGGCACCGTCACCACCGACATCCCGGCCCGGCTCGACAGGCTGCCGTGGTCGCGCTGGCACTGGATGATCGTGATCGGACTCGGCACCGTCTGGATCCTGGACGGTCTGGAGGTCACCACGGTCGGCAACATCGCCGGCCGGCTGTCCGAACCCGGCAGCGGACTGGCCGTCACCTCCGCGCAGATCACCGGTATCACCGCCGCGCTCTATGTGGCCGGCGCGTGTCTCGGCGCCCTGTTCTTCGGCCGGCTGACCGACCGCTTCGGCCGCAAGAACCTCTTCATGATCACCCTGGCGGTGTATCTGACCGCCACCGCGATGACCGCGCTGTCCTTCGCGCCGTGGTGGTTCTTCCTGTTCCGCTTCCTGACCGGCTTCGGCATCGGCGGCGAGTACGCGGCCATCAACTCGGCGATCGACGAACTGATCCCGTCGAAGTACCGCGGCCGGGTGGACCTGATCATCAACGGCAGCTACTGGCTCGGCGCGATCGGCGGCTCGCTGCTGTCGATCGTGGCGCTGAACACCGGCATCTTCCCGGAGAACGTCGGCTGGCGGCTCACCTTCGCGCTCGGTGTGCTCCTCGGCCTGGTGATCCTGCTGGTACGGCGGCATGTGCCGGAGAGCCCGCGCTGGCAGATCATGCACGGACACGACGACGAGGCGGACGCCCTGGTCGGCTCGGTGGAGAAGACCATCGAGAAGGAGAAGCAGCGGCGACTGCCGCCCGCCGAGGGCGAGATCACCGTCCACCGGCGCGGGACCGTGGGCTTCCTGGACATCGCCCGCACGGTCTTCCGCACCTACCCCAGGCGCACGGTGCTCGGCCTGGCGCTGTTCGTCGGCCAGGCGTTCCTCTACAACGCGATCACCTTCGGCTTCGGGGCGATCCTGACCACCTTCTTCCATGTGTCCACCGGCGGCACCGGCTACTACTTCGCGGTCATCTCGGCCGGCAACTTCCTCGGCCCGCTGCTGCTCGGCCGGCTCTTCGACACCGTCGGCCGGCGGATCATGATCTCCTCCACCTATCTGCTCTCCGGTGTGCTGCTCTTCGCCACCGCCTGGCTCTTCGACCGCGGCTCACTCGACGCCACCACGCTGACCGCCTGCTGGTGCGTGGTGCTCTTCTTCGCCTCGGCCGGTGCCAGCAGCGCCTACCTCACCGTCTCGGAGATCTTCCCGATGGAGACCCGGGCGATGGCCATCGCCTTCTTCTACGCCATCGGCACCGCCGCCGGCGGCATCAGCGGTCCGCTGGTCTTCGCCGACCTCACCAAGTCCGGCGTGGTCGGCGACACGGTGCTGGCCTTCTGTATCGGCGCGGGCCTGATGTGCGCGGCCGGGCTGGTCGCGGCGGTGCTCGCGGTGAAGGCCGAGGGCCGTTCGCTGGAGGACATCGCCACCCCGCTCTCCTCGGCGCGGCAGCCCGGCTGAGGCTCCGGCGGATCCTTGCGCGATCTCTTGTAGGCGCCCCGGGGCCGTGCTACGTTCACCGCCATTCGAACCCAGTCGAATCAGTTCGACAGTCCTGCCGGGCGGGTTCGGGAGCACGAGGAGAGCAGGCGGATGACGGTGACCATCGCGGACGTGGCGCGGCACGCGGGTGTCTCCCGCAGCACCGTCAGCTACGTGCTCAGCGGCAATCGGACCATCTCGCCGGAGACCATCAAGCGGGTCGAACAGAGCATCGCCGTGCTGGGTTTCCGGCCGCACGCCGGGGCGCGGTCCATCCGCACCCGCCGCACCGGTGTGATCGCCATGGCCCTGCCGATGGTCTACGGCCCGCACAACCAGGTGCAGATGCCGTACGTCTGGGCGGCCCTGACAGCGGCTCAGGAGAGCGGCCTGAAGGTGCTGATGCTCACCGACGACGACGGCGAGGCGGCCATCAGGGACGCCGTCGCCAGCGCCCTGGTCGACGGGGTGATGCTGATGGAGGTGCAGCGGCAGGACCCGCGCATCCCGCTGCTCACCCGGCTGGCCTGCCCCGCGGTGGTGGTCGGCACCCCCGACGACCCGCACGGACTGCCGCGGGTCGACTTCGACTTCGCGCTGGCCGCCCGGGCCTGCGCCGAGCAGCTGCACGAGGCCGGTCACACCGCGGTCGGCTATCTCGGGCAGGCGCCCGAGGCCTTCGGACGGGACGTGGCCTACGCCATCCACGCCCGCGAGACGGTGACCGGCGCGCTGACCGACCGCGGCCAGACCAGCGTCTGGGCGGCCTGCGACGCCGCGCCCGGCGGGGTGGTCCGCGCGCTGGACGACCTGCTGGCCCGGCAGCCGGACCTGACCGCGCTGATCGTCTACAACGAACGGGCGCTGCCCCTGGTGATGGACCGGCTGGCCGGGCTCGGCGCCCGCGTCCCCGACGACATCTCGGTGATCGCCATCTGCCCGGACGACGAGGCCGAGCGGTGCGATCCGCCGCTGACCTCGGTCTCGCTGCCCGCCGAGGAACTGGCGCGGGCGGCCGTACGCAGTCTGGCCCGCCGGATCGAGGGGGAGGAACTGCCGGCCGCCACCCTGCTGGCCCCCACCCTCAAGATCCGCGCGAGCACAGGCCCGCGGCGCGCCACCGCCGGCCGGGCCTGACCCCTCTCCCGGCCCGGCCCCGGCCGGCCCCCTCCCCGGCCGCCGCCACCGGCGGCCGCGCCGGCCGGCGGCCGCACCCCGGGCCATCCACCCCCAGCCATCCGCCCGCCGGTTCCCGGCAGGCACCTCCCGCTGATATTCCGACGTCACTGTCGAATCAATTCGATCATCGCGAAAGGCACGTCATGAGCCGCACGACCTCCCGTGGTCCCCGTACCCCGCACCCGATCACCAGACCCGGTACGGCGGCCGTGCTCGCCGCGGCGGGCGCCCTGCTGCTGGCCGCCTGCGGCACCGGCGGCGGCGGTTCGGGCGGCGGCACCGACAGCCTGACCGAGATGGACTACTACGACGCGGCGCCGCAGAACACCCAGCTGCCCGCGATCCTCGACGAGTGCGGCGGCAAGGTGGGCGTGACGATCAAGCACCAGCAGGTGCCGCGGACCCAGTTCATGCCCAAGCTGCTCCAGCAGGCCTCCGCGCGCTCGCTCCCCGACCTGGCGCTGATCGACAACCCCGACCTCCAGCAGGTCGCCGCCACCGGCGGCCTGGTGTCGCTGTCCGCCGCGGGTCTGACCACGGCCGGCCTCTACCCGTCGATCGTCGCGGCCGGCCAGTACCAGGGCCAGACCTACGGCATAGCCCCCGGTGTCAACGGCCTGGCCCTCTACTACAACAAGGACCTCTTCACGCAGGCGGGACTCCAGCCGCCCAAGACCTGGGACGAGCTGAAGGCCGACGCCAAGAAGCTGACCGCGGGCCCCCGTTACGGCCTGGCGTTCAGCGCGGTCGGCAACGAGGAGGGCACTTTCCAGTTCGAGCCCTTCTTCTGGACGGCCGGCGCCGACCTGAAGCAACTGGACTCCCCGCAGGCCGTACAGGCGCTCACCTTGTGGAAGGACCTGGTGGGTGCCGGCTCCACCTCCAAGTCGGTGGTGACCTGGACCCAGGCCGATGTCAACGACCAGTTCCTGGCGGGCAACGCGGCCATGATGGTGAACGGTCCCTGGCAACTGCCCACGCTGAACGCCGACAAGAAGCTGCACTTCGGCGTGGTGCCCATCCCCGTTCCCGACGCCTCCGCCAAGCCGGTCACCCCGCTCGGCGGCGAGGTGTGGACCATCGGGCACAGCAACTCCGCCCGCGAGGCCAAGGCGGTCGCCGTCGTCAAGTGCCTGCTCGGCCACGACGAGAGCGCCAAGTGGGCCAAGGACGCGGGCTACATCCCCAGCGACCAGCAGGCCGCCGCCCAACTGGCCGGCAGCGACCCGCAGATGGCGGCCTTCGTCCAGGAAGTGGCCACCGCCAAGGCCAGGACCACCGAGCTGGGCACCGCCTACCCCAAGGCCAGCCAGGCGCTCGCCGACGCCATCCAGTCGGTGCTGGCCGGCGGCGGCAGCCCCAAGTCGGCGCTGTCCCAGGCCCAGTCCTCGGCCAAGAACTAGGACGCGCCGATGTCCACCACCACGGCCCGTGCGGCAATGAGGCCGCCCGAGCACACCTCCGCCGGCCGGCCGGCCGCACCACCGCGCGTCTCCGGCCGCCACAAGGCCCGCTGGGCGGCGATCGCCTTCGTGGCGCCCGCCTGGCTGTACGTCGCCGGCTTCTACCTCTACCCGCTGGCCGGCAGCATCCGGATGGGCTTCCAGAACTACACGGTCTCCTCCTTCTACACCGGCGTGGCCCCCTATGTCGGCTGGGACAACTACACCGCGGTCTTCCGCGACAGCCACTTCGGCCGCACGGTACTCAACACCGTGGTTTTCACCGCCGGCTCGCTGGTCTTCCAGTTCGGCATCGGCCTGGCGCTGGCGGTGTTCTTCAACCGCCGCTTCCCGCTGGGCGGTCCGCTGCGCTCGCTGCTGCTCGTGCCGTGGCTGCTGCCGCTGGTCGTGTCCGGCACCGCCTGGCGCTGGATCCTCGACACCGACTCCGGTGTGCTCAACCACGTGCTGGCGCAGCTGCACCTGATCGGCCACCCGGTCCCGTGGCTGGCCAGCACCCACGACTCGCTGATCGCGGTCACCCTGGTCAACATCTGGGTCGGCATCCCGTTCAACATGGTCATCCTCTACGGCGGCCTGCAGAGCATCCCCGGTGAGCTGTACGAGGCCGCCGCGCTGGACGGCGCCGGCGCCTGGCACCGGTTCCGGCACATCACGCTGCCGCTGCTGCGCCCGGTCACCGCGGTGGTGCTCACCCTCGGCCTCATCTACACCGTCAAGGTCTTCGACGTGATCATGATCCTCACCCAGGGCGGTCCGGCCGGCTCCTCGCAGACGCTGACCACCTACGCCTACAACCTGTCCTTCCAGCAGCTGCTGTTCGGCCGGGGCGCCGCGGTGGGCAATCTGCTCATCGTGGTGGCGGTGGTCTTCGCCGCGGTCTATCTGCGCAGCACCCGCGAGCAGCGGCAGGCCGGACGATGAGCGCCGCGACCGGCGGCCGGCCGCACCCGGCGACGCTCGCGGCGGGGCGCGCCCGCAGGGGCCGGGGCGCCGCCAACACCGTCATCGGCGTACTGATCCTGGCGGTGATGCTCTTCCCGCTGTACTGGATGCTCAACGCCTCACTGCTGCCCTCCACCGACCTGGTGAAGAGCTCGCCGACCTGGTTCCCGCTGCACGGCACCTTCCAGGGCTACCGCAACGCGCTGTCCAGCCAGGGCGGCCATCTGCTGGTCAGCCTCGGGGTGTCGGCCGGCACCGTCGTCGTGGTGCTGCTGATCTCCGTCCCGGCGGCGTACGGGCTGGCCCGGCTGCGCGCGCCCGGCGGCCGGCTGCTCACCTTCGCGCTGCTGATCGCCCAGATGATCCCCGGTGTGGTGATGGCCAACTCCTTCTACACCGCGGCCAACAGCCTGCACCTGCTGAACTCGCCGCTGGCGCTGGTGCTGGCCGACTCCACCCTGTGCGTGCCCTTCGCCACGCTGATCCTGCAGACCGCGATGCGCGGTGTGCCCGCCGAGCTGAGCGAAGCCGCCGTGCTGGACGGCGCGGGCCGGATCAGGACCCTGCTGTCGGTGATCCTGCCGGTGACCCGGAACGCGGTGATCACCGCCGGGCTGTTCTCCTTCCTGTTCGCCTGGGCCGACTTCCTGTTCGCGGTCACCCTCACCACGCAGGACGACCGGGCCCCGGTCACCGTCGGCATCTACCGCTTCATCGGCGCGCATCTGAGCGACTGGAACAGCGTGATGGCCACCGGCATCATCGCCTCCCTGCCCGCCGCCGTCCTGCTGGTCGTCGCGCAGCGCTATGTCGCGGCCGGCGTCACCAGCGGCGCCGTCAAGGACTGAGCCCCACCCGCTCGGACCGCCCATCCACCCGACCGAGGAGACCCCTTGCCGTCCGTGTTCACCCGCACCCCGAACCGACTGAGATGGCGCCACGGCCACCATGTGCTGGAGATCGAGCCCTGGGGCCCGGACAGCGTCCGGGTGCGGGCCGGTGTGCACCGCGTCACCGACGGTCTGCCGGGCGCGCTGGAGGCACCGCCGCCGGCCGCGGCCGCCGTCGTCGAAGTCCACGACACACACGCCACCCTCACCAACGGGCTGCTGCGTATCACCGTCGCCGCGGACGACGGCCTGGTCAGCGCGGAGCGCACCGACACCGGCGAGGAACTGCTGCGCGAGGAGCCGCCGCACTTCTGGTGGCCCGGCGCCCGCCACTTCGAGGCGTCCGGCGGCGACACCTACCGCATCGAGCAGCGCTTCGCCGCCTACGACGGCGAGCGGGTGCACGGCCTGGGCCAGCACGGCCACGGCCGCTTCGACCAGAAGGGCACGGTGCAGGAGCTCCAGCAGCGCAACGGCGAGGTCTCCATCCCGTTCGCGGTCTCCAGCCGCGGTTACGGCTTCCTGTGGAACAACCCCGCCGTCGGCCGGGTGGAGTTCGCCGCCAACGGCACCCGCTGGGTCGCCGACCGCGCCCGGCAGCTCGACTACTGGCTGACGGCCGGCCGCACCCCCGCCGAGATCCTGGCGCACTACGCCGACGCCACCGGTCACGCCCCGGCCTTCCCGCGCTGGGCGTCCGGACTGTGGCAGAGCAAGCTGCGCTACCGCGACCAGGCCGAACTCCTCGACGTGGCCCGCGAGTACGTGCGCCGGGGCCTGCCGCTGTCGGTGATCGTGGTGGACTACCTGCACTGGCGCAACCTCGGCGACTGGGACTTCGACCGCCGCCACTGGCCCGACCCGCGCGGGATGGTGGAGGAACTCCGCTCGCTGGGCATCGAACTGGCGGTGTCGGTCTGGCCGTCGGTCAGCCCGCTGTCGGCCGCCTACGCCGAACTGCGCGACGCCGGGCAGCTGGTGGCCACCTACAACGGCGTCACCCAGCACGGCGACTGGCCGGACACCGACGAGGCCCCCGAGGGCATCGGGGTGGCCTTCTACGACGCCACCGACCCCGCCGCCCGCGCGGCACTGTGGGACAGGCTGCAGGAGCACTACTACAAGCTCGGCATCCGCGCCTTCTGGCTGGACGCGTGCGAACCGGAGATGCGCCCAGGCCACCCGCACAACCTCAGCTACGCGGCCGGCCCCGGCTCGGAGGTCGCCAACCTCTATCCGCGCGAGCACGCCCGCGGCGTCCACGAGCACCTCACCGAGCAGGGCGAGACCGAGGTGCTGTCGCTGGTCAGATCGGCCTGGGCCGGCTCCCAGAAGTACGGCGTGGCGCTGTGGTCCGGCGACATCCCCGCCACCTTCGAGGCGCTGGCCGACTCCATCAGGGCCGGGCTCAACGTCGCCATGAGCGGCATCCCCTGGTGGACCACCGACATCGGCGGCTTCCACGGCGGCGACCCGGACGACGAGGACTACCGCGAACTCATGGTCCGCTGGTTCCAGTTCGCGGTCTTCTGCCCGCTGCTGCGGCTGCACGGCCACCGCGAACCGCGGATCTTCCACGGCCCGATCGGGGTCGGCGGCGGCCCCAACGAGATCTGGTCCTACGGCGAGCGCGCCGAGGCGGCCATGACCTCGGGACTGGCCCTGCGCGAACTCCTGCGCCCCTACATCCACCGGCAGCTGGCGGCCGGCCGGGACAGCGGCCTGCCGCTGATCCGCCCGCTGCTGCTGGAGTTCCCCGACGACGCCACCGGCTGGGACATCGACGACCAGTTCCTGTGCGGGCGCGATCTGCTGGTGGCCCCCGTCGTCCGGCCCGGGGCCCGCGAGCGCCGGGTCTATCTGCCGGCCGGCGCCGACTGGACCCTGCACGGCGCCGGCACCGTCCACCGGGGCGGCGGCTGGGTCACCGTCCCCGCCCCGCTGGAGTCCGTCCCCCTCTTCGTACGTGACCAGGCCGATCCCTTCATCTCCGTCAGGGAGGAACGATGAATCCCCTCAACACCCGATGGCGCGCCCGAGCACTGACCGCGGTGGCCGCCGCGGCGACCGCGCTGCTCGCGGCCGCCACCCTCAGCCCGTCACCGGCCGCGGCGGCGGACACCACCGTCACCGTCGACCTCGGCAGCCAGGGCGCCGCGCCCACCGCGGTCGGCTCCGGCTTCCTCTACGGGCTCAGCCAGGACGGCTCGGCGCCCGCCGACAGCCTGCTGCAACCGCTGAAGCCGCAGCTCTTCCGCGGCGGCGGCGCCCGGATCGCCGGCGGCGGCTGGCTGGGCGACGGCTACTCGGCCGGCTCCGGCTACCGGATACGGATCAACTCGGCGCTGTCCCAGGCCCGCCGGGTCACCGGCTCCGCCTACCACGCCACTTACCATCTGCTGGTCTCCGACGTGTGGGGCGCCGACACCACCCAGCCGTCCAACACCGTCTACCCGTGCGACAACGGCGACTGCTCCAACTGGAAGGCGTTCATCGACCAGTTGGTCGGCGATGTCCAGGCGTCCGGGGTGCCGGTCAGCTACGACATCTGGAACGAGCCCGACGGGACCGGCTTCTGGCAGCGGGGCGTCAACAGCGAGCAGTACTACCAGATGTGGGACACCGCGGTCCGCGAGATCCGCCGGCTGGCGCCGTCCGCCCCGATCGTCGGCCCGTCCTACAGCGGCTACAACCACGGCTGGCTGGACGGCTTCCTCGGCCGGACCAAGACCGACAACACGCTGCCGAACGTGGTCAACTGGCACTTCGGCAACGACCCGGCGGCCGACGCGGCGGACGCCCGCGCCCTGCTGTCCGCCCACGGCATCGCCCAACTGCCGCTCACCATCAACGAGTACCTGTTCTCACAGCAGCAGAACTCCGCCTACACCGCGTGGTTCCTCGACCGGCTCTCCGCCTCCGGGGTCAGCGCCGCCGCCCACGCCATCTGGACCGACTGCTGCGGCGCCGGCACCCTCGACTCCCTGCTGGTGGGCGGCCAGCCCACCGGCCAGTGGTACGTCTACCAGGCCTACGCGCAGCTCAGCGGCAAGCTGCTCGGCGGATCGGGCACCAACGGCGGCACCGCGGTCGCCGCCGCCCTCGACAGCGGCGCCCACCAGGTCAAGGCGCTGATCGGCAACAACTCCGGCCAGGGCGGCACCGCCACGGTGAACTTCCAGAACCTGGCCGCGGCCTCCTGGCTGACCGTGAACGGCAAGGTGCACGCCAAGATCCAGCGCATCCCGGACCAGAACCCGCTCAGCGGCGGCCCGGTGACCGTGCTCGACACCGACCTGACCCCGGACAACGGCACCCTGCACGTACCGGTCTCCGTCACCGGCGGCGCCGACGCCTACGCCGTCACCCTCACCCCGGGCAACGGCTCCACCGGACCGGTGAACCAGACGGTGACGGTCGACGGCACCGCCACCAACCCCGCCGACGCGAACCACTTCCAGTACGGCGCCAACTGGGGCGTCACCAACGGCGTGTCCGACATGTACCAGCAGACCGCGAACTGGTCCTACGTCGGCGGCGCCCAGGCGAGCTTCCGCTTCACCGGTACCAAGGTGGTGCTGTACGCGGTGCGCGACGTCGACCAGGGCATCATGACCCTGTCCCTGGACGGCGGGGCCGCGGTGGACGTGGACGACTACGCCTCCGCCCGCAACGCCTCGGGCGCGGTGTGGACCAGCGCGCAGCTCGCGGCCGGCAGCCACACCCTCACCATCACCAACAGCGGGCGCAAGAACGGCGCCAGCAGCGGCAACAACATTGCGATCGACCGCGCGGACGTCACCAGCTCCTGACCCCGGGCGGACGCGCGACGGCCGTGGCCCGGGAAGGGTTCCGGGTCACGGCCGTCACGCTCGATCAGTCGGGTTCGATCAGTCGGTGTCGGTCAGGCCTGGGCGAACAGCCCGGCCCGCAGCTTGTCCAGCGTCCGGCTGAGCAGCCGGGAGACATGCATCTGCGAGTAGCCGAGCTCCTCGCCGATCTGCGCCTGGGTCATCTCCTCGCCGAACCGCATCTGCAGCAGCTTGCGGTCGCGCTCGGGCAGCTGCTCCAGCAGCGGGGCCAGGCTGCCCAGGTCCTCCACCAGCTCCAGCGCGGGATCGCAGGCGCCGAAGGTGTCGGCCAGGGTGCGTCCCTCGCCGTCCGAGCCGCTGTCCGCGTCGCTGTAGGGGGTGTCGAGGGAGCCGGCCGTGTAGCCGTTGGCCGCCACCAGGCCCTCGATGACCTCGTCCTCGGCCAGATCCAGGTGCGCGGCCAGTTCGGCGACCGTCGGGTCCCGGTCCAGCAGCAGCGACAGCTCCTCCTTGGCCTTGCTCAGCTCCACCCGCAGCTCCTGCAAACGCCGCGGGACGTGCACCGCCCACGAGGTGTCGCGGAAGAACCGCTTCATCTCGCCGACGATGTAGGGGATCGCGAAGGTGGTGAACTCCGTCTCACGGGACAGGTCGAAGCGGTCGATCGCCTTGATCAGACCGATCGTCCCGACCTGGACGATCTCCTCGTGATCGGTGGCGGGGCGGTTGCGGTAGCGGCCCGCCGCGAAGTGCACCAGCGCCAGATTCATCTCGATCAGCGTGTTGCGCGCGTAACTGTAGGCGTGGGTTCCCTCCTCCAGCTCCTGGAGACGGTCGAAGAAGAGCCGCGACAGCACCCGGGCGTCCTGCGGCGCCACGCCCGTCGCGTCGTCGATCCAGGGCAGCCCGCCGGTCGCGTCCTGTGACGCCGCCGGCCACCGCTCGCTCGTCGCCGTACCGTCCGTGCCTTCTGACTGCTGAACCATTGCGGTCACGTCATCGCCTCGCACTCATCCGACTGTTCGCCGCCCGCCTGCCCCCGCCGCGGGGACGTATTCCACTTCGGTCCGGATTCAGTCCGGAATTTCTTCGCCGGACCCCTCGGCCGGTCCGGCGCCGAGCCGGCGCGGCAGCCAGTCGAGTTGGCTGGCCTGCTGGAACGGGCCGCCGCCCTCGTGGTTGTTGAAGTCGTGGACGTCGATGCGCTTGTCGTCCCCGGCGTAGGCGTTGTACGCCGCGAACACCGTTGACGGCGGGCAGACATCGTCCTCCAGCGCGGTGGAGAACAGCGCCGGGGCCCGGCCGCGAGCGGCGAAGTGCACCCCGTCGAAGTAGCCGAGCGTAGCGAACACCCGCGCCTTGGCCCGCCGGTGGACGGACAGGTACTGACCCACCTCACGGTACGGCGTGCGGTCGGTCAGCGCGGTGGCCCGCGGGAAATCGCAGAGGAAAGGGACATCCGGCGCGATGGCCAGCAGATCGGGCACCAGTCCGCCGACGGCCAGCGTGATGCCGCCGCCCTGGCTGATCCCGACCGCCGCGGTCCGCGCCGCGTCTGCCAGCGGATGGCTGCGGGCGGCCTCCACCGCGCGCACCGCGTCGGTGAAGACCCGGCGGTAGTAGAAGTCGTGCGGGTCCTCGATGCCGCGGGTGAGGAAGCCCGGGGCGGCCGGCCCGCTGCCGACCGGGTCCGGGGTGTCACCGCTCGACCAGCCGCCGCCCTGCCCCCGGGTGTCCATCACGAAGTACGCGAACCCGGCCGACGCCCAGAGCAGCGGGGTGTGCGGCAGACCGCGCCCGCCGCCGTACCCCACGAACTCGACCACCAGCGGCAGCGGTTCGGCGGTGCCGGCCGGCACCACGAACCAGCCCTTGATCCGGTGGCCGCCGAAGCCGGAGAAGGTGGCGTCGTAGGTCTCCACCGTACGCAGCCCGGTGCGCACCCGCTCGAAGCGCGCGTCCAGGTCGTGGCCGCGGGCCTCGGTCAGGGTGTCCGCCCAGAACCGGTCGAAGTCGGCCGGCTCCACCGAGCTGCTGCGGTAGCTCCTGAGCTGGTCCAGGGGCAGGTCGAACTCGGCCATCGGGGAGTGCCCTCCACGGCTCGGCGGCGGTCGTTGATCACCCCACGGTACGGGGCCCGGGCCGCCGCCGGGAGGGCAGGGGCCGGCCGAGCCGGGCGGCGGCCCCTCCGGAGAGCCGCG